>JBBDYA010000051.1:0-5402 GCA_040902005.1 Gemmatimonadaceae bacterium | reverse complement strand
CAGCTCTCTCGTCCAAGTATTGGTACTGGCTCGCGCCGGCCGGAACACCTCGCCCGGCTCCTGGTTTTTTCAGAACTTCCCTAGCGCGCGCAGGTCCGCCGGCAGCAGTTCAACTGCCGGCGGACATTGCGGGGGTGTGGCTCGCCAAGAACTTCGCGGCGCTTTCGCGACCGTCGCCCGATTCGTAGGATAGGGCGTGCTCCGCCCCCCTCGCGCATTCGCGCTGCTCCTGGCCGCTGTCTGCGCCTGCTTCGCGCGCGGCCCGCGCAACCCGGGCTATCCGCCCGACGTGGAATTCGTGGCGCCCGATTCGTTCAGCGTGGAGATGCTGACCACGAAGGGCAGCATCATCGTGCGCGTCTACCGCGCCTGGTCCCCGCACGGCGCCGACCGCTTCTATACACTCGTGCGGCAGCAGTACTTCGACTCCGTGGCATTCCATCGCACGATCAACCGGTTCGTCGCCCAGTTCGGTATTCACGGAGACACCGCGGTCGCTCGCGCCTGGCAGCGACGCGCCATCCCGGACGACACACTCCGCGCGAAGAACGAACGCGGCACGCTGTCGTATGCGCGCGGCGGCCCGGCCACGCGGTCCACACAGCTCTTTTTCAACCTGGTGGACAACACGCCGCGGCTGGACACACTCAACGGCTTCGGCTTTCCTCCCATCGGCCGTATCGTGCAGGGGCTCGACGTGCTGGACTCGCTCAACTGGGAATACTCGGGGACGCGCGGCGTGCAGATGTTTCCGGGGCCGAGCCAGGATTCGCTGCGGCGGCAGGGGAACGCGTATCTCGCCCGAGAGTTTCCCCGGATTGATTACATCATTCGCGCACGGATTAAACGGCGGATGTGACGGCGGACGTGACGGCGGACGTGACGGCGGTCGTCGTCACTGCCACATCGCTCGGACATCTCATAGCTTCCCGTGCATGAGAATCACTGCGCTGTTCGCCGCCGTCATTCTGACAGCGGCCTGTGACCGGTCCGCTCGGCATGCCGGGCAAGACGACGAACCCTGGTACCATGCCAGCGACGTGGCGCTGCTTTCTACCACCGGTCGTCCTCAACTCGTGGAGTTCTTCCACCCCGATTGACTCGGCTGCCGCGCCATGGCGCCCGTCGTGCACGGGCTCGAGCAACAGTACGAAGGCCGGGTGGACTTTCTCTACCTGAACACAGCCGAACCCCGAAACGACAGCGCGAAGCTGGCGTCCGGATTCCGGGCGACGCCGCACTTTTTCTTCTTCGCCAGCAGCGGTACCGTCGCCGGCAACATGCAGGGGGTGGTTCCGGGGGACAGTCTGCGTGCCGCGCTGGACCGGTTGCTCTCGCCGGAGTAACCGCCGTGGCGTCCGCCGTTTGGCATCCCTCATGCGCGACTGGGGCGACGATTCCGGCTAAAGTGCCTCCACAGCGAGTTTCTGGAGTCGAGGCGCTGACGTGTAGCTACCTTCACGCATCAGCCACAGGGTTGCGACCGATCCGGCGCAGCTCCCTCCCGAGGCGAGCTGACGGTCACCTCACTGCTGGAGCGAAATCCGTGAAGTCATTCGGACGTGTCGTCCTGTTGTCTGCCGCGCTGTTTGCCGCCGCCTGCGCTGGCGATCCCCCCGCGGCACCCACCACCGAAGTACCTGCGGCGCCGACCAACGTCGCCGCTGTGTGCGGCAACCAGAAAATCACCCTGTCCTGGAGCGCCGTCACCGGCGCGGTCTCCTACAACGTGAATCGCGCGACGGCGTCCGGTGGGACGAGCACCGTCGCCGGCAGCAGTACCGGTCTCACCTACGTGGACGTCAGCGGCACGGTCGGCACCCAGTACTTCTATACGATCACGGCGGTCAATGCCGAGGGCACGAGCGTCGCGTCGTCGGAAGTCTCCGAAACCGTCTGTCGCCTGATGGGCGGCGCGCTCCAGGCCAAGGTACTCGCCTTCACGTCGGCGAACGCCAACGTCAGCACGTTCGCCGGCTCTACCAGCGGCTTCGGTGGGATGGTTGACGGGACGGGAACGAGCGCACGCTTCAGCCAGCCGCAGGGGATGACGACCGACGGCACGTTCCTCTACGTCGCTGACTACGTGAACAACGCCATCCGCAAGATTGATCCGGCGACCGGCGCGGTCACGGTGTTCGCCGGCAGTTCGACGGGTGCGGCCGGTTCGACCGACGGGACGGGCACCGCGGCAAGATTCCTGCGCCCGTACGACATCACCAGTGACGGCACGAATCTGTTCGTCACCGACTACAACAACTGCACGATTCGCCGGATCGTGATCTCGTCCGCGGTCGTAACGACGCTGGCGGGTGAGGTCGGCACCTGCGCCACGCCGGTGGACGGGTCCGGATCGGCAGCCAGGTTCGCCAGCCCGCAGGGGATCACCACGGACGGCACCAATCTCTACGTCACGGAGAACACGGCCGTGCGCAAGGTCGTCATCGCGACGGGCGCGGTCACCACATTCGCCGGCAGCACCGACGTGACGGTCGGCCACACCGACGGCGTAGGGACGGCGGCACGGTTCAACAATCTCGAAGGCATCACCACCGACGGCACCAACCTCTATGTCGTCGACCAGTACTATGGCGACGTCCGGAGGATCGTCATCGCAAGCGCCACCGTGAGCACGTTCGCGGGCGACTATACCGCGGTCATCGCCGGCTCGACTGACGGCACCGGCACCGCCGCCAAGTTCAACAAGCCGTTTGGCATCACCACCGACGGCACCAATCTCTTTATCGTCGAGCAGTATGGCGATGTCGTTCGCAAGGTTGTCATCTCCTCGGCCGTGGCGACGACGCTGGCCGGCACACCGAACACCGCCTCGCCAGGAAACCCGGGGCTCGCTGGCACGACCGACGGGATCGGCGCTGCTGCGCGCTTCAACAGTCCGCAAGGCATCACGATCCACTGCGGCAGCCTGTACATCGGCGACTCGGGCAACAGTTCGATACGACGAATCAGATAGTAGCAGCGACTTGAACGGCGGACTTGACTGCGGACTGAACTGCGGACTGAACTGCGGACGTGACTGCGGACTTAAATGCGGACGTGACTGCGGACGTGACTGCGGACTGAACTACGGGTGTTCGTCGTAACGTCCGTTGTAAAGGCCGCCGTTACGTCCGCCGTCACGTCCGTCGTCACGTCCGCCGTCACGTCCGCCGTCACGTCCGTCGTCACGTCCGCCGTTACCGTCCGCCGTTACCCGTCCGCCATTACGCAGTGAGTATGGGCAGTTCTTCCTGTCCCGCCGACTGCATCTGCCGCTCGACCATGGCGTGGTATCCACCGCGCGCCGCCATCAGCGAGCCGTGGTCGCCGCGCTCCACCACCCGCCCGCCGTCCATCACCAGGATCAGGTCCGCGCGCCGGATCGTGCTCAGCCGGTGCGCGATCACGAACGTCGTGCGTCCCGCCAGGAGCGATGCCATGGACGCCTGAATCAACTGCTCGCTTTCCGTGTCCAGGTTGCTGGTGGCCTCGTCGAGAATGAGGATCTGCGGATCGGCGAGGATCGCGCGCGCGATGGCCAGCCGCTGCTGCTGGCCGCCGGAGAGCTTCACGCCGCGCTCGCCGACGAAGGTGCCGTAGCCGGCCGGCAGGACGGCGATGAACTCGTGCGCGTTCGCGCGGCGCGCGGCGTCCTCCACCTCCGCGTCCGTGGCGTCGTGCCGGCCGTACGCGATGTTGTCCCGCACCGATCCGTCGAAGAGAAACACGTCCTGCTGCACGATGCCCAGGAGGTCGCGATAGGTGCGCAGGCGAAAGTCGCGGACGTCCGTTCCGTTCAGCAGGATGCGCCCGCGCGTGGGGTCGTGGAAGCGCGCGACGAGATCGGTGACGGTCGTCTTACCTGCGCCGCTGCGCCCCACCAGCGCGACCACCGAGCCGCCGGGAACCGCGACGCTGAAGTCCTTCACCACCGGCTGCCCATCTCGGTATTCGAACTCCACCTCCTCGAACCGGATCTCGCGCACCACGGGCGGCGCGTCGGTCGCGCCAGGTCGGTCGGGCTTGTCGCCCTCCATACCGAGCACCTCGAACACCCGCTCCATGGCGGCCAGCGATCGCTGGAGCTCGGAGAAGGAGTTCACGATGTTCCACACGGGATTCAGCAGCAGGAACGTGTACCACTGGAACGCCATGATGTCGCCGACGGACGCGCGGCCGATGGTGTTCAGGTAGCCGCCGTACCAGACGATCACCACGTTCACCGCGCTGAGCAGCAGCGCCCACGACGTCCACAGCACCAGCTCGCGCCGGTACGCGAACAGTTCCTTGCGCAGCACCGTGTGCCTGCCAAGGAGGTAGTCCAGCAGCTCGCGCACCTCGCCGCGGAACGCGCGCACCACGCGGATGCCGGAGAAGGTCTCGCCCACGCGGCCGTCGATGATCTCGGCGTCCTTGCGCACCGATCGGTAGATGGGACGCACGCGCCGCGAGAAGACGATGCTCAGGAACGCGATCCCCGGGATGATCGCCAGCGCCATGAGCGCCAGGCGCCAGTTGAGCGAGATCAGGATCCCGAACGCGATGATCAACCGGATCACCGAGAGGGCGGGGGAGATCACTGCCATCTGGAACAGCCCCGTGGTGGTGTCGATGTCCCCCGTGAGGCGCGAGATGATCCCGCCGGTCTTCATCTCCCAGAGCCGGGGCAGCGGCAGGTGCAGCAGCCGGTCGAACAGCGCGCGGCGCAAGAAGAGCATCATGCGCACGTTGAGCAGCCGCTGCCGGTAGTCCTTGAGGACGCCCACCATGCCCGCGACGATGACGACGGTCAGGAAGGTGGCGCCCACCAGGTTCAGGCGGCCGACCTTCGTCGTCGAATCCATCGCGTCGTTGAGCAGCACGCGGTCGATGATGTAGCGCATGAACAGCGGCTCGATCATCTGGAGCCCGGCGGCAACCAGCGCGAGGAGGAACACGACCGTCACGGCGCCACGGTGCGGCTTGAGCGTGGCCAGGTACTCGCGAACGTACGCCCTGCGCTGCTTGCGGGCGCGCGGCCACCACGGCGGCCACCGCGTCGCCGCCGGTTGCTCCGTTTCGGGATCGGGCGACGGTACCGGCGCGGGCACGTCCCCGCCCGCCGCCGGCCGCTCGCCTTTGTCGTCGAGCCGGCGCGCCTTGTAGTCCTCGACGAACGCGCCGTAGCGCTTGCGCGACGACCCGGTGGGGAGCGCGTCGTTGCCGTCGCTCATCTGCGCTGGGGATGCAGGGCAGTCATTCTCACGGGAAAGCTAAAGCGTCGCGACGTAACTGCGGACTTGACTACGGACGTGACTACGGACGTGACGGCGGACGTGACGGCGGACGTGACGGCGGACGTGACAGCGGACGTGACAGCGGACGTGACAGCGGACGTGACAGCGGACGTGACGGCGGACGTG
>JBBDYA010000050.1:0-5512 GCA_040902005.1 Gemmatimonadaceae bacterium | reverse complement strand
GCGCGTCGTCGCGTTTGGGGCGCTCGCGGGGACGGTCTTCGTCGATGCGTGCGAGCACCCGCCGTCCCTTCATCTGGAGGCCGGTGAGCTTGCTCACCACGGTGTTGGCCACCGGCGTGGCGACTTCCACGGTGGAATGCTTGTCCCGGACGTCTACCCTGCCCAGCTCCGCTTTCGAGATCCCCGCTTCGTTGGTAATGGCGCCCACGAGGTCACCGGGGCGCACGTCATCCATGGAGCCCACGTTGATGTAGAGCCGCGTAACGGGCCCCTGGGCAGTCGCGCCGAGCGGCGACGCGGGCCGGGCGCGCGCGGCCTCGAGCAGCCGCAGGGCGGCGGCGGCGATTTCCAGTCCGTCATGGTCCGACAGCAGCGGCTCCACGGTAAGCAGCTCGCGCGAGTACTGCCCGGCGGCGAGCGTAGCGCGCAGCTCGTCCCGGAGCGCTTCCTCCCGCGTCCGCGCGCGCGCGGCTGCCTCGGGGAGCACCAGCGGCGCCACGTTCCCCCCCGCCATGCGCCGCAGCGAGGTGATCTGTCGCGGCGTCACGAACGCCACCACGCGGCTCGCCGGGCTCCGAGCGACCAACTGGCGCAACGCGGACTCGTCGGCAGGGAGGTCGACCAGGAGCACCAGCCGAGCGTCCGGTTCTGGCGCGTCGGCCATGCGAACGGCAGCGCCGTCGCCGCCATAGCCCAGCGCGCGCAGCGTCGTCTCCATCGTGGCGCGCGACTGCGGATCACGCGCGACGATGACCGCGGTTTCCGGGTCGAGCGCGTCCAGCGTGCGACGCACGGCGGAGGTCCGCCCGCCCAGACTCGTTGCCACGTACGACAGGGAGACGGGCGGAAGGTCGGCGTCGGCCGCGGTCACGCGCCGCGCGCGCCGGGCGTACCGCTCCACCAGCTGCTCGACCGCCGGCGTGACGCTGCTCACGAGGATGAAGCGCGGCGCGTCCTTGGGAATCTCCGTCAGCGCGCTTTCCAGCGCCGCCATCGCTGCCTCGCCCTGCTCGTCGATCCACGCGAGCACGGCGACGCGGACGCCGTCCAGCTTCAGCACCGATGCCTGAAGCAACTGGACGATCGCCGCGGCCGGTGCCACGAGGACGTGTGCGGGCGAGGCGCGCAGGACGCGGGCGGATCGCCGGCTGTCCGTGGCCGCGAGTACCCGGATGCCCGCGGCAGCGTCGAAGGCCAGCCGAGCGGCGATGGCCGCGGCCGACTCCTCATCGCTGGTCACGACCAGCAACTGCGTTCCGGCGAGCGCCCCATCGATGCGATCCAGCAATGGCTGAATGATCGCCCCCGCCGAGCTCGCGTCCTCCGGCAGCACGTGCAGCTGGTTCTGCCCGCGCGAGATTCCAGGGCTATCCGGTTGCTGTTCCACCAATGCCTCTGTGAACTCGTGACGCGGCGCATCGGCGCCGTGGTGAGGGACTGAAATAATAGCCCCCCCTGCACGCGCACGCACTCCAACGGACGCGGCTCTGACGCGCACTGGCCGCGCCGCTGGCGCCTTGCCGCGTCGCCTGTATTGTTCAGCCGCGCCGGGGATCGCCGTGGATGCCCGCAATGCGGTGGTGCGACCTGCAACATTCTGGTACCGGTCGCGCCGTCTCAGCGGCAGAGATTGGCAGAGCTTGCAAGGAGATCTCGTGAAGATTCCGATCCAGCTGGAACCCGCGGGCGAAGCGACGCCGGGCGTCGACTATCGCTGGGATCCCGACACCGAAATCCTCTCGGCACAGGTGAAGCCCCAGTCGAGCGGGACCGGCCTGTCGGGCTCGGTGGGACTCGAGGGCGCGGACGGCTCCTGGCTCATCCTCGACGTGTCGTCCGGGCGCATCAACGGCATCGAAGTGGCCGTGTGGCCAGACGTGCACACGCGTCGTTCGCTCCAGCCGCCAGGCACGGTCGAGGACCTCAGCATCACGGTACCGGCGCGCCGGTCGCAGACCGGCGTGGCGTCGATGGAGTTCGAGACGCCGGTGCTCGCCGAAACCGACGAGGCGGAGCGCGTCTTTCATTTCACATTGGGTCATAGGCGCCAGACGCGCACAGTTCGGCTTGCGCGCGATCTGCTGCTGGACGTGGATGCGTCGAATCATCTCGCGGGGCTCTGGCTCCTGAACGTTCCCCCCTTTCCCGTCCAGGTGTGATCACCACGATCGTGTTGTGCCGGGTGGATCCGAGTCTCATCCCGAAGGCCGCCAGGGCCCTTGCGGGCGTGGATGGCGTGGACGAGGTGTACTCCGTATCCGGGGAATGGGACCTGGTCGCCATCGTCCGGGTGGCCCAATACGAGGACATCGCGCGGGTGGTCACCGAGGTGTTTCCGAACGTTCCGGGGCTGCAGCGAACGCAGACGCTCACGGCCTTCCGCGCCTACTCCAGGAAGGATCTCCAGCAGGCCTGGGACATCGGGGTGGAGTAGCGGAGCTCCGAGGCGCGTCCCGGGTCGGTTCATTAGGATGCGGGGTGACCCTTTCGATGGCGCCGTCCGGCGACGCGACCTTTCACGCTGTGCAGCGGCGGCTGGCCGCCCTCCTGCCGGCGAACAACTGGCTGGCGTCGGCCCGCCCTCTGGAGCTCGCGTCCCTTGGCGCCCAGGACGCGCCACGGCTGATCGCCGCGGCCGTACTGGAAGGCGGCGTGCTTCGTTCGCACAGGATTACCGGAGCGCCGGTGCCCCGGTTCGCCGCGTTCCTCGACGGCACGCAGTCCAGCCGCGCCGTGGCGCACGCGGACGAGGTGCCGATCGTGCATGGCGTGGCCGCGTGCGTGGTGCGCCGCCGCGTGGCGCGACGGATGCACACGTGGCGCTCGCCGCTCGTGGAGCGCCGGATCTACGCGCCACTCGCGATGCTCTCGCCGCCGTGGCGCAACGCGCTCGCCTCCGCCGACATCCCCGTGGTGGACACGCTGGCCGCACGCACCCTGGAGTTTCCACACCCGTTCGCGCTCCAGGACGCGGCCGTGCACGCGGTGCAGGAGGATCGCGAAGCGCTGGAGCGGGAGCTGGCCGAGGCCTGGTGCCAGGCTGGTCACGGGGAGGGGGAGGGGGAGCTGCTCGTTGACGGCTCGATCAGCGGCAGCGACGCGGTGGCGATGGCGCCAGGTGTCGTCGGGGTCATCAAGAGCCATCGGACGCTCTACGCCGAAGGCGACGCGTTGCGCACGGTGCTGCGCCTGGGGCGCGGCGAGCGGTCGAGCGTCTTCCGGATCACCTCGTCGAAGCGCACGCCGGTCGCCAGCTGGTATCTGCGTCTCCGCGAGCCGGCCGGCCACGCTCCGCTCTGGGGGCTGGTGCGCGTGGAAGTCGCCGACCTGCCGTCCGCGACGCCCGCCGAGCTGGCGAGTCGAGCCGACGAGGTGTCCCGGTGGGTGCTCGCGGAGGCACTGCCGCTCGCCGTTCCCGACGCCCGTTGGGACACGATGGTGTATGGCATCCGGGACTGTGAGGAATTCCTGAGAGCCATCCAGTGACGGAGCCGGTGTGGGGACGGGTGGTCGCTACCGAGCGCAAGCCGAATACGGCGCACGAATTCCATTTCTGGACGTCGGTGGATTCGCCCATCGGCATCGGCACTATCGTGCGCGTGGACGCGGAGACGCCGGTGTCGGGTCAGCTGCCGCGCGTGTTCGGCGTGGTGGTCGAGGGGTTCAGCTACACCGATCTCCAGACGCCGATTCACGACGTGCTCGGTCACGACGGAACGCCGGGAGGCGCGTCGCTCGCCGCCACGCAACGCACCGAGATCCGGCTATACACGGCGCACGTGCTCCGGCAGATCCCCGAGGAGCCACTCCAGCCCGTGCCCATGGGCGCCGTGGTCCTGGCCAGCGACGCGGACGTGGCCGTGGCCTTGCGCATGGACGCCTACCTGCAGCCGGGCGCGCACACGGGGATCCCGGTGGGACTGTATCGCGCTGGCGTCATGGAGGCGCCCATCTATCTCGACGCCGATTTTCTCCTGGGTCCCGAGGCGGCGCATCTCAACATCACCGGCGTGTCCGGGCTCGCCACCAAGACCAGCGCCGTGGAGTGGCTGCTGGCGTCCATCTTCGCCCACTTTCCGCAGCAGAAGGGATCCGTCGCCGCGGTGTGCTTCAACGTGAAGGGGCCGGATCTGTTGTTCCTCGACCACGCCGGCGAGATCGGTGACGCGGACCGCGCGATGTACGCGCGCCTCGGCGTGGCGCCGGAGCCGTTCCAGAACGTCCAGTATTTCGCGCCGTACACCGCGAAGGGGTTCACGCTCAACACGCTCCGGTCGAACGATCAGCTGTCCCACAACCTCACCCCGCTCACGTGGGGACTCAACGAGGTGATGCAGTTCGCGGAGGTGCTCCTGAACCGGGACGACGTGGATGCGAAGGCCGACGCGCTGATCGACTTCCTTCAGGAGCGGGTCATCAACCGGGAGTTCCGGGATCCCGTGCTCTCGTCGCCGCACCGCGTGCGGTCGTTCGGCGAGCTCGAGGCGTTCTTCCGGGACCTCCTGCGGGGACTCGAGGAGCGGGGCGGCGAGGGCTGGCGCACGCATCACGTCGCCACCATCCGCAAGGTGCGGAATCGCCTGTCCAACATCTCCACCCGGTGCGCCGGACTCGTCACGGACGAGGGCACCGTGAGCGACCTGCCGTTCGGGAGCTTCCAGGACCGCGCGGTGTACGTAGTGGACGTCGCATCGGTCGAGGAGGATGCGCAGGACCTGATCTTCGCGCGCGTGGTGTCGAAGCTGCGCGAGCATCTCGAGCGGCGCGACCTTGGCGTGAGCCACGTAGTCGTCTTCGTGGACGAGCTCAACAAGTACGCGCCGGGAGACGGACCGGACACCTACGTGCGCAAGATGCTGCTCGACATCTCGGAACGCGGGCGATACCTGGGGCTGGTGCTCTTCAGCGCGCAGCAGTTCCGGTCGCAGGTGCACCGGCGCGTCGTCGGAAACTCCGGCACGTCGCTGTTCGGACGGATGGACATGGATGAACTGGCGACCCCTGGGTACGCGGTGCTGAGCGCGGCGACCCGGACGAAGCTGGCCACGCTGGAGAAGGGACAGTTGATGGTGCGTCACCCGCATTTCGCGCAACCGGTGTTCGTGCGCTTTCCTCGCCCCGCGGTGCTGCGCGGACGCGACGGCGCGGAGCGTTATCCCCAGGCCGGCGAGATCACGCTGGACGTGGCGGTGATGCGCTCGCTGCGCAAGCTGGATCCGGCCGTGTCGCTCGACTGGGTCAAGCGCGTCATCGAGGGGCACGAGGAAGCCGACGTGCTCCGGGCGCGGAACGCCACGGTGCAGGCGCGGCCCGAGCGGGTGCAGTCGCACTTCGAGTCGCAGTTCCGGCGGATCGTGCCCGCGGAACCGGCCGCGCGACCCGTGGCGGTGCCCATCAAGTCACTGCCGGGTGATGACCCGTACGGATTCTAGATGACTCGTCTGCTCCCGGTCGCGCTGGTCGTCATCCTGGCGGGCACCGCCGGCGCGCAGCGCGTGCGGCTGGAACTGCG
>JBBDYA010000049.1:0-5590 GCA_040902005.1 Gemmatimonadaceae bacterium | reverse complement strand
CAACGGGCTGCTGGTGCGCGACCGGCGCGGACTCGAGGAAGCGCGCAACGTCGGGATGGTGATCTTCGACAAGACCGGCACGCTCACGCTCGGCGAATTCCGGGTGGTGCACACGGCCGTGGCCGAGGGCACGTCGGAAGAGGACGCGCTCCGCATCGCGGCTGGGATCGAATCGCAGTCCGAGCATCCGATCGCGCGCGGGATCGTGAAGACCGCGGAAGATCGAAAGCTCACACTCCCGTCGGCCGCCGGATTCAGGGCCATAACGGGCAAGGGAGTCGGCGCTTCCATCGAAGGAGTGGAGTACCACATCGGCGGGCCGGCACTGCTCAAGGCGGAGAGCGTTCAGGTTCCTGATGCGCTTCGAGCCGCGGCCGACGCCGCAGCGGGACGCGGACAGGCGGCCATTTATCTGGTGCGGGACCGCAAGGCGATCGCGATTTTCGCCGTAGCGGACGCGATCCGCGAGGAGAGCCGCGAAGCGATCCGGGCGCTGCACGAGCGGGGGATCAAGGTCGCGATGCTCACGGGTGACGCGCAGGCGGTCGCCGACGCGGTGGCCAAAGAGCTGGGAATCGACACCGTGTTCGCGCAGGTGCTGCCGGAAGACAAGGCGTCGAAGGTGCGCGAGCTGCAAGCCGGAGGAAGGAAAGTCGCGATGGTGGGCGACGGAGTGAACGATGCACCCGCGCTCGCCACGGCCGACATCGGGATCGCGATCGGCGCCGGCACCGACGTCGCCGTCGAGGCGGGCGACATCGTTCTCGTGCGCTCAGATCCCCGCGACATTCCCAGGATCGTGACGTTGTCGCGCGCGACGTACCGGAAGATGCTGCAGAACCTGTGGTGGGCGGCGGGCTACAACGTCGTCGCCATTCCCCTTGCGGCGGGAGTGCTCGTCTCGTGGGGGATTCTGTTGACACCCGCAGTCGGCGCCGTGTTCATGTCGGCGAGTACGGTGATAGTGGCGATCAACGCGCAGCTGTTGAAACGGATGAAGCTGTAAGCAGCGCGGCTGACAGGGGAAAAAGTCTATTCCGGTCTCGGCAGCACCGTGTACACGCGCGTGATGAAATTGCAGAACTCCTGCATGAACTCGCGCAGGAACTTCTCGGTGGACTCGTTGGTGACGTTGCCCTGGTCGTCCACCAGCCCCTTCTCGAACTGGATGTACGCTTCCGGCGAGTTCATCTGCGGCGAGTTGAGATAGCCGAGGATGCTGCGGAGGTGCTGCTGCCCGACCGCGGTGCCGATCTTTCCCGGCGACGCCCCGATCACGCCCGAGGGTTTTCTCGCGAACGCGTTCTGGCCGTACGGGCGGCTGCCCCAGTCGATCGCGTTCTTGAGCGATCCCGGGATGGAGCGGTTGTACTCGGGTGCGAGGAAGAGCAGGGCGTCGGCCGCCGAAACCTGATCCTTGAACGCCTTGGCCGTTGGGGGAAACGCGTTGTCGAGGTCGTAGTTGTACAGGGGCAGATCCGCGATGGGGATCTCGCTGAACTCGAGCTCCTTCGGCGCGAGCCGGATGAGAGCCCCGGCGAGCTTCCGGTTGATGGAGTTCTTCGACAGGCTGCCGATCAGGTATCCCACTTTATAGGTAGTCATGACGGGTTACCCGCGCAGGGATGGTGCCACTCCCGATCGAGGTCGAGTTCCGGGCGGACGGGCCTGGGGATTGACACCGCGGGGGCCAAAACCTCTATTATCCAGAGTACTCTAATTATTGTTGCCTCTCTCTGGAGGTCGTTGTGAGTCCGTCACTTAGGATTTTGGTTTCCGAGCAGCTCGCCGCGCTGGACACGCTGCTCGATCACCGGGTCCGCCTCGCGATCTGTGTCCTGCTCTCGCGCTACGACCGGCTGTCGTTCGCGCGCCTCAAGGAGCTGACGGCCGAGACCGACGGCTCCCTCGGTGCGCACCTGCGAAAGCTTGAGGTTGCGGGGTATCTCCGCGTGAAGAAGGAGTTCATCGGACGAAAGCCCACGACCTGGTACGCACTATCACCGAAAGGGCTCGCGTCGCTCGCGGCGCATCTCGACGCGCTCACGGCTCTGCTGTCCGGCGCGACGGGTCCGTCGCCGCCGGACGTCAGCGACCGGTAATTCGCCTCAACTGAGCGGCGTACATCGCCTCCGCACTGCGGTCGCCGGCCGCTGCTGCCGCGCGCCTCGCGCCGTCCAGCGTGTGGTACCGGTTGGGCTCGGTGCGCAGCGCGGCGCGGTACTCAGCCAACGCCTCGGCAGGGCGCCCGAGCGCGAGCAGCATGTCGCCCAGCAGCTCGCGGGCGGGCGCCAACGGTCCCGGCGTCACCGCTGATTTCTCGGTGGCGTCCTCGCGGGCGACGGCCTCGCGCATCAGTGCGAGCGCGGCGTCGTGACGCTGCCCGGCGTAATCCGCCCACGCTCGCGCGCCCAGATGCTGGATGGCCACCTGCTCCGCCCAGTACGCCTCGCCTCTGGACCGCAAGCGGTCCTGAATGGCGGACAGTGAGTCGATGGCTTCGGCCGCCACAGCCGGTTGCGCGGTGTGGGATGCGCCGAGCGCGCGCGCGAAATACGTCATCGCTTCAGTCCATGGAAACGCGCTGGCGTTGGGCACGAGACGCGCGGCCTGCGCCCAATCGCGTCGCTCCAGAGCGTACCGCGCAGGAATCGCCGCCAGCGCGAAGACACCGGCCGATCCGGGCGCCGCGCCGGTGATCGCGGTGGGGTCGAAGCGCGCGGCCAACGCCGGCAGCTCATCGAGGACCGCTTTCGCCGCGGAGTCACGGCGCATCTGCAGATACGCGTACGCGGCGTAATCCGCCGCGTGCAGCGCCTCGGCGATGGACGCGCTGCGGATGGCGACGTCCATGGAGCGAAGGTTCGTCTCGACCGATTCCTCCCACAGCCCGACACGCGTGAACGTGTGGGACGGCATGTGGAGGGCGTGTGCGGCGGACGGCGCGATCAACGAGTAGCGTTGCGCCGCGGCTCGCGCCCGGTCTGCGAGAGGCGGATAGTCGTACGCGTGAATGATGTAATGGGCGAGGCCGGGGTGATCGGGTTGCGCGGCCCACAGGCGCTCGAGAATCTCGCCCGCCCGAAGCTGGTTGGCGTACGTCTTGTCAGTGGGTGATGCAGCCGCGGCCAGAGCGAGCGCGTGGAATATTTGGGCTTCAGTGTCGTCGGCGTTCGCCGCGGCCAGATCAGCCATCGCTCGCTCGTACGCGAGGACGCGCGTCTGTTGATTTACGCTCTCGTAGTCTGCGTACAGCTGAGCAACCGCAGCGATGTAGCCGCGCTCGCGATCCGTCGCCCCCGCGCTCAACCGCTGCGCAGCGTCCGCCGCCGCTCTCCCAGCCTGCAGCTGCGCGGTGGAGCGGGCGCCCGGCGCCATGGGGTTGGACCAGCGGCTGAGCGCGATTCCCCAGTGCGCCATGGCGCAGCCCGAGTCGGCCGCCACCACGTCGGAAAAAGCGCGAATCGAGGCGCCGAACTCGAACGAATGAAGCAGGGCGACGGCGCGGTTGAACGCAGGCGCAACTGTGGGGTTGCAGGAGGTCGAAAAGTCCACCGTCCCGAGGGTTTCCTCAGCGACGCCGGTGGGAGCATGGACGTGCTGCTCCGTGGTGGCTCTGCAGGCAGCCAGCGCAAAGGCAGCTGCCGCGCAGGCGGTTAGGCCATAGCGTGTCATTTAAACCTCCGGATAAGAGCGGAGCAGGTCATGGGAATGCTTTCTGCAGGGTTACGGGGAATCGTGGGTACGTTAACGGGGACCACATGCGCCTAGCCGAGTTCATTGTAGCTAATCGCGAGCCGATCATGGTGGAGTGGCAGGAGTTTGCCCGCACCTGTGCGCCGGCGAGCACCTCGATGGACATTACGGCGCTGCGCGACCATGCCAGCGAGATGCTGACGGTGATCGCGCGGGACCTCGACACGCCGCAGGGAAATCGCGAGCAGGCGGAGAAGTCCAAGGGCAACGCGCCCGAGGAGGTGGTGAGAACCGCGGCGACGAAGCACGGGGCGGACCGCGCGGACCAAGGCTTCAGCACCGAACAGATGGTGTCCGAGTATCGCGCGCTGCGCGCGAGCGTGATCCGGCTGTGGACGACGGCGCATGGCGAGGTGACGCCGGATGATCTCGAGGACCTGACGCGCTTCAACGAAGCGATCGACCAGGCGCTGGCGGAGTCCATCACGCGGTACACGCAGGACCTGGACAACTCCAAGGAAATGTTTCTCGCCATCCTCGGCCACGATCTCCGCACGCCGCTGGGCGCGATAATGATGTCGTCGGAGTTCATGCTGGAGACGGGGGAGCTGCAGGAACCGCATCTCGAGCTGACGACCCGGATTGCACACAGCGCGACACGCATGAACCAGATGGTAGGCGCTTTGCTGGATTTCACGCGGAGCCGGCTCGGAGGTGGAATCCCCATCGACCGGGCGACCATGAACATGGGCAAAGTCGTGCACGACGTGGGCGAAGAGTTCTCCGCCCTGTATCCCTCCCGGAAGGTGGAAATCGACGCCCGCGGCTCGCTGGACGGCGACTGGGACTGCGCCCGCGTTACGCAGGTCCTCACGAACCTCATCGGTAACGCGATCGAGCACGGGGCGGAAAACAATACCGTGACCGTGGATGTGCAGGGGACCGCCGACGAAGTGACCATCGAGATACACAACCGGGGCGCGGCTATTCCGCCGGAGCAGCTCAAGGGGCTATTCAACCCGATGAAGAAGTCGGAGCTTACCGGTAACGTCGGCGGGAACGGCCCGACAGGGAACCTCGGCCTCGGGCTGTACATTGCCGAGCGGATCGTGGCCGCGCACAAGGGCGAAATCGTGGTCGACTCCTCAGAGGAGGATGGGACGAGGTTCACGGTGCATCTGCCGCGACACGGCTAGGCCGGGGCGCCGCGTAGGGGAGGGGCCTACGTGAAGTCGGGTTTTCACCAACAGCGCGAAATGTTGCGCGCGCGGTACATTTTTGGGCGATGACTCCGTCCGCCGCCTGCCCAGAATGAAGATCGGCGTTCCAAAGGAAACGTTTCGCGGCGAGCGGCGTGTCGCGCTCGTGCCCGGCGTCATCGCCTCGCTGAAGGCGAAGGGCGCGGAAGTGCTCGTCGAGAGCGGTGCGGGAACGGCCGCCGGATTCACCGACGCGGCGTACGCCGACAAGGGCGCGCAGATCGTGCCGCGGCAGCAGCTGTTCGCCGAGGCGGACGTCGTCGTCCAGATCCGCGCGGGGGAAGATCTCGCCGGGCTCCGCTCCGACCAGGCGGTCATCGCGTTCCTCGATCCGCTCGGCGCGCCGCAAACGATGCGCAAGCTCGCCGGCACCGGCGCGACCGCGTTCTCCATAGAGCTGATGCCGCGCATCACCCGCGCGCAAAGCATGGACGCGCTGTCTTCGCAGGCGACGATCGCCGGCTACAAGGCCGTGCTGCTCGCCGCGACGCATCTCCCGCGCATGTTCCCGATGCTCATGACCGCCGCGGGCACGATCACTCCCGCGCGCGTGTTCGTGCTGGGCGCGGGCGTCGCGGGATTGCAGGCGATCGCGACGGCCAAGCGGCTGGGCGCGGTGATCGAGGCGTACGACG
>JBBDYA010000048.1:0-5638 GCA_040902005.1 Gemmatimonadaceae bacterium | reverse complement strand
CGCTTGAGCGCGGGTACGGGGTCGGGGCGCGGCATGCGCGCAAGGTCGCGACTGGAGCGCGCGCGCGCGTCACCATTTGGCCGCAGGGCGCACCATCGCAGCGCGTGGGCGTGGGGCGCGTGGGAGCCGGGTGTCCGCGCAGGATGCCCGGCTCCCACCCCCCCCCCCCCCCCCCCGACCGCAACGAGTGTCCGGCTCCCAGCTGAGCCGAGCAGGCGGGATCCTAGGCGCGCACGCCGTTCCTGATCGCGTGCAGCGTCAGCTCCGCGAACCGATCGACCTCGTCGAGCGTGGTGTAGATGCTGGGCGTCACGCGCAGTCCCGCAAACTCGTCGTGCACCAGCGGCGTGGTCACGACGCGGTGCTTCGTGCGCAGCCAGCCGTACAGCGCGCCAATCTCCAGTCCGTCGAACGCCACCACGCCGATGGCGCCGCTCTCGCCCGGGCCGATCGGCGTGAGCATCCGCGCGCGACCGCCGCTGTCGGCCACCACGCGATGGGCCCAGCGGTCCCTGAGGAAACGCAAACGCGCGATCTTGCGGTCCGCGCCGATCGACCGGTGGAAGGCAAGCGCCACCGCGATGGCGTTGTGGTTCGCCGCGGGATGCGTGCCGATCTCCTCGTACTTGCGGATGTTGTCCTCCTGCTCCACGCTGCCGGCCATGATCGGCCACAGCGACTTGATCTTGTCGCGGCGCACGTAGAGGAACCCGGTGCCGATCGGCGCCATGAGCCACTTGTGCAGACTGGTGCCGTAGTAGTCGCAGCCCAGGTCGTCTCGCGTGAAGGGGAAGTGCGCAAAGGCGTGCGCGCCGTCCACGAAGACGTGGATGCCCCGGGCGCGCGCCAGCTCCACCACCCGCTTCACGGGGGCGATGTAGCCGGTCATGAAGCTCACGTGCATCGTCTCGATGACCTTCGTGCGCGGCGTGATCGCCGCCTCGATCTGCCGGACATAGGAGTCGTGCGACCGCGGCGGCGTCTCGAGCGTCACCCACTTGATGACGATGCCGTCACGCCGCTCGCGCTGGATCCACGCGTTCTTCATACGCGGGTAGTTCTGCGTGGTGAGAATCACCTCGTCGCCGCGCTGGAGGTCGAGCCCGAAGATCATGATCTCGTTGGCCTCGGACGCGTTGCGCGTAATTGCCATTTCTTCCGGATCGCACCCGAACTCGCGCGCCAGCTCGCGACGCACACTCTCGATGCGCGGCTCCAGCACCTGCCACATGTGGTCCACGGGCAGCTCGTTGGAGAACCGCAGGTCGCGGATCATCTGCTCCAGCACGTGCGTGGGCGCCGGGGAGCAGCCACCGTTGTTCAGGTTGATCATTGTGCGGTCGAGATCGAACGCGCGCTGGATCGTGGCCCAGTACGCCTCGTCCTCCGCCACGCTCGACGCGCCCTGCGTACCGGCGACCTGCTCCGCCTCGATGAGACGGCGAACGGCGTGAGGGTGGAACGTGGGCAGCGCATAGCTCGCGGCCATACCGGTCATCCCACCCACAAAGGCGCGGCGATTGATCATGAAAGCTCCAGGCTTTAGTGCACGGGAGTGCTGAGCCGTCAGGACCTCCCGGTTCTCTGGGAAGAGGTGGTGAGGTACCTGAGATAGTTGTACAGGAAACGACAGCGTAGACGCGGGCGCCGCAAGTCGGCGCCTCAGCGTGCATTGAAAGAGCCACGCTGGCGTTGCAAAGGTGCGCGGGGCATGGGTTTGGAGCGGTGGCGTTCTTCGGTGAGAACTTGCATTTCACGCCGAGCGCCGAGCACTATATGGGTATGCCCGCTACTACGCGCGAGCGTCGCTGGACGCTTGAGGAGTTCTACCGCGAACGGGACGCGGCGCCCCCAGGCGTGCGGTACGAGTTCGTGGACGGCGAGGTGCTGGTGACGCCATCGCCGCACTGGACGCATCAGGCCATCTCGCTGAACCTGGCGCTGCTGCTCGCTCCGTATCTCAAGGCACACTCGCTCGGCCGGCTGTTCACAGCGCCTCTCGACGTCCTGCTCGATCCGAACCTGGTGCTGCAACCAGATCTGCTCGTCGTGCCGCCGGGGGAGTTGCGACAGACGTCAGACGTCATTCGACGACTCGTGCTCGCCGTGGAGATCGTGTCACCGAGCTCTGCTCGCCACGACCGGGTGACGAAGCGCCCGCGCTACCAGCGTAACCGCGTTCCGGACTACTGGATCTTCGACGACCGCTCGCAGACGGTTGCGCGCTGGGGGCCGGACGACGAGCGCCCGGAGCTGCTGGCGGACACGTTGCGCTGGCACCCGGCCGGAGCAACGGAACCGTTCGTCCTGGACCTGGCGACGTTCTTCGACGAGCTCGCCCTGGAGGAGTAGTTCAGCGGCTGGGGGCAGTTGCCTCGGTTCAGCGCATGTGTTTGTGCATCAGGTCCAGCAGCTCGTCGTACACGCCCTCGTCTCCGGCCCGGATCGCGGTGGCCGCGCAGTGCTTGAGGTGGTTGCGCATCAGCTCCCTGGCCACCGACCGCAGCGCCTCGTGCACCGACGACACCTGCGTCAGCACGTCGGGACAGTAGCGGTCGTCCTCGATCATCTTCTGGAGTCCGCGTACTTGCCCCTCGATGCGCCGCAGCCGGGTGAGATTGCGCGCCTTGATGTCGGCGTCCACGCCGACCGCCTTGCGCTCGCCATCCACCCCGCACGCGCAGGCCGCCATGTTGGGCATATCTGTTGTTTCCATGTGGGAACTAGGAGTTAGGAACTAGGAACTAGGAACTAGGAACTAGGAACTAGTTGTTTGACTTCAAACGCAACGAATTCCCCACCACGCTCACCGAGCTGAACGCCATCGCCGCGCTCGCAAACACGGGGCTCAGCAGCCCGGCCGCCGCCAGCGGAATCCCGATCACGTTGTAGATGAACGCCCAGAACAGGTTCTGCTTCATCACACGCATGGTGCGCCGCGACAGGGCGATCGCGTCCACCGCCGCGCGCAGGTCGCCGCGAATGAGCGTGATGTCGCCCGCCTCCATCGCGATGTCCGTTCCGGTACCCATCGCGATGCCCACGTCCGCCTGCGCCAGCGCGGGCGCGTCGTTGATGCCGTCCCCCGCCATCGCGACCACCTTGCCGGCAGCCTGAAGTTTCTTTATCTCCGCCACCTTCGCGTCCGGCAGCACTTCCGCGATCACGCGGTCTACCCCCGCCTCGCGCGCGACGCTCTCCGCTGTGGCGCGTGTGTCGCCGGTGAGCATCACCACCTCCAGCCCCATGCGCCTGAACGCCGCGATCGCCTCGCGCGACGTGGGCTTGATCGGGTCGGCAACGCCGAGCACTGCGGCGGCGACGTTGTCGATCGCCACGAAGACGGGCGTGCGTCCGAGCGCGGCGAGCCGGCCGCCCTCGCCCTCGAGCGCGCCCGCGTCCACGCCAAGCTGGCGCAGCAGCGCGAGATTGCCGATCGCGATACGTCGCCCCTCCACGACGCCCATCGCGCCGCTCCCCGTGCGTGTTTCGAAGTCCGTGGCCGCGGGCAGGTCCAGCGTGCGCTCCCGTGCCGCGCGCACGATCGCGTCGGCAAGCGGATGCTCGGAAAGCGTTTCAACCGCCGCGACCAGGCGGAGCACCGCGTCCTCCGTCGCGCCGGCCGACTCGCCCAGCACCACGTCCGTCACGGTCGGCTGGCCGGCGGTCACGGTGCCCGTCTTGTCCAGCACCACCACGTTCACGTCGCGCGCGCGCTGGAGTGCTTCTCCCCCCTTGATCAGCACCCCCAGCCGCGCGCCCGTCCCGCTCGCCACCATGAGCGCCGTCGGCACCGCGAGTCCCATGGCGCATGGACACGCGATGATCAGCACGGTCACCGCGGTGACGAGCGCGTGCACCGCCGACGCCGACAGCACGAACCAGAGCGCGAACGTCGCGATGGCGATGGAGATCACCACGGGGACGAACACGCGGCTCACGCGGTCCGCGAGATTCTGGATCGGCGCGCGCGATCCCTGCGCATCGCGCATGAGCTGCACGATCCGCGCGAGGGCGCTCGCTTCACCGAGCGTGGTGGCCTTTGCCTTGAGCGCGCCCGTGCGGTTGATCGTCCCACCGACCACGCCGTCGCCCTTCTTCTTCGTCACCGGCATCGATTCGCCGGTGAGCATGGACTCGTCCACCGCGCTCGAGCCGGAGATCACCTCGCCGTCCGCCGCGATCCGCTCGCCCGGGCGCACGACGAAGATGTCCCCCGCCTCCAGCTCCCCGATCGGGATCTCCATTTCCTGGAGGTTGCGCGTGACGCGCACGGTCTTCGGCTGAAGTTCCGCGAGCGCGCGCAGCGCGGCGGTGGTCTGCCGTTTGGCGCGCGCCTCGAAGGTGTTCCCCAGCAGGATCAGGCCGATGATCGCGGCCACGGCCTCGAAGTACAGCTCGGGCTCCACCCCCCGCGCCAGGAAGAAGTGCGGCGCGAGCGTGGCCGCCACGGAGTACACGTACGCCGCGCCCGTGCCGAGCGCGATGAGCGTGTTCATGTCCGCCGAGTGGTGACGAAAGGCGCGCCACGCGCGGGTGTAGAAGTGTCGCCCGGTCCAGAAGACCACGAGCGACGTGAGCGCGAATAGCACCCACGCGAGCGGGGTGCCGCCCATCGCGTGCATCCCCAGCCCGCCACCGGCGGACGCCGGCGTCACGAAGGGGAGCAGCATCGTGAGCGCGGCGACCGTGAGCGCCACCGCAGTCTTGCGCCATAGCTCGCGGTACTCGGCGGCGTGCGCGCGCTCCTCCGCCGCCTGCTCGTCGAACGCGCTGGTCCCCCCCCCCCCCCTTCCACGGGGAGCGTGGCGTCGTAGCCGGTGGACCTGATCGCCTCGATCAGCCGGTCGGGTGCAATCGCGTCGTCGTCGTACGTCACGACGGCGTTGTTGAGCATCAGGTTGACGTTGGCGTCCCGCACCCCGGGCATTTCCCTCAGCGCCGACTGCACGCGGCTCTGGCATGCGGCGCAGTGCATCCCGGTGACGGGGATGGTGATCTTCGCCTGCTTCGTCGCGGTGGCCATGTCAGGCTTCCACCACGAGCTTGCCGTGCAGCATGGACATGCCGCAGGTGATCTCGAAGGTGCCGGCGTCGTTGGGCGTGATCTCCACCGTGGTCTTCTTGAACGGGGGCAGGAATTTCTTGATGCCGAAGGCCGGGAGGACGATCTCCTCGGAGCAACTCGACGTTTCCTGGCGGTTGAACACGAGCCGCGCGGGCACCCCTCGCTTGAGCCGGATGACGCCGGGGTCGTAACCGCCTTTCACGACGATCTCGATCTCCTGGAGCCCGCCGGAGGGTGTAGCGGCTGCCGTGGGGCGCCTGGCGACGAAGAAATACCAGTTGACCCACGCGATCGCGACGACGGCTCCAAGGATCACGACGATGTCAGCAACGCTCACAAGCGGCTCCAGAACGGTTTAACTGGATGCTATATACCCCCTCCCCCTATGTCAAGCCGGAGGCCGAAACCGCCATAAGTCAATACGCCGGTTAGCGCCGGAAGCGGGCGAGCCCGGATCCCCTCCGCGCGACTGCTGCTCGATGCTCTCTCGTGTGCCTCAGGCAGGCAAGTCCAGGTCCCCTCCGCGCGACTGCTGCTCGATGCTCTCTCGTGTGCCTCAGGCAGGCAAGT
>JBBDYA010000047.1:0-5649 GCA_040902005.1 Gemmatimonadaceae bacterium | reverse complement strand
TGCGCTTCAGGACGGGTCACCGGGACGGCCATCACGAAGCGATTGCCGTCGCTCGACACGTCGTAGCCGAAAGTGGCGACGTCGAGGTTGAACTGTCGCCGGCTGAACAGCTCGACGGGACGGCCCACGTCACCGGTCGCCGGGTCCACCGCTACCGCGAACATCGCCTCGCCGCGGCGATACACTATCTCGCGGCCATCGCGCGTCCACCGCGGCTGCGATCCTCCGTCAACCGATACCTGCCGGCGGCCGCCGGATCCGTCCGCCGACGCGATGAAGACGTTTCCGCGGTCGCCCGCTGCCTCCTCGTACGCGACCCATCTTCCCGTCGGAGAAAAAACCGCGCGTTGCTGATTCACGTCGGACGCCATCAGCGGTCCCGGCCGCCCGCTGCCGTTCAGCGGGGCGGCATGGATCGCCAAACCCGCTCGATTCTCGGTATAGGCGATGGTTCGGCCGTCCGGCGAGACGCTGGACGCCATCTTGTCCCACGGAGTCCGGACGACCCGCTGCGTCGGCGCGCTCCCGTCTATGGGAATCCGGTTCAGGTCGTACACCGGATCCTCGTGGGTGTACACGATCGCGCGGCTGTCCGGTGTCCACACGGGACTGAAGGCTGCGGCGTTGGCGCGCGTGAGCCGCGTCAGGATCCCGCGCGCCCGCTCGTACAGCCATATGTCGCGCTTGGGGCTGCTCATCGTGAGCGCGATCCAGCGGCCATCGGGGGAGAGCCGCGGCTCGGCGTACGCGCCCGGCCGGGGGAGGACGGGCGTCTCCACGCCGGCGCGATCGAGCCATACAAGACGCCGGTCCACGTTCCAATCGGATGCGCGGATGTAAGCGAGCGTTCCGGTGGAAGACACGGCGAAAGCGCCCAGCCCGCCGGTGGGCTCCCACGCCACGTCGTCCTGCACGGGGACCGCGTCCCCGCGAATCTCCAGCCGCTTCGGGTCGAACTTCACGGCGAAGATCGCCCCGTCCCGCATGTAAAGCAGATGACCGCTGCTCGAGTACCGGCCGAATACCGCTCCCTCAACGAGAACTTTCCTGCGCTTCTTGGCGAAATCGTAGGCTTCGATCCGCGCGCGGGACATCGGCGTCGCGTAACTGGTGTAGATGATTCCGCGATTCCCCGGCAGCGTCTGCGGATTGAAGTGGCCGAACTCGCGGCGCGCCGTATCCAGCGCGGTGAGCTGCGTCGCCGCCCCGCCCGAGCTGCTGACACGCCATACGCCCTCGCTCCCCTTGGTGTAAACGATGTTACCGTCGTCGCCCCAGCTCGGTGACCCCGCCGAATCGACGATGTCCGCGGGCGGGCCGCCGCGGGATGGAACCTTTCGCAGCTTGCTCTCCGCTCCGGCCGTGAAGACGATCCATTCGCCGTCAGGAGAAAAATCGAAAGTCCTTGCCCCGTCGGTGCCGGCAATCGCTCCAATCTCGGTTGATCCGATGTCCCGCATGACCAGGCGCGGCGTGCCGCTGCTGTCAGTGATGGACTGAACGATCCGCCGGCCATCGGGAGAGATGGCGATGTTGATCCCGTCCTGTCCCGGAGCGCCGATCGCGAAGGTAAAGCGGACCGGTCCGGCAGACACCCGATCATCCGAGAGAGACCGCAACGCCCAGCCCGCGCCAGCCGCGGCCAGCAACAGGGCGCCGGCAACCGCTAGCATCACGGGCGTGAGCCGCCGGCCGCGGATCTCCGGTGATTGGGTCGCGCGCGTTCGTCGTGTGGTGGTGGCCTGCGCCGCCGGCACCGCTGCTCCGCCTGCGATAGCGGAGGCGAATTCCCCCGCGCTCGCGAACCGATCAGCCGGCATCTTCTCGAGCGCCGTGAGCACGGCGTCTTCCACGTGCGGCGGAACGGAGCGCCGCTTCACGGCGAGCGACACCGGATCGGTGGTGAGCACTTTCGCGACCACTGCCTGCGAATTCGGGCCGACGAACGGCGGCTCGCCGGTGAGCATCTCATACGTGACAGCGCCCAGGGCGTAGATGTCCGCGCGGTGATCCACGGACTTGTCGCCCATCGCCTGCTCCGGCGCCATGTACTGCGGTGTGCCGAGCGACATTCCGGTCTGAGTCATCCGCGTACCGCCCGCCTGCTGCACGGCGAGGGCGATGCCGAAGTCCGCGACCAGCGGCCGCCCGTCGTGCAGGAGAATGTTCTCCGGCTTGACGTCGCGGTGAATCACGCCTCGCTTGTGCGCGTACTCGAGCGCGCTGGCGACGTCCGCGGCAATGCGCACGGCCTCGCCGATCGGAAGCTGCTGCTCGCGATCGAGCTTGCGCCGCAACGTCTCGCCTTCGACGTACGGCATGACGTAATAGAGATGGCCATCCGCGCTCCCCGAATCGAACAGCGGCAGGATGTGCGGATGCTGCAGGTTCGCGGTGAGCTCGATCTCCTTGAGAAACCGCTCCGGCCCGAGCAGCGCGCTGAGCTCGGGGTGCAGCACCTTGATGGCCACTTTGCGATGGTGCTTGACGTCTTCAGCGAGGTACACGGTCGCCATTCCGCCCTGCCCGAGCTCGCGCTCGATCAAGTATCTCTCAGTGAGAGCAGAACTCAGGCGGTCCACGGGCGTGGTCATTGCGCGAGCCGCGCACGGAGATCAGCGAACCAGTTGTCGACCAGCACGACGCGCGGCGCCCGATAGCCCGACAGCAACCTGGGACTCACGAAAAGGAATTCCCCGTCCCTCGTGACGTCATACAACTGGTGGAACGCGTCGAGGTTGAAGCGATGCGTGGGGAACAGTGGCGTGTGCTCGACGACCTCGAACGTCGGCGCCCGCCGGATCCGCGCCGCGATCAGCTGACGTCGCTCGTCGATGAAATACAGCTCCTCACGAAACCGCGACCAACGTGGCTGGCTTCCTCCGCCGACCGAGATCTGGAACAGCCCGGCGCTCGTCGCCGGGAACGGTCGCACATATACCTCGGGGCGCCCGGACTCGTTGGATGTGTACGCCAGCCAGCGCCCGTCCGGCGACAGGTCCGGATGCAGCTCGGTGAAGGCACTCCCGACGAGCGTCACGGGCGTCGTGTCACCGCTCGTCCGCACTCCGACGAGGTCGCCCGCGCCCTGGCCGGAGTTGTCGGTTCGAACGACTACCCAGGCGCCGTCAGCGGACCACGTCAGCTCCTGCACCTGCTGCGCGATGCGCAAGAGGTGGCGATCCGATCCCGTCCCGTCCGCGGGGCGTACCACGACGATCCCCGTGGTCAGCGTGTCCCGAACAAAAGCTACCATGCGGCCGTCGGGCGACCACGCCGGCCGCCGGTCGCGGCCGCCGAACGTCAGTCGCGTCAGAGGCCCGCGATCGAGCTGCTTCACCCAGATGTTGAGCGCGCTCGTGCCGAGCCCGACTCCCACCGCCAATCGACGGCCGTCGGGAGAAAGGGCGATGGAGTTAAACTGTCCCGCCCAGCCGGTGTCGACGGGCGTCATTACTCCGGACCGCGATACCCGGACCAGCATGTTGTCTCGTGCTCGCGTATCGCCGGTGACGTACACCAGCCTGCCGGCCGGCGACCACGCAAGCTGCGCGAAGCCGGCGCCGCCTGCGACGTTCTCCAGCACGGGGACGGAGCCTCCGGAGATCTCCAGCTTGTCGAGATCGAACGGCGCGATCAGCGCGGCCCCGTCACGCCGCACGTGCAGCAGATGTCCGGTCGGAAGGTACCAACCCTGCATCGCATCCTCGAGCACGACCTTCTGCCTTCCGGTCGCAAAGTCAACCGCGTGCAGACTGGCCGTGACGCAGCCCGACGAGCACAGCTCGTACAGCACGCCGCTCGAGCCGGGCAGCGCAGCGGGATTCCCTATCCCCCGGCCGCCAAGAGTAGTGTCGCGGAAAGCGACGGTGTATTCACCGCCGGCGCCGCTCACGCGTCGCAGCTCGAACTGTGACGGGGCGACGTACACCAGGGATCCGTCGTCGAGCCACGCCGCGCCGCCGTACCCGCCGAGCGCCGAATCCGCGAGCGTGACAGGCGCGCCCCCGCGCACCCGGACTTTCTTCAATCGGCCGTCGGCGATGAATGCCACCCACTCCCCATCGGGCGAGAATACGGGGTTCTGGCCACGCTCCGTTCCCGGAATTGCCCGTGGCTCGAGCTCGGAGTCGTGCTTCATCCAGAGGCGCGTGTCCAGGACGTTGTCGCGGAACACGATCGCCGATCCGTCCGGCGAGAGCGCGATAGCCGGGAAATTCAGATTCACATCGGTGCTGTCGGACACCTGCAGATACTGCCACTTCGCGGTTTGCGATCCGCCGGTCTCGCGGGACATGACCCACGCGGCAAAAGCGAGTGCTCCAAGCGCGACAGCGGAAGCGGCCAGCGTCGCCATCTTCCGCCGCTTTGGTCCCGTTGGCGCCAGAGCTGTCGCGAGCGGGCGCCTCTCGGTGGTTGAAGGGCCATGACCAGCGAGCGCCGCGGCGAGCTCGGCGGCACTACCGAATCGGTCGGCCGGCATCTTCTCCAGCGCGGTGAGTACCGCCGCTTCGACGTGAGGCGGCACGGATCTGCGCTTCGGCACGAGCGGCGACGGATCGGTTGTGAGAATTTTCGCCACCACCGCCTGTGCGTTCGGTCCCGTGAACGGCGGCTCGCCAGTGAGCATCTCGTACGTGACGGCGCCAAGCGCGTAGATGTCCGCGCGGTGATCCACGTGCTTGTCGCCCATCGCCTGCTCTGGCGCCATGTACTGCGGCGTGCCGAGCGACATGCCGGTCTGCGTCATTCGCTCGCCGCCCGCCTGCTGTACGGCCAGCGCGATACCGAAGTCGGCCACCATCGGCCGACCCTCGTGCAGCAGCACATTTTCCGGCTTGATGTCGCGGTGCACGACACCATGCTTGTGCGCGTACTCGAGGGCGTCCGCCACCTCGGTCGCGATGCGCACCGCCTCTACAATGGGAAGCTGGTGCTCGCGCAAGAGCCTTCGCCGCAGCGTCTCACCCTCGACGTACGGCATCACATAGAAGAGAAGATTGTCGGCGCTGCCGGAATCGAACAGCGGCAGGATGTGCGGGTGCTGCAGGTTGGCGGTGAGCTCTATCTCATTGAGAAAACGCTCGGGCCCGAGTACCGCGGTCAGCTCGGGGTGCAGAACCTTGATCGCGACCTTGCGTCGGTGCCTTACGTCCTCGGCGAGGTACACGGTCGCCATCCCTCCCGCGCCAAGCTCGCGCACGATGGAGTACCGGCCCTCGAGGGCGGACGCGAGCCGATCCAGAGTTGTCTGAGGGGGGAGCATGCCGCGAAAAAACTACGGTTTGGTACTGGTTTGAGCGAGCCGGGAGCAGAGGAGGGCCCGGGGATATTCCGACCGGGATGCAAGCTGTGAGTGGGAGTAAGTGAGTCGAGTCATGAGAGAGCGGACGGCGGAACTCCTCACCCCGACTCATCGCTCGTACCCACAGCTTGCATCCCGCCTGTCTGATCCGCCCGCGCAAGCGCCGCGGACGGCTGCCGCCTCCATGCCGCCAACAGTGGTTGCTCTACACCTCGCTCACAATCAGCCATATCCCGACCAATCCCACCGCCACCGCGACGACCTGCCTAAACCTTTCCCTCGGCAACCGCCGCAGAAAACGCTCTCCGGCTAGAGTGCCGAGCAGCACTCCGACGGTCATCACC
>JBBDYA010000046.1:0-35865 GCA_040902005.1 Gemmatimonadaceae bacterium | reverse complement strand
GAGCGGCAGCGCACGCGCGACCGCCTGGAGAATTCCGCCGATCTGATCGCGGCTGGTTTGCTGCGCGGCATCGCCAGCGTCGGAGACACGCTGGCCCGTCTCGTTGCTCTACACGGAAACGCCGGCGACGGCGCCGCCGAGCGTGTCGCCGCCCGGCTTCCGCGCGACGCGTTGCTGCTGCTCGCGACGGCCGATCGCTTCGAGGCCTACCCGCGCGGCCGGCTGCTCTACGATCCATTGCCGCGCCGGGCGACCGAGCCCGCCGCGGCGATATTCGCGCGCGGCGACTCGCTCGAGTTTCGCGCCCGCAATCCGTCGGCGGCCGGCGCGGTCTATCGCGAGCTTGCCCGCTCCCGAGACGCCTCCGTGCGAGCGGCGGCGTTACTGCGCCTCGGCCGCGCCACCCGGAAGGCGAACACCTTCCACCTGGCCGCCGCGGCGTACGACGAGCTGGCGCAGCTGGACGACGCGATCGTCAACGGTCTCCCGGCATCCTTGGTGGCGAGCGCGGCACGCGTTGCGCTGCTGAGCGAGCCAGACGGAGGTGACACGGCCATCCTCCGCCGCGACGCCACGGAGCTGCACGATGCGCTGCATGCCGGCCGCTGGCGCATTCCACGGTCCGCGTTCGCCTTCTACGACGCCGAGGCGTCGCGCGCGCTCGCGCTGTCTCCCATGCCCCATGGCGACGTGGACGTATCGGTCCGGATAGCGCTCTCCGACGCCGCGGCATCGGCGTGGACCGAATGGCGAGCCGACAATGGCGAGCCGCTGCCTGCGACCGGCGCACGCTCCGTCCAGGTCGGCGACCACGCGCTCCTCCTCGTCTGGAGCGCGCGCGGCGACCGCATCGCCGCTCTTGTTGCCGGGCCGGCCTTTCTCCAGGACGCGATGCTCTCGGCGGTTGCGCCATTGCTCGAGCGGCAGCAGGTGCGTCTCGCGCTTGCCGACGACGCCAATCGTCTCGTGGTCGCGTCCGGCACCGCGAGCCCGGCGGGAGCGCGCGTATCGCGTCCCGCGTCGGAGACACGGCTTCCGTGGACGCTGCACGTGAGCGCGGCGGGCGGCGCGGACGCCGCCGTCGTGGAGCGCCGGCGGCTGCTGATCGCCGGCATCGTGGTCGCCGGGCTGCTGGCACTCTTCGGCACGTATGCCGTGAGCCGTGCGGCCAATCGCGAGTTGAGCGCGGCCAGGCTCCAGGCCGATTTCGTGGCCGCGGTGTCGCACGAGTTCCGCACGCCGCTCACGTCGCTGCGGCAGTTGACCGAGCTGCTCGCGTCCGGACGCGTCGCGTCGCCCGAGCGGCGCACGGAATACTACGGGGCGATGCAGCGCGAGACCGCTCGCCTGCATCGATTCGTGGAGTCGTTGCTCGACTTTGGCCGCGCCGACGCCGGCGCCGCTGAGCGGCGTACCGAGTCCCTGGACGGCGTGGCACTGGTGCGAGACACCGTGGCGGAGTTTGAGCGCGACACGGCGGCCGGCGGCGTCACGATTGAGCTGACCGCGCCCCCTGCCGCGGGCGATGCGTGCGTCGTGCGTGGTGACGCCGAGGCACTGCGACGGGCGCTGTGGAATCTGCTCGACAACGCGGTCAAGTACTCGCCGGACGAGCGTGTCGTTCAGGTGCGCGTCGCATGCGACGGGACGACGCTGGCCATCGTCGTCCGTGATCGCGGCATCGGCATTCCAGCGGGCGAGCAGACGAGTGTATTCGAGAAGTTTGAGCGCGGAGCGGCAGCCCGGGAGCGAGGTATCCGCGGCACCGGTATCGGTCTCGCGATCGTACGGCAGGTGGTCGAAGCGCATGATGGCGTGGTGTCGGTGGAGAGCGCGCCGGGTGCAGGCAGCACCTTCACCATTACACTGCCGGTGGCGGCGGCATGACTCGCATATTGGTGGTAGAGGACGAGCCGTCGATCGCGCTTGGTCTCGAGGACGACCTCGAGCTCGAGGGGTACGACGTGGAAGTCGCGCGCGACGGCGATGCCGGCGCCAGGCGCGCGATGGAGGACAGCTTCGACGTCATTCTCCTCGACGTGATGATGCCGGGACGCAACGGCTTCGAGGTCTGCCGCGAGCTGCGGCGCCGCGGCGTGTCCACGCCGATCATCATGTTGACCGCGAAAACGCAGGAGGCTGAGAAGGTGATGGGACTGGATCTGGGCGCCGACGATTACATCACGAAGCCGTTCAGCCCCGCGGAACTGCGCGCTCGCATCAAAGCCGTCCTGCGCCGCTCGACGGTTGATGAGCCAAAGGTGTATCAGTTCGGCGAGCTCGAAGCCGACTTCGGGCGGTTCGAGCTGCGTCGCGGTGGCGCGGTGGTTCATGTCACCCCGCTCGAGCTGAAGCTGCTGTCCGCGTTCATCCGGAATCGCGGGAAGGCCATGCGCCGGGCTGAGATCAAGGACGACGTGTGGGGCGCGGATGCCTTCATGACGGACCGGGTCATCGACACGCACATCGCCAACCTGCGCAAGAAGATCGAGCCCGACCCGGCCTCTCCCCGGTATCTGGTGAGCGTGCGGGGCGTCGGCTATCGCTTCGATGGATGACGGTGTGTCAGGACATCCTGACAGATTCTCATCCGCCCCTCCACGTGCGCGGATGACGTTCCCCACCTGTAGCGTGTGCGAGGTCCGTACACTGGTCCCATCGCAATTCACTTCGCGGAGGGACCTATGAGGACCACACGCGTTTGCTTGTCGCTCGCTGCCTGCCTTGCGCTCTGTGCCGGCACCCCGATGAGCGCACAGACTCGCACCGCCGACGCCGCGGTCATGCTGCAAGCGGCAGTGCATCAGGAGACCGTCAACGGGAACCTCGATTCGGCGATCACCCTGTACCGGCGCGTCGCGGAGGACCGGCGCGCGGACCGTGCGACTGTCGCGAAGGCGCTCGTCAGTCTCGGCCGCGCATACGAGACCCTCGGCCAGGGCGAAGCGCAGCGCGCCTACCAGCGCGTGGTGAACGAGTTCGGCGATCAGACGGAGCAGGCCGCGATGGCGCGCCGCCGCCTTGCCGCGCTCGTCGCCTCGGCTCCGCAGCGCGACGCACCAGTCGACGGGATCACGGTAAAGCAGTTGTGGACCACTCGCGCGTCGCTGGGGATCAATACGGTGTCGCCGGATGGCCGGCGCGTTGCCTTCGTCGACTGGAGAAACATCGACATGGAAGGGCTGCGCGGCCACGCGGATGTCGCGGTTTATGATCTGACGACCCGTCGCGCGAGCGTGATCACCGACCGTCCGCCGCAGTACCTCGTCGATACCTACATCGCGGACGTCATCTGGTCGCCTGACGGACAGCGCCTGGCCTATTCCCTGTGGGACACGAGCTGGACCCACATGGATCTGTACACCGTTGGTGCGAATGGGCGAGACAACAGACTGCTCGTGAACAACGTCCAGTTTGCAGAGCTGCAGCCCATGGCGTGGTCCGCCGCCGGCGGCTTCATCGCCGCGTCGGTAAAAGGCTGGGACGACCGCTACCGCATCGTGCTCGTCTCGACTCGCGACGGTTCGACCCGCGTCGTCAAAACGCTCGGCGGACACGCGGTGCACACGATCTCGGCGTCACCGGACGGGCGCTTTCTCCTCTACGAGTACCACCAGGGCGTCGGTGTCACGGATCACGATCTCTTTCTCCTCGCAAGCGACGGCTCATCCGAGACCCCTCTGGCGCCGCATCCAGCGGACGAACCGCACGGAATCTTTTCCCCGGAGGGCGATCGCGTCCTTTTTCTGAGCCGTCGCTCGGGCCAACCCGGGTTGTGGGCGATTCGTGTGCAGGACGGCCGCGGCACGGGCGAGCCGGAGTTGGTGCGCCCCGACATCGGCGCTGCCCAGCTCCTCGGCTTCACGTCTACCGGTGCATTGTCGTACCGGATCTCACGCGGTGAAGCGAACGTCTTTTCGTCCAGGCTGGACCTGACCGGCACCGGCTCGCTCGAGGGGATGGAGCCGCTCACCTCGAACTTCATTGGACGGAACCGGCGCGCAGTGTGGTCACCCGACGGATCGCGCGTGGCGTTCATTTCCATGCGAGGTGTCGGCATCAGTGAACCACACCTTGTCGTCCGAGCCATGGACACTGGCGAGGAGCGCAGCCACGGATTGCCGTTCCAGGTCTTCAACCGAGCCACGCGTCCCGCGTGGACCGCGGACGGCAGTGGCGTGCTGCTGGAGGGTGGTGCCACCGGCGATCCCGCCCCGAGCGATTTCCGGCGAATGACGTACCGTGTCGATGTCTCCTCGGGGGCGATCGAGCCGCAGCCACACCTGCACCACGCCAGCGGCACCACCGGAGGGATCTTTCGTTTTGCCACGGCACGCCAAACACAGCGACTCGGAGAGTTGGGGCTGAGGCTCTTCGGCCAGCCCGATCTGCAAAGGTTTCGCAATGGCGACTTCACGTTGGCGCCGGGCGAAGAGCCGCTGCTGGTACGAGAAGGGGTGTACCGCAGACCCGCGGGCGACGGGCAGGACCTTCGCACGATCGTCTACGGGCACACCCATTCCTGGGAATTGTCGCCCGACGGCAACACGCTCGCGATGGTGCTGCCGAGCGACACCGTCGAGGCAATCTCGAGGGTCCTCTTCGTCATGCCGGTTACGGGGGGGGCAGGATCGCTGAAAGAGATCGCCCGCGCTCCGACTGCCGATCAGGAGAAGATGGCGGTGCGATGGCTGCCAGACGGAAGCGGCCTGCTGTTCGTCACCGCGCGCCGCGAACATGAGCGCGGCACGCTCTGGCACGTCGCTCTTGACGGCAGCGCACCGCGTCGCCTGAGCGTTGCACTCAGCTGGCAGCAGCTGGCCGAGCTCGACTTCGCACCAGACGGGAGCGGACGGGTCGCGCTCACGATGGCCGCGAGCGTCAACGAGCTGTGGCTCATGGACGGTTTCTCATGGCAGCGCCGCGCGTCGCGTTGACCATCGTTGCATGCGCACTCCCGGCGCTGATGATCGCGGCGTCGGGGGTGCAGGCTCAGGCCCACGGCGGTCGTCAGCTGCCTCCGACTGGGCTGGATCTCTACATACCGGCGCCTGTTGGGACGCCCTCTCGGGAGGCGATCGCACTCGGACGCCTGCTGTTCTTCGATCCCGTGCTCTCTCGCGATTCCACCGTGGCCTGCGTCACGTGCCACCATCCGGCGCGGGCTTTCACCGATGGGAAGCGGCTCGCGGAAGGAGTGCAAGGCCGCCCGGGCAAGCGGAACTCACCCACGGTTCTGAACCGCGGCTACGGCACGTCGTTCTCATGGGACGGCCGGACGAACCTGCTCGAGTCTCAGGTGTTGCGAGCAATTCAAGACCCGGTAGAGATGGATCTGGCTTTGGACAGCGCAGTCCAGCGCCTGGCGCGGCATCGAGTGTACGCCGTCGCCTTTCAGGCGCTTCGCAAGCAGCAGCCGTCCGCCGATGCCATCGCTGGCGTCTTGGCGGACTACGTCCGATCGATTCGGGGAGGCGACTCCCCGTTCGACCGCTTCAGCGCGGGAGACGAGAGTGCGCTGACCCCTCTCGCACGACGCGGTCTGGCTCTTTTTCAGGGGCGGGCCCGTTGTGATCGGTGTCACTCGGGCAGCCTGCTCTCCGACGAACAGTTCCACAACACCGGAGTGGCATGGCGCAACGGCGTGTTGCTCGATGCGGGGCGAAATCTGGTGAGCGGGCGGACCGAGGATCGCGGCGCATTCAAGACGCCCACACTTCGTGAGATCGCGTCCACGGCCCCCTACATGCACGACGGCAGCCTGGCCACGCTCGAGGAAGTCGTGGACTTTTACGATCGTGGCGGCACTCCCAACCCACACCTGGACCACAGAATCCGCCCGCTGCGGCTGACGGCCGACGAGAAGGCGGCATTGCTCGAGTTCCTGCGCGCCCTGAGCGGGAAAGTGCGAGAGGGCTGGTGAGTCCACTCGGCCGGCGAGGGGCGGCGAAAACACCTTCGGGCTATACCACGTTCAGCACCGCATTCGGCCGTGACAACGTTCACCCGTCAGTGATTGCAGAAATGCGAGGAGGGATCTCTTCTCCTCCGGCGTGAGGCCAAGAGGCTGGATCTCGGAGTCGAGATGGGGGTTCGGACCACCACCCCTGTTGTAGAACTCGATGACCTCCTCGAGCATCCGAAAGCTGCCGTCATGCATGTAGGGCGAAGTCAGCGCCACGTCTCGCAACGTCGGCGTGTTGAACGCGCCTCGATCCCCATCCCGGCCAGTCACCTCGGCTCGCCCGGCGTCACCACCGCCGAACGACACGCCGGTGTTGTGAAATTCCTCGTCGCTCAATGTCGGGCCCATGTGACACCGGCTGCAGTTCGCTTTGCCGGCGAACAGCCGAAAACCGCGGCGCGCTTCTACCGAGAGCCCGAGCGTGTCGCCGAGATGAAAGCGATCGCGCGGCGAATCGCCTGAGCGGAGCGTCCGCAGATAGCTGGCGAGCGCGCGCGCCGTGGCTTCGGCTGAGACATCCCCGCCGAAGGATTGTCGGTAAGCGCGCCGGTAGTACGCGTCGGCGCGCAGGCGCGCCACCATCTCGTCGAGCGGCAGCGCCAGCTCGAGTGAGTCCTGGATCGCCCGAAGCACCTGCTCCTCGATCGAAGCCGTGCGCCCATCCCAGGAAAACGACTTGCCATACCCGACGTTGATCAGCGCTGGCGCGTTGCGCCTTCCGACGCGCCCGAATACCCCGATCGCCCGCGGCGCCGTGTCGCTGAAGGCGCGCTCGGGCCGGTGACAGGAGGCGCAGCTCGTGGACTGGTCGGCCGACAACCGCCGATCAAAGAACAATCGTCTGCCAAGCTCGATCTTGGCCTTTGAGAGCGCGTTCTCCGGCGGGACGAAGAGATAGGCGTCCACCCCGTTGGGAGCGTCGAGATGATACGAGCTCGCCGGACCGCAGACGTGCGCCAGCAAGGTCAGCAGGCCGATCGAGGCGCGACGCATGAAGAGAATGACGCGTGTAACTGCTTACGGCGACGAGACCGCCGTCGACACCTGGCCGAGCCCTCCCCCCCCCTTCGAGCGCTCGAGTAACCACACCTCGCCCAACGACTCTCCCCCCCTGAAAAGGATCCGGCGGCCGTCCGGGTGGAGTCGCACGCGAACGAGGCCCTGGAAGTGCAGGATCTCCCGGGCCTGGCCGCCACTGAGGGGAACGGACCAAAGTCGCGCGAGACGGTCTCGCGTGCCCAGCTCCGCGACAACGAGGTGCCGCCCGTCCGGCGTCCAGGCGAGGGAGCCGTTCTCGACGATGGCGCGCGGGCTCTGCACGCGAAAAACCTCGCGAACCGCGCCGCCGCGAAGGGGCCGAACGAGCACACGATGCGTCTTGCTCGCGCGATCGAACACCGAGTAGGCCAGCGAGTCGCCGTCCGGTGACACGGCGAATCCACCGCCCGAAGGCAGCGACCACAACACTCGGGTGTGCGCGCTATCGACGGCGTACGCGAAGATGGCGCTTCTGTCGCCCTCCGTATACGCGCGCGAATACAACGTGCGGCCATCGGGCGCCCAATCCGTCCCGTTCGCGCCGCGCATTCCACGGAGCGCTTTCGACGTCCCGTCGCGCAGGTTGAGCAGATGCAGCGCGTGCCGCTGACGGCTTTCGGCGCCCCACACCAGCAGCGAATTCGCGTCGGACCCCCAGGCCACGAGTCCGACCGTCTCGAAATTGTGCGGCACCTCTCTGACTTCATCGCCCGACACGGACCGAATCGCGATCTGCTGGCGACGTTCACTGGCGTCCAGGCGGAGATACACGAACCAGTGGCCATCCGGCGACCAGTCGGCGGAAAAGCCGCCGCCGTGGACATCCACCGGCGTCGGCGCGGAGAGCACGCGGCCGCCGGCAACGTCGATCGTGGCCTGGTGAATCTCCGACGAGTGCACAGTCACACCGTGGTAATAGCCGCGTTCCCCGAAACCGATCCCTTCCAGGCGCCAGACGTCGCTGCGCACGAGCACCGGCTCGCCGGCCGGTTGCGCCGCGCGCATCGGCAGCCGCCAGATGCCGGGCGTGCCGGCACGGTCGCTGTAGAAGAGGATGCCGCCTGCGTCCGGCTGCCACCCGAGCACGCGATCGTTCGCGGGCCCGGTGACGACGTGCAACTCCCGGCTGCCATCCACGGCGAGGATGTAGACGTCGCGCTGCGGCGAGCTCCGCTCCGGCGGAAAGTCGTAGGCGACGTAGCGGCCATCGGGCGAGAAACTGAGCGTGCTGGATGCGGCCCAATCCAGCGACTTGAGAATGCGCAGCCGGCCGTTGTCCGCCGAGATCAGTGCGATCTCGTTGGTTCGGTCACCGCGCCAGATGGTCGCGAGAATCAGCTTGTCATCCGGCGACCACTCCTCGGGCGTGACGTAACGGACGTTGGCCCCGTTGGCGAACAGCACACGCTCTCCGCTACCGTCGGTATTGATGACGCGCAGTTGATATCCGTCATCTCGCTCAGCGGACCAGGCATACGCGATGCGCCGTCCGTCGCGCGAGAAGGCCGACACTTCGGCGTAGTCGCTCGAATCGGCCCATGTCCCTTTCCTGGTGACGCGGCGCGTGCTGTCCGTCACAAGGTCTCGCACGCCGAGGTCGCCGGTATCCCATTCCGGAAAGCTCGCGAAGCGTGCGTCCGGCGAGATCGACCATGCGTAGAAATCCGTGTACCGGCCGACCCAGACTCGGCGCCACGTGAGCTCCGAAGCAATCGCGGCGTCCGCGACGTCGCTCGGCGGTACGCCTTCGGACTGAGCGGCTAGTCCGTCACGCGAGCTCGGCGTCAGCTCCGCGTTCGGTCGCGTGTCGGATCTACAACTCGTCGCGACGAAGCAGGCGATGAGGACGGCGAAATGGCGAATTGGCATGGTGAGATACCGGTGCGTGTCAGTACTCCGAATGCCGTACCTACCAAGTTGCGGACCGAGGGCCGCATATGCGTATGTGCTTGCGCCGTCAGCACTTCGCGCTTCGTAGCCATGGGTGGCCGCGCAATGATTCATTACGTGAGGGCACGCATCGTTACGTACACCGCTGTCCCCACTCGTGGCGCGCTCTCGATGCGGATCTCGCCCTGATGCGCGGCCACAATCCGGCGGGCGATGGCGAGACCGAGACCGGTGCCCTGCGGCCTCGTCGAATAGAACGGCTCGAAGACCTTTTCGCGCGCCTCCTCGGGGATACCCGACCCGTTGTCGCTGACCGACATCACCACGTGTCCATTCCGCCGCTGAACGGAAATCGTCGCGCTGCCCCCCACGCCTTCGCCCAGCGCTTGCGCCGCGTTGAGCAGCAGATTGAGAAAGAGCTGCTGGAGCGCCGCGGCGTCGCCGTTGATGCGCACCTCCTGAGCGCCGTTGTCGACGAAGGACACCGATGCGCCGCGAGCGCGGAAGACAGGGTCGGCGTTGTCCATCGCGGCGCGCAGAGGGACGCGCGGATCGATCGGGACGAGTGCGATGCGTCCGCTGCGCGCAACGGACAATGCGCCGGACACCGTGCGGTCGAGCCGCTGGATCTCGGCGAGGGCGCGATCCTGTAGCGCCAGTGCGCGCGAGCCCGGTGGGAGCTGTTCCTGCACCATTTGCAGATCGACGCGGATCGCGGTCAGAGGATTGCGCACCTCGTGGGCCAGCCCGGACGCGAACTCGCCCACCGCCGCCAGCGCCTCGCGCTGTGAAAGCTCGCCAAGCGTGCGGCGCAAGCTCGCCGTCATGTAATTGAATGAGCGCGCGAGACGTCCAGCTTCATCCTTTCCGGTCGAGTCGACGGTCCGATCGAGGTCTCCGCCTGCGACCGCCTCGGTGGCGGTCGTGAGCCGCTCCAGCTTTCGGGTCATGCGTCCCGTGAGCATGACGGCGACGGCGACGCTCACACCGGAAACGACCAGGAGTATCCAAACGCCCCGTCGTGCGGCGCGCTCGAACGGCCGGATGAACGGGCCGAGGGGTGCAGCGCCGATGAGCTCGAGAGGCGGATCGGCGAGCACGCGCCGCTCGCTCAACCATTCGTCTCCTCCCCAGGGAAAGCGCTCCCGCACCAGCATCGTGCGATCCAACGGCAACGGCAACAGAGGCGCGCCCGTGTGGCGATCGAAGGCGCCAAGGACGGCTCCCGCCGCGAGCAGCGTCGGATGCTGACCGAGCGTGCGGTTCGCGTGAATGCGAGCGGCCAGCGTACCGAGGCGATCACCGGAGATGCGATTGTGAATTGGAAACTCCACCCCGAGCAACGGCTCGCGAACGCTGCCCGGCGGCTCATCTTCCACGGAGCGGTCGAGGATCCACCGCGTCTGCCCGCGCGCATCGCGCACGGTCACGTGCTCGAGGGATGGCCCCAACTGAGCGACGCGATCTGCGAACGCCGATGGGGTGCGGCCCATGGGCCCTCCCTCGGCGCCGGATTGCGCGCCCCCCGCCAGCGCTTGTTGCAGCGCCGGGTGCTCGGTCAAGGAGATCAACTCCGACCGCTGGGCCAGCCATCGGCTGCCGACGTCCTGCACGACCTGATCGAGCGCCTGACGCAGGCGGTTGCGCAGCAGCTCTTCACCCGAGCGCGCGGATGTGCGCGTGAGCCAGAAACCGATGAGGGCGAGCGGCATCACCGCGCCCGTCACCACGATGAGAAGGATGCGCGAGCGAAACGACAAGGCGGGCCGCAGGGTCCGCATCACGACGGCCCGCGATCGGGTATTTCGATGCGGTATTTCTTGAGCAGGCGATCGAGCCTGGGACGGGAGACGCCGAGGATCTTGGCGGCGCGCGCCTTGTGCCACTGCACCGTCTCGAGCACGCGGGTGACGTGCTCGGCTTCGCGCGCCTCGAGCGTCGTCAGCGATGGCGCAGCGCCCGCGTCCTCCGGCGGAGCGCCGATGGCCAGCTGCTCCGGGCGAATCACGCCCCCCGTCGCCAGCACGACGGCGCGCGTGACGGCATTCTCCAGCTCGCGGACGTTGCCGGGCCATGTGTGCGCCATCATCGCGTCGAGCGATTCGCGAGCCAGCACCGGCGCCTCACGTCCCGCCGTCTCGCTCACGCGGCGCACGAGCGCTTTAGCGAGCGCCGGCACGTCGCTCATGCGCTCACGCAGCGGCGGGATCGCGATCTCCACGACACGCAACCTGTAGTACAGGTCTTCGCGAAATTCGCCGCTCTGGACGAGCCGTTCGAGGTTGCGGTGCGTCGCCGCGATGACGCGCGCCTCGGCGCGCTGGGGCTGATCGGCTCCCACGGGATGGAACTCGTGCTCCTGCAACACGCGCAGCAGCTTGCTCTGGAATTCCAGAGTCGTGTCGCCGATCTCGTCGAGGAAGATCGTGCCCCGGCCCGCCTGCGCGAAGCGGCCGCGCCGGTCCGCCGTCGCGCCGGTGAACGACCCGCGCATGTGGCCGAACAGCTCGGATTCGAGCAGCGTGGATGGCAGGGCGGTGCAATTCACGGCCACGAACGGCTCGGACGCGTATGGCGACGTCGAGTGGATCGCTCGCGCAATCAGCTCTTTGCCGGTGCCGCTTTCGCCGCGGATCAGTACCGTCGTGCGCGAGGCCGCCACCTGGCCGACAATCTTGAAGATGTCGACCATGCGAGGGTCGCGGCCGACGAGCTCGTACTGCGTGGTGCGGCTCGCGTCGTCCTCGGCGTCGCTCGGTCGGCGGGCGCGCGCCTCGCGGTCGGCGAACACCTTGTCGAGGACCGAGCGAAGCTGGTGCAGGTCCAGCGGCTTGACGAGAAAGTCCGCGGCGCCGGCGCGCATGGCCGCGGCCACCGTGGCCAGGTCGTCGTACGCGGTCATGAGCACGACGTCCAGGCCGGGCATGCGCTCTCGCAGAAGGCGCAGGAGCTGCAGCCCATCCATGCCCTGCATGCGCACGTCGGAAAGCACGACGTCCGGCCGCGTCTCGGCGATCACCGACAGCGCCCGCTCGGCGCTCTCCACCGCGGTCACTTGGTCGGCGTGCGCGGCGAGCGCGTCGGAGAGCGAAGCGCGCACGCGCGCATCGTCGTCCACAATCAGGAGCGAGCGTGGCATGTCGCCGCAATGTTACTCGCATTGCTGGTCGAGGAAAGAGGGAACGAGGCGCGCGAGCAACCCCCCACGGATAGTCGCGTAACGTCACGAAGCGCGTCGTAACGCACCGTTACGTTGGAAGCCCGGTCAACGGAATGCATCGCGACGCGAAGCGCATGACGCGCAATCGCTTACGGGAAGCGCATCGCTCGGCACGTCGCTTGTCTGAGAGAAACTTCCATGGCAGGACGACTGGTGTGGGCAAAGTCTGTAGCCCTGACAATGCCGGAGCTCATAGCCGCTATCGGCGTCAGCGTTTTCGCCGGCTGCGGCGGAAGCGACACGCCACTCGTGGCAGAACCGGTAGGGTGGGTGGCAGTGCGGACGCTGACGAGCGGAGACGACGTGCCTGCGTCGATGCAGGTGTCGGTGGGTGACACTCGACAAAACATCAGCCCGAATGGGCTCGTGGTGTTCGCCTTGACCACAGTCGGATCGCACACCGTGCGACTGAACGGGGTACCTGGGTGGTGCCAACTGAGCGGCTTGGCCGATCGCGTCGCTGTCGTCACGCCGACCGACACGAGTGACGTCGCGTTCGAGCTTCAGTGCCCGACGGTGGGTCCGGAGCGCCTGATCGTATACATCGGCGGCACCCTCCACAGCATGACCGAGAACGGGAGCCAGGTGCGGGCGCTCACCACTGTAGGGCAGAACTATTTCGCGGCCATATCGCCTGACGGTACCCGGATCGCATTTACGTCGAATCGCGATGGCAATGAGGAGATCTACCTCATGAGCGCGTATGGATCGAACGTGCAGAACCTCACGCGGTCACCGGAGACGCGCGATTCGTGGCCGCGGTGGTCACCGGACGGGCCGCGGCTCGCATTCTACTCGTGGAATACCGCGGAGGGGCCGAACAGCGGAGAGATCTATGTCATCGACGTGAGCGGGAGCGGCACCTGGCAGCGTTTGACGTTCAACGCTGCGCTTGATGCCGACCCGGAGTGGTCGCCGGATGGGTCGCGCATCGCGTTCATGAGCGAGCGCGACGGAAACCAGGAGATCTACGTCATGAACGCCGATGGAACTGGTACCATCCGGTTGACGAACGATCCGGGGCTCGATGGCAATCCCACCTGGTCAGCCGACGGCACATTGATCGCATTCGCGACGACACGCTTCGGCGTGGACGACGCGTACGACATCGCCGTCATGAACGCTGACGGCTCCGGCCTGGTCCGTCTGACGGACGCCCCCGAAATCGACGTGCGGCCAATCTGGTCACCCGATGGTCGACGAATCATGTACAGCCACCGCGTCGCGCAGGGCAACTACGACGTCTGGATCATGAACGCCGATGGCAGTGGCAAGCGAGCGTTGCTCGAAACTTCAGTGAACGAGCAGGCGGACGACTGGGGCAGTATTGGCGCAAGCCAAATGGCGCGCAGCCGTTGAACAGAGCCTCATCATGAAAGCGACGACCACATTCCCGGTGGTCGCCATCCTGATCGCCGCGTGCGGCGACGCAGGCAGCGGACCCAGCGAGCCGCTCGGCGCCACGGTGCAAGTCACGGTGACCACCGCTGGCGTGCACCGGGACGCGGACGGCTACACAGTCATCGTGGGCGGCCTGACGCTGCGCGTCACGGGAACGATCAGCGTCACCGGCTTGTCGGCTGGCGATCACGTGGTCGAGTTGAAGGATGTGGCAGAGAACTGCGCGGTGGCAGACCCCAACCCGCGAACGGTGACAGTCGCCGCCGGCAGCAGCGTCGGTACGACCTTCGAGGTCAATTGCGTGCAGGTTCCGCTCGGCCTGGTCTACGCCTCGAATCGGACGGCCGCCAGCGTCTTCGATATCTGGTCCGTCAGGTCGGACGGTACTGGACCGACGGTAATGATCACGCCAGGTCAGGGCTTCCTGTTGGGCGTTTCTCCGGATGGCTCGCGCATCGCGTTCACCTCTCCGCGCGACGGCAATCCGGACGTCTTCATTGTCAACGCCGATGGCAGCGACCTGAGGAATCTGACGCAGCACCCCGGAACGGACGTGTATCCGGCGTTTTCGCCGGACGGCACCAGGATCGCCTTCATGAGCAGCCGTGACGGGACGTCGGACATCTTCGTGATGAACGCGGACGGCAGCGCGCCCGTGAACCTGACGCGCAGTGCCGGTTTCGAGAACGAGCCGCATTGGTGCGGCAACCGCATCGCGTACACACGGTCCGATGCGCAGGGGCAAGCCGACATCTACACCATGAACGCGGACGGCAGCGACGTGCGCCGCATCACACACGACAACGTCATCACGAATACGGCGCGCTGGTCGCCGGACTGCACGCGGATCGCGTTCGCATCGATTCGTGCCGCGGGTCCGAACGGGAATCCGAGAAACGATCTGGATCTTTATGCCATCAATGCGGACGGCACGGGACTGACGAGGCTGACCAGCACGCCGGGCTTCGACGTGGCGCCGACATGGTCACCGGATGGTCAACGGATCGCATTCGCAACGGAAAGGGACGGCAACAGCGAGATCTACATCATGAATGCCGATGGCACCGGCGCCTTCAATCTGACGGGCAATCCGGCGGCGAACGACCAGGGGCCATACTGGGTGAGGTGACGGAGACCTTCGCCAGCTGAGGTGCGGCCCACATCGCGTAACGCCTCGGCGTTCGTTGTAACGCGCCGTTACCTAGCGCTCCCGGCCAACGACACGCGCAACATCACCGAATCGCATGACGCGCAATCTCTTACGCGAAGCGCCGCCGTCCGGCACGTGGCTTGTCTGTGCTCGTCCACAGGCCACAGCACTCAATCCCATGCCGCTCTCCAGAGCGGCGCCCAACCGGAGACAAGTCGATGACACACGCATGGAGCCGTTCGCTGCCTCTCCTGTGCACGTTGGCGATGGCATGCTCGGAAACTCCCACAGCGACGCTGCGCGACATCGCCGGCGAGGTCGCGGCCGCAAAGTCGTCAACGGGCGCCGACGTGCTTCAGGGCGACCTTCAGCTGGCCGACTCGGATGCGCCGGCGCTCGCGAGCACTTGTCCGTCTCAACCGTTTGTCGGCACCGGCTGGGCGGTCGTGTTCGGCCACAGTGAGTGCATGATCGTCACGCCGCTCTGGGCGAGCACGACGTACGAGCCGTATCCGCTGCGCGACGATGTCGCGTTGAACGTGCGCATCGAGAAGGGGAAGAACGGCCGCATCACCCACGTCCGCCTCTATGGCCAGGACGTGATCGGCGAGGAGGGCATCGCCCACGAGACGGATTGGGTCGCCGTGGCCCAGCCGGTCGTGCCGAGCAAAGCGGGGTTTACCCTGCACGTCCATGCACAGAACATCGCGGTGTGGCGGCTCGACAGCCATCTCTCCGGCGGCAACCGCGTGGACCTGATCGGCACGATCAGCATCGGCGACGTCATCTACCCGCCGCGCTAGGTGGCGGCAAGATGCCGTCCAGCCGATCGGATCACTCGGGTCAGGAAAGTCTGACAGACTCGCGATGAGGTCTACACGTGCGCCAGTTGCGTCCTCCACCTACGGCGTGCGCGCCGTCCCTACCATGGTCCCGTCCCATTCCATGAGTGTCAAGCAGATGCTCACCATGATCCGCACCGCTCGCCGTTTCAGTGTCCAGGTCTCATTTGCCGCGGCCCTGTTGCTCGCGGCGAGCTGCCGGGGCGACCGCCTCGTGGCGCCCACCCGCGTTGATGCCGACGCAGCGCACATCAGTGCCGCGGACCTGCCCACGGCGTGTCCGGCTGGCGCGACAAAGTGGGTGAGCGCCGTCAACGGCAACTGGCTGACCGCCGCGAACTGGACGGCGGGCGTTCCGGCGGCCACTACCCCGGCGTGCATCGACCTGCCGGGGTCGTACATCGTCACCCTGCACGCGGCCTTCGCGACGACCACGGTGCCGGCTCTCAGCGTGTTCCTCGGCGACCCCGGCGCGTCCGTGCAGCCGATCCTTCGGATGACTCAGGGAACGTTAATCGTGGGAACGGACGTGACGGCGCATGGACGGTTTGAGCTGTCACCGGGCACCGGCGCCATCGTGAACGCCGCCGGTACGATCGCCGTCGCGCCGACGGGCACGCTTATAGGCGCCAACAGCGGCACGAGGCAGTTCGAGGCAGCGATAATCCAGAACGACGGCACAATCAACGCCGGGTCCGGCTTGAGCCTTCGAGGGGCGACAATCGTCAACCGGGGCTCCATCATTCTGGCATCGGGTCGACAATTGCTTGTGCGCGGTCCGACGAGCGGCGGCGCTCCGACCGTCACGTTCGACGCCGGTACCGTGGACGCCGCGGGAACACTCCAGCAACAGGACGGCACGCTCATCGTGACCGGCGGCACCGTGACGGGCATCCTCAACCTCATCGCGGTGGACGAGCTGCGGATCGAGCACGACGCGGGCGGCCGGTTCAACCTCACACCGCTCGGCGGCATCGTGCCACCCACGACTTCCCGTCTCAATGGAACCATTGGGACCACCCAGCACGTCTGGATGGGCAGCAATCACCTCACCGTGGAAACGTCCGGGCTGGTCAACCAGGGACTACTGACCGTCGAGCACCTGGGCGCGTTCCAAAAGACAGGTACGGTGCTGCGCATCGAGCCGGACGCGATACTGCTGAACGAGGGAACGCTCACACTCGTCTCGGGCGCGAATTCCAACGCAGGCCTCTTTGGCGCAATTACCAACGCGCCCGCCGGCGTGATCACCAATGTTGGCTCGGGAGTTCCCGGCATCGCTCCCACCCCGCTGATCAACAACGGAACCCTCCGGGTCGCCACGTCGCACTTGCGCGTCGTCGCCGCACCCGACGGGTCGGCCCCCGAGGTCGTGCTGAACGGCGGCACTGTCGAAAGCACCGCTGGGCAGTACCAGCAGAACGGCGGCACGCTGGCCGTGAGCGGCGGGACGGTCCATGGCACGCTCGACCTGATCGCTCTTACAGAGCTCCGGCTCGAACATGACGGCGGCGGCCGCTTCGACCTGTTTGCGCTCGGCGGCCAAGTGCCAACGACAATTTCCCGGCTGAGCGGGACAATCGGGCCCACCCAGCATGTCTGGATGGGCTCCAACCATCTTACGGTCGAGACATCCGGGCTCGTCAATCAGGGCCAGCTGACCGTCGAGCACTTGGGCGCGTTCCAAAAGACAGGTACGCTGCTGCGCACCGCGCCGGGTGCGACACTCGTGAACGAGGGGACGCTCACACTTGTCTCGGGCGCGAATTCCAACGCAGGCCTCTTTGGCGCAATTACCAACGCGGCCGCCGGCGTGATCACCAATGTTGGCTCGGGAGTTCCCGGCGTCGCACCCACCCCGCTGATCAACAACGGAACCCTCCGGGTCGCCACGTCGCAGTTGCGGGTCGTCGCCGCACCCGACGGGTCCGCCGCCGACGTCCGATTCGAGGGCGGCCGGCTCGAGCTGACGGGCTCGTACTCACAGACGGGCGGTGCGTTTCGGTACCACGGTGCCACGGTGACCGGCAGCGGCGCCGCGACGTTCAGCGGCGTACGCTTCTCCGGGTTCGGCACGTGGGGGCGCACCCTCCCGCTTACCGGCGCGAGCGTGCTCGCGCCCGGCGCCTCACCCGGAAGGTTCGCCATCAGTGGCGACTACAGCCCTTCCACCACGACGGTGACGGAGATCGAGCTCGCCGGCGGCGAACCAGGCACCGGCTACGACCAGATCACGGTCACCGGCACGGCGCGCTTCCTAGGCTCGCTGAGCGTCACCCTCACGGACGGATTCGTGCCGCACCCTTGCCAGACGTTCCATGTGGTCACGTACGGTACGCGCACCGGAACATTCGCCAACGCGACCACGCCGATCGATGTCGGCGGCGGTATGAAGCTGCGCCAGGTCTACACCGCTACGAACCTCGTGCTCGTGGCGTACAACGCCAACGGTCCGAACGTACATCCCACGCAAGTTGAGGTCTCCGTCGACGGCGCGACCGACACCTACGACGTGTGCATCGGCGCCGGCGTGGATGTGATCACGGTTTCTCCAGACGATCAGGTGACCGTCGACAAGGCAACCCTCACCTTCGGCGCATCGCAGCTGCCGCAAACCGTGACCGTGTCGGTTTCACCCACGGCGACGCGCAGCGAGGCGCTCATCAGGCATACGGCATCGAGCGGCACGCCGGTTGGAAGCGTGGACGTGCTGATCTCGGGGATCGTGCCGAGCGACGTCGATCCTCCAACGACGACGGCGTCCGCTACACCGGCAGCGAACGTACATGGCTGGAACAACACCGACGTGACGGTCTCGTTGACGTCGAGCGACGCGGGCTCCGGCGTCGCGGAGATCCTGTGGTCGCTGAGCGGAGCGCAGGCTGGAAGCGCGACGGTTGCGGGAAGCGCCGCGTCCGTCATCGTGTCCGCTGAGGGTCAGACGACGCTGACCTACTTCGCGCGCGACGTCGCGGGCAACCAGGAATCGCCGAAGACACTCGACGTTCGGATCGACCAGACGCCGCCCAGCGTCACAGTCACGCGCGACCCGCTTGCCAACTCGAACGGGTGGAACAACACCGACGTGACCGCGACCTTCACCGCAACAGATGCCCTCTCGGGCATCGACGGTGCAGCGAGCGACCAGGTCGTGTTTACGAATGAAGGCGCGGACCAGTCAGCGGCACGGACATTCCACGACCGCGCCGGCAATTCAGCCAGCGCCACGATCGGCAACATCTCGATCGACAAGACACCGCCGGCAGTCTCGTGCTCCGCGACACCCAACGAGATCTGGCCGCCAAACCGCCAGCTCGTCCCCGTCTCGATCGCCGTTCTGGTCGAGGACGCGATCTCCGGCGCGGGCGGATTCCTGCTCGAACGCACGAGCAGCAACGAGCCCGAGCCGAAGCCGGTTCCAGGCTCGGGCCCTTTCACGGGCGACATCATGGACTTCGTGACCGGCACGCCGGATACCTACGGTTCGGTGCGGGCGTGGCGTCTGGGCAACGGCACCGGCCGCGTCTACACGTTCGAGTACCGCGGCTTCGATCTCGCCGGAAACTCGGCCACAGGGGCGTGCGAGGTGCGCGTCCCGCACGACCAGGGCCGCGGCAGGCGCTAACTGTGGAATCCAGGTGTGGGGTCTAGAGCGGTTGTTCACACCTCTCTAGATCCCACAGCTAGTGACGAATCGGCCAGGCAGCGTAGTTTCCCTTCGGTTGCGTCGCCTTCCTCACCCCTCACCGAACGGGTTCCGCCGTGCGCCTTCCACGCCTGCTTCCGGCCGTCGCCGCCCTGCTCATCCTCGCGCAAGCGCTACCGGCGCAGATCCCGGACACGTTCGAGAACCTCCAGGTGCTGCCCCGCGACATTGCGCGCCCGCAGCTCACGGCGATCATGCGGAACTTCACGCAGGCGCTTGGCGTGCGCTGCGAGTACTGTCACGTGCCGCGCCCGGCGGAGCCGGGACAGCCGGCGCGGGGGGGGGGCGGCCTCAATCTGAACTTCGCCTCCGACGAGCGCCCCGAAAAGCGCAAGGCGCGCTTCATGCTTCGCATGACCGACAGTCTCAACCGCGTAGTGCTCGCGTCGATGCCGAACCGTCGCGATCCGGCGGTGTCTGTCACCTGCATCACGTGCCACCGCATGATGCCGGTGCCCACCACCATCGAGAACGTGCTCGTGGAGACCACGGCGCGCGCGGGCGTGGACAGCGCGATCGCGCGCTACCGGATGCTGCGCGGCGACATGGTGAGCGGCGTGTTCGACTTCAGCGAGCGCCCCGTGGCCGAGGTGGCCGGACAGCTCGCGGACCAGGGCAGGCACGCGGAGGCCGTGAAGCTGCTCGAGATGCTCCAGGAATTCTACCCGAATTCGGTGAACATCGACTTCCAGATCGCGGAGACCCAGCTCCGCGCGGGGAATCGTGACGCCGGCATTGCCCGCCTGCGCGCCGTGCTCACGAAGAACCCCAACGATCGCCGCGCTCCCGCCCGGCTGCGTGCACTTGGCGTGGAGCCCTGAGCCGCACGCGCGCCGCGATCAGCGCGCGAGGCCGTAGACGCGCGCGGCGTTGCCGCCCAGGATCTTCGCCTTGTCCGCCTCGGAGACGTTCAGGCCGCGCAGCGCCTTGAGCATGGAGGGGATCGAGCCGATCTGGTGCGGGTAGTCCGAGCCCGCGAGAATGCGTTCCACGCCGGCGAACCGGATCGCCAGCGCCAGCGCGGCCGGGTCGAAGTTCACGGTGTCGTAGTGCCAGGTCCTGAGGAACTCGCTTGGCGGTTTCGTGATGTTCGCGCGGCACTCGGCGAACGCTTCGTACCCGCGGTCCAGCCGCTCCGCGAGGTAGGGAATCGCTCCCCCCAGATGGCCCAGCACCCACTGGATTCTCGGAAACCGCTCTGCCACGCCGCTGAAGACCAGGTGCGCCGTCGCGAGGGTGGTGTCCATCAGGAACCCCACGAGCGGCATCAGCCAGTACTCGGTCATCGCCTCCACGCCCACAGGGCTGGTGGGATGGATGTGCAGCACGGCGCCGCGGTCGTTCGCCACTTCGTATAGCGGCCAGAAGCGCTGGTCGGCGAGCGCGACGCCGTTCACGTTGCTGAACAGCATGGCGCCCGGCAGGCGCAGGTCGTCCACTGCGCGGGTGAACTCCCGCACCGACGCCTTCGGATCGTTGAGCGGCAGCGTGGCGAGTGCGGAGAATCGCCCGCGGCGTTCCGCGATGATCTTCGCGAAGCAGTCGTTGACCAGCGCCGCGAGCGTCCGCGCATACTCCGGCGACTCCACGTGCGTGCCCGGCGTCGTCAGCGTGATCACCTGCGTGTCCACCCCCTCGCGCTCCAGCACCTCCTGCCGGTACGCGATGTCGCGGTGTCCCGCGACGGCCACGTTGTAGTCGCCCGGGTAGTGAATGTGCGGATTGCCCGCGCTGTCCGTGGTCACGCGCACCACGCTCTTGCCGGAGCGCAGGGCGTCCAGGTAATCGGGCGGATAGAAGTGGTTGTGAACGTCGACGATCATGAGGATTTGCGGCTCCAAAGCCAGTACACGGGAAGTCCGACCGCCACCATGCCCAGGCCCATCGCGCTCTCGGCCGGCTGGGTGACGATCTGGTACAGCACGATGGCCCCGGACGACACGATGAACACGCCCGCGAGCAGGCGATGCGCGCGCATGTGGTACGCGGGTGCGTACCCGGGGCGCGAACGCAGGAAGTATAGACTCCCCGCCATCAGCGCGAAGAAGATCCACTCGGTGTACACCACGCGCGTGAAGAGGGCGCGGTAGGTGCCGGTGAGCACGAGCACCGACGACCACGCCGCCTGGAGCCCGATGGCCACGTGCGGCGTGCGATACCGCGGATGCACCGCGCCCATCCAGCGGAAGGTCAGTCCGTCGCGCGCCATGGCGAGATACACCCGCGGGCCGGCGAGGATGACGCCGGTCATGCCGCCCAGCGTGGACAGGATCACGAGCGCCGCCAGCGCGTCGCCCGCGCTGGTGCCGAGTACGGCGTCGGCGAAGTCGGCGGCCACGCGCTGCGACGAGACCACCTGCTGCATCGGGAGCACCGCGAGATACGCCGCATTCACCGCGATGTACGCCGCGGTCACCGTCAGCGTGCCGATGATCAGCGCCCGCGGAATTGTGCGCTCCGGATCTGTGGTCTCCTCCGCCGCGTACGTCACCATGTGCCACCCGCCGTACGTGAACAGCCCCGCGACCATCGCGGCGATGAATCCGCCGACGGTGATCGGCGACGGCTGGAACGGCTCGGACGACGCGACCGGCGCGCCGGCGCCGGCGCCCGCGACGAACGCCACGCCCAGCACCACGATGGCGAGCACGGCCAGCAGCTTGATCGCCGTGAAGAACGTCTGGAGCGCACTCCCCCAGCGGACGCCCACGTAGTTCACCGCCGAGAGCACCACGATGGAGCCGACCGCCGCGGCGCGCGTCCCCGCCTCGCCGAGTTCCAGGAAGTGCCCGAGGTAGCGCGCGAAGATCGTCGCGATCACGGCGATGATCCCGCTGTGCATCGTCCAGAACATCGCCCAGCCCCACAGGTACGCCACGGCGGGGGAGTACGCTTCCCGGAGAAAGACGTACACGCCACCCGTCTTCGGGTACGCCGAGGACAGCTCTGCCGTCACCAGGGCGCCGATGAGGGTGAGCCCGCCCGCCGCGCTCCACACGAGCAGCACGCCCAGCGTGGACGGCACGGCGCCCGACACGAGCGAGGGCTGCACGAAAATCGCCGCGCCAATGATGGTGCCCACCACCATGGCCGTCGCGCGACCGAGTCCGATTGCGCGCACGAAGCTGTCAGGGGAGGTGTTTGTCGGCATGAGCGGCACCAACATATGCCGTTTGGCCACGCTCCGCTGCCGTGTCAAGGCGGGCCGCCGCGACGTCCGCGGATTTGTGTCAACACTTGTGCGGTTCGCGGGGTATCATGAGGTAGGGCGCCTCGCCCGAAAGCCACGTGCCCCAAGCCCTTGCCGGCGGATGCAGACGTTCCTCGACGGCGTGTTCCAACTGTTGTTCAAGTACCGGCCCGCCGTGTTCGCCGAGGGAGACCTCGCGTTCGGCGTCGCCGGTCCGATGGCGGTGGGACTGGCGGTCGCTGCCACGGCGCTTGGCGTCGCGATGCTCACCTACCGGAGCGTCGGCGCGGGCAGCACGCGTCGGGACCGGATCGTCCTGGCGCTCCTGCGCGGCAGCGCCCTTCTGCTCGTCGTGGCGTGCCTCTTCCGCCCGATGCTGCTGCTCTCGTCACCCGTGCCCCAGCGTAACTTCGTGGGCGTGCTCGTGGACGATTCCCGGAGTATGCAGATCGCGGAGCAGGGAACCACTGCGCGTGCCGACATCGCGCGCGCCGCGCTCGGCCCTGACAGCGCGCTGGTCGCGGCGCTGCGGGAGCGCTTCCAGGTGCGGCTCTTCCGGTTCGGCAGCACGCTGGAGCGGATACCAGATGCGTCGGGGCTGACGTTCGAGGCAGTGGAGACCCGTCTTGGCGACGCGATCGCCAGCGCGCGGCAGGAACTGGATGCGGTGCCGCTCTCCGGGCTCGTCGTCCTGAGTGACGGCGCCGACAACGCCAGCGGCACCGTGGACCCGGAGTTGATGGCGCTGCGGGCGCGCGCCGTCCCCGTCTTCACGGTGGGAATCGGGGCCGAGCAGTTCGCGCGCGACGCGGAAATCGAACGCCTGGAGCTGCCGCGCCAGGTACTCGAGGGCACCTCCTTCCTGGCCACGGCGGTGATCCGGCAGCGCGGGTACGAGGGCACCCGGGTGCCGCTGGTCGTGGAGGATGGCGGCCGCGTGATCGCGCGCGAGGAGATCACGCTGCCGCCGAACGGCACATCCGCGCCGGTGCGCATCGCGGTGACTGTCGCCAGTGCGGGGCCGCGCACGCTGCGGTTCTACATCCCCGTGCAGACCGGCGAGCAGGTGACGCAGAACAACGAGCGGCACGCGCTGGTGGACGTGCGCCGCCGCCGCGAGAAGATCCTGTACGTGGAGGGGGAGCCGCGGTACGAGGTGCGGTTCATCCGTGAGGCGGTGGAGGCGGACTCCAACCTGCAGCTTGTGGTGCTCCAGCGCACGGCCGAGAACAAGTACCTCCGGCTGAACGTGGACGGCCCCGCGGAGCTGGCGGGCGGATTTCCTACCACGCGGGCGGAGCTGTTCCGGTATCGCGCCGTGGTGCTCGGCAGCATCGAGGCCAGCGCCTTCACCACGGATCAACTGCGCATGCTCGCGGATTTCGTCAGCCTGCGCGGGGGCGGCATGCTCTTTCTCGGCGGGCGTCGCGCGTTCGGCGAGGGCGGCTACGCGGGCACGCCGCTGGCCGACATCCTCCCGATGTACGTGGACGGCGAGGCCGTTCCCGACTCGCTCGCGCCGTTCCAGGAGCTTACGGTCCGGGTGACACCGACGGGCGCGTCGCACCCGGTGACGCAGCAGGCGCGTCGCGGCCCGTCGGGGGACACGTCCGCCATCACGCGTGTCCCGGTCACGAGCGTCAATCGCGTGACGCGCCTCAAGCCCGGCGCCGTCACGCTGCTGGAGGGAACGAATGGTCGCGCGCGGCAGCCGGTCCTGGTCTTCCAGCGCTTCGGGCGCGGGTTGTCGGTCGCGATGCCGATCCAGGACTCGTTCCTCTGGCAGATGCACGCGGAGGTCGCCGTGGGCGACGCGACGTTCCGCACGCACTGGCGCCAGCTGCTCCGCTGGCTCACCAGCGAGACGCCCGAGCAGCTGCGCGTGTCCACGTCGTCGGACCGGGTGCGTCCCGGCGGCGCGGTGCTCATCCGGGCCGAGCTGGCCGACAGCGGCTTCGTGCGGCGCAACGACGCGCGACTTACAGCCCGGGTGACGGCGCCGTCGGGCGCCGTGCGCGACGTGCCGTTGGAGTGGATGGTGGATCGCGACGGCGAGTACCAGGCATCGTATGCCTCGGACGAGCCTGGCGTGCACACGATTCGCGTGTCCGCGGCTCCCCCCCCCACGACCACGGCTGCGGCAGCCGCCTGGGCGGGGGTCTCGGACTCGACGTTCGTGGCCGTGGCGGACCTCAACGCCGAGTTCTACGGAGCGGAGATGCGGCGGCCGCTGTTGCAGCGCATCGCGGAGGAAACGGGGGGCAAATTCTACACGCCCGCCACGATGCGGATGCTTCCGGCAGACATCGCCCTCAGCAAGCGCGGAGTGACCGTGGTGAACCAGATGGACCTGTGGGACATGCCCGCCGTGCTTCTCGCGCTCGTGGCGCTGCTCGCGGGCGAGTGGGCATTTCGGCGTCGGAAGGGGCTGGTATGAGGAAACTTGCATTGGTCGCGGTCCTGGTGGCTGCTGGTGTGACCACCGCGCGGGCACAGACCCAGCTCGTGATCGTCAGTGGCCTTGGCGGCGATCCGAGATATACGCGCGAGTTTTCGGCGCTCGCGACGGCGCTCGCGCAGGCGGCGCGCGACCGCGGCGGTATGCCCGACTCGGCCATCACGTGGTTCGGCGAAGCGTCGGCACCCCAGGGGGAGGGGCCGTGGTATCGCGGAACATCCACGCGCGCGAACGTCGAGCAGACCCTCGGGCGGCTGGCCGCGCGCGAGAGCGAGGAACAGCTCGTGCTGGTGCTGATCGGCCATGGCAGCGGCGAAGGCGCGCAGACGAGGATCAGCCTTCCCGGACCGGACCTCACGGCCGCGGATTTCGCGAGATTGCTGGATGCGTTCGGCGATCGGCGCGTGGCCTTCATCAACATGACCAGCGCCAGTGGCGACATGCTGCCGGTGGTGGCGGCGCGCGGGCGCGTCGTCGTGACGGCGACCAAGAGCGCATTCGAGCGCAACGAGTCGCGATTCGGGCGCTTTTTCGTGGACGCGCTGTCGAAGGACGGCGCCGACAGCGACAAGGATGAACGCGTGTCGCTCTTCGAGGCGTTCCACTACGCGGATGCCGAGACGAAACGGTTCTATGAATCGGAACAGCGCATCGCCACCGAGCATCCACAGATGGCGGACGAGGGTCAGCTGGCGCGTCGCTTTTTCCTGAGCGCCGGTGCAGCGGGTGCGGCGTCCACCGACCCGCGGGTGGTGGCGCTGTACGCCGAGCGCGCGAAGCTCGAGGAGCGGATCACGGCGCTCCGCGCTCGGAAGGCGGAAATGACCGTGGAGGCCTATGAAGCGGAGCTCGAGCGCCTGCTCGTGTCGCTCGCGGAAAAATCCCAGGAGATCCGCCGGCTGGAGCGTGGCTCATGAGGCGGTGGGCGCTGACACTGCTCGTGGTGCCGTCGCTTGCACTGGCGCAGGCGGATAGTCTCACCACGCGCCTGACTGCCGCGATCGCGCTGCACGAGCGTGGCGAGCGCGCCCGTGCGACCCGGGCTTTCTCACAGTTCATCGACATCTACAATGCCAGCGCCGCGCGGCTCACCAGTCGCGAGCTGGTCGCGGTCGCTATCGCCTGCACCTATCTGGGCATCGACGATCCGCAGCTGTTCAAGGATGCGCTCACGGCGTTCGACCGGGCGATCGCCGTGGACCCGCGCAACATCGACGCCAGGGTCCGGCTCGCCGAGCTGTTTCTGGGGAAGTACAACAGCGGCGACGCGAAGGCCACGCTGCGCGACGCGCTGGCCCAGGACGCGTCGTACGTGCCCGCGCTGGTCGCCGAAGCGCGACGGCGCGACTTCGACCAAGAACCGGGCGCCGATTCCCTGCTGGCGCGCGCGTTGCGCGCCGACGCCGAGCATGTCGCCGCGCGAACGCTGGGCGCACGGCTCCGGGCAGACGTCGAGGATTTCGCGGGGGCGAACCGGGAGATCCAGCGCGCGCTGCGTGCCGATCCCCAGGCGGCGGAGGCGCTGGCGTTCGGCGTCGCCCTCGCCGTGGTGACCGGAGACTCTTCCACCGCGCAAACGCTGCGGGCCCGATTCACTTCGCGCTATCCGCGTGACGCGCGCGCGCACGTCGCCACCGCCGAGCTGCTCGCGCGTGTGCGACAGTACGCGCAGGCCGCGAGCGTCGCGCGTCAGGGCACGACCGCCGACCCGTCCAGCTGGGCGGCGCACAGCACGCTCGGACTCAATCTGTTGCGCCTCGGGGAGGTCGCCGACGCGCGGCGCAGTCTCGAGACCGCGTTTGCCGGGGATCCGTACAACGTCTGGGTCAAGAATACCCTGGACCTGCTGGACACGTACGGCGAGTACGACGAAATCACTCATGGACGCTTCCGGTTCGTGATCGAGAAGCCGGAGTCCCGCCTCCTGTCGCTGTATCTCGGGCCCCTGATGGACCGCGCGTTCGACACGTTCGTGCGGCGCTACGGCTTCACGCCAGACGGGCCCGTTCGCGTGGAGGTCTATCGTAGCCACGCCGACTTCTCCGTGCGCACCGTGGGACTCGCCGGCCTCGGCGCGCTCGGAGTGAGCTTCGGCAATACGATCGCGTTCGACTCGCCCGCGGCGCGGGACGCGGGCGCCTTCAACTGGGGCTCCACCGCGTGGCACGAGCTGGCGCACACGTTCACGCTCGGCGCCACCGACATGCGCGTCCCGCGATGGCTATCGGAAGGACTGTCGGTGTACGAGGAGCGGCGGGCGCGAAAGGGGTGGGGGCAGGGCGTGACGCCGGCCTTCCTCCAGGCATACGCGTCCGGACGGCTGGTGCCCGCCAGCCGGCTGAACGACGGCTTCGTGCGACCCGAGTATCCGCAGCAGGTGCTGTTCTCCTACTACCAGGCGTCACTCGTCTGTGAGCTGATCGCGCAGGAGTTCGGTGAGAAGGCCCTCCTGGACATGCTTCAGGGCTACCGCGCCGGGCAGACCACGGAGCAGGTGATCCGGAACGTGCTGCGGATGGACCTGCCGGCCCTCGACCGGCGGTTCGACGCGTACATGCAGGAGCGCTTCGGGCGCACCCTCGCGGTGCTGGGCGACGAATCTCCGAACGTGAGCCAGCGGATGCCGAGCCAGGCGCTCGTCGCCCGCGCCGCCGTGCAGCCGCGCAACTATGGCGTGCAGCTCGCCGTGGGGCGCGCGCTGATGCAGCGCGGCGACACCGCGGTCTCCGTGGCGGCGCTCGAACGGGCGCGCGCGCTCTTTCCCGAGTACGCCGGGGGAGACGGACCGTATCCCCTGCTCGCGCGGGCGCTGCTCGCGCGCGGCGACAAGCTGGGCGCCAGCCAGCTGCTGCTCGCGATGCGCGATCTCGGCGAATTTCCGCACGACGCGCACGAGCTGCTCGGGGACCTGCTGCTCCAGACAGGCGACACCGCGCGCGCGGCGGAGGCCTTCGAGGACGCGATGTTCGTGAACCCCTACGACATCGGCCGCCACGAGACGCTCGCGGCGCTGTATGCGCGGCTCGGGAATCACGCGAAGGCCGTGCGCGAGCGACTCGCCGTGCTGGCGCTGAATCCGGTGGATCGCGCGCAGGCATTCTACCTCCTGGCGGTTGCCCAGCGCGATGCGGGCGATGTCGCCAGCGCCCGCCGGTCGGTGTTGCGGGCGCTGGAAGAGGCGCCGCACTTCGAGCGCGCGCAGGAACTGCTGCTCGCGCTGCGAGCGAGAGGGGGGGGGCCATGAGCGCGCGCGCATTGGCAGTCACGTCGCTGCTGCTCCTGCCGCTCGTGCCGGAATTGCTCGTGGCACAGCGGGGAGAGTTCGATGGTGCCCGCCGCATGCTCGGCGATCCGAACGAGTTCTGGTCGCCGCCGGACTACCGGGGCAACGTGTCGTACAGCGGCCGGTTCACGTTCGCGCGGATCAAGTATCGCGGCTACGGCCATTTCTCCGGACGCGAGGGGCCCGGCTGGTCGCACGATTATCCGCGCGCGGAAACGAACCTCATGCGGATCATGGCCGAGGTGACCACGATGCGGCCGTTCATCGAGTCCGGCGAGCGCGTGGGCGGCGTGATCCTCGCGCTCGACGACCCGGAATTGTTCAGGTATCCCGTGGCCTACCTGTCCGAGCCGGGCGGGTGGCAGCCAACGGACAGCGAAGTGGCCGGACTGGGACAGTACCTGCAGAAGGGCGGGTTCCTGATCGTGGATGACTTCGATGGGTGGAGCTCGGATCGGGACCTCGAGGCGTTCCGGTTCCACATGAACCGCGCGCTTCCCGGCCACCGCCTGGTGCCGCTCGACGGGTCACATCCCATCTTCGACTCGTTCTTCAAGGTGGACCTGACGATGGTCCGCCGCCGGCAGGAACCGGTCTATTACGCGATCTTTCCGGATAACGATCCCACCAGGCGCATCATGGCGATCATCAACTACAACAACGACATCGGCGAGTGGTGGCAGTGGTCCAGCCGCGGCTTCGCCCCGATCGCGGTGTCCAATGAGGCGTACAAGCTGGGCGTGAATTACCTCATCTACGCGTTGACGCACTGATGCCGCGGCTGCTCCTGATCGTCGCCCTGTGCACTGGGCTGCCCCTCACGGTCGCGGAGGCGCAGCGCGGCGAGTTCGGCCGCATGCGCCGTATGCTCGGCGATCCCAACGAATATTACGAGCATCCGGAATTTCGCGGCAATGTGCCATACGACGGCCGGTTCACCTTCGTGCGGATCAAGTACCGCGGGTTCGGCGGCTTCACGAACCAGGGGCCCGGCTGGTCGCACGACTACCCGCGGGCGGAAACGAACCTGATGCGGATCATGCAGGAAATCACGTCGCTGCGCCCGTTCATCGAATCTCCGTTGGCCGCTGGGGGCAACGTGCTGGCGCTCGACGACCCCGAACTCATGAAGTTTCCGATCGCCTACTTCTCCGAGCCCGGCTACTGGCAGCCTACCGAGCAGGAAGTGCTCGGATTCCGGAACTATCTGACGAAGGGCGGATTCGTGATCTTCGACGACTTCCAGGGCCCGCAGCACTGGATGAACTTTACGTTTCAGATGCAGCGCGTGCTGCCGGGGGCGCGGGTCGTTCCGCTGGACCAGTCGCATCAGATCTTCGATGCGTTCTTCAAGGTGGACCTGAGCCTGCTGCATACGCAGTACAACAGCCGCCCGGTGTACTACGGCATCTATCAGGAGAACGACCCGAAGAAGCGGTTGATCGCGATCATCAATTTCGAGAACGACGTCGGCGAGTACTGGGAGTACTCCAACCGTGGATTCGCACCGATTCCGGTCTCGAACGAAGCATACAAGCTGGGCGTCAACTACCTCATCTACGCGCTGACCCACTGAAACCCGACGAGCCGACCGTGACTCTGACCATTCCCGAAGGCCTAACCCATGGCACCGACGACATTGCGCTTGCCGAGCGCCTCAAGCGCGGCCACGACGACATCAAGAAGGAGATCGCGAAGCTCATCGTGGGCCAGGAGCACGTCGTGGATCTCGTGCTGCTGTCGCTCTTTACGGGCGGCAACAGCCTGATCGTCGGCGTTCCGGGACTCGCGAAGACGCTCCTGATCAACACGGTCGCGCAGGTCCTCGATCTCAAGTTCTCGCGCATCCAGTTCACGCCGGACCTCATGCCCAGCGACATCACCGGCACGGACATCATTCAGGAAGACACCGCGACCGGCCGGCGCAAGATGCAGTTCGTGCCCGGCCCGATCTTCGCCAACATCGTGCTGGCGGACGAGATCAACCGCACGCCGCCGAAGACGCAGGCCGCCCTGCTGGAGGCGATGCAGGAGCACCGCGTCACCGTGCAGGGACAGACCTACCCGCTCACCGAGCCGTTCTTCGTGTTCGCCACGCAGAACCCCATCGAGCTCGAAGGCACGTACCCGCTGCCGGAAGCACAGATCGACCGCTTCATGTTCGAGATCGTTATCGACTACCTCAGCGAAGACCAGGAGGTGGACGTCGTCCGGGCCACCACATCGATCCAGCGCCACCGCTTCGAGCGCGCGGTGACTGGCGCCGATATCGTCGCGTTCCAGGAGCTCGTGCGGCGCGTGCCGGCGGCCGAGCCGATCGCGCGGTACGCGGTGCACCTCGCGCGCGCCAGCCGGCCCGGTCCGGGAGCCTCCGACTACATAAAGGAATGGGTCTCGTATGGCGCCAGCGTGCGGGCGCCCCAGCACCTGCTGCTGGGCGGCAAGGCCCGAGCCCTCATGCAGGGCCGGTTTCACGTGAGCTTCGAGGACATCCGCGCCCTCGCCAAGCCGATCCTGCGGCACCGGATCATCCGCAACTTTCACGCGGAATCCGAGAAAGTCTCCACGGACCAGATCGTCGAGCACCTGCTGGAGAACGTGCCGGTGCCGAAGTCGGGCATGTAGCTTGGCGCCAATGTCCATCCGCGTCATCCGCGCCATCCGCGTCATCCGCGCCATCCGCGTAATCCGCGTTTGTCCATGACTACCCCCCGCGCCACGGGCGCCAACCTCCTCGATCCCACCGTCCTTGCCCGGATCGGCAACCTCGAGATGCGCGCGAAGCTCGTGGTCGAGGGGTTCATTCAGGGGCTGCACCGCGCGCCCCACCTCGGCGCGTCCACCGACTTTGCGGAGCACCGCCCATACATGCCCGGCGACGACGTGCGCCGCGTGGACTGGCGGGTGTATGCCCGCACCGATCGCTACTACGTGAAGGAGTTCGAGGCGGACACGAATACGAACCTCATGATCCTGCTGGACGTGAGCCGCTCGATGTCCTACGGTCGCAAGCTTCCGTACGCCTGCACGCTGGCCGCCTGTCTCGCGTATTTCTCCAGCCTCCAGCGCGACCGCGTGGGACTCGCCACGTTCGCGAATGGCGTCGTGGACTATGTGCCGCCGTCCGCCAAGCACCTCCAGCTCGTGCTGCACAGTCTCGACCACGCGGAGCGCGGCGTGCCTGCGAAGCCGGAGCCGATTGCCACGCGGTACCGGCAGGTGTTCCAGCGGCTGGCGGACGCCGTTCGTCGCCGCAGCATGGTCGCGGTCATCTCCGATCTGTACGAGGAACCGGACGACATCGTGTCTGCCGTGAACACGCTCCGCGGACGTGGCAATGATCTCATGGTGCTGCACGTGCTCGATCCCGGCGAACGCGACTTTCCGTTCATCGAGAGCACCAACTTCGTGGATTTGGAATCCGGCGAGACGATGCCGGTGATCCCCGACTACCTGCGGGATGACTACCGGGCGCTCGTGTCCCAGCACGTGACCGCCCTCACGCGCCGGCTCACGGGGCAGGGCGTGGACTATGCGCTCTTCGACACCAGCCAGCCGATGGACAAGGCGCTGTTCCGATACCTTGGCGCGCGGCGCAAGTTCGATCGCGCCCGGAAGGCGGGGTAGTGGGCGTACTCGCGCCGGCATTCTTCGCGGGACTCGCGGCGATCGCGATACCGATTCTCGTCCATCTCATCCACCGCGAGCGGAAGGAGACGGTCGCGTTCCCCTCGCTGATGTTTCTGCGCAAGGTGCCGTACCGGTCCGTGCGGCGACAGAAGCTGCGCCACCTCCTGCTGCTCGCACTCCGCGTCCTGGCAATCGCGCTCGTGGTGTTCGCCTTCTCACGCCCCTTCCTCGACCGGCCGGTGGCGCCCAGCGCCGGCGCGCCCGACGGCCGCGAGGTGGTGCTGCTGCTCGATCGGTCGTTCAGCATGGGATATGGATCGCGCTGGGATCGCGCCATCGCCACCGCGCGCGCCATCGCCAGCGAGGCGCGCGCCACGGATCGCATTTCGCTCGTGACCTTCGGCGCCACGGCGTCGCAGCTCACCGATCCGTCGGGAGGCGCCGAGCGCGTCCGGAGTGTGCTTTCCACCCTCCAGCCCACGAGCGAGCCCACGCGGTTCGCCGCCGGCTTCCGCATGGCGGGGCAGATCCTCTCGGCGTCCGACCTGCCGCGCAAGGAGATCGTGCTGATCTCCGATTTTCACCGATTTGGCTGGACCCCGAATGACGAGGTGACGCTCCCTCCCCGCGCGACGGTGCGGAGCGTGGACGTGTCACGGGGGGAAACGGAGGACATGGCAATCACGGGCGTGGCGGTCGCGCGACGCCAGGACGGCAGCCGGGTGCGCGCCGCGGTGACGGCGCGCGCCACCAATCTCGGCCAGCGTGCCCGAACCGTGAACGCGACGCTCGAATTGGCGGGGCGCACCGTGGAAACGAAGACCGTCACCGTGCTCCCGCGCGCCACGGCGCAGGTGGTGTTCACTGCCATGCCGGTGGCTGCCGCGCCCACCCGCGCCGTGGTGCGGCTCGCGCCAGATTCCCAGCCGATGAACGACGCGTTCTTCTTCACCGTCGCCGAGGAATCTGGCGCGTCCGCCATCATCGTCGAGCCGCCACGGCCACGGGCCAATCAGAGTCTGTATCTCTCGCGCGCGCTGGCGGTGGCGGACGATCCACCAGTGCGCGTGGACCTGACCAGCGCCCTCCCCGCGGCCGGTGTCCGAGGCCGCTCGCTCATCGTGCTCAACGAGGCCGACCTGCCGGGAGGCGCCGCCGGTGAAGCGATCCGGGCACGCGTCACGGAGGGCGCGATTCTGCTGGTGGTTCCTGGTGAGCGCGGCATGGTGGGACTCACGCCGGCGTGGACCGACGCGCTCCCAGCGCGCGTCGGCGCGATGACCGACCGTGCCGAGGGCGGCCGCTGGGCTTCGGTGGACTTCAGCAGCGCGCTTTTCGAGCCCTTTGCCGTGGGGCGCGCCGACTTTTCCAGCGTGACGGTAACGCGGTATCGGCAGCTCACGCCGGCCACGGCGAACGCGCAGATCATCGCCCGTCTCGACGACGGATCACCGCTGCTGATCGACCGACCGTACGGCGACGGACGCATCATGGTGTTCGCGCTCTCGCTGGACGCGCACTGGACCGATCTGCCCTTTCACCCGCTCTGGGTGCCCCTCATGCACCAGCTGGCGCGTCGCTCCATCGCTGGATCGGAAGCGCGCTCGTGGTTCACGCTGCCGCACGTCCTGGACCTGAGCCGTGAGGGCACCGTGACGGTGGAGTCGCCGAGTGGCGCTCGCACGCGTGTCGCGCAGGATTCCACCCGCCCGATGGTGGAACTGCTCGAGCGCGGGTTCTACGAGATTCGCGGGGGTGGCACGGCACTCGGCGCGGGCCGCCCGGTCGCCGTGAACGTCGACCTGGCCGAATCCGATCTGTCACATTTCGATCCCGCCGAGCTCGTGGCCGCCATCACCGCGCGTGGTCAGCGTGGCGCGGTGGCGTCCGAACCGGCAGAATTCACGGGGACGGCGCAGGAGCTGGAACGGAGGCAGGCCATCTGGTGGTATCTACTGCTGGCGGCCCTGATCCTGCTCGGGGCCGAAACGTTGCTCGCCAACCGGTTGTCGCGGCGTCCGGTGGAGCAACCTGCAACTGGAGTGACCTGATGGGACACAGCGCGCTGGATGCCAACATCGGACAGGTCCTTGGCGTGGTGCATGGGGTGCGCCGCCGGTGGCGCCTGGCGCGCGTGCTTCGCGGCATCGCGATCGCTGCGGCGGGAATCCTCGTCACCCTGGTCGCGTGCGCGCTCATCCTCGAGGTGGCGAAGTACGCGCCGTCGGCCGTGGTCGGGTCGCGGACCGCGCTGGCGCTCGTGAGCGCGGTGCTGCTGGGCTGGTTCGTGGTGCGCCCGCTGCTGCCGCGGCCCAGGGACGAGCAGGTCGCGCTCTATGTGGAGGAGCACGAGCCGTCGTTCGAGGGAGCGCTGGTGTCCGCGGTCGAGATGTCGCGCGCTGGCGATCCGGCGCGCGCGCGAGAGCTGTCTCCCGAAATGGCCAGCCGAGTGCGTGGCATGGCCGTTTCCCGCGCGCGGGCGGTGAACGACGGCCGCGGCGTGGACGCGCGCGGGCTGCGGCTCGCCTTTGCCGCGCTCGGTGGTGCGGCGGCCATGCTCCTCGTGGTGCTCACGCTTGGCCCTACGTCGCTGCGCTATGGCATGGGCGCGCTACTCTCGCCGTGGGCGAGTGCCGAGGAAGTGAATCCCTTCCGGCTGGACGTGCTGCCCGGGGACGTCACCATCGCGCGGGGCGCCAGCGTGGTGGTCACCGCCACCCCCGTCGGTTTCCAGCCCGGCAGCGTGGAGCTGTGGGCGCGCACGAGCGACACCGCGTCGTGGAACCGCATCCCGATGAGCGCCGACAGCTCGGCGACGTTTTCGGCCAGACTGTTCGACGTGGGCGCCGCCACGGAATACCTCGTCGAAACGAGCGGACTCCGCTCGCGAATCTTCAAGCTCAGCGTGGCCGACCTGCCCTACACCAAACGGCTGGACCTCGAGTACCGGTTCCCCGCGTATACCGCGCTTCCCGATCAGCGCGTGGACAGTGCCGGCGACATCGCGGCCCCGGCGGGGACGCGCGTACGCGTGACGGTCACGCCCACCGTCCCCACGAACGGCGGCCGCATCGTGATCGAGAATGGCGACACGCTTGCGCTCGTCCGCGCCGAGGACGGCACGCTGTCAGCGACGATTCGCGTCGCCCGCAACGGGTTCTACCGCGTGGAGCTGGAGGGTGCACGCGGGGACCTGCTCACCGCGTCGCTGAACTACGCGATCGACGTGCTGCCGGATCGCGAACCCTCGGTGCGCTTCACCAAACCGGGGCGCGACCAGCGCGTGCTGGCGGTGGACGAGGTGTTCACCGAGGTGGAGGCGGAAGACGACTACGGCGTGGCGACGTTGGACCTGGTGTACTCCGTGAACGGCGCGGAGGAGAAGACCGTCGCGCTGCACCGCTCCGGCGCGCGTGTGATCCGGGAGATCGCCGCCGGCCACACGTTCATGCTCGAGGACTACGAGCTTCAGCCCGGCGACGTCGTGTCGTATTACGCGCGCGCCACGGACAACGACGCCGTGGGCGGGGCGAAGTCAGTCACGTCGGACATCTACTTCCTCCAGGTACGGGCGTACGCGCTCGAGTATCGCCAGTCACAGCAGGGCGGCGGTGGCGGCGGGGGTGGCGGTGGGGGACAACAGGAGCCCGGCCAGCTCTCACAGCGTCAGCGCGAAATCATCGCGGGCACCTTCAACCGCCTGCGCGACGCGGCCGATCCCAGGGTGCTGGAGGAAGACATCGCCACGCTGCGTCTCGCGCAGCAGCGGCTCAAGGACGACGTGGAACAGCTCGCGCGCCAGCTCGTGGAGCGCGGCGTGGTGACCATGGACTCGAGCCTCAAGCGCATCGCGGACATCCTCCCCCTGGCCGCGGCTGCGATGGACACCGCCGAGCGCATTCTGGGTGAGGGCAAGCTGCGCGACGCGCTCGGACCCGAACAGCGCGCGCTCCAGCAGCTCCAGCGCGCGGAAGCGGAATTCCGCAACGTGAGCGTGTCGATGGGGGGCGGGGGTGACGGTGGCGGTGGGGGGGGGGGCCAGCAGGAGCCGGAAGACCTGGCCGACCTGTTCGAGCTTCGGCAGGACCGCAT
>JBBDYA010000045.1:90756-163932 GCA_040902005.1 Gemmatimonadaceae bacterium | reverse complement strand
CCTTGAGATTGACGCTGCCGTTGACCGTCGGCGCCGCGACCTCGGCGCCAAGCGTCAGTTGCGGGTAGGTCACCAGAATCTCGGTGTAGAGATCCTCCCCATCGCGCTCGAAACGCGGATCGTCGGCGACCTCGAATACGACGTGCACGTCACCCCGCTTGCCGCCCCGCGACCCGACATTGCCCACGTCCCGCAACGTCATGTACTGGCCCGTGGCGACACCAGGGGGAACGGTGATCTTGAGCTCGCGATCCGCGCGCAGGCGTCCGTCGCCCCGGCACGCCTTGCATGGCGACGCAATGAGACTGCCCTCCCCTTTGCATGACGGGCACGGCGTCACCATCAGGACCTGCCCGAAGAAGCTTCGCTGCGGACGACGCACTTCACCAACCCCGGCGCAGGTGGGACAGCTCTGCGCGCGCGACCCCGGCTCCGCCCCGCTTCCCTCGCACGTGCCGCACGGGTCCAGCAGCTTCAGGGTGACGGCCTTTTCGGCGCCGCTGGCCACCTCCGCAAGCGTGAGTTCGAGCGTGATCTTCACGTCGGCGCCGCTCCGATCCGTCGCCTGCGCCTGCCCAAATCCGGCAAAGCCGCTCATGCCGAAGTCCCGCATGAAGACGTTGAGCGCCTCGGACAAGTCGAAATGATGGAACCCTCCCGACATGCCGCCTGCCCGCAACCCGGCCTCGCCATAGCGATCGTAGGCCGCGCGCTTCTGCGGATCGCGTAGCACGTCGTACGCTTCCGTCAGGTCCTTGAACTGTTCCTCGGACTCCTTCGATCCATTGTTGCGGTCCGGATGCCAGCGCATCGCGAGCTTGCGATAGGCACTCTTGATGTCCTCTTCGGTCGCCGTACGCACAACGCCGAGTACCTCGTAGTAGTCGGCCATCCTGTCAGTCCAGAAGGTCGGAGAGCAACTGGGAGGTATGGCTGACGAGGGAGATCACCTTTTCATACGGCATGCGGGTGGGCCCGATCACGCCGATGATGCCGGCGAGCGAGGCAGTGTGATACTCGGCCGTGACCACGGTGAAGTCGCGCAGACGCTCGTCGTCGTGCTCCGTACCGATCGTGATGGATATCCCCGCGGTCGCGCCTCGATGGCGCAGAATGTCCGCCAGGGCCTGGGGACGCTCCGTCAGCTCGATCAGCCGGCGCATCCGGTCCGCCGCCGCGAACTCGGGCTGGTCCACCAGCACAGAGGCCTGGCCCAGCAGTACCTGCCCTTCGGCAATCGCGATCTGTTCGTCGAACAGGACCTCCGCCTCCTCCACGAAGATGTTCAGCAACTCGCGCGCATCCGGCACCGAGATCGTGTCGCGCAGCCGTTCGGCGAGCGAGGTGCGGATCTGCTCCATGGTGAGACCCGCCAGCCGCTCGTTCAATACCTTTGTGACTTCGGCAAGTGCCGTTTCGGCGATGGATCCGGCCACTTCCACGAACACGGTGCGCACGGCGCCCCCCTCGAGCGCAAGCACCATGAGCAGGCGTTCACTGCTCACGCGGACCAGGTCGAGGCTGCGCAGCACCGACATCGCGAGACGCGGACCCATTGCGACGCCAAGCTCCTGCGTCAGAATGCCGAGGCTCTGTGCAGCGCGACGCAGGATGCTTTCGATCGGGGAGCCGGTCGCACTCAGTGCCACCGTGAGCTGATCGCGCTCGGCAGAAGCGACGGGCTGCGGACTGCCGAGCAGCGCATCCACGTAGGCGCGGTACGCCTTGTTGGTCGGCACGCGGCCCGCGGACGTATGCGGATGGAAGAGAAACCCTTTCTCCTCAAGGTCGCTCATCGTGTTGCGAATCGTGGCTGGAGACACCCCCAGCCCGAAGTGCCGCGAGAGTGTGCGCGAGCCAGCGGGCTCCGCAGTCTGAACATACGTTTGAATGACAGCCTCCAGCACCCGGCGTTCACGCTTGGAGAGCTGCTCTACGGGGCTCATAAGTTCAAACCTACTAACGACTTCGCAAGTGAGTCAAGTCGCCCGCCAAGGCATCCAGGCGCAGCCAGCCAGTGGCAGAGAGCCGCAGCAACGAATCGTCCGACACCGTGGCCCAACCCGATCGGATCCATGATGCCACATGGTCGCGCTCCGACGGCGAAAGCGCCACTCCCGTATTGGTGCGCAGCCCGAGATAGATCTGCTCGGCGCTGACCTGCGCCTCATCGAGATCCTCACTGCCTGCGGTCGAGGACATGCCCGTCGTGGTTCTTTCCGACCACTCGGCGTACGGTGCCACGTTCCATCGCCGTTGCCTTCCGTCGAACTCGTGCGCCGACGGCCCCAGCCCGCCATACGGTCGTCGCTGCCAGTAGGACCAGTTGTGCCGGGAATGGTGGCCCGGCTTCCCGTAGTTGGAAACCTCGTAGTGCTGCCAGCCGGCGGCGGTGAACCTCGCATCTGCCATCAGAAACTCCTCCTCGAAGGTTTCCTCAGCCGCCTCGGCGATGTCGTTCCGGGCGACCAGCCGACCGAGCGGCGTGCGGGGTTCCACCGTAAGGCCATAGATGGACACGTGCGGAAGGTTGAGACGCACCGCGGCGTCGAGATCCGCGAGCCACGATCGGCGCAGGGCCGCGGGCGTCGCGAAGATCAGATCGATGGAGATATCGTCCATGCCCGCATCCCTGGCCACGGCAATCGCGCGGTGCGCGGCGTCCGCGTCATGGGTGCGATGCATCCATGCCAGGAGCCCCGGATCAAAGGACTGTATGCCGAGGGAGAGGCGGTTGATGCCGGCCGAGCGCCACATGGTGACGGCATCCGGGGTCACATCCTCGGGATTCACTTCAAGCGTAATCTCGGCGTCCGCACGAATGGTCGCGCGCTGACGGACCACGTCCATCAGCCGCGCCACGCCGTCGCCGCCCAGTTTCGACGGCGTGCCTCCACCGAAATACAGCGTTGCCAGGTCGAAGCGCGACTCGCGGTGGCGACAGTCCCACTCATTCCCCACCGCCGCGACGAACTCCCGCACCGGCACGCTCGCGCGTACGGCAATCGAGAAATCGCAGTACACACATCGCCTGGTGCAGAAGGGCACATGGATGTACAGGTGTTCGGCGTTCACGTTGCAAGATAGGGCGGGCGCGGTCAGCGGCGCCGTATCTCACCGGTGATGGCGCACTCGACCGAACCATGCAATTCGAGCGTGGTCACCGCCGCCATGCACTGGGCAGCGGGAAGACCGCTCTTGAGGCACAGCGTGTCCATATCCAGGCCGCCACCCGCCAGGGCGGCCCAGACACGCCCCTCGTTGCCCCGCGGATCACCTCGCGGCGCGCGTGGCGGCGGCGTGAGTCCGACGAGCGCCAGCGCGTCCTCGATGGTGACGAGCGCCAGCCGCCCGTCCCGAAGCAGGCGATTGCTCCCGGCACTCTGCGGCTGATCGATGGGGCCCGGAATCACGGCGACCGTACGGCCAAGTTCCTCCGCACAGTCCGCCGTGATGAGGGCACCGCTTTTGTGCGGCGCTTCCACCACGATGGTGACGGCGGAAAGCGCGGCGATGATTCGATTGCGCTCGGGAAAAGTCCACTTCGTACCGTGCTCCAGCGGCTCCAGTTCGCTCAGCAGAAGCCCGTCCGACGCGATGCGCGCCTGCAGGGCGCGATTCGCTCGCGGGAATACCGCATCCAGTCCCGTGCCGAGCACGGCGATCGTTGCGCCGCCCGCCTCGAGCGCTCCCTGGTGCGCGGCGCCGTCGATGCCAAGGGCGAGACCACTGACCACGCACGCCCCCGCCCGGGCGAAGGCCGCGCCCAACTCTCTCGTGACGCGCAGTCCGTATCCCGTCGCGCGACGCGTGCCGACGATGGCGACGCGCGGCTGTACGTCGAGCAGCTCGAGTCGCCCGCGTGCGGTGAGCTGCCGTGGAGCATTTTCACGCAAGTCCTCGAGGGCGTCCGGATATCGCGCCTCGCCGCGCCAAATGCGCGCGATGCTGCCGCTTGTCTCAGGGCAGCTCGGCGGGGGCAGCGGCGCGCTCACTGGCCTTTCGCATGTCGAGCAGCTGCCGCCACCACTCGGCCAGCAGCGGTTCGAGTCCCTGGCGGGCGAGGGAGCTCACGGCAAACACGCCAAAGGCATCCGGCGCTTCGATCGGCGGCGGCTCCGTGTCGCCAAGCAGATCCATCTTGGTGAACAGCACACAGTGCGGCTTGCCCGCCAGCTCCGCCGAATACTCCCGGATCTCGCTACGCAATTGATCGTATTCGCGTTGCCAATCCATCGCATCGATCGGAATCATGAACGCCAGGAGTCGTGTGCGCTCGATGTGGCGCAGGAACTGGAGTCCGAGGCCCTTTCCTTCGTGGGCGCCCTCGATGATGCCGGGAATATCCGCGACCACGAACGTTCGTCCGTCCGACAGCTGCACCACGCCCAGGTTCGGCGACAGCGTCGTGAAGGGATAGTCGGCAATCTTCGGTCGCGCCGCGGAGACAACAGAAAGGAGGGTGGACTTGCCCGCGTTTGGCTGTCCGACCAGACCGATGTCGGCGATGAGCTTCAGCTCGAGCTCGAGCGCGAGCTCCTCGCCGTCCTCGCCGGGCTGGAAGGCGCGGGGGGCCTGGCGGGTGGACGTGGTGAAGAACGCGTTGCCCTTGCCACCCCGTCCGCCGCGGGCGACGACGACGCTCTGGTCATGCTCGACGACCTCCGCGATGATCTCGCTGGAGTCTGCGTTGCGAACGATGGTACCTGGTGGCACGGGCAGCACGAGGTCGTCTCCGGAACGGCCGGTCTTGTTCGCTCCCGACCCGTGATCGCCATTCTCCGCGCGCCAGGCATCGCGATAGGAGTAGTCCAGGAGCGTGGCAAGGTTGGCATCCGCGCGCACGAGAATGCTGCCGCCGTGTCCGCCGTCACCACCGTCTGGCCCGCCCATCGGAATGAACTTCTCCCGACGGAACGACGCGATGCCTGACCCACCGTCCCCCGCCTTCACGCGAATGCGGACGCGATCAATGAATGTCATGGCGAATGCGGTCCCAGAGGCGCGTTGCGCGTGCATGAAGGTGTTCGTGAATCCGATCGCGCAGCGCGGTCAGCGCGTCCGTGATGGCGCCGTTGCCGACACCGACGTTCCGGGCGCCATGCAAGTGCGACTGCAGCTGGCGATCCTGCCCCGTCGCGGCGCAGGCGGCAACAATGCAGAGCTCGCGCCGCGGCAGATCCAGCTGCTCGCGGCTGAGCACCTTGCCGTACCCTTCCACGATCATCCACTCGTCCAGGAGCGGGTGCAGATGTCGGATATTGCCGCGCAGGCGCTCGTACATCGAGCCGTACACGCTCGCGCACGTTGCCTCTCCGATGGCCACCAGACGATCCCGGCTCGCACCGACAACGTCGGCGGACGCCGGCACCTGCACGATCCGCCGCCACTCGCGCATGCCGTTCAGCGCCCGGGGAAACCCGGCGAACAGGTACGTCTGCAACAGCACCTCCTCGATCCATTCGCGCGGGGTGTCTCCGGCCGCTGGTTGAAGTTCCTGCCGGATGTCGTCCTCGGTACCGCCCGCGAGCACGGCAGCCACGCGGACGAGCCGCCGTGTGGGCTCATCCAGGTGGTCAAGTGTGATGGCGACCGGACGGGGACGCGGCATCAATCGAACGCCCGGCGGCGCGAAATCGCGCTCAGGCGACCGGCCGAATCTCGCCGACGGATTCGCCTCGCGTGTTCCGGATGTGCCGGTGAAGAAAATCCTCCAACCGGGCCGGAAGCACTTCCGGGAGCGCATCGAGCATCTGCAACAGGCGAACGAACGCGGGGAACTGCGCGCGCAGCGCACCATCCTCCACCTTGATCGCCACCCCGATCCCCTGCTCGAGCAGCGCGGCCGAATGCACGCCTTCGGCGCCGATCTTCGCGACCACGCGGCCGTCGGTCTCCTCGATGAGGATCGAATCGAACCGATCGGTGCCGCCCACGAGAAACGGGCGGGTCTGCATCGCCCCGATCACTCGCTGCGCCATCCCCGCTTCCTCGGTGGCCGCGCGCGCGAGGCGGGAGTATGCCCGCGCCATGTGCTCCAGGGGGAGGGCAAACTCCACCACGCCGCATCCATCCACGGCAATCCCGATCGCCGCCGAGTCCATGCCCGTCCAGTGCGCCACACTCGCGAGGCAGCACCGCTGCACATCATGCCCCGGTCGTTCGTACCCAAAGAGCGGCCAGCCAGCCGTGTGCGCGCAGGCGAGCATCGCGGCGTGCTTCCCGGAGCAGTTGTTGTGCAGGCGCGTGGGACGGTCACCCGCTTCGCGAAGCAGCTTGGCGCCGCGGTTCGAGAGTGGCTCGTGCGGCCCGCAGGCAAGGTCACCCTCCTCCAGTCCGATGCCCGACAGCATGCGCTCGGCGATCGCGACGTGTTCGGGCTCACCGCCATGCGACGCACACGCAAGCGCGAGCTCGTCGTCCCCCCAATGCAGGTCGTCAAACCCGCCGGACGTGATCAGCGGCATGACCTGAAAGGGCTTGGCGCACGAACGCCAGTGCGTGAAGCGACGGGGCTCGCCGGCCGCCGCGGAAAGGCAGTCGCGTGCGTCAACGACCGCCGCATGCACTCGGTGCTGGGATTCGACAACCCCGCCGCGGGTCGCCACGACGTCGAGCTGCAACGTCTTCATGGTCGGCTTGGTGCCTCCTTCGCCCACACGGACTTCACGCCCGAAACATAATCGAGGCGACGAAGCGTCTAGGGCCTCGCGCGCCGCTCCGCGATGATGATGCCGCCCAGCACGATCGCACCGCCGACGAGCGTCAAGGCTGTGGGGCGCTCCCGAATGCCCGGAAGCAATGCCGCCAGCACGGTGGCCCCGATCGGCTCGCCCAGCAGCACGACATTCACCTGGTACGCAGGCATGTGGCGAAGCGCCCAATTCATGCCGGTGTGACCCAGCAGCATGGGCCCGATCGCCAGCAGCGCGAAGATCCCGTATTCGCGACGCGGGTACGGCCCGAGGGGCACATCGAGGAGCGCGGCAAGCACCAGCAGTGTCGCGAGGCAAGCGCCATAGACCAGCGCCACGTAGGCCCACAGATCCAGCGCCGCGCGCAAGCGGCGTCCGATCACATAGTAGAGCGCCGCGGTGGCGGCCCCCGCCAGCGCCAGCGCATCGCCGGCAGCGGCACGGCCCGACAGGGACAGCGCCCCATCACGAGTCAGGTCCGGCGCAGCCACGAGGAGGGCGCCCGTCATCGCGACCCCGATGCCGAGCCACTGCGTGCGGGTGGGGGCCTCGCGCAGCCAGAAGCCGGAGATCATCGCGACGATCAGTGGCTGTGTGTTCACCAGGACGGTGGACGCCGCGATCGTCGTCAGTTCGACGGACGTGTTCCAGCTCCAGAAGTGCAGCGCGAGCATCGCGCCCCCAATCACCGCCAGAGCCATGTCACGTCCGCCGAGCGCACGCCACTGCCTCCAGGTGCCACGCGCAAGCAGCGGCACCGCGATGATCGCGAGCGAGAACGTGAGCCGCCACACGGCGATGGCAATCGGGTGTGCCGTGGAGAGACGCACCAGCGGTCCCGAGAGCGAGACTCCCAGGACCGCCAGCACCAGTACGGCCGACACGAGCGCGGGGCGCACCGTCATACGATGCGCCCCAATCTACTCGACGCCCTGACTCCTACGGCCGGGTGCTGATGACGATAGCGTAGACCGTCGCCAGGCTCGCGACGACCGTCGTGATCGTGTTGACGAACTGCGCGATGTCGACGCGATCGCTGGGATCGCGCTGTGGCACGATCACCGTGCTCCCTGGCAACGGTTTCGGAACGCCGTCCGGAAGGAGCCATCGCCGACTCACGGTCTGGCGCTTGCCGTTCGGCTGTGTGACGAATGCGCGGCCGTCATCTGCCTCACGAGCATGGCCACCCGCCTGAGCGATATAGTAGTTCAGATCCTGGCCGGAGACGTATGCGACCACGGTTGGCGCGTTCACGGCACCACGTACCGTAACGACATTCGAGCGCAGCGGAACGGTGATGAGGTCTCCGTCCATGAGCACGAGGTTTTCCGGAGACGTTCGCCGTCGCAGCGCCAGAGGCGCGTCGAGGGCCACACGCCCCACGTCGCCGCGACGTCGAATAAACACTGTTCCTTCGGCGTATGCCTCCGAGGTCAACCCGCCGGCTCGGTCGATCATATCCGCCAACCGCTCGTCGCGCGACTTCAGCGCGTAGTCGCCGGGAAAATTCACTTCGCCCGCGACCGTGACCACGCGCTGCAACTCCCAGGTGGGCTGCTGCATGATGAGCACGTTGTCATACGGCTGCAGCTCGACTTCCGGCGCGCCATCTGCCGGGGCGGGCAATCCAGGGGCGCCGAGGTACTGCTCACCGGGCTTCCGTTCGAACAGGTAGCTCGAGTCCAATGGCACCCGAATCGTGGTGGCGGTCGCTGCGCCAGTGCGGTCCGTCGGCAGGCGGGCAATCTCGGCCTCCCTGAGATACGCGCCCTCCGTGAGCCCGCCGGCCATGAGCACCAGGTCGCGCATCGTCATGCCACGCCGGTACGGTACGCGACCGCCCTGGCGAACCGCACCGCCAATGGCGACGTAACGGTCTGGACGAAAGTCCGTGAGTGAGAACAGCTCGACGACGTCGTCTTCGAGCAGGGGAAAATCGTCGAGGACCGCGCCGCTGGTGTCGCGCAGGGCGGCGCGCAGTTGCACGCGCGTCGAGTCCGGCCGTAATCGCGACACGAGCACCTGGCCCAGATAGGCGTCGGGTTTCAGCCCACCGGACAGGCGGATGGCGTCGGCGATCTGCATTCCCGGTCGCAGGCCCAGCGTGCCGGGATTCCACACGTTGCCCTCGACCGTGATCATGTTGCGAATCCGCGGCGCAACCGAAAAGACCCGCACGACGTCCCCGGACTCCAGGGGCAGGCCTGCCGTCATTCCTTCCCCATCGCTCGCGGCGACGTCAATGGTCATGCGGTCATGGCCATCGCCGGTCCGCTGGTCCGGCGGCAGGATCCGCTGGATCTGGACGCGGTTCTGAATCGCGTCCGCCCTGAACCCGCCCGCGGCGGAGATCAGTTGCGCGAGCGTTTCGCCAGGTCGCATCTCGTACGTCGCCGGGCGGATCACTTCACCAATGACACGAACCCGCGCCCCACGCGGTGGGACGAAAACGATGTCGCCGGTTTCCAGGCGAGCATCGCGCGAGGCATCACCGCGTAGCAGATAGTCGTACAGATCCACCGTGGTGACGACGCGTCCGCCGCGCTTGATCTGAACGTCGCGCAGCGAGCCGTTGGCCGTTGGCCCGCCCGCCGCGTACAGCGACGTCAGCGCGGTGCCAGCGCTCGAGACCATGTACGTTCCCGGACGCTCGACCTCGCCGAGCACGTAGATCTGGTTCGTGCGCAAGCGCGAAACACTCACGGAAAAACGCGTCGTGGCACCCGCGCCACGCCGCACACCGGAATACACGCGCCCCAGGCGCGCATAGAGGACGTCGTTGAGCTGTCCCAGCGTGAGGTTCGACACGTACAACTGTCCCACCTGCGGAATCACGACGAAGCCTTCGCGGGTCACGTCCAGCATGTGCGAGCCTTCGACGTCACCCGTGAGGATCAGCACGAGTCGGTCGCCAGGGCCGAGCCGGTAGTTGTCGTCCACGGGCCCCATGAATGACGGCTCCAGGCGGGTCGCGCCAGTGCGGAAGATCTCGAGGCCGAAAATGTTGAAGCCACTATCGAGACGGGCGAGCGAATCGGCCACGTCGGTCCGTATCGCTCGTCGCGATCGCGAAAACAGCGCCAGACTGTCCGCGCGCGAAAGCATCCCCCCTGCGCGCATGATCGAATCACGCGCGCTGGGAGACAGGGTATCGGATTGGAGCGCGCGAATCGTGGCCACGTCGGCGCTGTCCGCCAACCCGAGTTCCTGCATCGCGGAATACAAGGCGGAATCCGGCGCAACTGCCGCACCCGTGGCGCCGGGCAGATACGGATCCAGCAGGTCCTCCGGATAGCCTTCTGCTCGCAGTCGCGCACGGACCTGTTCACGCGTCATGCCACTCGTCAGCAGCCGCTGGCGAAGCTGTTCAACAATTTCGGGGCGCGCCTGCATGAGCACGCGCGCCTGTCCCGGCGAGGGCCGCTGTGACGGCTGCTGGCCCGGCAGGGAAACGGCAAAGCTGAGCAGCGCCGCCGCGATGTGCGGCAACATGCGAAAAACCTTCATATCCTCTCGTGCCTGGGTACGCTCCGGCTGGACCGGATACCCGCCTGCAGAGGACGGGTGGGTGAGGGCAAGTGGTCGCGCAGGGACTCGAACCCCGGACCTCTGGTATGTGAAACCAGCGCTCTAACCAGCTGAGCTACGCGACCGGATCACACGTTTGCGAAACATCCGCTAATGCGTGTCGGCCCAATAACATAGCAAGCGTGCGCGCACTGGTCCAGTGAATCGGGCGTGGCCGGTGTGCCATCGATCGACGTCGCCAATATATGGCACTGACAAGTACTTTGCAATGCAAAGCTGTGACGGCCTCGAGGCCTCCGACTATTTGCACGGAAGGACGCAGATCGCTCCCCTGGTGTATCGGCGCGGATCGCGCCGCACATCGTCCAGCACGGCGCCGAGGTCCGACGCCAGCTTGTTCAGCTGGTCGTACAGCGTCTGGTCATGCAGGAGCTTGCCCACGAACCCCTGGTCGCTCGCGAGCATCGTCATCAGCGAGTCCGCGCCCTGAGCGATCCCCACGAGGTTGGTATACAGCGTCGTATCCCGCAGCAGCCGGCCCAGACTTCCCTGCTCCGATCCCACCGCGCGAAGCGTGCTATCGAGGGCCGCCACGGTGCTCGTCAGGTTGTCGTACAGCGCGGGATCGTTCAGGATGCGCCCAAAGGTGCCATTCGGGTTCTGTAACCCGGCGAAGAGCGCGTTTGCCCGCACAATCGTGCCCGTGAGCTCATCGTACATCGCGCGATTGGTCAGCATCTGGCCGATCGTGCCCTGCCCGGACGCCAGCCGGCTCGTGATGACCCGAAGATCCTTCGTAAGCGCCACCACGTCGTCCACGGCGCTGCCCGCCTTCGCGAGTACCGCATCGTAGTCGAGCGAGGCGGCTACGCGAATGGTGTCCCCGGGCTCCAGCACCGGATGTCGCGGCGTTCCCGGAGCGATGTCGAGCACTTTGTCACCCAAGAGACCCATGGTACGCAGCCGGGCCTCAGAGTCGCGACGGATCTGCTCCCGCACCGCCACGTCCACCAGCGCGACGACGCGCAGGTTGCGCGTGGTGTCGTAGTCCACCGGCAGGAACTCGATTTCCTTGACCGTGCCCACGAGCTGCCCCGCTACGGTCACGGACCCGCCCTGGCGCAGCCCGTTGGCTGACGGAAGAAACACCACCAGCTCGTATCGCTTGCTGAAGAGGTTCGCCGCCTGGCCCAGCTTGTATCCGGCGAACGCGAGTATCGCTACGGCCGCCAGAATGACGCCCGCGACCCGCAATTGGTCCCACGTGATCATCGGTGAGCGTTTCATTCAGAGTCCACCGAGAAAGTCATGGATGTACGGATCCTCGGCGGCCGACATTTCCTCCGGCGTGCCGAAAAAGGAGATGCGATGGTCGTGCAGCAGCGCGATCTTGGTGGCCATCCGGAACGCCGAACGGATGTCGTGGGACACGACGATGCTGGTGACCTTGAGCTCCCGCTGGAGCTTCAGGATGAGCCGCGTAATCGTGCCCGTCGTGAGCGGATCCAGTCCCGACGTGGGTTCGTCGTACAGCATCACCTCGGGATCGTTGGCCATCCCACGGGCGATCCCGACCCGTTTGCGCATGCCGCCCGACAGCTCGGACGGGAGCTTGTCCATCACCTCGTCCGCCTCGAGATCCACGAACGCCAGCTTCTCGCGAACCCGCTGCTCGATCTCGTCGTCCGACATGCGCGTGTGTTCGCGAAGCGGATAGGCGATGTTCTCGAAGACCGTGAGCGAGTCGAACAGCGCGGCGCCCTGAAACACCATCCCCATTTTCTGTCGCACCACGAGCGCTTCCTCGAATGACAGATCCGTGATGTCCTCGCCATCCACGAGCACGCGTCCCTTCTGCGGCACCAACAGGCGCAGCATCAGCTTGAGCGCGGTGGATTTCCCCGTGCCGGATTCACCGACGATGACGATGGTCTCACCCTCGTGTGCCTTGAACGAGATGTCCTCGAGGATGGGCACATCGAACGCGAGGCTGACGTCCTGCATTTCGATCACGGGGGGCCGCGCACCCGCTTCGACAGCGTCCTCGGCTGGCATCGCCGCGCTGTCCGTCGCCAGCTCCTGGCGGATGGCCTCGCGCACATGGCCTGATTTGCGCTCGCCCTTGCGGCGAAGTTCCTGCGTCATGGCGCGTGCAGAACGGAGAGGAGGATCTGCGTGAGGAAGTAGTCGCTCACCAGAATCAGAATGCTCGACGTCACGACCGCCTTGGTCGTGGACTGGCCAACGCCCTCGGTGCCCCCGGTCGTGCGCAAACCGAAAAAGCACGCGGTGATGGCAATGATCGCCCCGAACATGAGGGGCTTCAGCAGCCCCTGCACGAAATCGTTCGGGATGAAGCCGAAGACGAATCCGCCAGAGATGATCTGTTCCCATACGGTGCGCCAGTACAGCGATGTCGGCAGCCCGAGCATCAGCGTCGCAATGAGATTGCCACCGAATATCCCGACCATGTCGTTGATGATCGTGAGCACGGGGAGCATGATGAGCGCCGCGATCAGGCGGGGCGTCACCAGCTTCTTGATCGGGTCGGTCCCCAGCGTGTTGAGGGCATCGATCTGCTCCGTCACCTTCATCGACCCCAACTGCGCCGCGATCCCGGACCCCACGCGGCCGGCGACCATCAGTCCAGCGAGTACTGGCCCCAGTTCCCGGATCATCGATCCAGCCACAAGCCGGCCGATGTACATCGTGGCGCCGAACGTCTGCAGCTGAATGCTGGATTGGAGAGCCAGCACCATCCCCGTGAACAGCCCGGTCAGGAGGACGATGCCCAGGGATTTCACACCGATCTCGTCCATCTGCTGAACCACGTCCTGTGCGTAGAACGGGCGCGCAAAGATGAATCGGACCGCATTCCAGGCCAGTTCGAAATATTCCTGAAGCGTCTGCACGGCGCTTTTGGCCCGCGCGTTCAGGCGGAGAATCAGTTCTGACAAGGGAGTTGAGCGAGGTGACGTGACGAGATACGCGCATTTGCGTGCGCACCTTGCCGAGTCCGGTGGAGGCAAGGCGTGTGCCGGGGGCTTATCTTGCCCCATGCCCTTATCTATCAGTCGAGCTCGCCTGGAGGAGCTGTTGGGCCTGGCCCTGGATGTTTGCGTCGTGGCGGTGGGCGACGCCATGCTCGACGAATATCTCGTGGGCGATGTCGAGCGCATTTCGCCCGAGGCCCCGGTGCCAGTCGTGCGGGTACGGGAGCGACGCTTCGCGCTGGGCGGCGCCGCGAACGTCGCGCAGAACGTTGTCGCCGCTGGCGCCCGATGCCGGATGGTCTGCGCGGTCGGAAGCGATGCCTCCGGGCAGCAGATCCGGGAGATGCTGCTGGCGAGCGGCGTGTCCGCGGAGGGGCTTCTCACTGTCCCGCGGCCAACGACCCGGAAGACACGCGTGCTGGCGCGGTCCCAGCAGCTCGTGCGCATCGACGATGAAGAGGATGCCGATCTCGGGGCCTCGGACGCCGCACGAATCAGCGAGGCGATCGCCAGTGCACTGACCGACGCGCAAGCCCTGATTCTCGAGGATTACAACAAGGGTGTGCTCGTTCCCTCAGTGATCACGAACGCCATCGAGGTGGCGCGCGCCCGGAAGATTCCCGTCATCGTCGACCCGAAGTACCGCCATTTCTTCACCTACCGGGGCGCCACGGTGTTCAAGCCGAACCGCCGGGAACTGGAATCGGCGCTCGGTGCGGCCGTCGATCTCGAGCACCCCGAAGCGATTCCCGCCGCGATGGAGCGTCTCGGCGTGGCGCACCTGCTCCTGACGCTCGGGGAACGCGGAATGGTGCTCGCCTCACGCGGGGGCGGGTTGAAATCGGTCTCCACGGTGGCTCGGGAGGTCTACGACGTCGTCGGTGCCGGTGATACGGTCACCGCCTACCTGGCGACGGTGCTCGGCGCCGGCGGCACCGCCGAGGAGGCGGCGGTCATCGCCAACTACGCGGCGGGGGTCGAGGTCGGAAAGCTGGGGGCAGCGACCGTCTCGCCAGCCGAGGTGCTCGACGCGTACGACCATTTCGCAACGCCGGCCGTTCCTGCGTCGTCTGGAAAGCGCGGCGCGACGCGCGGTCGCAAAGCATAGATTGAAGGTCGCGGTCCCGTAGCTCAGCCGGTTAGAGCAGGCGACTCATAATCGTCGGGTCGTGGGTTCGAGTCCCACCGGGACCATTGTCAGAAGCTCGGCGGTCCCCGCGTCGTGAAGGACACCTGCCCCAGCCACGCTCCCCGTGGAGGCTCACCGCTCCGCCAGGCGTGGTTGTATCCGCCGGCCATTCGCACGGCTCCGCCAGGCACGTTGCGGGACAGCGCGGACGTGACGCGCCGGCGGCGATGGCGCGGATCGTCGGTCTGCCGGATGAACACAAATCCCTCGTCGAACGCACCGGACGCGGTGGCTGTATACAGGCTCGGATCACGCGACTCGTCCGCGAGCGTCACCTCCCACTCCGTTCGCGGAGAGGGCTGCCACCTCACGGAGAGATAGGCCCCTTTCGCGTTGGGTCCGAGGGGGCTCCCGATCAGCCGGTCACGGAACGTGACGCCCGAGCGGAACTGGGCATGTTCGTAGAGGCGCAGCCCCATGTTGTGCACTTCGCCATGGAGCACGAGCTGTCCACTCCCTACGAGCAGCGGCAGCCGAAGTCCCACGAGGTGACTGAAATCATCCACGACCGTGCTCTCGAAGCGACGGAGGTCGAAATCGTCCATGAGCAGTTCGTAGTGGAGGTCCAGGCCGGAGAGCTCGGGAAAGCGAAGCCGGAGATTGCCGCCAGCCAGCTTGTTGGAGAACTGGTAATCCCCGCGTCGCGGGTCGAGCGCGTCGATCAGTGGGAACAGATCGAGCACGCGATCGACCAGGCTGGCCTCGGGCCCACCCCGACCACCCTGTTGCGCAAGCACGGACACACCGAGCTCGAATCGCGCCCAGGGCTGCATGGCAACGTGCCAACCGGCCAGCTTGGTGTGCGGCGGATCCTGGGCGCGTCCGAGGTCGGCGACCATCCCTGTGATGCTGACCGGGCCCGCCAGGCGAAACAGCCATGGCAGGACCACTGGCGCGTCCGTTCCGACCGTGATGGCCATGAGCGGCATGGCGTTGCCGGCGATGAAGAGGGCTCCGCGCGACGATTGTCCCCAGAGTACCTCGTCGGCACCGGCCCTGAGCGCGACGTTCCGCACGACGCCCCGCACATAGGCGCGTTGCGTCACGAGTTCAGCGCTGGCATTGGAAGCGGGCGGCGAAAAGACCGATGCGCGCGGCTGAACGACGATCGCCAGCCGATGGCCCAGGCCGAGCGCGGCTGTGGGAGCGACGCTGACAATGGCGCCACGCTCACTCGGCCAGCCCTGCCGCAGGTCTCCGAACGGGTGCGACACGGCGTCGATGCTCCCCAGTCCGTTGGACTTGATGGTGTCGAGCCGCGCGTTCGATCCGAAGAATTCCATGGCGAGCGAGAGGCGGCCCGTGATGGCTGCGCCATCCGGTTCGGCGTCCAGCGCGGAATCGATCGCCGCAAGCTGCCGCAGCGCCAAGGCGCGCCGGCCAGGATTCCCCGCGTTGTCGGCCTCTACCTCCCGGCGCAACCGCGCCACGATGCGCACCACCTGAGTCCGCGACAGCGGTCGCACGCCAAGGGGAACATCACGCGACGGGTACCAGGCAGTCACGGATTCCAGCCAGTGATAGATCGCGCTCGACGCAGGCACCGTCGCGGCGGGCTGCGCGCGCGCCTCATCCGCGAAGGCGATCAGCATCCCGGCCACCAACGGCCTAATTTGATTCAGTGCACGCGCCAATGAACACATTCCCCGGAAAGCTGGCCGTTTCGCTCGGCGTGGACGTGGAGCCCGACTGTCCGCCGTATCTCGCGACGCAATATCGCGGGATCGAGGAGGGTTTGCCGAGGGTGCTGGATGCGATCGATGAGGCGGGCGTCGTCGCGACTTGTTTCTGCACCGGTCAGGTGGCGGAGCGCTTTCCCGCGCGTATCCGTGACGTGATCGCTCGCGGGCACGAGCTGGGATGTCATGGACACACGCATCAGCGCTTCGACCGGATGCCTCCCGCGGACGCACAACTGGACCTGCGCGCGGCAACGGCGGCGTTGAGGGCGTTCGGAGCGCCGGTGACGTCCTTCCGCGCGCCCAACCTGCGCTTGCCGACCGCCTGTCTGCCACTGCTGGTGGAGGAGGGATATCTCGTCGACTCGTCACAGGCCAGGTACAAGGCGGAGTACTACGGCCCGCCCGCGCGCACCCCGCTGACGCGCATCCCCGCATCGATGACGTCCTCTGTGCTGCGCCTTCCGCGCTGGCTGCGCGACCGCTGGCTGCTGTCGCTCGCTTCGCCGGTCGTGCTGTTCGTGCACCCATGGGAGTTCGTGGACCTGACGCGGGAGCGACTGCGTCTCGACTGTCGATTCCGCACGGGCGAGCCGGCACTGCGCGCCGTGCGCGAAGTCATCGATCTCTTTCAGCGCCGCGGCGCGACGTTTGTTCGCATGGACCGCCTCGGTGCCCAACTGGCGGCCGCATGACGATCGCCGCCGTCCGCCGGTCGACCGTCACGGCGTGGCTGCTCCCGATTCTGTGGCTCGCGTTGACACTCGCACTCGTCCAGGTGCTGCGAACGCTGCCGCTGGATCGCGCCGTAGCCGAGCTGCAACGAGTGAAGCCCATGTGGCTCGTCCTTGCCCTGGCGGTCAACTTCGCCATCCTGCCACTCTGGGCGCTCGAATGGCGGATCCTGGTGCCAGGAACCGCGCGCATACTGTACGCGCGGATGTTCGAGGTAGTCGCCGTGACCGCGAGCGTGTTGAACTCGGTGCCTTTTCTCGCGGGGGAGGCGTCCGCGGTAGCGCTGCTGATTGCACGGGCCGGGCTCTCGCGCGGCGCGGCGCTCTCGGTGCTTGCGATGGATCAGCTGCTCGTGGCATTCGCGAAGCTGTCGGTGCTTTCGCTCGCGGTCGCCATCGCGCCCATCCCGATCTGGCTGCGCAAGGGTTTCGTGCTCCTGCTGCTGGTGCTGGTCGCGTCGCTCGCCCTTCTCGTTCCGCTCGCACACCATTGGAGTGCGATCCGGGAGCGATTGCTCGCGATGCCCACGACCACTCGCCGCCTCCTCGGCGCGCTCGCGGCGTGGGGACAGCACCTGGATGCGCTGCGCGAGCCGCGCCGCCTTTGGCAGGTCGCCGTCCTGACGCTCCTCAAGAAGGCCGCAGAGGTGGCAGCCGTGCTGGCCGTGCAGGCAGCGTTCGGAGTTGAACCCTCGCTCTCCACCGCCGTCCTGATCGTCGCCGCGCTCGCCCTGTCGACGCTGGTCCCGATCGCGCCCGCCAACCTCGGGATCTACGAGGCGACCGTGTTCGCGGTGTACCGCTTCGTGGGCACACCTGCGGAAACCGCGCTGGGGCTGGCGGTCGTCCAGCATCTCTGCTTCCTGCTGCCCTCCATCGGCACCGGCTACGCGCTGCTCACGCTTCGCCAACTCATGCCACGGCGGTTGCGCGCGTCGTAGCCAGCTGGTAGGCGGCCTCGTGGCCGTTCAGGACGGCGCTCCAGTCGTACCGCTCGAGGCCGGGAATCCGTTGCCCCAGGCACCCGCGGAGCGCGCCATCCCGAATCACCTCGGTCAGGGCGCGTGACAGGTCCGCGTCGTCATCGCACAGCAGCGCGTCCGTTCCGTCCTCGAGAAACTCGCTGCTCCCGGACTGGCGCATCGCGATGACTGGCAGGCCCGCGGCCCGCGCCTCGAGGGCCGCGATCCCGAACGATTCGTTCCGGGACGCCAGCGCGAACGCGTGGGCTCCCCCGTACATGGCCCGCAATCCGTTCGGGTTCACCCAGCCGTGGAGCTCAACGCGGGATGGACCATCGTTCAGTCCGAGCGCGCGAATGTCGTGGTCGAGCGCGGAGCGTTCCGGTCCATCGCCGACGATGAGCAGACGAGCCGGTCGCCGCGCATGCTTGGCCGCGCGGGCGAACGCCGCCACCAGCTGCCTCGGTCTCTTCTTTCGGTGAAGTCGCATCGCGGACACGATCGTGACCGGCGTCTCCAGCGTCCTCGCGCCGGGGAGGGTGCGCCACTCGGCCAGCTCGATGCCGTTCGGCAACTCGAGCACGGGCACGCCCATCGCCTTTTTCGCCTGTAACGCGACGAGCCGGCTGACAGCCGTCCACACGATGGCGCTCGCCGGGAGATCGAGCACGGCGCTCGCGGCCCGCAACACGTGGGCCTTGGCGTGCAGCACCGAGTGAAAGGTCAGGACCGTTGGGAGTCCGAGCGACCGCGCAGCAATCGCCCCAGCGTATCCCAGTGGCGACACCACGCTCACGTGCGCGTGCACGACGTCGTACCCCTGGTCCAGCTGGCGGCGCAGGCGCTGCACGAGCCGCGGCGACGCCGCGAGATGCAGCGCCGGCAGCGTCCAGACATCGGCCGGCCGAACCCGGTACCCCTCGCCCTCGCGCGCGCCAGGCGTGGAGGTGAACACGTCCACCGCATGTCCGCGCGCGCCCAGGCGCTGCGCGAGCTGCGCCAGCTGCGCTTCGATTCCGCCGCGTCGGGGCGCGAACCAGTCGCTGACGATCGCGATGCGTCGCGCGCTCACGTCACGCGGGGCGGGGCGCGATCTGGCGCTCGAAGATCCGCCAGCGACGATACACGCGACCGCCGAACGCCTCGATGCCCTGCCGCATGCCCACGTTGTCCTCCAGGATCCAGGACGCCTCCGAGCCGGGAGACCCGTAGGCGATGGCGCGTCTCGCCGCCTCATGCATGAATACCGGCAGCACACTCTGGTTGCGGAACTGTTCCCGGATGCCGAACGCGATAACGCGTCCCGTGCGCGCGCGCGATCGTTCGCGCAACAGCCGAACGAACCCGAACGGCAACAGCCGCCCGTTCCCGATGCGTCTGATGGCGCGATTGAAATCGGGAGCCGAGAGCATGAACCCGGCGGGAACGCCGTCCACTTCCGCGAGAAAGGCAAACCGGGGTACCAGAAGTGGCTTGAGCGACCTGGCCATGTGCAGGAATTCGTCGCGCGTCATGGGCACAAACCCCCAGTTCCGCTCCCATGCGGAATTGTAGATCTCCCAGACCAGCTCCACATCCTGCCAGAATCGGGCGGCCTCCATGTCGCGAAATGCGAGGTTCGCCCTGGCCTTTGCCCGTAAGGCCATTGCTTCGATTCTCGGCGCAAGCTGGAAGCCCGGCTCGCCATACGGTAGCCAGTAGCCGAGTAAATCACGGATGGTGGTGAAACCGGCCCCCAGGATGAGCCTTTCGTAATACGCAGGATTCCACGGTGTGAGAAACATCGGGTGCTCGTCGACACCCTCGACCAGCAGGCCGCACTCGTGGTTCGTCGACGGACTCATGGGGCCCCGCATCGCCGTCAGCCCCCGTGCCGCCAACCATCGCTCCGCGGCGTCGAACAGGGCGCTCGCGGCCGCAGCATCATCGACGCACTCGAAGAAGCCGAAGAACCCGGTCCGGTCGGAGTGGGCTCGGTTGTGGGCGCGGTTCTCGATGGCGGCGATGCGCCCCACCGGGCGGCCGTCGCGGCGCGCGATGAACAGCGCCCGATCGGCGTTTCGGTAGAAGGGATTCCCCTTGGTGTCGAGCAGGTCACGCACCATCATTCGCAGCGGCGGCACCCACCGGGGATGCCGCGTGGCTTCCGGTATGTGCCACGCCACATCTATGAAAGCGGAGCGGTCACGGCCACGCTCCACGGGGACGATCTCAAGCGACATGCGGGCAATATGGGCTGGCGCGCTCCTGGTGTGCTATCTCGCCGTCACCGGCACCCTCCTCCTGGCCGGACGCGATCGCGTCTCTGGCGTCGGCATACTCGTTCACTTCGCGCTGCTGGCCGCGATCGTCGCGGCCACGTGGTGGCAACGGGCTCCCACGTGGCTTCGACAGTGGTCGCCGATGCTCGCGCTGCTGCTGCTGTATTCCGAGATGCCCATGCTCATCCGGGCCGTAGGGCACGACGGGTTCTTCGACGCGCGCGTCATGGCATGGGAGCAGGCGCTGTTCGGCGGCCAGCCGGCGCGGGCGTGGGCGATCCAGATGCCCTGGAGGCCGGTCAGCGAAATGCTGCATGGCGCCTACCTGAGTTACTACGCCATCGTTTTTTCAGTCCCCGTGCTGCTGTGGCTCCGGCGTCGCATCGCGGAGTTCCACGACGCCGTGTTCGTGCTGATGCTCGCATTCGTGACGTGTTTTGCCTGCTACCTGCTCCTCCCCGTCGCCGGGCCGCGGTACGTGTGGTCCGAATCGCACGGGATGGCGCCAGGACCGCTGCGGGCGTTCACGCTCTGGCTGCTCGAAGCGCGCTCCTCCAAGGGCACGGCCTTTCCCTCGTCGCACGTGGCGGTCGCGGTGACGCAATCCATTCTCGCGGTGCGCTACTTCGGGGCGCGCGGCTGGTGGCTGGCGGGACTCACGACGGCCCTGGCCGCCGGCGCGATCTATGGCGGCTTTCACTACGCGGTAGACGTGATCGCTGGAGCGCTCGCGGGGGGGGCGGTCGCCGTGATCGGCATGCGCCTCACCCGCCGCGCTCACGCGAACGCTACAGCGCCCACATAGCCCTGATCGTCACCGTCCGTCGCGATCGACGCCAGCAGGTCGTCCAGCGGACTCACTTCGACGCCGGCGAGCAGCTCGTCGGCCCCTGACTGTCCGGCGATGCCGACCCCCAACGCCTTCAGCCGCGCCTCCTTCAGGCTCCAGACGCGGAGGAAGGCGTCGGAGGGTGACGCGCCCATCGCGCCGAGCCGTACTACCGCGGTGCGCTCCGTCTCCGACAGCCACCGCCGGACCAGCGCCTCCACGCGGGCGATGTCGCGTCGCCGCTCCACGTCGACACCGATCGCGCGCTCGACGCTCAGGGCGAGCAGAATCAGGTCTCCGGAGTGGCTCACGTTGAAGTGCACGCCGCCGCTGATGACCGGCTTGCCCGTGTCCGTGCGATTGACCGGCACTTCGCGGGGTGGCACGCCGAGCCGCTCCGACAATACGCCCCGCACGAGCGAGCGCGTCACTACGTAGCGCTCGGCAGCCCCACGTCCCCGATACCTCCGCTGCCGCCGCTGCTCGTCCTCGGAGAGATAGTCGCGGCTGTACAGATCGAGCTGGGCTTCATGCTCACCCACGCGCGCGTACCAGAGTTCCGCGACGGCGCCCGATGACGCTGCCACGGTTCCGAGACACGTTCCCACGTAGCCGTACGGCATTCCCCGGCCGCGCGGTTACGAACGCCGGACCAGAGACGCCGTCAATTCCACCGTCCGCTGGATGTCATCGGGGGAATGCGTGGAAGCGACGAAAAAGCGCAGGCGGGCGCCCGACTCGCTCACTGACGGCGCCACCATTGGCTGCACGTTGATCCCGTGCTCCAGCAGTTGCTGCGAGAGGCGTACCGCCTGCAGCGAGTCGCCGGTGATGACCGGAATGATCGGTGTGTTCGCGCTCGATCCGGTGTTCAACCCGTGTCCCTTCGCCAGCTCGAGGAACAGCGCCGCATTGGCCTGCAGCGCCTGCACACGCTGCGGCTCCCGCCGCAGGATACGCAGTGCTTCGAGCGCCGCGGCCGCACTCGCGGGTGCCATGCCGACGCTGAAGACGAAGCCCGGAGCCGTGTACTTCAGGTACTGGATGATTTCCCGGCGGGCGCCGATGTACCCTCCCACGCTGGCGAGCGACTTCGACAGGGTCCCCATCCACAGGTCCACGCTTCGCGTTGACACGCCGGCATGTTCCGCGAGCCCGCGCCCGGTCGCGCCGAGGACGCCGATCGAGTGCGCTTCGTCCACCATCAGCCAGGCTTCATGCCGGCGCTTCAGGGCGACGAAGCTCGCCAGGTCCGGAATGTCGCCGTCCGCGCTGTAGACACCTTCGATGACGATCAGCGCCCGTCGGTACTTCGCCCTCACTTCGCCGAGGAGACGATCCGCCGCCGCCGCGTCGTTGTGCGGAAAGGCCAGACGGTGCGCTCCGGAGAACAGCGCCCCCTGCATCGCGCTGTTGTGCAACAGTTCGTCACAGAGCACCACGTCTCCGGCGCCAACCAGGTGCGCGATGGTCGACACGTTCGCGGTCACGCCACCGATGAAGAGAACGCAATCCTCCACGCCGATGAAACCGGCCAGCTCCTGCTCGAGCTCCTGGTGGACCGATCGTTCGCCGGAGACGACACGGCTCGCGGATACCGAGGTGCCGTAGCGCCGGATTGCCTCGACCGCGGCCACGTTCACGCGTTCGTCGCCCGACAGGCCGAGATAGTTGTAGTTCGCGAAATTCACGACGTCCCGTCCGCCGATGCGCGCGGCGCTCCCCGTCACGCCGTCGTGCACCCGGAAATACGGGTTCTCCAGGCCGTGCCGGTCCAGCTCCTCGAACCTGGCTTGCAGCAGGCGATATTCCGGAAACTCGGACGCCGCGAGTGGTGACACCAGTCGCTCGTCGCTCCGTCGAGCGGCGCGCTCGTCTTCCTCGCTCGCCGAGAGCACGGCCCCGCGAGATTCGAGCGCCTTCGACAATGATCGGATCGAGGGCTCGCGCCAGAGCAGCGCGACGTCAACGCGGTGGCCAAGGACCTGCTCCAGCTCCGTGACCAGGCGAACGGCCGCCACGGAATCCAGGCCGTAGTCCCGCACCGACGCGGTTGGATCCACGCTGCGGACGTCGATCTGCAGCTCGTCGGCGACCCAGCGACGCAGCCACGCCTCCAGCGGCGCCGCGCTCACATCGCCGCCGTCGGACACCGCGAACGCAATGTCGTCGAGCGTTTCGTCGGACCGGGCGAGCACATCCAGCGTGTTCTCGATCTGCATGGCGCGAGCCGCCCGGCGCTGCACCTTGCCGCTCGAGGTCCGCGGAATGCCGTTCTGCCTGATCAGCAGAATGACATCGGGTAGAATGCCAGCGCGGCCCGCAAGCGCGCGACGGACGGCCGCAAATACCGCCTCGTTGTCGCTCTCGCGATGATGCCGCGTGACCTCGAGCGCGACCGCGAGCAACTCGCGAGTCGGGCCGTCCAGCGGAAATGCGGCCGCATGGCCGGGCCGCAGACTGGGGTGGCTGCGCTCGGCGGCCAGCTCGATGTCCTGTGGGTAATAGTTTCGTCCGGCAAGGACGATGAGATCCTTGAGGCGTCCGGTAACGAATAACTGGCCGTCGTCCAGAAAACCGAGGTCGCCCGTGCGCAGGTAGCGCCCGCCATCACCAGGAAGGGTCGCCCCGAAGGTGCGCGTCGACTCGGCAGGATTGCGCCAATACCCGCCGGCCACGCTTCGACCGCTGCACCAGATCTCACCCACCCGCCGATCGTCCAGCGGCTCCAGCGTGTCCGGATTCACGATGCGCACCATCTGGCCGGTAGCCGCCGCGCCCGATGAGACCAGGCGCAGCCGGTCCCCGGCCATGGCTGGGCGCGCGCGGGTGTGCTCGAGCTCCGACCGCGAGACATCGAGCGTGTACGGGCCGTGGCCCCAGGGGCCGCCCGACACGAACAGCGTGGCCTCCGCGAGGCCGTAACAGGGAAAGAACGCTTCGCTTCGGAAGCCGACGTCGGCGAACGCTTTCGAGAACCGCTCGATCGTGTCCGCTCGAATTGGCTCCGCACCGTCAAAGACCGTGTGCCACGCGGACAGGTCGAGTCCGCGCATGTCCTCGGGCTTGATGCGTTCCACGCACATGTCGAACGCAAAGTTCGGGGCGGCGCTCGTCGTCGCACGATACTTCGACATGGCCTCCAGCCACGACAGCGGCCGCTGGAGAAACGTCGCGGACGCCATCAGCACGGCACCGCGGCCCACGTAGCAAGGCTGGAGGATGCCGCCGATCAGCCCCATGTCGTGATACGGCGGCAACCAGAACACACCCACGTCATCGGACCCGTGCCGGACGTTGAACGCTGCCCGAATCAACGAAAGGTTGTGCAGCAGATTGGCGTGCGTGAGCACCACCCCCTTCGGCGCGGCGGTCGAGCCGGACGTGTACTGCAGCATGGCGACGTCGTGCGCTCCCGCCTGATGCTCGACGGGCGCAATCGATGGATCGACGGGCGCGTCGGCTGCAAGCCAGCGCAGCGCGCCGAGGCGCTCGTCCCCTCCTCGCCAATGCTCCAGTCGATCCAGCAGGGCGGCGGTGGTCAGTGCAACGACCGGCTCACAGTCGGCCACGATGCCGGGAATCCGCGGATCCGGACGCCGCGGATTGGGAGGGTACGCCGGCACGGCGACCACGCCGGCGTAGAGGCACGCGAAATACGTGGCGATGTAGTCCAGCCCGGACGGCACGAGGATTAGCGCGCGCTCTCCTGGCTTCGCATGCTGGCGAATGGCCGACGCGAGAGCCGTCGCGCGTCGATCCAGCTCCTTATACGTGATCCGCTGCTCCGGCTTGTTGTCGCCAGGGAGAAAACGGTACACCACGCGCTCCCCGCCTTGCTCGGCACGGCGGCGAAGCAGGTCCACCAGGGTCTCACAGCTCTCGACCAGCCGATCATCGTCGAGGGAAGCCGCGAGGGCTGGTGGCGTCGGAGATGTAAAGTGAGCGGACATCGTGGATCGTTCAGGCGGGGATCGCGCTGCCTCGTCGCGGGCCGCGCAACCATCCGTGTTGGCGATACCAAAGGTACGTGTCCGCCAGCGCGTCAGGGAGTGAACGCGAGGCACGAACGCCAAGCTCCTCCCCCGCGCGTGCCGCGGAACACACCCAGTACGGCGCTCGCGACAGCGCGGCCTTGCTCCGGGTGGCGATCGGCGTCGAACGCGTCAGGCGCCCGAACCAGTCGCCAACGGTCGCGGCGGCAAACACCACCGGGGCCGGCAGATCGACATGGCGAACCGCGCGCCCCGTCACCAACCCGACCTGCTCTCCCAACGCGCGCCAGCGAATCGCATCCGGCGCGGTGATGAAGTACGTGCGCCCAACGGCACGGTCCTGGACGGCCACCGCGAGAAGCGCGTCCACCACGTCATCCACGTGAACGAGGGACAGCCAGTGCGTCGCGACGCCCGGGTACAGGATCATCCCGCGAACAGCCATGCGGAAGAGCATGAGAAAATCGCGATCGTGCGGGCCGAACACCGCTGACGGCCTGAGAATCGTGACCGGCACGCGATCCGAGTGCGCCTGCACCACGCGTTCGGCTTCGAGCTTGCTCGCGCCGTAGGGCTCGATGGGACGCGGTTCATCCGTCTCGACCACGGGTCGGTCCGCGGTGGTGGCAGGACCCGCTGCCGCCTGTGACGACACGAATACAAACCGTGGCCCGAGGCCCCGATGCGCCAGCGCGCCAAGCAGCTGCCGGGTGGGCCCCACGTTGGCGGTGGCAAAGTCCCTGAACCGGACAGCCCTCGTGGCGCCCGCGAGATGAAAGACGACGTCCGCCCCCTCGAATGCGGGACATCGCGCGAGCGCGCGTGGATCGTCCAGCGCAACGAGATATCGCGCCACGTCGGCTGGCGGATCGCCCCCGGATGGACGCACGAGACACCGCACCCGATGCCCGTCCGCGAGCAGGCGCCGGATCAGATTCCGGCCGATGAAGCCACTGCCGCCGGTGACGACGGCGATCATGACCCGGCGGTATTCTCTCGGTCGACGATGGCGCCAGCCCGGCGCAGTCGACCCGCGAGCTTCTCGCCGATCCGTGCGCGCAGGACGAGCCGCTCTCCGATGGTGCGCTGATCAAGCACCTCGCCGTACTGATGAATCTCGGCGAGCATCTTCCCGTCGGCGGGCGACAGGTTGATCTCCGCGAGCGGGCGCCGAACCCGCATGGCGCCCTGAAGGGCGCGGCGAAGCGGCAGGGTGCCGTCCGGGCTCACGGCGGACACGAAGACCGCCTCCTGCCCGTCGGATGCCATGCGCTCCTGCAACGCCAGGAGCTCCTGCTCGTCCAGCAGGTCCACCTTGTTGAAGACCAGGAGTGCCGGACGCTCGTGAAGCTCCAGGCTCTTCAGCACGTCCTCCACTACGCCGCGCTGCTCCTCCCACATGGCGTGCGACGCGTCGATCACGTGCAGCAGCAGGTCTGCCTCACGCGCCTCCTCCAGCGTCGCACGAAACGACGCGACCAGGTGGTGGGGGAGCTTGCGAATGAAGCCAACCGTGTCGGTCACGAGTGCCTTCGCGTGGTCGTCGAGCTTCACTTCCCGCGTCAGCGGATCCAGTGTCGCGAACAGCCGGTCTTCCACGAAGATGTCCTGCGCGTTCGCGAGCGAGCGCAGCAGCGACGACTTGCCCGCGTTCGTGTAGCCGACAAGGGACGCCTTGAACTCGCCACGGCGTCCCTGCCGCTGCACGGCGCGCCCTTTTGTGACCTCGCGCAGCTTCGCACGCAGAAGCTTGATGCGATGGCTGATCAGCCGGCGGTCCGTCTCCAGCTGTGTTTCGCCGGGACCCCGGACGCCGATACCGCCGCGAAACTTCTCGAGGTGGGTCCACATGCGCGTCAGGCGCGGGAGCATGTACTCCAGTTGCGCCAACTCGACCTGCACCTTCGCTTCTGCCGAGCGGGCCCGCGTGGCGAAGATGTCCAGAATCAACTCCGCGCGGTCGACGACCCGCTGCCCGATGGAGTCCTCGATGTTCTTCGCCTGCGAGGGCGAGAGTTCGTCGTCGAACACGACGATGGTGGCCTGCGTGTCGATGACCATCTGCCGCAATTCATCGATCTTGCCAGCGCCGAGATACGTCGCGGCATGCGGACGGTCGAGCTGTTGCGTTAGCTCGCCCACGATGACGGCGCCCGCGGTGTCCACCAGTCGCGCGAGCTCGTCGAGGTGCTCGCGCAGATCCGCGCGCGCACGCGCGCGTTTGAGCGGCGCGCCCACGAGGAGCGCGCGGTCCACCGGTTGCTGAACCTGAATCGGTGCCTTCGAGATGTTGCCTCCGGCTACCGCACCGTGTTGAATCGGCCCGTCGCGGAATAGGGCACCGTAAAGTTGCCCACGACGGAGCCCACCGTCACGTCCCCCGCCACGCGGTAGGTCACACTGCCAGTCAGCAGGATCTGGCGCGCCGCGGCGCTGAGTCCCGCGTAGGTGAAGGACACGGGAATCACCACGATCGTGGAATCCTCGGCCTGCACCGTCGTGCGGGTGTCCACCGCACCACTGGCCAGCCCGAGCGTGTCACCCACGAATACCCGGTAGGTCAGTCGGGACGCGTCCAGTCGATAGTTGTTCGGATTGTAGACGCTCAGCTGCACCTCGAGTTGGCCACCAGACAGGCCGAGCCCCTGCACCGCCACGTTGCGGAGGTTGACGACCGGATTCTGGAACGCCTGCCGCCCGAGCGCCGAGCACGCCGCGGCGCCGAGCGCCAACGCCATTACTGCCACTGTCTTCATGTGTCATTCCTCTCGTCGTCGTTGCGGCGCTTCACCTCGTCCCACCACGCGAGCCGCTTCGCGATCTCCTTCTCGAACCCGAATGGACCGGGAGTGTAGAACGTGCGCCCACGCAGTCGGTCGGGAAGATACTCCTGCGGGATGTATGCCTCGGGCGCGTCATGCGCGTACTGATACCCCGAGTGATACCCCAGTTCCTTCATGAGGCTGGTCGGCGCGTTCCGGATGTGCATGGGCACGCCCTCGGCCGGCGTTTCCATCGCGGCCCGCATCGCCTCGCCCAAGGCAACTTTCGCACTGTTGGACTTCGGCGCCGTCGCCAGATAGATGACCATCTGCGCGAGCGGAAGGTACCCTTCCGGGGCACCCAGCATGTGAAAGGCGTTGCGGGCCGCGACGGCCATCTGCAGCGCCTGCGGATCGGCGAGGCCAACGTCCTCCGCGGCCATCGCGAGAGCGCGACGGAACAACACCATGGGATCGCCGCCGCCCTCGAGAAACCGAGCCATCCAGTAGAGCGCCCCGTGCGGATCGCTCCCGCGGAGGCTTTTGTGAAAGGCGGAGAGCATGTTGTACGTCTCCTCGCCCCACTTGTCGAAGCGCGCGAACCGCAGCTGCATGGCGTCGCGCGCCTGCGCCTCGGTGAGATGGCCGGCGCGTCCCACGTGCTCCGCGGCGGCCTGGAGTACCGTGAGTGCCCGACGAGCATCGCCGTCCGCCTCCTCGGCGATGCAATCCAGTGCCTGCGGATCCGCGCGAACTTGCAGCTCGCCAATGCCTCGCTCCTCCAGGGACAGCGCCCGCTCGAGCAGCGTTCGAATGTGTCCGGGCGCCAGCGGCTGCAGCACAAACACCCGCACGCGCGACAGCAGCGCGCCATTGATCTCGAAGGACGGGTTCTCCGTCGTGGCGCCCACCAGGGTGATCGTTCCCGCTTCGACGTGCGGAAGAAAGGCGTCCTGCTGCGCCTTGTTGAGGCGGTGGATCTCGTCGGCAAAGAGGATCGTCCCCCGACCGAGCGCGAGCCGCTCCTTCGCTTCCGCGACGATTTCCCTGATCCGCGGGACGCCCTCGGTGACGGACGAAAACGGCACGAACTGCCGCTCCGTGTAGGCCGCGATCAGCCGCCCGAGGGTGGTCTTGCCCGTACCCGGCGGGCCCCACAGGATGACGGAGCCGATCGTGCCGCTCTCGATCGCCTCACGCAACGGCTTCCCGGGCGCCAGCAGAGGCTCCTGCCCAACGAATTCGTCGAGGGTGCGCGGACGCATCCGCGACGCCAGCGGCTGCGCACGGTCGATCGCATCGTTGAACAGCGTGGGTTGTCCCGAGGGTGGTCGCGCCATCTCGCCCTCGCTACAGCAGTGCGGCGGCGGCAAAAAACGCCCCGCAACCAGCCATGAAGCTGATCGGCGTTCCCCACCCGCCGCGCGCCTGCAGCTCGGGGACGAGGTTCGAGGCGCCGACGTAGATGGTCACGCCCGCGGAAATGGCGAGCCCCTGCTCCTGCAGCGGTGCGAACTGACCGGTGAGCGCGACGCCCAGCAGCGTCGCGACGCCAAGCGCGCCCGCCGCGGCGATGGCCGTCCGGTTCCGCGCGCCCGCCGCCAGGAACAGGCTCGAGATGGCCAGCCCCTCCGGAAACTTGTGGAGCAGGACACCGACGAATATCAGCGCACCCACCGTTTCACTCACCAACAGTCCGCTCGCCACCGCGACACCATCGACAAACGTGTGCAGCAGGAGGCCCACCAGCGCGCTCCGGCTCACCATCGGCGTCACCGCGTGCGTTTCCTCGCCGAAATGGAAGTGGCGGCCGATGGTGTGCTGCGTGAGGTGGACCGCAAGGTACGCGAGGAGTGCCGTTGCGGCGGCCGTGCGACCGCCCCGCGCGATCGCCTCGGGGATCAGCTCGACGAACGCCACTGAGAGCAGAAAGCCGGCAGTAAACGCGAGCGTGCGATCGAGGGCATGCACGCTCCAGCGTCGGCCCGACGTCACCGCCACGGCGCCGATGATGTTCGCGGCCGCCGCCGAGAGGCCGTAGACCACTTCCAGTCTGGTCACGCGCGCTGCAGGCCGAGTCGCTCCACCGCGGTTTGAATGGCGTTGACGAGTTCCGCAGCCGCGGGGAACTGCGCGCGTTGCTGCTTCCAGCTCTTCGGGCGTACCGCGCCCTGCTCGAAACCACGCCCCTCCAACACGTAGCACCAGCGGTCCGTTCGGGCGTAGATGAACAATTCCAGGTACGGGTTCAGCGTCAGCTGGTCGTCCGACGTGAACACCGAAAACTCCGCACCCCCGTACCGCGCCAGCAGCACCTTGAGCCGTGCGATCTGCTCACGCACATCGTCCCGGGGCAGCCCCTCGCCCTTCCACGTCCGCCCGGATCGATGATCCTCGAGCGTGACGTCCACGGCGGGCGGCAACTGTTCGGTGAGCGAGTGAAAGAGGTCCACGACGCGCTCGGCATTGGCAACGACATGCGCCACGAAAACGCCGTCGTCCGAACCGAATGTGAAGACGTCGGCGCTCGCCCGAAAGCGGTGCCAGATGGACACTTCGGCCTGCCTGCCCCGAAATAACATGAGCGGTTCTCGTTCCTCCGTATCCCGACTTCAGTCAGCGGGCGTCTTGAGCCGCTGTGCCTCCCCCAACAGCCACTCGCGGCTGTTCCGCGCCGGGTCCTCGAGCACCCTCGCAAGCAATACCGTGAGAATCTTACCTAGCCCCGGTCCCGGTGCGATCCCCACTTGGCGGAGATCGTCTCCGTCAATGGCCAGGTCGCGGAGATCCACCGGCTCGCTGAGCGCCGCACTGACGCAGCGCCGATAGAGCCTTTGCACGGCGTGGGCCGCCGGTCCGTCGTTCAATGCGCCCCCCCCCCCTCCCCCACCCGGTGCCGTCTGGCTCGCTGCCCAGCGGGCCGAGGCCAACCGGAAGAAAGCCGACAGGTGCGTGCGGCCCACGGCCGCTATCCATCCTCGCACGCGCGCCGGCTCTGGCGCCCCCGCGGACAGCGCCGCCGTCAGCTCCAGGCGCAGTGTGTTCCAACGCTCCACGAGCGCCGCGATCCACTGTGCATCGTGCTTCGAGAAGCGCAGCCGCATGGCGGCCTGCAGCGCCGACGCCGATGAGGAATCACTGAAGAGAATCGCGAAGCGCGTGAGCCGGCGACCGGGGCGCCTCGCCAGCGCCGGCTGCGCCGCGCAGTCCAGCGCGTGCCTGGCCTCCGCGGACAACCCCTCCAGCTCCGGCACCAATACCGCCAGTGCCCCGCTCTCCCGCCAACGCGCGATTGCTCCGGACGGGCGTGCGACCTGATCCATCGTCTTCTCGAGCTCCTGCTTTACCCGCTCCGCCGAAAGACGGGTCAGGTACGGCGCGCTCTGGCAGATGGCCTCCCAGGTGGCCGGCTCGATGGCGAAGCCGAACCGGGAGGCGAATCGAATTCCTCGCAACGCACGCAGCCGATCCTCGCGCATCCGATCACCAGGCGCCCCCACGGCGCGAATGACGCCTGCCGCGATGTCCCCCCGTCCATCGAACGGGTCGTGGATCTGCTGGCGGCTGGGAGAGAAGGCGATCGCATTGATGGTGAAGTCGCGTCGGGCCAGGTCCTCGTCCAGGGAAGCGCCGAACTCGACCTCGGCGTGACGTCCATCCGTGCGCACGTCGCGCCGGAACGTCGTGACCTCGTGCATCACCTGCGACGCATCCAGAACCCCAACCGTCCCGAACTCGATCCCGACCGGGATCGTTCTCCGACGACCAAAGAGTGTCCGGACCTGGTCTGGCGTGGCGCTCGTAGCGATGTCCCAATCAAGGTGCGCGTGCCCCATGAGTGCGTCTCGGACCGCACCGCCCACGCACCATGCCTCGAATCCAGCCCCTTCGAGATCACGAATGATCTCGATCACGCCCTGTGGCGGACGCAGCTGCTGCGAGTTGTTTGAGGTCTGCATCCGGGCTTCCAGCCGCGTTGATTACTCGCGATATTGCGTTGACCTGCAATGACTTCAGCTATTTCAGCTCACCTGACTTCACGGCCTTCCTGAACACATGGACACTCTGCTGCAAAGCTCCCGCGCCACCCCCGACTTCAAGACTGCTGTCGCGTCGTTCCTGGCTGGCAGTCATACCGAGCTGCTGAAGGTCGAAAACTACGTTCCGCCGATCAAAGTGCGTCGGCTGTTGACACAGCTCCTGAATCAGGAATCGGGTCTCGGGATCCAGCATGTGGTGATCAGGGGTTCGTCCGGCTGCTCCGACTTCAGGGGATCGGTCGAGGTGCACACCAGCACCGGCCCGCATGTCTTCGACTTCGTCTGGGATTGCCGCTGGCGCGCCGAGAGCGAAGGGTACGTGGACTATTTCGGCTTTCCCGACCAGAGGCGCGCCGCCCACGAATTCGATTGGCGCTGCTTCCAGCAATGGGATCGCCGGGCGCTCCCCAACTGACTCCGCACCAAGCCCTTACGGCTCGAAAACGTCGCGAAGGTCCGCGCCCGACCCGAGCGCCAGCAGGAGATCGATGCGCGCCTGCTGCGGGCGCCTGCTGCCGGCGAAGATGACGCCCAGGTCGTACAGCCGCCGCCCGCCACCGTAGTAGCCGTAAGTATGTCCCACGCGCCCGCGTGGCGCCCGAGAGGCCAGAACGACGGGCTTGTCGGCCGCGAGCCAGCGCTCGATACCCGGCACCATGGCGGGCGGCACATTTCCGCGACCCATCGCCGCCACCACGACGCCCTGCCCCTCCACTCGCGCGGCGTCCAGCAGCCGGGCATCGGCGCCCGCATACGCGTAGACGATGTCGACCGGCCCCCCGAGCCGGAGGGCGTCCGACCGGTCGCTCGGGGATGGCATCGCGCGACGGAAGACGACACGTCCATCATCCACCACGCCGAGGGGGCCGAGCCCCGGGCTCTCGAACGCATCCAGCAGGTGCGTGTGCGCCTTCGTCACGTCGAGCCCCGCATAGATGCGATCGCTCATGACCACGAGTACCCCGAAGCCGCGCGCATCATCGCTCGCCGCAACCCGGACGGCCGCGCCGATGTTCGCCGGGCCATCCCATCCGATGTCGCTGGCGGTGCGCATCGCACCCGTGAACACGATCGGCTTGTCGGTGGCGAGTGTTCGGGCGCACAAGTAGGCGGACTCCTCGAGCGAGTCCGTCCCATGCGTGATCACGATGCCGCGAACTTCCGGACGCGTGACATGATGCGCGATCCGGTTGCGCAGGTCCCACATGCGCTCGATGCTCATGTGCGGACCGGGAAAGGCACCGAACTCGTCCACCTCGAGGACCGCGATCTCATTCAACTGCGGCACCAGCGCGAGTATGTCGCGCCCCGCGAGCGCCGGGACGGCGCCGCCAGCGGAGGCATCGTGGCGCATCGAGATCGTCCCACCGGTGAAGATGAGAACGATCATCCGCAGAGCACGCTACCGCCGTTCACATTCACGATCTCGCCGGTGATGTGCCTGGCGAGATCCGAGCAGAGAAACGCAATCGGGCCGGCTATGTCCATCGGGTCGGCAACCCGGCCGAGCGGAATAGTCCGGGCAATGCGTTCGCGCCCGCCATCTCGATAGGGCAATGCCGCCATCTCCGTATCGACCCAGCCGGGCGCGACACCGTTCACGGTGACGTCACGCCCGGCCAACTCGACGCACATCGATTTCACGAACGCGATCATCGCGCCCTTGGACGCGGCGTAATCCGCATGGTTCGCCTCGCCGCGCTGCCCGGCGGTGCTGGCCACAAGCACCATCCGGCCATGGTCCGAGATCACGCGGGACGCCGCCCGGGCCGTGAAGAACATCGAGTCCAGGTTCTGCCGCAGCGTGCGATGCCACTGGTCGTCTGTCATTTCCGCCACCGGCACCTCGTCGACGATCCAGATGCCTGAGTTGCCGACAAACAGATCCAGCCCGCCGAGGCGGGCGACGGCCGTTCGGACGAGCGCATCCGCGCCCTCCGCCGCGGAAATGTCCGCGGCGATCGCCGCAGAGGTGACGCCACACGCGCGAGCCTGCTCGGCGACCGCCTCGGCGTCGTCGCGCCGAGAACGATACCCAACCGCCACGTGTGCGCCCCACTCCGCGAGGAGAAGCGCGGTCGCGGCACCGATGCCGCGGGACCCGCCCGTCACCAGCGCGCGCTTGCCGGCGAGCGACTTCACAGCTCCTGCTCCACGGCGTCGCAGATGGCGTGCTGGATGCACAGCTGAAGTTCCTGTGCCCTGTCCGTGCGATCGGTGGGGATGACCACCGTATGAGTGGCGAGTGCCAGCAGCCTGCCCCCATCGCGCGCACTCATCGCCAGCACGTCCACGTGCTTGTCGCGGGCCGCTTCGGCCGCCCGCACCAGATTCGCGGAATTACCGCTCGTCGTGTGAATCACGAGCAGGTCCCCCGGCTTGCAGAGCGCTTCTACCTGACGCGCGAACACCTCCTCGAAGCCGAGATCGTTTCCCGCGGCAGTGAGCAGCGACGTGTCCGTCGTCAGCGCGATTGCGGCGCAGGCGCGGCGCTTCCTCCGGTAGCGCACGACGTATTCGGTGGCGATGTGCTGTGCGTCCGCGGCGCTTCCGCCGTTCCCGCAAAAAAACAGGGTGCCGCCGCGCTGGACTGTGTCGCGGACCATCGTGAAGGCGCGCTCGAGATCGGGACCGAGCTCCGCGACGGCTCGCTGCGCCACGTCCGCCAGCTCGCGGAGAGGCGTGCCGAATCGGTCAGACACGGGCGGTCGCGAGGTGACTGATCGTCCCACGCCCCTGTCTGACAAACGCCGCGAGTTCCGACGCGCTCCGGCATGCACTGGCATGATCGCAGGCATAGGTCACCAGCGCGTCCACCGTGAGCAGATCGATGGCTCCACTGCGGTCGAAGCGGCGTTCGCCAAGAAGGCCCTCCAGCAGTCGGGTCGCGGCGGCAAAACAGGCGTCCGCGGTGCGCTCCTGCGAATCGTCCGACGCGTCGCCCAGGGCCGTCATGATCCTGAGGCGAAGGGCCTCTGGCACCTGCGGCGAGCGGCTGGCGATCCAGTCAGCGACCGTCACGCGGCACCAAGCAGCGGGCGAATGATGCCCGGCGCACTGCGAATCGCGGCGTCGAGGCGCGCGGCGTCCGGAATGCCTGCCTGCGCCATGTGCGGTTTGCCGCCACCCCGGCCGCCCGCCACCGCCGCGATTTCACGAATGAGCACGTCCGCGCGTACGCCGCGGTCCCTCAGGTCATCGGTGACCACCACGAGCATTGTCGTCTTGCCGTCGGGAAACGTCGTGCCAAGCACGCCGACTCCAGAGCTGAGCTGTTCACGCAACGCATCGCCCAGAGCCTGGAGTTCCTTCACGTCGGCGGCGCTCACGCGACGTCCGACGAACCGGACGCCGTTTCCATCGAGCGTTTCGGCCTCCGCCAGCCACTGTTTCAGCTGGTCGCCGCCGCCTCGCAAGGCCTCCTCCACCCGGCGTTCCAGTCCCCGGCGCTCCTCCAGCAGCCCGGCAATGCGTCGCTCGGCTCCCTCGATCGGCGTCCGAAGCACGTCGGCGATGCGAGCCAGGGACCGCTGGTGCTCACGCATCAGGTGAAAGGCGCCGGGGCCGGTCGCCGCCTCGATCCGGCGCACGCCGGAGGCAACGCCGGTTTCCGCAATGAGGCGGAAAAGCCCGATCTCGGCGGTGTTTCGCACATGCGTCCCACCACAGAGCTCCATCGAGAACCCGGGCACGGTGACCACGCGCACCACGTCGCCGTACTTCTCACCAAACAGCGCCATCGCGCCGGACGCCCTCGCATCCGCGAACGACATCTCGCGATAGGTCACGGGGAGCGCACGCCAGACGTGTTCGTTGACCCGGTGCTCGACGACGTCCAGCTTCGCCGGATCCACCGGCCCGTGATGCGTGAAATCGAAGCGAAGGCGGTCGGGCGCCACGAGCGATCCGGCCTGGTGCACGCCCTCGCCCAGGGCCTCACGGAGGGCCGCATGCAGCAGGTGCGTCGCGGTGTGATTGCGCTCCGTGTCGCGCCGTCGCTCGCTCGGCACGCGCGCCACCGCGCGACCGAAGCGGAATGTGCCGGTCAGTGTCCCCACGGCGGCATGTCGCCCTTCCACTTTCCGCACGTCGCCCACGTCCACCCGCCACCCGTCGCCCACGATCTCGCCGTGGTCCGAGATCTGGCCACCCGACTCCGCGTAGAACGGTGTCTCACGCAGCAACACCGCCACCCTGCCGTTGTCGAGCGCGCGCATGGCCGCCACCTGCGTCTCGATCTCCACGGTGTCGTATCCGACGAACGCGACAGCGTCCGTCGTGACGTCGGATGGGTGCTCCCAACGGGCCAGGTCACCGAGCGCGTCCGCCTCGACGCCGAGCTTGCGCGAGCGCCGCTCGTCCTGCGACCGGCGGCGCTGCGTGTCCAGCGCGGATTCGAACCCCGCAATGTCGACCACATACCCCCGTTCACGCGCCATCAATTCCGTCAGATCGATCGGAAAGCCGAAGGTATCGTAGAGGCGAAAGGCGTCCTCGCCACTGATCGTGCCGCGCACCTCGGCGCCGCCGCTAGTGGAATGCACCGGCGCGATCTGATCGAAACGCGATAGCCCGCCCTCGATGGTCGCGAGAAATGCCTGCTCCTCCACCCGTGTGGTGTTCACGATATGCGTCGCGCGCTGCCGCAACTCCGGATAGACGTCGGACATCGTCTCGATCACCGTTTCCACGACGGACACCAGCGTGGGCGCCTTGCGACCGAGCAGCCAGGCATGGCGTACCGCGCGTCGCAGGATTCGGCGCAGCACGTAACCGCGCCCCTCGTTCGACGGAAATACGCCGTCCGCCAGCAGGAACGCCACCGCGCGGGCGTGGTCCGCGAGCACCCGGAACGACGCGGGCGATACGGCGTTGGGCACCACGTCCGCCCCCCCCTTGCCGCCCCGAATTGGCACACCCGCGCGTGACTCGTCGCTCGCCCGTCCCCAATACTCGAATCCCACGACCTGTTCGACCGTGGCGAGCAGTGGCTGAAACAGGTCGGTGTGATAGTTACTGGTCACGCCCTGGAGAGCGGCCGCAATACGCTCGAGTCCCGCACCCGTGTCCACGGACGGCTTGGGCAAGGGGGCAAGAGTGCCGTCCGCCTGACGATCATACTGCATGAACACCAGGTTCCAGATCTCCAGGAACCGGCCTGCCTCGGCTCCCTCTACGAATGCCTCGACGGAACACTCCTGCCGCGTGGGATCGGTCCACTCTCCCGTCGCGCCGGCGGGAAACGTCCAGTCCTTGGTGAGGTGGGCGAGATCGACGTAGATCTCGGAGCAGGGACCGCACGGCCCCGTCTCCGCCATCTGCCAGAAGTTGTCCTTGTCGCTCAGTCCGTAGATGCGATGGTCGGGCAGCCCCGCGATGTCGCGCCATAGCGCGCGCGCTTCATCGTCCTTGTGGTGCACGCTGACGCGGATGTGCCCCGGGTCGAAACCCAGTTCGCGCGTGACGAATTCCCAACCGAAGTGGATCGCGTCGCGCTTGAAGTAGTCACCGAACGAGAAGTTGCCCAGCATCTCGAAGAAGGTGTGGTGCCGGAACGTATGGCCCACCTGTTCGAGGTCGTTGTGCTTTCCGCCGGCTCGAACGCATTTCTGCGCGGTCGTGGCGCGACGGACACCACCGGGGGGCTCCTCGAGTCCCAGAAACACCCTCTTGAACTGCACCATCCCCGCGTTGGTGAACAGCAGGGTGGGGTCATCGGCTGGAACCAGCGGTGAGCTTGACCGCACCGCGTGCCCGCGTTCCTCGAAATACTTCAGAAACCGGCTGCGGATCTCATGGGCACGCATATGCGGCAATATACGGACGGGCCGCGCTTTCCCCAACGCGCCTACGTGTCGGTCTCCACGCCCAATTCTGCCAGCACCGCTCGGATCTCGTCGGCATCGAATCCGCGGCGCGCGAGGAACGCGTACACCCGACGCCGTCGGGTTGGCTCGTCGAGGGACGACAGCGACTTCCATTTCTTCGCCGCCGCACGGTGCGCGGCAGCCGCCGGATCCACGGCCTCGTTCTCGGTCACGTCAGCGATGGCCCGGTCTGCGACGTCACGCGGGATGCCCTTGCGCGCCAGTTCCTGCACAATCCGGCGGCGCGAGGCGCGTGCGCCCGCCAGCTTGTGCCGGGCGAACTGCCGCGCAAAGTCCTCGTCGTCCAGCACCTTCTGCTCGCGCAGGCGGAGGATCGCGTCCTCCACCGCCGCTGCGTCCCCGCCTGAACCCCGCGCCATCTGCATCAGCCGATGGCGAAGCTCGGCCTCGGAGCGGGCGCGGAACGCGAGCAGGTGCAAGGCCTGATCGTATGGGGTGGACTCGAGTCTGGACATCGGCGGCTCAGGACGAAAAAAGCCGGGGAGCGACGCTCTGTACATCATGGGAGTTTCCGGGTCCCATCATGTCCAGAGTGCCTCTCCCCGGCTTGGAACAGGCGTTCTTCAATCGCTATTCCTCCTCGGCGACTTCCTCGACCTCCGGTTTGGCCGTCATCCCGAGAATGCCCTTCACCCGCTCCTCGATCTCCGCCAGCAGTGCCGGATTGTCCTTGAGGTACAGCTTCGCATTCTCACGCCCCTGCCCGATCTTCTGTCCGTTGTAGCTGTACCACGCACCCGACTTCTCGATGATGTTCGCCTCGGCGCCGATATCGACCAGGAGCGACGTGTGGCTGATGCCCTCCGCATACATGATGTCGAACTCGGCCTGGCGGAACGGAGCCGCCACCTTGTTCTTCACCACCTTCACGCGGACGTGCGAGCCCACCACCTCCTCCTTGTCCTTGACCGGGCCGATGCGCCGGATGTCGAGTCGCAGTGACGCGTAGAACTTCAGCGCCTTGCCACCGGTCGTCGTTTCGGGATTCCCGAACATGACGCCGATCTTCTCGCGCAACTGGTTGATGAAGACCACCGACGTCCGGGACCGCGCGATGGCGCCCGTGAGCTTGCGGAGCGCCTGACTCATCAGCCGCGCCTGAAGGCCCACGTGGCTGTCGCCCATGTCGCCTTCGATCTCCGCCTTGGGCACGAGCGCGGCGACCGAATCGATCACGACAACGTCAACCGCGCCCGAGCGCACGAGGATCTCGCAGATCTCGAGCGCCTGCTCCCCGGTATCCGGCTGGGAGATCAGCAGCGCGTCCACGTCCACGCCCAGCTTGCGCGCGTATTCGATGTCCAGCGCATGCTCGGCGTCGATGAAGGCGGCCACGCCGCCCTGTCGCTGCGCATTGGCAACGACATGGAGCGTCAGCGTCGTCTTCCCGCTGGACTCGGGCCCGTAAATCTCGGTGACGCGTCCGCGCGGAATGCCGCCCACGCCGATCGCCGCATCGAGATTGATCGCACCCGTGGGGATCGCCTCGACGCGAACCTTGTTGTCCGCACCGAGTCGCATGATCGAGCCCTTGCCGCAACTCTTCTCGATCTGCGCGATGGCCAGGTTCAGCGCTTTCTTCTTGTCGTCCATAATGGATGAAACAGCCATGGTCGTCGCCCACCCTGTTTGTGAAAGGTCCGCCCTGATGGCCTGGCTGGCTAGACGCACCGCGCATAGCCCGCAATCCGGTACCCGAAGAAAATACGAAGCGCGCGAGATTAATCAAGCGGAATTTGCGAGGTCAAAGGCGTTTTCGACGTGGCAGACCCAAACTTCGGCGCCATTGAGCAGCACGCCGACCACATCGAACCTGTAAGAGTCCGCCTTCCGACCGTGGCGGTCGATCCAGACCATGGCTGAACGCTGTAACTCTTTGCGTTTGCGCCAGTTAACAGCCTGAACCGGACCTCCGAATTCCGTGCCTTTCCGAGCTTTGACCTCGACGAAGGCGACGGTGCAATCCCGCTCGACCACCAAATCGATGTCCCGGCGCCCATTCCGAAACCGGCGCTGGACTACCCTCCAGCCTCGCCGCCGGAGCCACCGTTCCGCGATACGCTCTCCAAGCTCACCAAATGCCTGCCTGGCCGCTGACATGGGGGCAGTGTAGCGCCGGAGCGCCCCTGCTCCGTCACCAATTCATCGCCGCCTAGCGCCTAGTATTGCCTGTGGATCGTCGGTGAGAATGCCGGCCACGCCTGCCTCCCAGAGGCGCAACGCCTCCGCCGGGTCGTTGACCGTCCACACGTGGGTGGCAATGCCCGCCCGCCGGGCAGCGGCCACCATGCGCGCGATCGGCACGGGAGCGCCGTAGTATCGCGGCGTCAGCGAGAGTACCTGGAACGCCGGTCGCGACGGTGTCCACCCCAGGAGCGCCACGGGCAGTAATCGCATTGCGTCCGTCACGCTCGCGCAGCAGGCGAGACCGGACCGGTAGAAGCGGGCGGAAACATCCGCCTCCAGTGATCCAACTACGACGTGCTCCTGTGCGCCAAACCGCCTGATAAGGCGCTCCGTGGCGTCCACCGCCGCCAGCTCCTTCACCTCGATGATGAGCGGAAGGTCGCGAAACGTGTCAAGCACTTCCTCCAGAGACGGTATGCGGGCGGGCGCGCCGGCACGATGGGGGAATCGCGCGCCCGCGTTCAGCTCCTGCACGTCCGCCAGGGACCAGTCGGACAATCGACCGCGCCGGTCCGTCGTCCGATCGAGTTCGGCATCGTGGAGGAGTACAGGCACGCCGTCGCGTGTCATTCTGACGTCGAACTCGAGGGCATCGGCGCCAAGGTCAACCGCTTCCCGCAACGCGTCGATGGTATTCTCGGGCGCGCGCACCGCGTTGCCGCGATGGGCGACCACCAGGCGTGCGTTCGGGTCCAGGAGAGGATTGCCCATCAGGGCCAATAGCGCGGGAGGCGCAGCCGGGGGATGGGATGAATCCGGTACTCGAGCATGGTGCCGATGTGGGAGGGCAGATTCTCTTGTATCCGGAGCACCACCCCCGTTTCGCGGTCCACCCAGAAGAGCGACTGTCTCTGCGCCGTGCGCAACGCGACGACCCAGGCGGGGCGTGGTGTGACGGCGTCCACCAGAAGTTCCTCCATCGCAGCCACGATCATTTCGGCGGGAATGACGCTGGCCTTCGCCAGGTCGATCTCGAGCACGGTGACCGAATCGCTCCAACTCTCGCTCAACGGCAACCATCCGAGCATTACGGAGGTAAAGGCACCGGTGACGAGCAGGTCGGGATGGCCTTCCATGACGATGTCGTTTCGCGCCCGGCCGGCGGTCGCCGCGCCAAAGATCGAGTCCCCAACGAACTGCGCGGTGAGTTGGGCGGGCCCCACCGTGGACGACCAGGACAGCGGCCTGCCGTCCAGAGCGAACCAGAGCGAGTCCGCAGCGCGTACCGCTCCGGAGCGTGTTTCCACCAGCCGCCACGCGTCCGCGCCTGCATGGGAGGCCGGCATCAGCGCCACCACGCTCTGCCCGATCACCGTGGCCGAGTCGGCGCGATGGATAATCATGTCGTACGTGCGGTACACAGGCTGGATCCGCGCGCTGTCCATGGCCAGCGTGCGCGCTTGCGGCGCGTCTTGTGCCCGACCGCTCATCGATGCGGCTGCGACGAGCATGCCGCCCAGCAGCGCAGACGTGCGCCGCGCGGTCACGCGCGCGGACCGCAGATGCGGTCGAGATCCTCCAGGCCCACCAGGACATCGCGCGGCTTGGACCCGTCGGGGGGGCCGAGCACCCCGGCCGAGTGCAGCTGGTCGATGATCCGGGCCGCCCGGCCGTACCCCACCTTGAGGCGCCGCTGGAGCAGTGACGTCGAGCCCTGCTGGTGCTGGATGACGGTTTCCGCGGCCTCGCGGAACAGCTTGTCGCGTTCGCCTGCTTCCGCTGGATCGCCGCCGTCGGCGATACTGGCGTCCAGCGCCTCCCGCTCACGCACCTTGGCGATGATGTCGTCCTCGGTGTCCGACGCCTCCTCGAGCATGAGTCCCTGGGCGGCGAACGCGGCTCGTTTCGCGGCACGGCGCTCATCGTACCACGCCATGAGCCGCTCGGTGTCCTCGCTCGAAATGAACGCACCCTGCATGCGTGCCGGCTCCGACTTGCCCGGCGGAATGAACAGCATGTCGCCGTTCCCCAGCAGGCTCTCCGCGCCCGCGCCGTCGATGATCGTCCGGCTGTCCACTTGCGACGCGACCCGAAACGCGATGCGGCTGGGAAAGTTCGCCTTGATCAGCCCCGTGATGACGTTCACGCTGGGGCGCTGCGTGGCCAGAATGAGATGGATGCCGATGGCGCGCGCCTTCTGCGCCAGCATCGCGATCGGCGTTTCGACTTCGCCCTGCACCGTCATCATCAGGTCGGCCATCTCGTCGATGACCACGACAATGTACGGCAGGATGCCGCCCCGGTACGCCAGATCCTCGAACGCGACCTCCCTGTTCTTCTGCAGTTTGAGCGGCGCGCTGTCCTGCACGCGACGATTGAAGTCCTGGATGTTACGGCAGGCGTTCGCGGCCAGCAGTTCGTAGCGATCCTGCATCTCCAGCACCGCCCATTTGAGCACGGCCGCGGCGTCGCGATTGTCCGTGACCACCTTGTGCCGCAGGTGCGGCAGGGTGTTGTACACGGACAGCTCGACCATCTTCGGGTCCACCATGAGCAGCCGCAGGGTGCGCGGCGTGTGGCGGTAGATGAGGCTGGTGACGATGGTGTTGACGCATACCGATTTGCCGGACCCCGTGGCGCCCGCGATGAGCAGGTGCGGCATTTTGGCCAGGTCCGATATGACCGGCTTGCCTTCGAGGTCCTTGCCAATGGCAATCGGTAGCGCCGCGCGGGCGCTCCGGAATTCCTTGGTCTCGATCAATTCCCGGAACGCCACCATTTCCGGATCGGGGTTCGGCACCTCCACCCCGACCGCACCGCGTCCCGGAATCGGCGCGACGATCCGGATGCTCGCCGCGCGCATCGCGAGTGCCAGGTCGTTCGAGAGGTTCGCGATCTGCCGTACCTTGACGCCGGGGGCCGGCTCGATCTCGAACTGCGTGACCGCGGGGCCCGTCGTGCGGCCCACGAGCAATCCTTCAATCCGGAACGTGCGCAACGCGTCCATGAGCTTCACGCCCATGGCATCGAGCGCCTGATCCCCGCTGGCACGGTCACGCTCCGGCAGGTTGGTCAGCAATTCCGGCCCGGGCAGCTCATCGCCCATGACGTCAGGCGTGCTGACGAGCGCGGCGATCACGGGCTCCGCTGCGCGATCGCCGTCGGCAACCTCGTCCTTCGGTTTCCGCTTCCGGGACTTCCTGGCATCAGGCGCGACCTCGGCGCCCATCGGGAACGGCGCCGCGTCCATGATGGAGGGCATTTCCTCCGGAGGCGGCTCGAGCGCGAGCGCGGCAGCCACGGCGTCGGGCAGCGCCACCTTTTTCCCGCGCTTACGCGGTGCAGTTTCCTCCACCGCAGCGGCCGGCGCCGCGGCGCGTCCCACCAGCGCGCGAAGAGGATTCCAGGCGAGGGTCGCGACCATCAGCGCCGACGCGGCGGACACCCAGGCAAGCCACGCGCCGAAACCGCCGAACCAACCACGCCAGTAGTACGCGACGAACGATCCCCAGAGCCCAGCAGCGCGGGACTCCTCTCCCGGCGACGGATTCGCCGCCAGCGCCACGGCGATCGGCACGAGCGTCACCACACCCGCGAAGAACATCATCCACTTGCGATCAGTGGCCGATTCGAGACGTCCAAACACGCGCAGCGCGTGCACGGCGGGGGCCAACGGTGCCATCAATGCCGCCGGCCAGCCCACCAGCCACACGAGCGGATAGGCGAGGTAGTAGCCGACCGGACCGACATTCTCGCGGATGTTCACGCCGCCGCGCAATTCCGCGACACCCACCACACCCAGGGCCCCGCCCAGGAAGACGGCAAACAGGAGGAGCGCGATGCCGCTCAGCTCGCGCCTGAGCTGCGGATTACTCACGCGTCACTGCCCGCCTCAGCGCGCGCGATCCGGGCCAAGCCTGGTGATCTGCCGGTCCTGGTAGACGGGAACGACAGGATGGGAATCGAGATCGGCGCACGCATCGAGATCGGCGGCGTATCCCGCGTCAGCGAGCGCGACGCCGTGCGCCGAGGCCTTGAGCAGGCGCTTGTAGTTCGTGCCGAACTTCTTGTCGATGAGAATGGCCGATTGCGCGGCATCATTGATCTCGGCCTTGGTGTGCTTGCTGGTGAGGTGTTGAACGAACAGCCCGGCACAGGCAGCGTCCTCGAGGGCGAACCGGCGCTCCTGGCCGGCACAGACGATCGCGACGTCCGTCCCGCCGCGGAGCGCGGAGCGCAGCATGGACAGCACCGCCGAGAAGTTGACGTACGACGCGATCACCACGTCACGCGCCCCCTGGATGGCGAGAATGGTCCCCGTGCCGTTGGTGGTGCTCATGACGACCGTTTTGCCCTCCACCGCCTCCTTCGTGAACTCCAGAGGGGAGTTGCCGAGGTCGAATCCGGGCACCGGCTTCATGCGGCGTTCGCCGGCGAGCCGCACTTCGCTGCGCTCCAGGGATTTCGCGCGGGCGGCCACGTCCTCCGAGCTCGCCAGCGGGATGACGGCCCGGGCGCCGTTGGCAAGGGCGACGGCAATGCTCGTGGACGCGCGCAGCACGTCCACCACGGCGACGAGTCGGCTGGCGACATCCGCCGGTGTCACTTCCTGCGGCAGGAAGAACACGTCCACACGCATCAGACAGCCTCCCGCAGATCCCGAAAGAGTTCGGGCTCGCGTTCGAGGAATTTGGTGTCTACATCGCCGCGGGCGAAGCGGTCATTCTGCATGACCCGCGCAAGGAACGGAATGGTCGTCGTCACCCCTTCGACCACGAAGGATTCGAGCGCGACGCGCATACGGATGAGCGCCTCCGCGCGGTCGCGCCCCTGCACGATGAGCTTTGCGATGAGCGAATCGTAATAGGGAGGGACGGTATAGCCCGCATACACGTGGGAATCGATGCGAACGCCCGGCCCGCCGGGCGGGTGAAACGTGGTGATCTTCCCCGGCGACGGCTGGAAGTTGCGGTACGGGTCCTCGGCATTCACGCGGCACTCGATGACGTGCCCACGCAGGGGCGGCAGCTCCATGACCGACAGCTTTTCCCCCGCCGCCACGCGGATCTGCTCCTTCACGAGGTCCACGCCGGTCAGCATCTCCGTGACGGGGTGCTCGACCTGGATGCGGGTATTCATCTCCATGAAATAGAAGGAGCCGTCCGTGTCGAGCAGCATCTCGATCGTGCCCGCACCTACGTAGTTGATGGCCTTCGCGCCCGCCACCGCGGCGTTGCCCATGGCTTCGCGGAGCGCCGGCGTGACGGCTGGACTGGGCGCCTCTTCGATCAGCTTCTGGTGGCGTCGCTGCACGGAACAATCGCGCTCGCCGAGGTGAATGACGTTGCCGAACTGGTCGCCCAGGATCTGGAACTCGATATGGCGCGGCCGCTCGAGGTACTTCTCGACATACACGTCCCCGTTGCCAAAGGCCGAAAGGGCCTCGGAACGGGCCAGCTGGAACGAGCGCCCGAAGTCGTCAGCGTCGCGCGCCACCCGCATCCCCTTGCCCCCACCACCGGCCGCCGCCTTGATGATGACCGGGAATCCGATGGATCGGGCGAACACCAGCGCCTGCTCGGGATCGTCGACGGGCCCGGGACTTCCCGGCACGATCGGCACGCCGACCTCTGTCATGGCGCGCCGCGCGGCCGCCTTGTCGCCCATCACGCGAATCTGGTGCGCCGTGGGCCCGATGAAGGTCACGTTGCTGGCGGTGCAGATCTCCGCGAATTCGGCGTTCTCGGCAAGAAAGCCATAGCCGGGATGGATGGCGTCCGCGCCGGTGATCTCTGCCGCGGCAATCAACCGGGGAATCCGCAGGTATGAATCGCGACTGGGCGGCGGGCCGATGCAGACGTCGTCGTCCGCGAAGCGCACGTGCAGCGACTCCCGATCCGCTTCTGAATACACGGCAACCGTCTGGATGCCAAGTTCGCGGCACGCGCGAATCACGCGAAGCGCGATCTCGCCGCGGTTGGCAATCAGGACTTTCTTGAACATGCGGGTGCGACGGGAGGCGTCAGCGTTTGGCCTGTTCGAACGAGTTCCAGCTCGTGTCGCTCGTTCCCGCGACGCCCTGGATGCGCAGCGCGAACTCCGCGGGGCTCGTGGCGTAGAACATCGCGCTTTCGTACGAGATCACGCCCTGCTTGTACCACTGCATCAGGGACTGGTCGAAGGACTGCATGCCGTACTGTACCGTGCCCTCCTTGATGAGGTCCGGAATGTTCAGAGACGACTGCATGTCGCGGATCTGATCCCGCACGGCCGCCGTGTTGATGAGAACTTCACACGCCGGCACCCGGCCGGGCTTGTCCGCCCGCGGCACCAGCCGCAATGAGACCACCGCTTGCAGCGCGTTGGCGAGCGAAAAGCGCACCTCCGCCTGCTGGTGCGGCGGATAGAACGACAGCACGCGCTGGATGGTCTGCGTCGCATCCATCGTGTGCAGCGTCGAGAAGACGAGGTGTCCCGTATCCGCCGCCTTGAGCGCCGCGTCCAGCGTTTCGAGATCCCGGATCTCCCCGATGAGAATGACGTCGGGATCCTGGCGGAGCACCCGCCGCAGTGCCTGCGCGAACGTCGCCGTATCGGTGCCGACTTCGCGCTGGTTGATGTGGCAGTTGATGTCCCGGTGCAGGAATTCGATCGGATCCTCGATCGTGATGATGTTGGCCTTGTGCTGGTCGTTGATGTGCTGGATCATCGCCGCGAGTGCCGTGGACTTCCCGGACCCCGTCACGCCTGTCACGAGGATCAGGCCGCGCGGCTTCAGGGCAATCTCCTCGAGCACCTTCGGGAGCGCCAACTCCTCGATCCGCTGCGTGTTGTACGGAATCGCCCGCATCGCGTAGCACAGCGAGCCGCGCTGCTGGTAGAGATTCACGCGAAAACGTCCGATCCCCGGCACCCCGATGGCGAAGTCGCACTCCTTCTCTTCGGTGAACTGCTTCACCTGCTTCGGGTTCATCAGCTGCTCGGCCAGCGTCTTCAGGTCTTCGGGCTTGAGCGTGGGCAGGTCGAGCGCGATCAGGTCGCCGTTGAGACGCACGGTCGGAGGGCGGCCGACCTTGAGGTGCAGGTCGGACGCGCCCATCTGCACGAGCTGCTGGAGCACCGCCTTGAAGTTGAACGATGCTCCGGCGGTCCCCGCCTCGGGTGGTGTCCCGCCAACGGGCGCGGCGCTGGCGTCAACCATTGGGATCGATCCGGAAAAGGACCTGTCCGTACTCCACCGGCTGTGCGTCCTGCGCCAGCACGTCTTTCACGACGCCGGTGTATTCGGACTCGATCTCGTTCATGATCTTCATCGCTTCGATGATGCACAGCGTCTTGCCCTTGGTGACGCGGTCCCCCACCGAGACGTACGGTTTGGCACCCGGCTCAGGCGCGGTGTAATACGTGCCGACCATGGGGGACTTCACCTCCAGGAGCGAGGTCGCTGGCTCCGCCCGCGCGGGCGCGACCGCCTCGGGGGCCGGAGGTGGCGAGCCCGCGAGCGCTGGCGCCCGGGAGTCTGCCATGCTGGCGTGCATCATGGCGGCGAGATGCATGGGCGCGCCCATCGCCACCCCGCCCCGCTGCGTGGGACTCTTCGCGATCCGGATCTTGACGCCCTTCTCTGTCAAGATCTCCACCGAGTCCACCGAGGACTCGTCGATCATCTCGATCAGCTTCTTCACGTAGCGTAGGTCGATCATAGGCCCCGTTGCGTGTACCAGCGCCGCGACGCGCGTCAGCCGATTTCGATCAGCTCTCGCGTAAAGCGCGTGAGCACCTCTGCGCCGTCGGCGCCCAGATGCACGTCATCTTCGATTCGCACTCCGCCCCACCCCGGCCGGTAGAGACCAGGTTCCACCGTCACGACTGCGCCCTGCACGAGCGGGCCCTCCGCCGTCCTGGCCAGCCGGGGCGCCTCGTGCACCTCCAGCCCGATCCCATGCCCCAGGCTGTGCCCGAACAGATCCCCGAACCCGCGGTCCTCAATGTAGCCCCGCGCCACCCCGTCGGCATCCCGCCCACTCATCCCGGGCCGCACCGCCGCAATCGCGCGCTCGTTGGCCGCGCGCACCACGCCATAGAACTCGCGCTGCTCTTCCGACGCGCGCCCAACGACGAACGTCCGCGTAATGTCCGAACAATACCCGCCCACGCGCGCACCAAAGTCGAGCAGAAGAAAGTCTCCAGCCCTCAGCTCCCGGCTCGTTGGATGCGCGTGTGGCAGCGCGGCATTGGGCCCCGACGCCACGATGGACGGAAAGGGAAAGCCATCACTTCCGGATTGCCGCAGTGCGGATTCCAGCACCCCCGCCACCTCGAGCTCGCTCATCCCCGCGCGTGTCTGTTCCAGCGCCAGCCTCAGCGCGCGCTCCGCCGCCGCGACCGCCTCGCCAATCAAGGCCAGCTCGCCGACGTCCTTCCGCTCGCGCAGGGCCTCGACCAGGTCCATCGTCGGTCGCCACTGGCAGCGTGAACCCGCTTCCAGCAGACGCTGAAAATCCCGATGCACCAGGTGCGCCGACTCGAACCCCACCACGGCGAGATGCGCACGCTGTCCGAGGTGCTGCCAGAGGCCATTCCACAGGCTCTGTGGTTCGATCACGATCCGGGCAAGGTCGCCGATCTCGTCCGCCGCCTGCGTCTGATACCGGAAATCCGTGATGAGCAGCGTTTCCCGCGGCGTCACCAGCAGCATCGCACTCGAGCCCGAGAAACCGCTGAGATACCGCACATTGGCGGCCCCGGTGACCAGCAGGCCGTCGAGGTGCGCTCCCGTCAACCCGTCGACCAGCGCCGCGATTCTGCGCGGCCGCTGGTCAACCACGCGCCGCGAGGTGCGCCACAAGCCCGCGGAGCGCCAACTCGTAGCCGAAGGCGCCCAGCCCGGAGACGACGCCCACCGCGGCACTCGCCAGCATGGAGCGACGCCGCTCCCGCTCGCGCGCGAACACGTTCGTGAGGTGCACTTCGATGAATGGCAGCGAGATACCGACCAGAGCGTCGCGCAGGGCGAGACTCGAGTGGGAGTACGCGCCGGCGTTGACCAACGCTCCCTGCGCCGTCCCCCGCAGTGCGTGAATCCGGTCGATCAGCTCGCCCTCGCCGTTGTGCTGCGAGCACTCGAGGTCGACGCGAAGCTCCCGCGCGACCACCGCGAGACGCCGCTCGATGTCGGCCAGCGTCTCCGTGCCGTATACCGATGGCTCCCGAAGCCCGAGCAGATTCAGGTTTGGACCGTTGAGCACGGCGATTTTCACCGCCGTTTCAGCCCCTCGAGCCACTGCGTGAACTGGGTGGCGTCCGCCTGTGATTCCGCGGCGCCCGGCTCGATGGCCCCTCCCCCCCCCCCCTCGCCCATGCCCACCGCGTGTTCCGCGGACGCCCGACGCGAGAAGAACTGGTCGAACGAGAAGCTCTGTGCGGCGGGAGCGGGCGGCTGGGCGCCAAACACGCTGTCCAGCGTCAATTCGTTCGGCGCAGTTCGCGCCGGCGCGCCGGACGTGGATGATGCCTCATCGGCGCTGTTCCCGGCGCCGTTCGAAGAAAACGCCAGTGCCAGGGCCACTGCGGCGCGTTCGTCGGATTCTCCCGGATAGGTGAAGCCGAAGGCCGGAGCCAGCGCATCTCCCCCCATGCGATTCGGCAGCCGGGACGCCGCGGCGATCGGGGCGACGGCGTTGCCATTCGATCCGGACTGGGGCGCCTCTGCCCGATACCCAGGGCGGCGGAGGGCGATGCGGTGCAGCACGTCCCGGATCGTGGGCCCTCCGCGCTCGACCTGGCGAGTCGCGGCCGGCGCTATCTCCTGCCCAGCGGTCGGCGGCGGCGGTTCTGGCCGTTCCAGCCGCTCCACCTTGTCCCGCAGCTCGGCATCATCCGGACGCTCTGCCGACAGCGCGCGGTACACGCGCAGCGCCTCCTCGCGATGCCCCTGCTGGAGGTACAACTCCGCCATCGTTTGCGTCAGGAACGGGTCGGCGTCCCGCGCCTCTGACTGCGGCGCGGACACCTCCGCGAACACATCCGCGGGCGTGGCCGGGGTGACGACTTCCAACTCGTCAGCCGGCGCGACAAACGGAGCCCCCGAAATCTCGAGTTCCGGCAACGGAGTCAGCTGCGCCTGTGACAATGCCCCAGCCCCCGGCAGGTCGAGTTCCATCGCCAGACCCGAGGGTGGTGACAGATCGATCTCCATCGGTGGCGGCGGAGGGGGGGCTGGAATGTCGAGATCCAACTCCGGCACCGTCGAGGGCTCCGCGGAAGCCGTAGCCGAGGGGCTGGACGGGACCACTGGGGGGGGCGGGGCATCGAGCGAACCCAGCTCGAGATCCAGGGGTGCGGGATCGTCCGACGCCACCGGTACAGGGTCGGGGGTCCCGAAATCCATGAGAGGCATCGGCGCTGGCGGATCCTGCCGCTCCGACGAGGCTGGCGCCGCCGCCGCCGCGCCGAAGTCGAGGTCCGGCGGCGGTGCCGCGACCGGGGACGGCGCATCGCTCGGAGTTTCAGCAGCGAACGACGTGGTTTCCAACCCGTCGAGACTGAACGAGTTCATTGGTGGTGCATCGGCGCCCGCTGCGGCCGTGGCCTGGAGGCCCTCAAGCGCCGGTGTCGAGGGTTCTGCAGGAACGCCGAGATCGAGCCCCTGCACCAGCAGGGATTCAGGCTGGGGAGGGACGATCGCGTCCACGACAATCTCCGCCGTGGGACTCGTGGCTGTTGTTGGCGGCTGGGGACGGGCGGCGGGAGCGGCAGGCGCCGCGCCCGGCCTGGGTACTGCCTTGAGCACAACCGTTGCGGCCGATGAAGGCGTCCGTCCCCCCGTCGCGGACGCGGCGGCACCGAGAGCGCCGGCGCCCACCGCCGGAGTCGGCGCTTGCGACGCCGCCTGGTCGAGGGAGGCGAGCTGCGCCTGAATCTCCTCGTTGCGCGGATCCGCCTCGAGCACACGCCGGTACCAGGCGCGTGCACCGCCCGAATCACCAAGTATCAGCGCGATGTCACCGAGGTGGCGCAGCGCGATGAGATTCTCGGGATCGAGGGAGAGCGCCGTCTCAAACACGGCCTTCGCTTCCTCGAACTGGCGCGACTCGTACAGCGCCTGGCCGTACACGATGTGACCACTCATGTGGCCCGGCTGCTGCGGCAGGTACTCGCGGCAGATCGTGATGGCCTGGTCGACTTCCCCCGCCTTGCGGTACTCGTTCGCCAACGGAGCGAAATAGCGCCGCGGGTTTTCCTCGAATTTCTTGCGGAGTTCGTCGATGCGGGCAGAGCTCGCCATGGGCGATTTTGTGAGAGCGCGAGCGAGGCGAAGGGATCCTGAAGATACATCCCGCAGACGCGGGCAGTCAATCAGAAGTCACGTCGCGACTTGATTTTAGCTGCTGTTGCCGGATAGCTTTTGATGTTCGTCCATCGCCTTTTTTGCACCACCCCTCCGAGGAGTAACGCCCCGTGCTGTATCAGATGCGGAGCGCGGCCAAGTACATCTGGCTGTTCATCATCATCGCCTTTGTGGGTGGCTTCCTGCTGGTCGATTCATCCGGCCTCATAGGAAGCTCCCAGATCACGCCGACCACCGCCGTCGCGGAGGTGAATGGTCGTGACCTCCTGTATTCCGACTGGCAGCAGCGCGTCTCCCAGGCGTTGCAAAACCAGCAACAGACGGGTCGGGCCCTGACGCAGGACGAAGTGCGGCAGGTCGAGAACCAGACCCTCGACGAAATGATCATGCAGGTGCTGCTGCAGCAGGAGTACCGCAGGCGCGGAATCACGGTCACGGACGATGAACTGCGCGAATTCGCCCGCTATGCCCCTCCCCCGTTCATGTACAACGCGCCCGAGTTGCAGACCGAGGGGCAGTTCGATCCCGTGAAGTATCAGCGCCTGCTCGCCAGCCCACAGGCGAGGCAGCAGGGGATTCTCCTCGCGCTCGAGAGCTACTATCGCAGCGAGATTCCGCGGGAAAAGCTCTTCGAGCAGATCGCGGATGGGGTATACATCACCGATGCGGATCTCTGGCGCTCGTATCGGGACGAGCACGATACGGCGCAAGTGAGCTACGTCTCGTGGACTGCCCGGCCCGACCCGGCGGTGGCCGGCGCGATTCCAGCGAGCGAAGTGCAGGCCTACTTCGAGGCAAACACGTCGCGATACGAGCGACCGGGCCAGGCCTGGTTGTCGGTGCTGCACATCCCGCGCGTGATCGGTCCGGCAGATAGTGCGGCGACGCGCACGCAACTGCTCGCCTTGCGCGAGGAGATTCGGACGGGGTCGTCGTTCGAGGACGTGGCCCGTCGCGAATCAGTGGATACGGTGTCTGGCGCCGACGGCGGTTACCTCGGACGCGGGGTCCGGGGACGATTCGTCCCGGAATTCGAGGACGCAGCGTTCCGGCTGCGGCCGGGCGTGCTGTCCGAGCCGGTGTTGACCGCATTCGGGTACCACCTGATCCGCGTGGACGAGCGGAAGGGTGACACAATCGCACTCCGCCACATCCTGCTGCGGCCGCATCAGAGCGACTCTGCTGCCACGGCCACGGACCGTCAGGCTGACGAACTCGCGCGAATCGCGGCCGGACTCGAGGACGGTACCCGGTTCGATACGGCGGCCGTCCAGCTGCACCTGCGAGCCAGCCGAACCGATGTCATCGAGAATCAACCGGCGAGGCTGAATGGGGTGATCGTTCCGAGCGTCGGCGCCTGGGCGTTCGGTGGTGCCCGCCCCGGTGAAATCAGCGAGTTGTTTGACGATGAGAACGGCTACTGGATCGCCAGGCTGGATTCCATCGTGCCCGGCGGCACGCTGCCGCTGGCGCGCGCGGAAGCCGAGATCCGGCAGGCAATCGCGCTCGAGCGCTCACTGGACCAGTTGATGTCCGTTGCCGACCTGGTCGCGCGCGGGGCGGCTGCCATCGGTCTCGAATCCGCTGCCGCCGCCGGCAACCTCACGGTCACCAGGAGCCCGGCCTTCACGAGAACGTCGTTTGTTCCCGGACTCGGACAGTACTCGAGGGCCATGGGGGCGGCGTTCGGTCTCGCCGTGGGCGCCGTCAGCGCCCCGATCCGCGACGAGAGCGCGGTGCGCGTGGTTCGAGTCGATCGGCGTGTCAACGCGAGCCGGGCCGCCTACGAGAGTCAGCGCGACGCGTTCCGGCAACAGCGCCTTCAGCAACTCAGGCAGCAGCGGGTGCAGCTCTTTCTGTCGGACCTTCGCGGCACCGCGAAAATCGAGGACCACCGGGTGAAGATCAACGCGGCGATCCGGCGGCTCACGACCTGAGCGACCGTCAGTGCTGTGACGACGAAGGCCCTCGTCGTTCAGCGGATCAGCCGCTTCGGCTCGGACGTCGTGTCTTCCTCGCGTCGGGCCGGCTCGCCGGTGTTCAACCGGTCCACCCGGGCGTCCCGATCCGGCTCGCGGATCTGCCGATCCATGTCACCGATGTTCCGCTTGAACTCGCGAATACCCTTGCCGATCGAGGCGCCAATCTCGGGAACGCGCTTCGCGCCGAACACCACCAGCACGATCACGAGAATGATGAACAGTTCCATCGGTCCAATGTTTCCCAGCATATGCACTCCTAGAAAAGCGATCGGGCGATGAGATAGGCGACCAGCACGCCGACCAGGCTGAGCAGCGATACGTCGAACAGTACGGGGCCAAGCGAAAACTTGAGAATGAGCAGATCGATCGTCAGCGGGCCAACCGATGGGGTAAGACCCGTCGTCAGAAACTCCTTCACTGCGCCCGCTGGCAGAAACCTACGCGCGACCTGCGTGAGTACGCCACCGGCCACGAAACCGATCGCCAGGACAGCGGCGTGAAATCCCGGACGGTGCTTGGCTGATCCGCGCGGAGGCATCAGGACCGCCGGTCCATGACGTAGACGATTGCATCCCGCAACGCGGCACGCACGGGACTGTCGGGCAGGCTCGACAACGCCTCGGCCGCCTCTTCGGCGAACTGCGCTCCCCGACGCCGGGCCCGCTCCAGCCCGCCGGCCTCCGTCACAATCCCGACGACCTCCGCCACCATCGCATCCGACGGCTCCTCCGCAAACAGGGCGTCCACCCGGGACCGCGCGGCGGCACTCAGCCGCGGCAACGCCATGATCAGCGGCAGGGTGACCTTGTGCTCCTTCAGATCGAGTCCGGAGGGCTTGCCCGTCACGCTCTGGTCCGCCGTGTAGTCCAGCAGGTCGTCCACGATCTGAAACGCGAGGCCCAAACGCTCGCCATAGCGGGCAAGCGCCGCGCGATGCTGAATGGCTCCGAACAGGGCGCCGGTCTCACAGGAAGCGGACAGCAGCGACCCGGTCTTGGAACGAATCAGGGAGACATAGCCCGCCTCGTCGAAATCCAGTACATCGATCGCGGCCAGCTGCCGCATCTCACCGACCGCCAGCTCGTTGGACACCTCCGTGAGGATCCGCATCACTTCCAGACTGTTCAACTCGACCATTGCGCGGAGCGCGCGGGAGTAGAGAAAATCTCCCATGATGACGGACACCTGATGGCTGAACATCGCGTTCACCGTCGGGAGCCCGCGCCGCAACACGGAGTGATCCACCGAGTCATCGTGCACCAGCGTGGCCAGATGCAGCAGTTCGATCGACGCCGACAGGGTGACTGCCGCATTCTGCCCCTGCCCCTCCACGTCGCTCGCCAGCAGCGTAAGCGTGGGACGGAACATCTTGCCACGCATCTGCAGCAGGTGGCCGCTCACCTGCTCGATCATCGGTACCTCGTGCGTGACGATCCGATGCAACTCGGGCTGGACGCGGTCGAGTCGCTCACGCACCGGCGCCTGAATGCCGGCGAGGGTCACGTCGCGATCCGCGGTGCGGCGGGCGGAGGCCACTGCTCCGCTCATCGCGCCGCCTTTTCCAGGGCGTTCAGACGGTCGCCGACGTCGTGGAACTGGATGTCCACCACAAACACCCGCTGATAGTACTCGAGGGCTTCGTCCACCTTGCCCACCCCCTCGTTGGCGCGGCCCAGGAGGTACAGGACGCCAATCAGCTGATCGTCGCCGATGCCCTTCTCGCTCAGGGCCCGACCCAGGATCGTTGCCGCCATCTGGTGCTGTTCCTTGTCGATGAAGCACTGGCCGATGGCCTCGTACGTGCGCACACGATTCGTCGGCCCACGCAGGGCCTTCTGGAATTCGGCGATCGCCTCGTCGACCAATCCCATCTCCTTGAACGCGACGCCCAGATCGTAGTGGCTCTGGTAGTCTTCCGCCTCGACATTCTCGGCCACTCCCTGCTTGAACTTCTTGAGCATGTCCGCGAAGTCAGCCTCCTCGTTGCCCGTCGGCTCCTCCTCGGCCACGATCATGCGCGTGTCCTTCGGCCCCTCATCTTCGCGCAGCCAGTCCCCGAGATTCACGAACGAGTCGTCACCGACTGGCGTCGGCTTCCCGATGGGCGCGGACGCCTTCGCGGGCGTGTCCAGGCGCTTGGAGCCGGTCGGCTTGCGATCGACGACTGACGCGGCGGGCTCCGGTGCCGGCATTGTGCTGAGCGCCGCCTCGGCGCGCACGTCGCCCGGCGCGAGCTCCAGCACGCGCTGGTAGATGCTCCGCGACTTGTCGATCTGGCCGTTTCGGAAGAGCGCGTCAGCGAGCGCCAGATATGCCTCGACCAGCTGCGGACGATCGTTCGACCGATAGGCATACTCCACCCGCTTCTGGTGATGCTTGACCGACGACGGATCGACGCGGACGATCTCGTCGGCGACCGACATCGCCGAGTGGAGGTCGCTCGATCGCTCGAACCCGAGCATGGCGATCTCGAGTTCGCGCACGCCGCCCTCGCGGTTTCCGGTCTCGAGCAGCGCCTCGGCCAGTTCGCGATGCGCGCCCCAATCATCTTGATCGCCATCCACGACGGCCTGCAACAACTCGACCGACTTCGCCGCCATGAGCGTGGACGGGCGCGCGGTAGGTGGCACCGGTTGCGGTGCCGCCGCGATGTCATCCAGCGCCGTATCAACGAACTCGAGGTCCGCCGATGGTGCCGCGGCAACCGGCTCCGAGGTGCCAAAGGACAGGTCGACTGACTCCTCGATGAGCGGAAGGTCGGAGGCAGCGGACGCGGCTGCCTGTTGCAGGTCGCCTCGGCCCGGCACGTCGTCATCGCCAGGCATGATGAAGTCCAGCGTGGCGCCCTCGGACGTGTCGTCGACCGACGGCGGCTCGGGGGACGCGTCCGCGGGTGTGTCCAGCAACGATGTGGACTCGATCTCCAGCCCGCCGCTGATGTCCAGCGTGCCGGAGGAATCCCCGAACGACGTGGACTCGAGGCCGAGCAAGGAGCCGCTGTCGACCGACGCGTTCACCTCCAGCGGGTCAGCGGCGGGAGGCTCGATCAGCGGAGCCGGCTCGGGCACGCGGGGTGAGGGGGGGGGCTCGACCGTGACCGGCGCCTTGACCACCGGGGGCGGCGGCGGCGTGGGCTTGGGCTTCGGCGACGCCTTGTCCACTTGCACCTTCAAGCTGAGCGTCTGTCGCTTTGCCACACTGCGCCGGAGTGATTGCGCCGCGGGCGAATCGCTCAGATCGAGGAAGATGAGATCGTCGCCGCCGCTGCCAGGCGACCCACGGCCCGCGCCCCCCGTTCGCGGCTCAACATCCGGATCGATGGCGTGCAGGCGTTCGGCGGCGGCGGCGGCCTCCGCCGTCGCGCCCTCGGCATCCAGTTGCTCGTGCAGCACCTGCAGCTGCTCGATCGCTTCGTCGTTCTTCCCCGCCTTCGTCAGCTGATCGGCGAGCATCAACCGGATGTCAGTCTGGTCGGGACAGAGATCGGCGAATTCAGCGAGCGCGCGGAATGCTTCGTCCAGCTTGCCGGACTTCTGCATCCGGTCGGCGTACTCGAGAAAGTTCTGCTTGGCATCGGCCTTGAATCCCTTGTGCGCGCTGATCTTGCCGAGCTTGTAGTACACGGTCGCGCGCCCGGGCGAACTGCGCAGAATCTTGTTGCACAGGGCAATGGCGTTGTTGAAGAACCCGCCATCCACGTAGTGGTCCACGGCTTTCTCGTAGTAATCCACGGCGTCGGCGACGCTCCCCTGCTTGACCATGAGATCGCCCACGCGATTGAAGAGCGCGACGTCCATCTCGGTCGGGCTCTTCTCCATTTCCGCCAGCAGCTCGATGTAGACCGTGACGGCCTTGTCCGGCGACTTCTTCTCGAGGTCTGCGGCCTTCTTTTTGAGTGTGGCGATCTTGGACATCAGCGTCCGAATCGGCGTCTGAAGGTGGCGCGGAACGTCTGCGACGGGCGGAAAAACGAGCGCTTAAGTTACGTCTAAGTCATGGACGTCACAAGCTTTGCCCCGCGTCCACAGCGCGCGACAGACGCGCGCCCCAAACCAGTATGGCAATTCGCGATAGTCACCGATGTCGAAGAGCGCAAAGTCCGCGGAGAACCCCGGCGCGATCTGCCCGATGCGGTCTGCCATCCCGAGTGCCGCGGCGCCATTCACGGTCGCCGCGATGAACGCCTCCGCGGCGCTCAGGCGCAGCTGGCTCACCCCCAGAGTCATCACGAGCGGAAGGCTCGACGTCGGCGACGTCCCCGGGTTGAAGTCGGTCGCGAGCGCGATCGGGAGGCCCCGCTCGATCATGCGGCGCGCGGGGGCCTGCCCGCTCTTGCCGAGAAACAGCATCGTCGAGGGCAGCAGAGTGGCCACGGTGTTTGCGCGCGCCAGTGCCGCGATGCCCTGGTCGGATATCGCCGCGAGGTGATCCGCCGACGCCGCACCAAGCTCCGCTGCCAGTTCCGCCCCACCGCTGGAGGTGAGCTCGTCGGCGTGGAGCTTGAGCCGCAGCCCCGCGGCACGAGCCGCAAGCAGGATCTCGCGGCTCTCCGCCGGCGTGTAGACGCCCGTCTCGCAGAAGACGTCGGCGAAGGTGGCGAGTTGCTCCCGTGCTACGGCGGGAATCATCTCGTGGATGACGAGCGCGATGTACTCGCTCCGCCGCGCCGATGACTCGCGATACTCCAGCGGTATCTCGTGGGCGCCGAGGAACGTGGGCACGAGCCGCGCGGGAACGTCGGACGACAGCTGGCGGATCACGCGCAGCAGCTTCAGCTCGTCCTCGAGCGAGAGTCCGTACCCGGATTTCACTTCGATGGTGCCGACCCCATAGGACGCGAGCCGCCGTACCCGGGCGCGGGCCAGGCGCACCAGCTCATCTTCCCCACGCGCGCGCACGTCGCGCACCGACGAGTGTATGCCTCCGCCTGCGCGCGCGATCGCCATGTAATCCATGCCGGCCGCGCGCATCTCGTGCTCGTTCGCCCGCGGCGCGCCGAACACGGCGTGGGTGTGCGAATCCACCAGGGCGGGCGCGAGGACGCCGCCACCGCAGTCGACACGCTCGGCACTCATCGCGCGCTCCTCAACGTCACGCCGGAGGCCCACCGCCACGATCGTTTCGCCCCTGGTCAACACCGCCGCGTTTTCGAGCACCTCCAGGTCGGACATCTCGGCGCCCCGGCGCGCTCGCGCCGCGCCGGCGCACGTGACCACCTGGCGCGCGTTGACGAACAGCAGGTCACGCGAAGACATCGGACACCCGTGACCACTGGAGTGGCGCCTGCGCTTCGCCCCGACACGCGTAGTAGCACGCGTTGCAGGCGATGGGGGCGTACCGCTTGAAGTCCCGCCAGTGAAAATCGGTCGGGAAATCGGGACACCGCTTGACGTGCCCGCCGGGGTTCAGGTGCACGGTGCGAATGCCCGATTGGCACGGCTCCGTCATCTCGCCGCGCACGTAGCGCGGCAGTTGCTCGAGGTAATAATCCGAATTCGTGATGATGCCGCGCCGCCGGCGCTTGAAGGCCAGCAATTCCGCCACGAGCGCGCTCACCTGCCGCCCCTCGTCGTCCGTGATCAGGAGCGCGCGATTGCCGTTCTTCGCGTCGGTGTACACGCTGAGATTCACGCCGCACCCCAGCTCCATCGCGCACCGCACGATGGGCATGATCTGGTCGAGGTTATCGCGCTTGATGACCGTGTTGAAGCGGATACTGTCGATCCCGGCGGCCCGCATGGCGTGCACCGACGCAAAGATGCGTTGCGACAGGCCCGGAATGCCGCGCGCACGGTCATGGCGCGCATCCAGGTAGTCGAGCGAGATGTTGAACTGATTCACGCCGGCGCTCCAGAGCGACTGCGCCCGCTCGGGCGACAGCATCCCGCCGTGCGTGAGCACGAGGATGTACTTGAGCCGCACCGCCCGGTTCACTGCGCTCACGAGCGTCTCGAGGTCGCGGCGCAGGAGCGGCTCGCCGCCCGTGAACGTGACGAGCATCGGATTGAAGAACCGCGCGGCGTCCGCGTAGCTCTCCAGTTCCTGCGCCCGCGCGGAGGGATCCGTCTTCCAGTAATCGCAGAAGTCGCATCGCGCGTTGCACCGCATGGTCACCTCGAAGTGCACCAGCACGGGCATGCGCCGCGTGGTGAGCCAGGCGTACTTCGCAATGAACAGCGGAATGTGGTACGGCTTGAAGCGGGCGGAGAGCATCAGCGGAGTCTACACCATCTCCATCGGCAGCTTGATGCCGGCGCGGCGCGCCGTGTCCTTCGCGGCCTGATACCCGGCGTCGGCATGCCGCGCCACGCCAATCCCCGGGTCATTGGTGAGCACGCGCTCCAGGCGCACGCGCATCTCCGGCGTGCCGTCGGCGACGATCACCTGTCCCGCATGCAGCGAGTTGCCGATGCCGACGCCGCCGCCGTGATGAAAGGACACCCACGACGCTCCGCTGGCAACATTGAGCATCGCGTTGAGGATCGGCCAGTCCGCGACCGCGTCGCTGCCGTCCATCATCTTTTCGGTTTCGCGAAACGGCGACGCGACGCTCCCCGTGTCGAGGTGATCCCGCCCGATCACGATCGGCGCCGACAGCTCCCCCCGTGCCACCAGATCGTTGAGCGCCACGCCGAACCGCGCGCGCTCCCCCTGTCCCAGCCAGCAGATGCGCGCTGGCAGCCCCTGGAAATGAATCCGCTGCTGCGCCAGCCCGATCCACCGCCGCAGGTGGTCGTCGTCGGGAAACAGCTCGAGCACGAGTGCATCGGTGCGTGCGAGATCCGCCGGGTCGCCCGACAACGCCACCCAGCGGAACGGTCCCTTCCCCTCACAGAACAGCGGGCGGATGTACTCCGGGATGAACCCGGGAATGTCGAACGCGTTCGGCTCACCGTGGTCGAACGCCACGGTCCGGATGTTGTTGCCGTAGTCGAACGTCACCGCGCCGCGATGGCGCATGTCGAGCATGGCCTTCACGTGGCGCACGATCGACGCGTTGGCGCGCCGCTCGTACGCTGCCGGGTCACGCCGGCGCAGCTCGGCGGCGGCGGCCAGCGACAACCCCTCCGGGACGTATCCGTGTAACGTGTCGTGCGCGCTCGTCTGGTCGGTGAGCACGTCCGGGGTGAAGCCGCGACGCACCAGGTCCGGCAGCACCTCGGCGGCGTTGCCCACCAGGCCGATGGACAGCGCCCGCCGTGCGTCCGCCGCTTCACGCAACCAGCCCAGCGCTTCGGCGACGCTCTGCGTTTTCCGGTCACAGTATCCCGTCGCGAGTCGCTTGTCGATGCGCGATTCGTCCACGTCGATGCCGAGGAACGCGGCGCCATTCATGGTGGCCGCGAGCGGTTGCGCGCCACCCATGCCTCCCAGTCCGGCCGTGAGCACCGTGCGACCGGCCAGCGAGCCGTCGAAGTCCCGGCGCGCGACGGCTCCGAACGTCTCGTATGTGCCCTGGAGAATGCCCTGGGAGCCGATGTAGATCCACGAACCGGCGGTCATCTGCCCGTACATCATGAGGCCGGCGCGCTCGAGTTCCCGGAAGTGGTCCCACGTGGCCCAGCGCCCGACCAGGTTGCTGTTCGCGATCAACACCCGCGGCGCGGACGCATGCGTCGGAAACACGCCCACCGGTTTCCCGCTCTGCACCAGCAGCGTTTCGTCCGCGTCGAGCACCCGCAGCGACGCCACGATGGCGTCGAACGCCTCCCAGCTCCGGGCAGCGCGCCCGGTTCCGCCGTAGACCACGAGGTCGTCGGGGCGCTCCGCCACGTCCGGGTCGAGATTGTTCATGAGCATCCGGAGCGCGGCCTCCTGCTGCCACCCCTTGCAGGAGAGTGATGCGCCCCGCGGGGCGCGCACGGGGCGCGCGCCCGCGCCCGTCATCGTGGCGGTCATGGCGTTCAGCTGAACCGTCCGAGTGCGATCGCGTCCGCAAGACAGGCGATGTCCCCGGACAACACGCGGTCGCGTTCCAGTGGCGGAACCAGCGCGCGCACAGCGGCATGCCCACGCGCCACGCCCCTGCCCGGCCTCAGGGGCGCGCGAAAGTCGATCCCCTGCGCCGCACACATCAGCTCGATCGCCAGCACGTGGCGCACGTTGTGGACCACGCGCCGGAGCTTCCAGGCGGCGCCCATCGACATCGGGACGACGTCCTCCTTGTTTCCGTCCGTGGGAATCGTATCCACCGTGGCGGGATGGGAGAGCACCTTGCACTCGCTCGCGAGCGCCGCGGCGGACACCTGCGCCATCATGTAGCCGGAATTCACGCCAGCGTCCGTCGAGAGAAACGGCGGCAGCCCTTCGTTGAGATCCGGGTTCACCAGCCGGTCGATGCGCCGCTCCGAAATCGTGGCAAGGGTGGTGAGCGCGATGGCGAGGAAATCGAGGGCCATCCCGACCGCCTGACCGTGGAAGTTGCCTCCGCTCAACAGCGTGCCGTCCTCGAACACCAGCGGATTGTCCGTGGCGGCGTTCAACTCGCGCGACACGATGGACGCCACGAAATCGAGCGCGTCCAGCACGGGGCCATGGACCTGCGGCATGCAGCGCAACGAGTAGGGATCCTGCACCCGCGGGTCGTTCGTGCGGTGCGACTCGCGGATTTCGCTCTCCGCCAGCAGCTCGCGCAGCACGGCCGCTGACGCGGCCTGGCCAAGCTGGCCGCGAACGGCGTGAATGCGCTCGTCGAACGCCACCGGCGTGCCCATGAGCGCCTCCAGCGACATCGCCCCCGCGAGATGCGCCGTCTTCCACAGTCGATGCGCGTCCACGACGGCGAGCGCGGCGGTGGCCGTGTGCGCCTGCGTGCCATTGATCAGCACGATCCCTTCCTTGGGGCCAAGCGTCACCGGCGCGAGGGAGTGCGCGCGCAGCACGTCGGCTGCGGAGCCCGTGCGGTCGCCATGATGCAACTCCCCCTCGCCGATGAGCGACAGCGCGAGATGCGCGAGCGGCGCGAGATCTCCGCTGGCGCCCACGCTCCCCTGTTCCGGAATGCTGGGGTGCAGGCCCGCGTTGAGCATGCCGATGAGCAACTCGGCGAGCGCCGGGCGGGCCCCCGTGAATCCCTTCGCGATCACGTTGGCCCGCAGCAGCATCATCGCGCGCACTTCATGCACGGGCAGCGCCTGACCGATCCCCGCCGCGTGGCTGCGGACCAGATTGATCTGGAGCTCCGCCAGCCGGTCCGGCGGGATCACGACGTTGGACAGCCGGCCGAATCCGGTAGTGACGCCGTAGGCCACCTCGTTGCGGGCAACGAGCGACTCCACGACCCGCCGCCGCTCCATCGCGCGCTCGCGTGCCGCTGGCGACAGCGACACCTTGGCGCCCTGAACGGCCACCGCGAACACGTCCTCGATCGTCAGCGCGTTCCCGTCCAGCTCCACCGGCGTTGTCATGGGGCGGAATGTCTCGGGCCCATCATGACAATTCAAGGCCGGTCATGAACGTTCGCGACGCACGGACTGCGTGTCGCCCCTACTGACCCCGAACCGTCGCGCGGCTGTAGTCGAACTTGAGATCCGGCTGTGGCTTGAGGGCGATGAAGAAGTTGAACGCGAAATTCCCGTTCGGCGACTTCGTGAACGCGAACACGGCCCGAAAGTCGTGCATGTCCCGCTGGAGCGATACCACGTGCTGGGCAAACTGGTGCAACTCGAAATCGTAGCTCGTCTGCCACGCGGCGGCCCACTTCTGCGTCAGCTCGAAGTTGAAATTGCCTGCCAGGGAGGTCTGGGCGGGCATCAGCAGGAACGGAGCGCCGCCAGTGGTGGGCTGGATGGCCGCCTCGTTCGTCGGCGCGCGCAAGCACGCTTCGTACGCGAACTGATCAAGGGTCCGGTATGGCTCGCAGCGAATGCGCGGATCGAACTCGATCACCGTCCCGCCGCGCGGCGGCCGTGTCTTCGACGTGCTGAAGGTGAAGCTCGCCTCCCACCCTCGGACCGGCGGAACCACGAACTGCGCGCCGCGGGCCGCCTGCCCCGCCACCGGTTGCGCCGCCAGTTCGCGCGCCAGTGCCTGTTCCTGTTCGCCAGCCGCCGGGTCGCCAGCCAGCGGATTGGGGCTCTGATCCGGGACGGCGCGGCCGAACAGCCGAGTGATGACCGAGAAAGGGTTCTCCCGCTGACTGATGCGGAAGGTGGACGAAACGCGCGTCAGGAATGGCTTGAAGTCGGCCGTATCGGTCTGCGTGCTCCCCTGAAAGAGGGAGTAGTCCATGGAGAGATCGAAGCCGGGAAGCAGGTCGGATGTCGCCCGCAGGCCGAGGTTCTCCGTGGTCAATCCCGCGAGGCTCCTTCCCGCTACGCGCGCGCGCTCGAAGTCGTAGGACAGCGGCGTGAATTGCGCGCTCAGCAGCTTGAGCTTCTGTCCGTCGGGAGTCGCGGCTGAATCCAGCACTCCCCCGACCTTGGCCTCGAACACCTGGGACATTCCCAGCGATATCGCGCTCTGCCGCAGCGCGCCGCGGTCTACCTGATAGGAGCGTCCCATGGCGGCCAGGTACTCGCGATTGATCTCGGCCGCCGGCGCGAAGTTGAAGGAAATCGTCGGACTCACCGCATGGCGTATGCGCTGAAAGGGGCCAAAGCCCGGCCACAGCCCGTAGACCGTGGGGGACGCGGACAGGCCATACACCAGCCGCTTGTTCTGATGCACCCACGCACCGCCACTCAGGTCGCTGCGAACCCAGAATGGCCCCCCCGCCACGTTTACCAGGCTGACACTCGGCGTCAGCTTGTACCGATTCTGAAAGAGTGGCGGCAGGGAGAACGAGGGATTCCAATCCACTTCCGTCTTGAACGTCTCCGCGAAGACCCGAGTCTCCCGACGCGCGGAATCGGCCTCGAGATAAAACGTCTTCAGCTCCGGATAGTCGAGATACGTATCCGTGATGCGAATGCTGTTCGCCAGGTTGAGTCCGAAGAGCTCGATGGGCGAGCCGACCTGGATGCTCCGCGCGTACCTGTTGCGATCCAGCGTATCGAGGACCTGCCCGTTGGTCCCCGGCCGAACGCGCGTCATGAACGTGCTCGGCTGATCGATGTGCAGCGTGGAGGTCTCGCTGAACGAAAATGACGGTGTCCACACGAGCCACGAGGCCAGATCGAGTGGCGCGGTGTTGATCGAAAGCGTTGGCAGTGACTGTTCGATCGTTTCGCGGCCGGGGTACTGGGTGCGCGTCCCGCCGAGGTTCAGCGAGGCGGGGCCGATCTTGTCGGCGTAGGTGAACGAGGACCGGATCGTGGCCATCGCTTGCGCTGGATTGAACGCGTTCTGGCGTTGGAGCTGCGTGCTGGTGACGTAATTGATGCTGGCCGTGAGATTGCGTTCGCGACCGAGGCGCTGCCGGTGGTCCCACGACACCGCCATGTTGTTGGCCCCGTCCTTCTGCTGCTGGTACGACGAGGCGAGACGCCCGTCGAGGAATCGGGAGGACCAGGTGTACTTCCACTCCGCGTTGAGGCGGTACCACCCCGGATCAAGCGAGTCGCCGCCCGCGCCGCTGCGCCAGTCGGCCCAGGTGGTGGCATCCATGTAGTCGCTCAGCGCCCAATAGTATCCCACATTCTCGACGTGGCGCCGATAGGACGGGTTGTTCCGCACGATGTCCGACGCGCCGAACCGCGGTGGCAGCACCCCGCTGCGGCGCCCCGGACGGATGTCCTGGAACACAAAGGGGAGCCAGAGCACCGGGATGTCGGCCACATACATGACTGCGGGGCGTGCGACGAGGGTGCCATCCGTGCGCTTGATCTCGCGCAGGCGAAAGTGGTAGTCGGGGATCGAGTCCTCGCAGCTGGTAAGCGAACCGCCGCGCCCGTAGAACCGTGACGCAATGCCGCGCGTGCTGTCGCCCAGCGCGGTCTTCCCGATGTCCGATTGGATGAACCAGCGTTCGCCCGACTCCTCCACCGTCACCCGCGCGTTTGTCAGCACGCCCTCGCGGTCGGCAAGACTGTAGGCCGCGGTGCCCGAGCCGGCGATCGCCGGCTGTCCTTCGCCCGGCATGATCTGGAAGTTTCCGGCAACCTGCACACTGTCGACGCGGTCACGATAGACAATGACCGAATCCGTGGTGACGAGCTGTCCTTCCCGCTGCACCTGCGCGCGCTGCGCGGCGCTTGCGGCCAGCGCGAAGGCGGCGTTCAGTGCGTCGAAGGTGACAACCGCGCCCTCGTACCGCGTCACGGAGTAGCCGGGCCTGGCAAGCAGCGCGCTCATCACGGAATCGAGCGGCAACCAGGCAAGACTATCGCGGACCGTCGTGTCACCCGGAATCCCCGTCGGCGCGGCGCGCTGCATCCCCGCCCCGGGTGGTTGGGCCACTCGAGCCCTTGCTGTCGTGTCCGGTGCGGGCACGGGCTTGACCTGCGCAGCCAGTCCGGCCGGAGCCAGGCCGGCCAGCAACAGCACCCGCAACGCGCGTCGGCGGATCACGCCGCCTCACCCGCGGGCGCGCGGTCACCCGCAATGCTGTTGGCGTAACGCTTCCTGAACACCAGCAGCGTCAGCAGGATACTGAGTTCGTAGAGAAGATACAGCGGCGCGGTCAGGGCGACGCTGGCCAGCAGCACGTCCCCGGGGGTGACGAACGCGCTGAGCGCGAACGCGAGTACCAGTGCGTACGGCCGGAACCGCGACAGGAACCGGGGCGTGACGAGTCCTAACGCCGCGAGTGCCAGGATCAGCACCGGCAGCTCGAACGCCGCGCCGAACGTGAGGGCCAACCCGATGACGAATCCGAAATAGCCGGGCGCCGAGATCATGGCATCGAGCGAGTCCACCTGAAACGTCATCAGGAAGCCGAGGAGCATGGGCAGCACCCAGAACCACGCCATCGCCACGCCCGCAACGAACAGCAGCACCGCGCCGGCGATGACTGGAATGACCACGCGCTTCTCGTGCCGGTGGAGCGCCGGGGAGAGGAATGCCCACACGTGATAGATGATCACGGGCGACGCGAAGATGATGCCCGCTATCAGCGCCACGCTGACCGTGATGGAGAACGGGTCCCCGGGGCTGGTGTAGATCAGTTTCCCGGGCAGATAGGGCGTGATCGGCTCCTGCAGCACGCGGATCAATTGGAACTTGACCACCAGCGTGAATCCGATGGCGAACCCGATCAGCAGTGCGCCCAACGACCACACAATACGCCAGCGAAGCTCCTCGAGGTGGTCGAGGAATGGCATTTCGCCGGTCGGTGTTCTCGCCATCGGTGCGCCCCGTCGTGCGATGTAGCCCGCCACCACCGCACGTCGCGGGCAGGGCGCGCGCAGCGGGTGATACGTTATCGGATCGTTCTCAGCCGGTCCGTCGCGAGTTCGGCTTCCGTGCTCTCGGGAAAGTCCTTGACCACGCGCTGCAGCGCCGCCCGTCCGGCCGCCGTCCTGCCCTGACTCAACTGCGAGATGCCGTACTTGTACAGCGCCGTCGCGGCATCCGGCGATCGCGGATACCGTACGACCACGAGCGAATACACCGAATCCGCCTCCGCGATCCGCTGCTCCTGCGCATACGACTGTCCGATGTACAGCAGGGCCATGGACGCCTGATCGAAATCGGGGTACTGCCTCAGCAGCTCCTCGAATCCCTGCCGCGCCGTGCCGTAACTGCCACGCGTGAGCTGTGTGTAGGCCGACTGAAAGAGCTGTGCCGGCCCAGGCGGCGCCACCACCGTGTCCGCCGGCGCGAGCGTCTGTCCACGCTCCTCCATGGTCGACCGCAGTTCCATGATGCGCCTGGAGCTCATGCCGGCGAGCTCCTGAATCGTGATCAGCTGCTTGCCCATCTCGAACAGCTCGCCGCCGACGTTCGCCTGGAAGGAGCCGAAGCGCTGCGAAAAAGCGCGCAGCGAGTCGTTGTTCCGCGCGAACAACACCATCAGCGAATCAGACTGCGCCTGCCGTGCACTGTCCGCCCGGGCCTGCATGGCGCGCAGCGTGCGCATCTCATCCTGCAACAGCACGACATCCGCCTTGCTTGCGAAGCACGCGGTGGCGGCAAACGCCGCCACCGGTGCCAGGTACCGCAAACGACTCATTCGAACTACGGCCGCATCAGCATCGGGCCGCCGGCCGTGATCTCGAACTCATCGCGCCGGTTCTGCATCCAGCAGCCTTCGTTCGAGTCGGTGCACACCGGGCGCTCCTCACCGAAACTGGTCGTTTCAATGCGCGACTCGGCCACGCCCCGCTCCACCAGATAGCGCTTGGCCGTCGCTGCGCGACGCGAGCCGAGTGCCAGGTTGTACTCCGAGGACCCCCGCTCGTCTGCGTGTCCCGAAATCCGAATCGCGACGTTCGGATTGGCGAGGAGGATCGGCAGCTTCGCGTCGAGCGCCGCGCGCGCTTCGTCACGCAGTGTCGCGCGATTGAAGTCGAAATTGATGACCATCGTCACCGTGTTCCGCAGCATCTCCGATTCGCGCCGCGCCGCGTCTTCCATGGCTCGGACCCGGGCGATGCTGTCATCCACGGCTCGCTGGCGCGCGGCGGCGGCAGCCGCGGCCGCGGCGGCCCGCTGAGACTCCAGGGCCGCTTCCCGCGCCATACGCTCCCCGGCGGTGTCAACGGCTGGTACGACCGGGGGCGGCGGGGCGCTGCGGCACGCGTCGAGCGCGGCCACAGAGAACAGCACGAGTACCACCGGGACAATACGCTTGGTAACAGTCATCGGTCGAAGGGGTTATGGGGTTCGAAGCACAGATGCTCTTGCTAGACGGCGATGCCGGAGCGAGGTCACGATTACGGCGTGACCAACCGCGGCGACCATGCCGGTAGTCTGGACCCGCCAACCTGCGTCAGCTGGCGAAGCCGCCCGGACTCCGTGTCCAGAATCCAAAGTTGTCGAGTTCCACTGCGCGTCGACACGAACACGACGTGCCGACCATCTGGCGCCCACGAGGGCTCTTCGTTCTCCCCCTCGCTGGTCAGCTGCCGTGGCTGCCGATCCCGAAGGGTCATGGTGAAGATCTGAAACCGGCTGTCAATACGTGTCTGAAACGTGACCTGACGACCGTCAGGAGACCAGTCCGGGCCGGCCCGGTAGTTCTGATCGCCAAAGTCAAACGCCGTAAAGATATCGGCGTTCGTGCCGTCGGCATCCATAATATACACTTGGGGGTTTCCAGAGCGGTCCGACATGAATGCAATCCGGCTGCCGTCGGGGCTGAACGATGGCTGCACGTTCTCCGATCCGCGCCCCACCGTCATGCGGCGGGGGAACGCATCCCCTTCCAGGGTCCGAAGATAGAGATCCGCCCCATTCTCGGTGCTCAGGGAGTACACGATCGACTGCCCGTCCGGCGTGAACACCGGCGTGAGGTTCGTCGCGTTCCGCTGCGCGCCGAATTCCCGCACCCGATCCGTACGGAGGTCGTGCAGCACGATGCGCGAACCCGGTCCGAACGTGTTGTACGCGATCATCGAACCGGAGGGATGCCAGGCCGGTGACATGGCGGCCCCCACGACCGGAATGGCATGCTCGCCGTATCCGTCGCTGTCGACGATGCGAATGACACTGCCCCGAATGAACGCGATGCGTGACTGCGACATGCCACGCTGCCCGGTCGTCCACTCTTCCAGACGATCGGCGATGCCGTGTAGCGCCATCCGCCAGTCGCGTCCCAGCGCCGGCTCCGGCATGGGAAAGTCATTCACGCTCACCACGTCCGCGCGACCGACATCGTGCAGCACGACATGCAGTCCCGACTCGGTGGGGGTGATCTGCACGACCGCCACTGCCCCCATCGCGGCAAAGATGGGATAGTTCAGCCTCGTCGCGCCTCCAGCCTGCGGCGCCGAGTATGACGCGTCCTGGGCTACCGTCCGCACCGTGATCCGGTTCGAGTAGTCGAAGTCGCGTTCGATGATGGTCCGGATCGAGTCGCCCGACGGTCCTGTGACCGGCATCACAACCACGGCAGGCTTGCTCCCGGGATCATACCGGAGACCGATGCGCACCCCGCGAGCGGTATCCACCTGTGCGCCAAGCGCACCAGCCAGCGCCAGCATCCACGCGGCCACCACCACTCCAATCGGAAATCGAGACATCACCGGGCCAGGCTGGGATCAAAGCTGAAGGTGACGGGAAGGACGTCGTCCCTGAATCCCGCCGGGAGCGGTCCGAATGCCGATGCCGCCGACTCGACAGCACCCTGCGCCTCGAGGTCGAAGGTGTACGACCCGGATCGTTTGGCGAATCGCACCCCAATCACACTGCCATCCCGGCGAATCAGGAACACCACCTCGGCCGAGAGCGCCCGGCCGCGAGGGGGATGAAAGCGGAGCGCGATCTGACGCACGATGTTGTCGAGGTACCCCTGGAAGGGAAACTCGATCCCCTCGATGCGGATGTTCTGCACGTCGGTGCCCGCGCCGCCGTCGGCGCCGCCCCCCGCGACCGGAGCGGGCAGGTTGCGCGCGACACGCTTCTCGGAAACGCTCGGCGTCGCCCGTCGATCTGCGACCCGGGGCGCCGTCTTCGTGGGGACCGGCGCGACCTCATCCGTCTTGGGACGCGGAGGCGCCGGCGGCGTCGCCTCCACCGGCGTGGTTGTGGGCGTCACTACACCGACCGCTCGTTCTCCCGACGGCGCCGCCACCAGATTCACCCGGTAGAAGTCGGGCGTTGCTGGGGCCGGAGCAGGGCGCATGACAAGGAACGCGGTGATGAGACCGGCATGGAGCAGCACGGAGGCGCCCAACGACGCATACCCGCCGATGCCCCGCGCCACTTCAGCGCCGGCACTCACGGTGAGATCTCCTCCGGTTCCGTCATCAGACCAACATCGCCGACGCCCGCCGCGCGCATCGTTGCGAGTACCCGCACGACCAGACCGTACTGCACCCCCGCATCCGCGCGAAGGTAGAGACCCTGCTGGCCTCGCTCCGAGGCCATCGCCTGGAACACGGTCCGGAATTCCTCGAATGACATTGGCGTCTCGTCGACCAGTATCCGGCCCTCGCGCGTGATGCTCACGGTCAGCCCGCTCCGTGTCTCGAGCGGCCGCGCGTTGGCCGGCGGAAGCCGGATGTCGAGACCGCCGGTCATCATGGGGGCGGTGATCATGAACACCACGAGCAGCAGGAGCATCACGTCGATGAGGTTCACAACGTTGATCTCCGAATTCAGTTCCAGTCGCTCGCGGCGTCGTCTGGACACCTAGATCTGCCCTTCTCGAACGAAGCGCGCGATGACCGAGGCGCTGAAGCGGTCCATCGTTCCCGCAAACCGGTTGATGCGGCTGGCCAGGATGTTGTACCCGAAGGTGGCGGGGATGGCGACTGCGAGCGACGCCGCCGTTGCGATCAGCGCCTCCGCGACGCCAGGGGCGACCGCCGCCAGGTTGCCCGACCCTTTGGTGGCGATTCCGATGAACGCCTGGATCACGCCCAGCACCGTGCCCAACAGCCCCAGCAGCGGACTGACGGACGCGATGGTCGCGAGCCACGGGATGTGCTTCCCCAGCCGATCACGCTCCTCGTCCGACTGCGCATCGAGCAGCAGGTGCAATGCCTCCAGTTGCGATCCCGTCAACGTCGAGTTGGGGGTCGTACCCGTCTCCGCCGTGACGGTTTCCTTGATCCGGAGGGCGGCGCCACGGACTTCCACGATGAAGTGCGAAGCGAGCAGAAAGATTCTGGCGAGCGCGTTCTTCCCCGATCGGCGCGCGAGCGCATTCGCCTCGTCCAGCCGGCGCACCCGATCGAAGTCGAGACTGAAGCGGCTGGCGCGGCGATTGGCGATCGCGAGGTTGATCCACACCGCGAAGATCACCGTCCAGCTGATCAGCGACAGCACGATGAGCACGACGAGCACGAACTGCGTGACGACCGTCGACTGCCGGACGAGATCCATCGGCGTCATCGGGACGGCGCCCTGCACCTGCAGCACCGCGGCCAGGATCACGTTCATGCCGGAACCGACCGCAGGCGTGATTCAAACCATCGGAAGCTCTCCACAAGCCCCTGATCGAGAGGCTTCGCCGGGTGCCAGCCGAGCAATTCGGCCGCCTTGGCGGCGTTCACGAACGAATGCTGCTGTTCCCCCGGTCGCGGCGGCGCATACTGGACCGGGAGATCCGACTCGGCCGCGGCCAGGAGCATGTTGGCAATGCCGATGACCGGCGTGCCCACCCCGGTGCCGATGTTGAACGCCCGCGCATCGAGTCGCTGGGGCGGGGGAAGCGTGGACGTCGCCGCCAGATACGTCGCCCCCGCGACATCCCCGACGTACACATAATCACGCGTCTGGAGTCCGTCGCCGAAAATGATCAGGGGCTGCCCCTCGAGAATCCGTCCGCAGAAAATGGCGACCACGCCGGCCTCGCCGTGTGGATCCTGGCGCGGCCCGTAGACATTGCCGTACCGGAGGGCGACCGTGTCCAGCCCGCGCACGCGCGCATAGTATGCGAGGTAGTACTCCACGCTCAGCTTCGAGATCGCGTAGGGGGATTCCGGATCCTTGGCGAACGTCTCGACATTGGGCGGCGTCACGAAGTCGCCGTACAGCACGCCTCCCGTCGAGGAAAACACGAACCGGCAGGTGGCCGCGGTGGCGGACCGCCGCAGCGCCTCGACGAGGTTCAGCGTGCCGACGATGTTCACGCTGGCGTCGAACACCGGGTCCGCCACGCTGCGTCGCACGTCCATCTGCCCAGCCAGGTGAATGATCGCGTCGAACGCGCCGCTCTCGACCACCCCCGCTGCGTCGGCAGCGCGGACATCCATGACGTGCAGGGACGCCTCCGATGGCAAATTCTCGCGCTTGCCGGTCGAGAGATCGTCGATGACCTCGACCGACCATCCGCGGTCGAGAAACAGCTCGCTGACGTGCGAGCCGATGAAACCGGCACCGCCAGTTATGAGTGCGCGTTCGGCCAAACTCTAACCCCTGGTCAAAACGTGGCGTTCGAGGGGCAAATCTAAACGCCGACTGACGTTAGCGTGCCGCCGCCAGTCGGCGTTCTCGTGCGGGGGGCCGCGGGTCCTTACGGCATCCGCGCCAGGACGCGCGCATTCATGCCCTGCTTGATCGCAGGCTGGTCCTGGCCAAGGATGACGGCGGTCACGCCAAATGGCGTCGATCGCACAACCTGCATGCGGGAAATCGGAATCTCGGGATCACCGAGCTGACGCTCCGTGGCGGCTGTCGCCGGATGGTAGACCAGGAACTCGTCGCCCATGCGCACGCCGTTGCGGGACGACACGCCGAGCACGACGAAGCTCTGAACACTCGGCAGCACGGGCTCGCCATAGATCCACTTGATCGTCGTCGACGGCCCATCCGCGACCGCGACCGGGCGGTCGGTCGTTCCGACGCCAGCCGTGTCCAGCGGGATCAGGCGGTCGCTCGCCGTTACTTCGGTGAACGCGCGAACCACTTTCGCCACCGCCGCCGTTTCCGACCGCGCTGACCGCGTCACTTCCACAATACCCGTGGGAATCATCACCTGGCCCTGGCCTTCCAGCATGGGGCCCAGCTTGTAGGCCAGATATCGCTCGCCCTCGGCCGCGACATGGCCGACCGGGGGTGCGATGAAGATCCGGTCATAGGCCTGAAACCGGAAGCGGTCGGAGGCCTGGGCGATTCCCGGCAGGTCGCCCGATTTGAGGATTCGTCCGAACCCTCGCGGGCCTCCTTCCCGGTCCACAAACGGCGCGGCGATCACTTCACCCGCACGCACCGTGGTTCTGACCGGATCAGCCAGTCCAGCGACGAAGAGGGTCGGCACCGAGTCAGGAGCGGGACGAACCTTCGTGAACACGGTCTGCTCGGCCGGACTCAATGGCTCCGGCTCCCCTGGCGTCTGCGGCAGCTCCGGTCCCGGCACCTCCGCGATGATCTCCTCGCCTCCCGGCAGCCTCAGGACCTCGCCTGGATAGATCCAGTGCGGGTCCTCGACAACGTCCCGGTTCAGGCGGTAGATCTCGGGCCAGAGGAATGGATTCCCGAGGTAGCGCGCGGACAGGTCCCAGAGGTTGTCCCCCCGCACCACGGTGTGGGTTCGCGGCGGAGGAGCCGCGGGATCCTGCGCGGAGAGCGGGAGGGCCGTCAACGCACCGGCAGCCACCGCTGACAAGAGGCATCGGAGTGATGTACGCATGGCAACCCGATTGACGACCGGTTAGCGGAATGGAAACGGGGGC
>JBBDYA010000045.1:0-90746 GCA_040902005.1 Gemmatimonadaceae bacterium | reverse complement strand
CCCCCCCCCCCCCCCCCCCCCCCCCCCCCCCCCCCGCAACTCCATCCCCAATAAGCCCTTGCAGGGTGGGGTCAGAACGGCAGGTCGTCGTCCCCCTGCTCCAGGGCTCCGGGAAACTCCTCGAAGTCCTCTCCGCCCGCCGAGCCCGCAGCCGCTCCGGCCTTGGCCTTGGCCGCCGACGGCGCCCGGGGCGTACGCGGCCCTTCTCCGTCACCGCCTCGGGGCGAGCCGAGCATGATCAGCTCCCGCACGTTGATTTCGGTTGAGTACTTGGTCTGCCCCTCCTTGTCCTGCCACTGGCGGTACTCAATCCGCCCCTCGACGTAGAGCTTGTCGCCTTTCTTGACGTACCTCTCGACGACGTCCGCAAGCTGCTGGGACTTGCTGTTCCAGGCAACGCAGCGGTGCCACTCCGTCTTTTCCTGTTTGGCGCCGCTGGCGTCATTCCACGACCGGCTGGTCGCGAGGGAGAAGGTGGCTACCCGACTTCCACCCGTGGTCGACCGGACCTCGGGGTCACTGCCGAGGTTTCCGATCAGGGTCACCTTGTTCAAGCTTCGGCTCACTTTGCCTCCTGGCGAGATGTTCGTTGACTCGCCGTCATGATATAGAAGTCACTTGAAAGGACCATCACCAAATCGTTGCATATCAAATACTTTCAGCGCGTTCCTGCCACCCTGCTCGGCGACGGCTCGAGGGATCGACTGAGCAGAAGCGCGTCTTCCTCCGGGCTGCGATAATAACCCTTTCTCCTGCCCACCTCCACGAAGCCGCGGTTCGAATACAGTTTCCGCGCGGCCTTGTTGGATTCGCGAACTTCCAGAAAAACCTTCGACGTGCCCCGGCTTCTGGCGTCCTCCAGCACGGAGTCAACCAGTGCCTGTCCGAGTCCCCGGCGGCGCGCACCCGGCGCAACGGCCAGGTTGGCCAATTCTCCCTCGTCGAGCACGAACCAGGCGACAACATAACCCGCGACCGGACCGCGCACATGTTGCCGGGCCACCGTGAAGTGAACCTTGGGATTATCCGGAAGCAAGGAAAACGCAGTTTCCGGCCAGGGGTCCGCATAGCAGACATTCTCGAGCGCGGCCACTTCCATCAGGTCGTCGGCCGTGGCGCGCCGCAAGCTGACTGGAGTCATGGCGACAGTGGCCGACCGTGCGTCGCTTCCCACTTCACCTGCGCTTCGGCCATCCGACCATAGATCGGTTCCCACGCTGCCAGATCGACAGGTCCCGTCAGCGAGTCATCCTCGCCGGTCAGAAAGGACACGCCGCGAGCGTGAGGCAGCCACGCAATCCGTTGCTCCGGACCGACCAGGTCAGCTCCCTCCAGCAGCGCGATCGCCGCAAGCGACTCGTGGGACGTGAGTCGAAGGGCGCCCGTTTGCCGAACGCATTGCCCATCGAACCGGAAGCTGGCGGCATAACTCTCACCGCGAAGGGCATCGATCGCGGCGACGAAGCGGGCCTCGGCCCCGGCCGCCTGCTGGACATTCCCGGCAACAATCAGCGCCAGCGAGGACGCCGCGAACAAGGGCACTGCCCTACCTGCTGCTACTCCCTTCGCGATGGACGCCGCAATGCGAAGACTCGTGAAACTGCCGGGCCCTGCGCCACAGACGATCCGCTCCACATCAGCAAATCCCAGCCCGGCGTCGCGAAGGGTTGCATCAACGGCGGGCATCAGCCGCTCCTCATCGCGTCCCCGCATGGCCGCGGTGCCCGCTCCAATCACTCTGCCGTCCGCGAGGACCGCCACGCTCCCGGTGTGGGTGGACGCATCCAGAGCCAGCGTGATCACCGCTCGCCCATCCGATGTCCGGAATAGCCGCCAGCATACAACACCCGCTTGTCGGGCTCCCCGTCCACGTGACGCAGCTCGATGGAAACGTGGTCCTGCGGCAGCAGCTCTCCCGCGCGTTCCGGCCATTCCACCAGCAGCAGTGCCTCAGCCTCGATCAGGTCGTCCCACGCGATGTTCTGGAGATCCCGCGGTCCGTCGAGGCGATACAGATCCAGATGGTGCACCGGCGAGCGCGGAGCGTCATACGTGTGCACGATCGCGAACGTGGGGCTGGTCACGGACGCCCGCACCCCATATCCGTCGCAGATCGCCCGCGCGAGTGTCGTCTTGCCCGCACCGAGTTCTCCGAACAGCGCGACGAGCAATGGGGGCGTGATCTGACTGCCGAGCCGGCGCCCCCAGTCCACCAGTTCGTCCTGGCTCAATGCGAGACGGCCAACCGAGGCCAGCGGCGGCATCTGGTTCACCTGGACACTCGCAGTTCAGCAAGCTGGTCGCGGAGCTGGGCGGCGAGCTCGAAGTCCATGTTGGCCGCTGCCTCCTTCATCTGTTCCTCGAGCATGCGGGCGAGCGCCTCGGGGTCCATCACCTGGTACTTGCGCGCCGGCTCGGCGACCCTGGCCTCCTTCTCGGACCGGGCATCGGCCACGCGCGTAATGAACCGCACTTCCTCGACACTCTTGCTCACGGACTGCGGGATGATCCCGTGGTCGCGGTTGAAGGCCAGCTGCGTTTCGCGTCGCCGGCCGGTTTCGTCCAGACAGCGTTGCATGGAACCGGTGATCTTGTCCGCGTAGAAGATCGCCCGCCCGGCCACGTGCCGGGCGGCTCGTCCCACCGTTTGAATCAGCGACCGGTCGCTGCGCAGAAAGCCTTCCTGGTCAGCATCCAGAATCGCGACCAGCGACACCTCGGGGAGATCCAGCCCCTCGCGCAGGAGGTTGATCCCCACCAGCACATCGAATTCGCCAAGGCGCAGGCCCCGAATAATCTCCACCCGCTCGATCGCGTCGATATCGGAGTGCATGTAGCGCACGCGGACGCCCACCTGCTGGAGGTAGTCCGTGAGGTCCTCCGCCATGCGCTTCGTGAGCGTCGTGACCAGCACGCGCTCGCCCTTGCGCTCCCGGAGACGAATCTCGTTCAACAGATCATCCACCTGCCCGCGCACCGGGCGCACTTCGATCTCCGGATCGACCAGCCCCGTGGGTCGGATGATCTGCTCGACGACCACACCCTCCGAGAGCTGGAGCTCGAGGTCGCCCGGCGTCGCAGAGACCAACAACGCCCGCGGGGTGAGGGCGAGAAACTCGTCGAACATGAGTGGCCGGTTGTCGAGGGCGCTCGGCAGCCGGAAGCCGTACTCGACGAGTGTGAGCTTGCGGGCGCGGTCGCCGTTGAACATCCCACCCACCTGCGGCAACGTGACGTGGGATTCGTCCACCACCACGAGAAAATCCTCGGGGAAATAGTCGAACAGGCACGCCGGGCGCTCCCCTTCAGCTCGACCCGACAGATGCCGCGAGTAGTTCTCGATGCCCGCGCAGGTGCCGATCTCGAGCATCATCTCGATGTCGAAGTTGGTCCGACTCTCCAATCGCTGCGCTTCGAGGAGCTTGCCGGCGTTGCGCAGCTCCGGCAGCCGCGCGTCCAGTTCCGCCCGAATCAGCGTCACGGCCCGCTCGAGCATCGGGCGCCTCGTGACGAAATGTTTTGCCGGGTAGATCGCGGCCCGGTCCAGCGATGCGATCGTCTCCCCCGTGAGCGGATTGATCTTGGAAATCCGCTCCACCTCGTCGCCCCACAACTCGACCCGCACCCCCTGTTCCTCGTATGCCGGAAGAATCTCCACGGTGTCGCCGCGCACGCGGAAGGTGCCGCGATCGAAGGACACGTCGTTTCGGTGGTATTGAATCATGACGAGCGACCGCAGAATCTCGTCGCGCGGGATCTTCTGACCCTTGCTGATCGTCACCATCTGCTCGCGATACTGCTTCGGGTCGCCCAACCCGTAGATCGCGGAGACCGTCGCCACGATGATGACGTCGTCGCGTTCCATCAGGGACGACGTGGCGCGCAGGCGCAGCCGGTCGATGTCCTCGTTGATCGAGGCGTCCTTCTCGATGTACGTGTCGGAAGACGGGACGTACGCTTCGGGCTGGTAGTAGTCGTAGTACGAGATGAAGTACTCGACCGCGTTCTGCGGAAAGAAGCTCTTGAACTCGCCGTACAGTTGCGCGGCCAGCGTCTTGTTGTGCGAGAGCACGAGGGTGGGTCGCCCGAATTCCCGGATGACATTGGCGACCGTCATCGTCTTTCCCGACCCAGTCACGCCGAGCAACGTCTGGAAACGGTCGTTCCGCGCCAACCCCCCGCTCAACTCCTGAATGGCCTTCGGCTGGTCGCCAGCCGGCTGGAACGGGGCCTGTAGGTCGAAAATCGCGCGCGACATCCGGACAAATCTAACAGGAGTTTCGGTTTTTGCTCGGTGAGGGGACCGTCCGGTTACCGGACTCGCCTGGCGCCCTAGTCCGCCGTGATGCGCTCCCGGCGCGCCACCTCGCTGACGCCCTTCACGCGTCGGGCCGCCTTCATGATCTTCTCGAGGTGGGAAAGGTTCTCCACTTCGACCACCACGGCGCCGTTCACCTTGCCGTCCATCGTGTGGAGGTCCAGGCTGCGGATGTCGGTGCCGGTGCCCGTCACCGCAGAAGCGAGATCGGCGTACAGTCCGCGCCGGTCCACCGCTTCGAGGGCCAGGCGGACGACGAACCGCTCGCCTTCGGCCTCCTGCCAATCAATGTCCAGCCGACGCTCCGGCTCGTGCGCCAGCAGCAGCAGGTTCGGGCAGTCACCGCGATGGATGCTCACCCCGCGACCGCGCGTCACGTACCCCACCACGGCGTCACCGGGTACGGGCTGGCAGCACTGTGCATAGCGAACCATGACCCCGTCCACGCCCTGGATGCGGACCCCGCGCGAGCTGGAACCCCGCACCCGGTCCACGAGCCGCTCCAGCGCGGTGGGAGGCTTCGGCGGTTCCGGGGCCGCAAGATCGGGATGCAGCTGGCGGATGGCCGCGGCGACCTGCACGTCCCCCTGGCCAATGGACGCGTGGAGATGCGTGACATCGGTGAGGTTCAGCGCCTTGACCGTGTCGGCCAGCTGTTGCTCGGTAGGCTTCGGCAGCCGCCGGCGCCGCAACTCGCGCTCGAAGATCTCCTGCCCGATCTTCTGTGCCGACTGATGCTCCTCACGCTTGAGCACCTGGCGGATCTTGTGTCGCGCACGGCCGGTGCGGACATGCGCCAGCCAGTCCTTGGTCGGTTTGGACGTCGCCGACGTGATGATTTCCACAGTTTCCGAGTTCCGGAGCGCGCGCGACAGGGGCGCGATGCGCCCATTGACCTTCGCGCCGGCGCAGTGGAGCCCCACCTCGGTGTGCACGGCAAAGGCGAAATCGATCGGGGTCGCGCCCTTGGGCAGCTGGATGACGTCGCCCGTGGGAGTGAACACGAAAATCTCGTCCTGATACAGGTCGAGCTTGAGGAACTCGAGGAACTCGTCCGGTGTCTTCGCGTCCAGCTGCAGCTCGAGCACCTGTCGAAACCAGCTGAGATGCCGATCGAGTTCGTCGGCGCTCTTCGTGTCCTCCTTGTACAACCAGTGCGCGGCAATCCCGAAGTCGGCGGTGCGGTGCATCTCGCGGGTACGGATCTGCACTTCGTACAACTGGCCGCCGGGACCGAACACCGTCGTATGCAACGATTGATACCCGTTGGACTTGGGCTGCGCGATGTAATCCTTGATACGCTCCTGCACGGGCGTCCAGCGGTCGTGCACGATGCCGAGGGCGTGATAGCAATCCGGCACGCTGGTGACCAGGACCCGGATCGCCAGCAGATCGTAGATCTCTTCGTACGGCTTCTGGCGCTGGAGCATCTTCTTGTAGATGGACCAGAGATGCTTGGGACGACCCGTGACCTCGAAGTCCTTCATGCCGGCATCGCGCAGGGCCTTGTCGAGCGGATCCCTGAACTGGCCGATCAACTGCTCGCGCTCCACGCGCTTCTGCGCCACCTTCTTGGCCAGCGCCTTGTACTCGACCGATTCGATGTGCTTGAACGAGAGGTCTTCCAGCTCCCAGCGCATCTTCGCCATGCCAAACCGGTGCGCGAGCGGAGCATACAGGTCCCGCGTTTCGCCCGCGATCCGTACCCGCTTCTCCTGCGGCAGCGGATCCAGGGTGCGCATGTTGTGCAGTCGGTCGGCCAACTTCACGATGATGACGCGGGCGTCCTTGGCGATGGAGAGCAGCAGCTTGCGATAGCTCTCGACCTGCCGTTCCTCCTTGGTCCCGCCGCTGGGAAGCTTCGCGATCTTGGTGAGTCCATCGACGATCGACGCGACCTCCTTGCCGAATTCGCGCTCGACGTCCGGCACCGTAACCCGCGTGTCCTCGACGACATCGTGAATCAGTCCGCAGGCCACCGTGACGGAATCGAGCTGCAGTTCCGCCAGGATCTTCGCGACCTCCACGCAATGCGTCACGAACGGCTCGCCCGACAGGCGCATCTGGCCCCGATGCGCTTCCTCGCTGAACCGGTAGGCGCGCGCAAGCAATTCCCGGTCGAGGCGGTCAGTGTCGAACGCGTCGGCCCAGCCAGGAATCAGCTCATTGAGCGCCGTTGCCGTCACAGCAGTCCCGCCTCCGCAAAGCTCGTATACCGTCCCCGTCCGATGATCACGTGGTCGTGCACCGGAATGTCCAGCAGCCGCCCGGCCGCGACGAGCTGGTCCGTGACATTCCGGTCGTCGGCCGACGGTGTCGGATCGCCGCTGGGATGGTTGTGGATCAGAATGATAGCCGCCGCCCGTTCCGCTATGGCTTCCCGGAACACCTCCCTGGGATGTACCAGGGACGAATTAAGGATACCACGGGTGACAGTAATGTCGCGCTCCAGGCGGTGTTGCGCATCGAGCACGGCGACGTGGAATTCCTCCACGGGAAGATCTTCGAGTCTGGGGGCATACACGGCCACCACGTCCCGCGGCGCGCGAATCGGTGTGGCCTCGTCCCGTCCTTCGGCCGCCATGCGCCGACCCAGCTCGAGCGCGGCGTGGATCACGGCTGCCCTCGCTTTCCCCACCCCGCCGTGTCGCGTGAGTTCCGACACGGGTCGTGACGACAGCCGGCGGAGCGAACCCCCGGCAAACCCGAGGATATCGTCCCCGATGCGCAGCGCCGAGCGGCCGCGCGCGCCCGATCCGATCACGATCGCCAGCAGCTCGGACGTCGCCAGCGCGTTGGCGCCGAGGTCCACGAGTCGTTCGCGCGGCCGATCGGTGCGAGGTAGTTCCCTGATGGTGAGCGGCGCCGATGTCATCCCTGGCAACGTGAGAGTCTACCGGGGCAACGTAGACCCTCCGATCCACTCAGCGTGACAATACCGTTGCTCGGCGGTTCACAATGACGCACCGTGGCACTTCTTGAACTTCTTGCCCGAGCCGCACGGGCACGGATCGTTGCGCCCAACGCCGGACCAGTCCGCATCCGCGGGTGTGCCCGGATCGAGTGACCGCGTCCGGCCCGCGCCAACGACCACGGGATCCTTGCGCGCGACCACACCGGGGCTCGGCGCCTCGGCGGGTCCATCCGGGGCGGCATCCTCGGCTTTCGGGACGTCCTTCGCCGGTACATCCTCGAGAATCCCCAGCGCGTTGTACCGCTTGGCCGGTGGCGCGCTGCGCGGCGCCTCCTGCCGCACCGGTGGAGGGCCGAACTGCAACTGCACCTTGAGGAAGCGGTCGGAGAACGTGTTGTAGATGTCGTTCATCAGGTCCACGAAGATCGTGTACGCCTCCTGCTTGTACTCCACGAGCGGATCCTTTTGTCCCCACGATCGGTAATGGATGGCGTTGCGCAGCTGGTCGAGGTCGTACAGATGGTCCTTCCACTTCTCGTCCAGCACGTTGAGCATCACAAGCGAGAGGAGGCGGTCCCCGTACCCCTCCCCACGATCGTCCTTGATGGCGTCGAGACTCTCGAGCTTGCGCCAGAACGCCGCGGTGGCGGCCGCGACGGACGCGGCTTGCACGCCCGCGAGCGAGGTCGGCCGGCGCTCCGGCTCCTCGAGTTCGGGCACCAGCAGCATGTAGTGCGTGAGCAGGTCCTGCCGCAGGAGGTCGAAGTCCCACTCGAGCTCCGATTCGTACTCCGCCAGCAGGCTCTCGACCCGGACGTTGAGTGCCTTCTCGATCATCCGGACGGATTCACCCTTCAGTTCTTCCCCGCCTTCCAGCGCGAAGGTGCGCAGGGAGTAGATCACCTCCCGCTGCTGGTTCATCACGTCGTCGTACTCGAGCAGCCGTTTGCGCTGCTGGAAGTTCTGCAGCTCCACGCGCTTTTGCGCCTGCTCGATGGAGCGCGTGATAAGGGTGTGCGTGAGCACCTCGCCCTCCTGCGCACCCAGCCGATCCATGAGACGGGCGATGCGGTCCGAGCCGAACAGCCGCATCAGGTCGTCTTCCAGTGACAGAAAGAACTGGGACGCCCCCGGATCACCCTGACGGCCCGCGCGCCCGCGCAACTGCCGGTCAATGCGCCTCGACTCGTGACGCTCCGATCCCACGATGTGCAGCCCGCCCAGTTCCTGCACTTCGACCATCTCTCCGTCCATGTTCCTGATAGTGGACGGCAGGGACGCGATCACACCCTCCCCCAGTTTGATGTCGGTGCCGCGGCCGGCCATGTTGGTCGCGATCGTGATCGCGCCGCGCTGGCCGGCACCGGCGACGATCTCCGCCTCCCGCTCGTGGTACTTCGCGTTGAGCACGCTGTGCTTGAGTCCCGCGCGCTGGAACATCTTGGACAACGTTTCGGACGAGTCCACGCTCGCCGTGCCGACCAGCACGGGGTAGCCCAGCTCGTGCAGCCGCTTCGTTTCCTCGACGATGGCGTTGTATTTCTCGCGCCGGGTCTTGAACACCAGATCCTGCCGATCGTCGCGGATCACCGGGCGATTCGTGGGAATCACGGCCACGTCGAGCTTGTAGATCTGGTGGAACTCCGGCTCCTCGGTTTCCGCCGTCCCCGTCATGCCCGAGAGCTTGTCGTACATGCGGAAGTAGTTCTGAATCGTGATGGTGGCGAGCGTCTGCGTCTCGCCTTTCACGCGCACGCCCTCCTTCGCCTCCACGGCCTGGTGCAGTCCCTCTGACCATCGGCGTCCCGGCATCGTGCGGCCCGTGAACTCGTCCACGATCAGCACTTCGCCGTTCTGCACCACGTAGTTCACGTCGCGCTCGTACAGCGCATGCGCGCGCAGCAACTGATGCACGATGTGCAGTTTTTCGGACTTGGTGGCGTACTCGATCTCCAGCGCGCGGCGCGCCTCCAGCTTCTCTTCCGGACTGAGCGAGGGGTCGTGCTCCACGCGGTGCACGCTGATGGAGAGGTCGGGGAGGATGAACGCCTCCGGTTCGCTCGGCGACAGGTACTCCACGCCCATGTCCGTGAGGTGGACCGAGTGGCCCTTTTCGTCCAGGACGAAGAGCAGCTCACTCTCGAGGTCGCGGAACGCCTGCTTGCCTACCGGCAGTTTGCGGTCAGCGATGTGGGCCAGCTCCGTCTTCTGCACGAGCGCCTTGTTGCCTTGCTCCTGCAACATCTTCATGAAGCGCCGGTTCTTCGGATGGCCCAGCTGCGCCTTGTAGAGCTTCAGGGCCGCGGCGTCGGTCTCGTCCTTTTCGAGCGCGCGCTCGGCCTCGCCTACCAGGGTGTTGACGATCTCCGTCTGGCGGCGGAACAGGCGTCCCACCGCGGCGTTGTTCTCGAAGAAGATCGTGTCGCTCTCGTTGCCGACGGGACCCGAGATGATGAGCGGCGTACGCGCTTCGTCGATGAGCACCGAGTCCACTTCGTCCACGATCGCGAACACGTGGCTGCGCTGCACGCGCTGGTCGAGCGAGACCACCATGTTGTCCCGCAGATAGTCGAACCCGAACTCATTGTTCGTACCATACGTGATGTCGCAGTTGTACGCTTCGCGCCGCTGCGGCGTGCCGGGCTCGGTGTCGTCGAGACAGCCCACGGTGAGACCGAGGTACGTGTACACGTGCCCCATCCACTGCGAATCGCGTCGCGCGAGATACGAGTTCACCGTCACGAGATGCGCGCCGCGACGCGGCAGGGCATTCAGGTACAGCGGCAGCGTTGCCACCAGGGTCTTGCCTTCACCGGTCGCCATCTCGGCGATGCGGCCGAAGTGCAGCTGGATGCCGCCCATGAGCTGCACATCGTACGGCACCATGTCCCAGGCCATCTCCCGGCCCGTGACCATCAGCGTCGTTCCCATCAGCCGGCGCGCCGCGACGCGCACGGTGGCAAAGGCCTCCGGCAGCAGCTCATCGAGTGTCTGCGCGATGGCGTCGCGCAGCGCGCCCTCGGCGCCACCGCGCCCGTCCCCTCCCCCGAGCTCGGTGTCGATGCCCTCGCGCTCGCCGGCGTCCTTCGCCGTCCGCTTCCGCTCCTTCAGCCGCGTCACCGCGGCCTCAAGCTCGCCGGTCCGCTCAGCCAGGATGCCGCGAAATCTGGCCGTTTGCGCGCGCAACTCGTCTTCGGACACGCCCTGGAGCTTCTCATCCCACTCGTTGATCCGGTCAACGATGGGCTGGAGGCGACGTCGCTCCCGCGCATGGCGCGAACCGACAATCGCGGAAAAAGCTCGTCTCAGCATGAATCCCCTAGCGATATAAGCCGTCGCGCGCGATGACATCCGCGACAGCGTCCGTCACGAATCCCCGAATCGACTTTCCCCGCCGCACCCGCTCCCGGATTTCGGTGGACGAGATGTCCACGCGGCGCGTTCCCAGTCGCTCGATCCGGCCCGGATCAACGCCCGGTGGCAACGCGTGCAGCGGTTCGCCGGCGCGCTCCAGGATGGCCAGCCGCGCCAGTTCCACGATACGCTCCGGCTCCCGCCACTGCCCGAACAAGCTCAGTGCGTCTGCGCCAAGGAGCAGATAGCGCTCGGCGGAAGGATGCGAGGCAGCAATGTGACGCAGCGTGTCCACGGTAAAAGATAAACCGGCCCGCTGCACTTCCACGTCGGACACGTCAAAGCGCGGGTCGCCGCGCACCATGAGACGCACCATCGCCAGACGCTGCGCGGGCGGGGCGGCGCACTGCCCGGCCTTCAGCGGCTGCGTGGCCGCCGGCACCAGGATGACGAGGTCCAGGCGCAGCTGCTCGAGGGCGTCGGTCGCCGCCAGCAGGTGGCCGACGTGGGGAGGGTCGAACGTGCCGCCGAAAATGCCGAGTCGCACCGCCGTTACGGTGTGGGCGTCGGACGGCTGGTGGTGCTCCCAGCGGCAGCCCGGCAAACCTCTCCTACGTCGGAATCCGTCGGATAGCTCTCGCGCAGCCGATCGCAGGTTTCCTGATACTCCTCCCGATACCGGATCGCCTGATACGATTCCGCCAGCCGCAGCAGCGCGTCGCGGGCCCGCGGCACGTGCGGCCAGCGATCGAGCACTTCCTGGAAATAGATGATGCCGGAGTCGTACATCCGACGGCGGAAATAGAAGCGGCCCGTCTGGTAGGACTTGGTCGCGAACCATTCCTCGAGTTCCGCGATCTCACGACGGGCGGCGCCCGCGTGCTCGCTGGCTTCGCCGTACAGTCCGATCAGGGTATTGAACGTCGACAGCGCGACCTCGCCGTACGTGGGGTCCAAATTCGGCTTTCGCCAGAGCCGGCGATATGACCGGCCCGCCGCGAGCGCGGCGTCGTCGGCCAGCGAGTCGTCGGGAAAGGACTCGAACAGCCGCGAGAACGCCTGCGCCGCCAGCAGGTGTTCCCGCTGCCGCGCGTGCGCATTCGCCAGGTACCAGAACGTGCGGGGGAGCAGCGAGTCGCGCGCGGACAGCTCCGTGGAGAGCTTCTCGAACGCGGCGATCGCATTGTGCCACTTCTCCGCCTCGTATTCCCTCAGACCGGCGGCGTACAACGAGTCGGTCGTCGGATAACGGCTCAGTCGAAATCCGCTACGGCATCCCGTGACCGTCAGGGCCGCCGCCAGGGCGACAAGAATCCAGTTTCGTGCGTGCATAGGGGAATGAATACCCGACAATGGATAGCCGGGTTCAGCTCTGCTCGCCCAGCCGGCGTGCGAGCATGGAGCGATAGGTCCCGAGGCGCGGCTCATCCGGATGTCGTTCGGAAGCACCCTCCCAGACCGCCTTTGCCCGCTCCAACTCTCCAGCAAGATAAGCTGCCAGGCCGCGGAGCAGCATGGCATCGAGCCATTCCGGTCGCACGCTGAGTATCTCGTCCAGCAACCGCGCCGCCTCGTCCCGCTCCCCCGCGTCCAGCAGGGCGCGCGCGAGCTCGAGGCGCAGGTCGGCAAAGTTCGGCCGGATCTCGAGCGCGCTCCTGAACTGCGCGATGGCCGAGCGCAGGACCCCCGCTTCGCGATAGGCGCGGCCCAGTTCGGCATGCATGTTCGCCAGCCGATCGCCGATCATGGACGGAAAGCCGGTCGAGTCCGGCCGTCCGAGTTCCTGGGCGCGGGCCAGCGCGTCCTTCGCCTCCGGGGCGCGTCCCAGGTCGCTCAGGACGATCGAGCGGTTGAGATGGGCCTCGACGTAGCGGGGATTGCACTGGATCGCGTTGTCGAACGCGCGCAGGGCTTCGTCACGCTGATCATTCAGCGCCAGCGACAGCCCCAGCAGGTGGTGCGCGTCGGCATACCCCTGCCCGGACTCGATGGCCGAGGCAAGGAGCAGCGCGGCTCCCCGGTAGTCGCGCGCGGCGAACGGCTCGCGCGCGACGGTCAGGAGGTCAGACGCCGCGTCCAACCGCGTCCGTGCCGTGGGGAGTGGTCACGCGCCCGACTTCACTGCGCGGGGCGCGGGTGACGCCACGCTGGCCGCGGTGCGTGCATCGGCGCCCCGCCCAACCGAGTAATACTCGAAGCCGAGTTGCTGCATCTTCGCTGGCGTGTACAGGTTGCGTCCATCCACGATCAGCGGCCGGCGCAACAAGGTCCGCATCCGCTCGAAGTCGGGGTGCCGGTATTCATTCCAGTCCGTCACCACCACGAGAGCGTCCGCGTCACGAAGCGCCTCGTAGCTGCTCTCCGCAAACTGAATCCGCGTATCGAGGCGCCGTTTCCCCTCCGGGATCGCCACCGGATCGTGCGCGACGATGTGCGCTCCGCTGGACAGCAGGTCCTCGATGATCGTCAAGGACGGAGACTCGCGCATGTCATCGGTGTTCGCCTTGAAGGCGAGGCCCCAGATGGCGACGCGCGCACCGCGCACTGCCGGACCCAGGGCGGCGCTGAGTTTCTGGGCGAGTCGGTGCTTCTGTCGCTCGTTGACCGCCTCGACGGACTCGAGCACCTGCAGCGACAGGCCGTGATCCCGCGCGGTGCGCGCCAGGGCCTGCACGTCCTTGGGAAAGCACGAACCGCCGTATCCGGGGCCCGGAAAGAGGAAGGACGGGCCGATCCGCTCGTCGCTCCCGATGCCGCGACGCACGAGGTCCACGCTCGCGCCAACGCGCTCGCACAGGTTGGCGATGTCGTTCATGAAGGAGATGCGCGTGGCCAGCATCGCGTTCGCGGCATACTTGGTCAACTCCGCCGATGGAATGTCCATGAAAATGATCGGCCGTCCCGTGCGGAGGAACGGTGCGTACAGCTCCGCCATCACCCCCCTGGCGTGATCGGACTCCACGCCGAGCACCACACGGTCCGGTTTCATGAAGTCGTCCACGGCCGCGCCCTCTTTCAGGAACTCCGGATTGCTCACCATGTGAAAGGGATGCTGGCCGTGCCTGCCGATCACCTCGGCGACCCGGGCGGCGGTGCCGATCGGCACGGTGGATTTCGTGACCACCACGAGTTCGCGGCGCATGGCGGTGCCGATGGTTTTCGCCACGTCGAGCACGTGCCGCAGATCGGCCGAGCCATCCTCGTCGGGGGGCGTGCCGACGGCGATGAAGACCACATCCGCCTCGCCGACGGCCCAGGCCACATCGGTCGTGAACGACAGACGCCCGTCCCGCTGATTGCGCTCGACGTAGGCCTCCAGCCCGGGCTCATAGATGGGCAGCTCATTCCGCTTGAGCCCTTCGATCTTCCCCGCGTCGACGTCCGCGCAGATGACATCGTTCCCGGTCTCCGCCATGCACGCGCCCAGCACGAGACCGACGTAGCCGGTGCCGATGACTGAAATGTTCACGGCGACTCCTGCATCACGACCGTCGGGCGCATCGGTCCGCGACAATCACGCGACGACCTTGCCCGTCACGAGCGGCAACGCGGCGTCGAATGCCTGCAGGGCGGGCGCGGAACTGAGGGAGACCACCCGCGCCCGTCCGGGCAGCGCCCGGGCAGTCGCATTCCTCGTGTCCACGATCAGGGCCGCGCGATTGACGATCCGCTGGTAGTCGATGCTGCTGTGGTCCGTGACGATGACGACGGCGTCGCACTTCTTGAGCACGTCGTCCGTCAGCAACACGCTGTCGCGGCGAATGCCATCCTCCTGGAAGGTGGGCACATAGGGATCGTGATAGGACACCTCGGCGCCGGACTCCTCCAGCAGACGAATCACGTCCAGGGCCGGGCTCTCGCGCACGTCGTCGATGTCCCGCTTGTACGCCACGCCGATGACGAGCACGTGACTGCCGTTCACCGACTTGCGTTCGTCGTTCAGCGCGCCCGCCACCTTGTCCGCGACAAACGCCGGCATCTCGCTGTTGATTTCACTCGCCAGGTCGATGAACCGCGTCTTGTAGTTCAGCGTACGCATCTTCCAGGCGAGGTAGTGCGGATCCAGCGGAATGCAGTGTCCGCCGATGCCCGGGCCGGGCGTGAACCGCATGAAGCCGAACGGCTTGGTCGCCGCCGCGTCGATGACCTCCCAGACGTCGACGCCGAGCTTGTCACAGACAATGGCCATCTCGTTCACCATCGCGATGTTCACCGACCGGAACGTGTTCTCGAGCAGCTTGGTGAGTTCCGCTGCCTCCGGAGAAGAGACCGATACCACCCGGTCGATGCACGCACCATACAGTCGCGAGGCAACCTCCGTGCAGTGCGGCGTGATCCCGCCGACCACTTTCGGCGTGTTCTTCGTATGCCAGCGCTCGTTCCCCGGATCCACGCGCTCGGGGCTGAACGCGAGAAACACGTCCTCGCCGATCACCAGCCCTCTCGCCTCCATCGCCGGCTGCAGCAACTCCCGCGTCGTGCCGGGGTACGTGGTGCTCTCCAGGATGATGACCTGCCCGGGGCGCGCCGTGCGGGCGACCGTATCGGTCGCCGACAGCACGTACGACATGTCCGGATCACGGGTCTTGGCCAGCGGCGTCGGCACGGCGATCGAGATGGCGTCCAGCTCTCCCAGGCGCGCCGGGTCGGTGGTGGCGTCGAGGCGCCCCTCCTTCACCAGCGCCGCCACGGCGCTCGCCGGAACATCCGCGATGTGCGAATGACCGTCATTGACAAGGTTCACGACGCGCTCGCTCACGTCGTAGCCCACGACGCGAAATCCGGCGCGCGCGAACTCCACCGCGAGCGGCAGGCCCACGTAGCCAAGTCCAATGACGCCGATGCGCGCCGTTCGCTGTTCAATCTTGTCGAGCAACTGCTTCTTCATCGTCATACGAAACCTAGCGCCTGTAGAAAGTGCGAATCGCGTCGATGACCTCGTCCTGCTGTGGGCGCGACAGCTCCGGAAAGACCGGAATGGAAATCACCTCGCGCGCGGCGCGCTCCGCCTCGGGAAACGCTCCCTGCGTGTACCCCAGATGCGCAAAACAGGGTTGCAGGTGCAGTGGTAACGGATAATAGATCGCGTTGCCGACCGCCCGCGCCTTGAGGTGCGCCTGCAACTCGGCGCGCCGTTCAACGCGCAGCGTGTACTGGTTGAAGATCGACGTATTGGCCGGATCGATGAACGGCGTGACGACGTCGGGCACGTCCGCGAGCGCGCGGCTGTAGTAGGCGGCATTCTCCCGGCGCCGCTCGCTCCACCGTTCGAGGTGCGGGAGCTTGATCCGCAGGACCGCGGCCTGGAGCGAGTCCAGCCGGCTGTTGTACCCGACTTCCTCGTGGTGGTAAGTCGTCATGCCGCCGTGCACGCGCAGTCGGCGCAGCCGCTCGGCCAGCCGGTCGTCCTGCGTCACGAGCATGCCGCCATCGCCGTAGCCACCGAGATTCTTCGACGGAAAGAAGCTGAACGTGCCGATCGTGGCGAACTCGCCGGCGCGGCGCTCGACGCCGGCGATGCTCCGGCGCGCGCCGATGGACTGGGCGGCGTCCTCGATGATCGGGAGCGACGGCAGAAGTTCCCGCAGGCATTCCAGCGCGGCCATCTGGCCGAACAGGTCCACCGGCACCACGGCCCTGGTGCGCGATGTCACGGCGCCCTTCGCCGCCGCCGGATCGATGTTGAAGGTTCGGGGCTCGATGTCCACAAAGACTGGTGTCGCGCCAACGTTATGGATCGCCCCCGCCGTGGCAAAGAACGTGAACGGGGTCGTGATGACCTCGTCCCCCCGCCCGATGTCGAGCGCGCGGTACGCGAGCAGCAGCGCGTCCGTGCCGTTCGCGCAGCCGATGGCGTGCCGGGTGCCCGACAGCGCCGCGACCTCCTGCTCCAGCCGAGCGACCTCCTCGCCAAGAATGAACAGCTGCGAGTCGGCCACGCGCGTCAGCGCGGCGATCATCTCGTCGCGAATCGTGGCATGCTGCGCCTTAAGATCGAGTAACGGAACGGACATGCTCAATTATAGCCGGCTGCGCAGGGGAAGCGGCACGTCGCGTCCCGTTTTTGCGGACTCGTAGATGCCCAGAATGAGCTCCAGCGACTTCCGGCCCGCGCGGCCGTCCGTCTCCGGCTGCGCCTCCCCGCGCAGCACGTTCAGCACATTCCGGTAGTATCCCTCGTGCCCTGATCCGTAGACGTTCGTCGGGTTGGTGCTGGACGCTTCCAGCAGCTTGTCGTCATCGTCGTCATCGGCGAAGGCCCAGTGTTCCACCCGGTTCACCGCCGTGCCGGAGATCTTCGCGGACCCGCGCTCGCCCATGATGGCGATGGAGCCCTCCCAGTTCCGGGGGTACGTGAGGACGTTGACCTCGATCACGCCGAGCGCGCCGTTGCGGAACCGCAGCACGGCCACGCCGGAGTCCTCGGCCTCGATCCGACGTGCCTGCGTGGCGGTTTTTGCCACGACGCTCTCCACCGGTCCCATCAGCCACTGGATGAGGTCCACGTAGTGCGACGCCTGGTTCATGAACGCGCCGCCGTCAAACTCCCAGGTGCCGCGCCACGGCGCCGAGTCGTAGTACTCCTGCGGGCGTTGCCAGCGCACCGTGCTGTTGGCGAGATAGATGCGGCCGAACCGTCCCTTGTCCACCGCGCGCTTCAGGAGCTGGACGGCCGGATTGAGCCGGTTCTGTTTCACCACGAACAACGATACGCCCGCGGCATCGCACGCCTGCACGAGCGCGTCCGCCTGCTCGAGCGTGATGGACATCGGCTTTTCCGAGATGACGTGCCGGCCGGCACTGGCCGCCATTACACCCTGCGCGGAATGCAGGCCTGACGGCGTGCAGACCGCGATGACGTCCGCGTCCGCCTTGGCCAGCATGGTCGCATAGTCCGTGTACCACGCGACGCCCTGGTCCTCCCCCGCCGCGCGCGCGCGCTCCTCCACGTTGTCACAGACGGCCGTCAGCGAGAGACCGTCGACGGTCCGGATCGCGTCGAAGTGATTGCGGCTGATGCGGCCGCAGCCCACGAGCGCCACCCGGAATGCGCGCGCCTGCGCGTTCGGTGACGTCATCTGGCGTCTGGCGACACGCGTTGCACGCCGGCGCTGGTGCGCTCATAGGCCGTCCCACACGCCGCGCAGCGACCCGTCCCGCTGTCCGCGAGCCGTTCCCCGCAGTGGCACATCCAGCCCAGCCGGCGCGCCGGCACGCCGACCATCAGCGCGTAATCGGGGACGTCACCGGTGACCACGGCCCCCGCGCCGATGAAACTGTATTCCCCGAGCGTCACGCCGCACACGATCGTGGCGTTCGCGCCGATCGACGATCCGCGACGGACCAGCGTCCGGCGATATTCGTCCTTCCGCGACACGTGGCTCCGCGGATTCATCACGTTGGTGAACACCATGGACGGGCCGCAGAACACGTCATCCTCCAGCTCCACGCCCTCATAGATCGAGACGTTGTTCTGCACCTTGACGTTGTTCCCCAGCCGGACGCGGTTCATCACGACGACGTTCTGCCCGAGACTGCAGCGCTCGCCGATCACGGCGCCCGGCATGACGTGACAGAAATGCCAGATCCGGGTCCCCGCACCGATCCGCGCGCCGTCGTCCACGTAGCTGGACTCGTGTATGAAGACGTCGGGTGCCGTCATACACCCGCTCCGAGCTGACGCTGCCACTCCTGAAGCGGCTTGACGCTGGGCTTGCGGGACCGCAACGCGAGAATGGCGTCGCACGCGGCGCTGGCCGCCGAGAGCGTGGTCGTGTAGGCGATCTTGTTGCGAAGCGCCGCTTCACGCAGGATGTAATCGTCCACCTGTGAGTGCTTGCCCATGGGCGTGTTGATCAACAGGTGCACGTCTCCGTTCACCACGTAGTCGAGGCAGTTGGGCCGGCCCTCGTGCACCTTGAACACCGGCGTCACGGGAATGCCCCGCGCGCGGAGATACCGTGCCGTGCCGGTCGTGGCGAGGACCTGGAACCCCATCTCCTGGAATCGGCGGGCGATCGGCGTCACCGTCGGCTTGTCCGAATCATTGACCGTGATCAGAATGCTGCCTTCCAGGGGAAGCCCGTTCCCCGCCGCCAGCTGTGCCTTGGCAAAGCTCCAGCCGAACGAATCGGCGATGCCCATCACCTCCCCCGTGGAACGCATCTCCGGACCAAGGACGGGGTCGGTGCCGACGAACTTGTTGAATGGAAACACCGCCTCCTTCACCGACACGTACGTGGGAACGATTTCCTCGGTCAGGCCGACGTCCGCCAGCGATTCGCCCAGCATGACGCGCGCCGCGAGCGAGGCCAGGGGCACGCCGATCGCCTTGGACACGAACGGGATCGTGCGGCTCGCGCGCGGGTTCACCTCCAGCACGTAGACGACGCCGTCCTTGATCGCGTACTGCACGTTGATCAGCCCCACCACGCCCAGCGCCTGGGCAAGCGCGATCGTCTGCTCGCGCATCATCGCCATGGCCGCCTCGCCGATCAGATAGGGAGGCATCACGCAGGCCGAGTCACCGGAATGGATGCCGGCGTCCTCGATGTGCTGCATGATGCCGCCGATGACCACGTCCGTGCCATCGCTGATGGCGTCGACGTCCGCCTCGAACGCGTCCTCGAGGAACCGGTCGATGAGGACGGGACGCTCTTCCGAGACGCGCGCGGCGGTCATGAAGTAGCCGCGCAGCGACTCGGCGTCGTACACGATCATCATGGCACGGCCGCCCAGCACGTACGAGGGACGCACCAGCACGGGATAGCCGATCCGCTCCGCGGCCTCGATCGCCTCATCGATGCTCGTCGCCGTCCCATTGGGCGGCTGCTTCAGGCCGAGCGCGCGCGCGATCCCGTCGAACCGGCGGCGGTCCTCGGCCATGTCGATCGCGTCGGGGGACGTGCCGAGGATGCGCACGCCGGCCGCCTCCAGCCGGCGGGTGAGCTTCAGCGGCGTCTGGCCGCCCAGCTGCACGATGACGCCCACGGGTGACTCGCGCTGGACGATCTCCAGCACGTCCTCGAGCGTGAGTGGTTCGAAGTACAGCTTGTCCGAGGTGTCGTAATCCGTGGACACCGTCTCGGGATTCGAGTTGATCATGATCGTCTCGTACCCCGCCTCGCGAAGCGCCATCACCGCCCGCACGCAGCAGTAGTCGAACTCGACACCCTGCCCGATGCGATTGGGCCCGCTGCCGAGGATGACGACGGACCGTTTCCCCGTGCGGGGCGCCTCACTCTCCTCGTCATACGAGCCATAGAGGTACGGCGTCTTCGAGGGAAACTCGCCCGCACAGGTATCCACCATCTTGTAGGCGGGGCGAACGCCCAGCGCCCACCGCTGTTCGCGCACGGACTGCTCGGACTCACCGCGGATGCCCCCGAGCTGCGCGTCGGAGAACCCACGGCGCTTCATGCGCCGGATGTCGTCGGCACCCGGCGCATCCAGCGCCGCATACCAGCGCTCCGATTCCACCAGCTCGAGACACTGCTCGAGGAACCACGGATCGATGGCGGTCAGCTCGTGCACCTCACGCACGGTCATGCCGCGCTCGAGCGCATGCTTGACCTGGAAGATGCGCTCCGGCGTGGGTTGTCGCAGCGCCCCGCGAAGCGCCTCGAGGGTGTCATCCGGCAGCCGGTCATCGATCAGCCGCGCGGCCGTCGTCCATCCCGGGCGGCCCACCTCGAGTGCACGCAGCCCCTTCTGAAAGGCCTCCTTGAAGGTCCGCCCGATGGCCATGGACTCGCCCACGGACTTCATCTGCGTCGTCAGATACGGGCTCGCCTTGGGAAATTTCTCGAAGGCGAACCGCGGGACCTTCACGACGACGTAGTCGAGCACCGGCTCGAAGGACGCCGGCGTCGTCTTCGTGATGTCATTCGGAATCTCATCCAGCCGATAGCCCACCGCGAGCTTGGCGCCAATGCGCGCGATCGGGAATCCTGTGGCTTTCGATGCCAGCGCCGACGAGCGGGACACGCGCGGGTTCATCTCGATGACGATCATCTCGCCGTCCGCCGGGTTCACCGCGAACTGGATGTTGCACCCGCCGGCCGCCACACCGACCTCCCGGATCACGGCGCATGCCGCATCGCGCATCACCTGGTACTCGCGATCGGTGAGCGTCATCGCCGGCGCCACGGTGATCGAATCTCCGGTGTGCACCCCCATGGGATCGAGGTTCTCGATCGAGCAGACGATCACGACGTTGTCGTACTGATCGCGCATCACCTCGAGCTCGAACTCCTTCCACCCGATCACGCTGCGCTCGACCAGCACCTGCGTCGTCGGCGACTCGTCGAGGCCGCGCCGGACGATCTCCTCGAGTTCCTCGCGGTTGTACGCGATGCCGCCCCCGCTGCCGCCCAGGGTGAATGAGGGGCGGATGATCGCGGGGTACCCCGTGCGCTCCACGATGGCCTCCGCGTCGTCCAGGGAGCTCGCGATCCCCCCCTCCGCCACGGCCAGGCCAATCCTCGTCATGGCCTCGGCGAACAACTGGCGATCTTCCGCAATGGCGATCGCCCGGGCGCTGGCACCGATGAGCTCCACCCCATGTCGCTCCAGTGCGCCGGATTCCGACAGGGCCATGGCCACGTTCAGCGCGGTCTGGCCGCCCATCGTGGGAAGGAGCGCGTCCGGACGCTCCTTCTCGATGATGAGTTCCACGAACTCGGGCGTCACGGGTTCGATGTACGTGCGATCCGCGACCTCCGGATCGGTCATGATCGTGGCCGGGTTCGAGTTCACCAGAATGACCTCGTACCCCTCCTCCCGGAGTGCCTTGGCGGCCTGCGTCCCGGAATAGTCGAACTCCGCGCCCTGGCCAATGACAATCGGCCCGGACCCGATGACGAGAATGCGGTGCAGATCAGCGCGTCGTGGCATGGCTCAGGTCATCAATGATGTCGTCGATCGAGCGCCGCGGCGACCACCCCGTGGCACCCCGCAACCTGCTGTTGTCGCCAATGAGCACTGGCGTATCGCTCGGTCGACTCAAGGCAGGATCCGTGGAAATGGCAGCGCGCACGCCCAGCCGGCGCAAGACGTGCTCCGCGAGCTGTCGCACGGACACCCCCTTCCCGCTGCAGACGTTGTACACCTCGCCTGCGGTGCCACGGTCGAGCAGCAGCAGATAGGCATCCACCACGTCCGCGACGTGAAGATAGTCCCGCACGGGCGCGGCGTTGCCGATGAGCAGCGTTCCGCCCGTTTCCGGCAGCGCGGCCGCTCGACGCACCAGCGCGGGAAGCAGGTAGGTGTCCGCGTGCCCTGCGCCCGAGTGATTGAAGCTGCGCGTGCACACGACCTGCAGTCCGGCGCTCCGCCACATCTGCAGTGCGAGGAGCTCCTGCGCCGCCTTGGAGGAGCCATACACGCTGCGCGGCGCCAGCGGCGTCGTCTCATCCAGCGGGTACCGGTCCGGCGGATACGGGCCGTACTCGTCCGCGCTGCCGATGATCAGCACGCGCGCGTCGCGCGCGCTGGTCGCGACGGCCGTCAGCAGCCGGAGCGCGCCAAGTGCGTTGACCTCGAAGGCCCGGACCGGGTCGGCATTCGCGTCCGGCGGATAGGCGATGCCCGCGAGATGCACAATCCAATCGGGGGCGCTGCCAGTGACCGCGGCTCGGATGCTCGCGTCGGAGGCGGTGTCGAGGGTCAGCCAGTGGGTCGCCGCGATCACCTGGGCGTCGAGGACTCCGACCCTCGGCGGCCCCTCGAGCGTTCCCGCAAACACCGTGTCGCCCCGTTTCATCAAGGCACGCGTGAGCCACTGTCCGACGAATCCGGACCCGCCCGTGATCAGGACCCGCCGCGACATCGGCGACGCGCTACCCGATCCGGGTGTGTCGCTCGAGATCCGCATCCACCATCATCCGGACCAGTTCGTGAAAGGTCACGCGCGGCTTCCATCCGAGCTTGGCCATCGCCTTCGCGGGGTCCGACACGAGCAGGTCGACCTCGGCCGGCCGGAAGAATTTCGGGTCCTGGACGACGTGATCACGGTAGTCGAGTCCCGCGTGCCTGAACGCCACGTCGCAAAGTTCGCTCACCGTCCAGGTCTGGCCGGTGCCGATCACGTAGTCATCGGGCTCATCCTGCTGCAACATCATCCACATCGCCTCGACATAATCGCCGGCAAAGCCCCAGTCGCGCCGGGCCTCGAGATTGCCGAGGACGACCGTCTTCTGCTTGCCGAGTTTGATCCGGGCGACGGCGTCCGTGACCTTTCGCGTGACGAATTCCAGCCCGCGTCGGGGACTCTCGTGGTTGAACAGGATGCCGGAGACGGCGTACAGCCCGAAGCTCTCCCGGTAATTCACGGTGATCCAGTGCGCGTAGACCTTCGCCACGCCGTACGGGCTGCGCGGGTAGAATGGCGTGGTCTCCCGCTGCGGCGCTTCGTGGACCTTGCCGAACTGTTCGCTGGAACTGGCCTGATAGAATCGCGCCTTGGGCGCCGCCTTCTTCATGGCCTCGAGCACGCGCGTCACGCCAAGCGCGGTAAACTCGCCGGTGAGCACCGGTTGGGACCAGGACGTCTGCACGAAACTCTGCGCCGCGAGGTTATAGATCTCGTCGGGCTGGCAATCCTGCACCGCGTCCGTCAGTGACGTCTGGTCCAGGAGGTCGGCGGAGACGAGGTCCACCTTGTCCACGAGATGCGCGATCCGCTCGTACGGCGTGGTCGAACTGCGGCGCACGACGCCGATGACCTTGTATCCCTTGGCCAGCAGGAACTCCGCCAGGTAGGAGCCGTCCTGTCCGGTGATGCCGGTAATGAGTGCGGTAGGCATGTCGTCGTATGAAAAAGGGGAGCGTTAAGCTCCCCTGCGGTTCACGGGCGGCGGGGGCGTTCCCCTCACGCCGCCGCGCCCCGCGGCGCGCGCTTGATCTTGCCGGCGTTCAGGCAACTGGTGCAGACCTTCACCTTGATGATCTTGCCCTCTGGACCGACGATGCGCGCCACCTGGAGGTTGGGCTTCCAGGTGCGACGCGTCTTGTTGTTCGCGTGCGACACGTTGTTGCCGAAGGCGACTCCCTTGCCGCACGCATAGCAGCGACTGCGATCGATGGCCATGGTTATTCCTCCACCAGTTCGATGCGGGCCATCTCGGCCCCATCGCCCTTGCGGTGTCTGGTCTTGAGAATCCGGGTGTAGCCGCCGGGACGCGTGGCGAACTTCGGACCGATCTCCTGGAACAGCTTGTCGGCCGCCTCGCGCTTCTGGATGTGCCGACCGGCGAGCCGTCGCGCATGCAGCGTACCGGCCTTTGCCTTCGTGATCAGCTTCTCGACGAACGGGCGCAACTCCTTGGCCTTGGCCTCGGTGGTCTCGATGGCGCCGCTCTCGATGAGCGACGTGGCGAGATTGCGCATGAGCGCGAGCTTCTGCTCGCTCGTCCGGCGAAGCTGCCGCCCCGCCTTGCGATGCCGCATTGCCTTACTCCTCCATGTCGTCGGGTGCGGCCGCGGCGGCCTGGCTGGGCGGCGTGCCGAGATCCAGCACCCGCAGCCCGCCATCCGCTTCCTCGAAGCGCATCCCGAAGTTGAGCCGTTCACGCTCGAGGAGATCCGCGATCTCCTGCAGCGATTTCTTGCCAAAATTCTTGACCTGCAGGATCTGGCTTTCGGTCTGGCGCACCAGGTCGCCCAGGGTCCGGATGTTCGAGTTCTTGAGCGAATTCACCGACCGGACGGAGAGCTCGAGGTCGTCGATCGGCGTGCGGAGCTTGTGCGCCATCTTGCCTGCATCACCTTCGCCCGACTCCATCGCCAGCCCGAGCGGCGCCGATGCGTGCGTGCCGAACTCCACGAAGTACTGAAAGTGCGTCTGCGCCAGCGCCGCCGCGTAACTCACGGCCTCCTCCGGCGAGATGGTGCCGTTGGTCTCGACGATCAGCGTGAGGCGGTCATAGTCGGTGCGCTGTCCGACGCGGGTTTCCGCGACGGAAAAGTTGGCCCGACGCACGGGATTGTAGATGGAGTCCACCCGCACGAGATCGATCGGCAGTCCACGATCGAGCGGATGCTGGTCCGCCTCGACGTAGCCGCGGCCCTTGTTGACGTACAGCTCCATCGCAATGGAGCGGTCGTCCTGCAGCGTGAACAGGTGCTGCGACAGGTTCACCGCGCGCGCGCCCGCGACACTCTGCTGAATGTCCGCGGCAGTCACCGCACCCGCCTCGTCCTTGGTGACGCGGAGCACCACATCCTCCACGCCTTCATCCAGGGTCAGGGTCAGCGCCTTGAGGTTGCCGATGATCTGATGGACATCTTCCACCACGCCCGGGATGGTCTGATGCTCGTGCACCACACCGTCCACCCGGAAGCCCCAAACCGCCGATCCGCGCAGCGATGACAGCAGCAGGCGGCGGATGGAATTGCCCAAGGTGTGGCCGAACCCGCGCTCCAGCGGCTGGAGGCGGAACTCGGCGACGTTCGGGTTGTCGTCGCGCTTGGTGGACTCGACGAGTTGCGGGCGGACAAGTCCGCGGAGATCGATAGTTGGCATAGTGAATTGGGGGTCTTGCCGGTCGCCCGGCATCGCCCTGCCCCGCCCTTCACGCGCGGCAGGCTCGAATGGGAGTGAAGGTCCCGACCTGAACGGAAAACTGGTGGTTCGAACTACACTCTCCGGCGCTTCGGTGGCCGACAGCCATTGTGCGGAATCGGCGTAACGTCCTTGATGGACTTCACCTGAAGCCCCGCGGACGCCAGCGCCTGGATCGCGGACTCACGACCGCTGCCCGGACCCTGCACCCGCACGTGCACGCGCTTGACGCCAGCGCTCAGGGCCTCGCGCGCCGCCTGCTCCGCCGCGACCGTCGCGGCAAAGGGGGTGCTCTTCTTCGAGCCCTTGAAGCCGGCCTTGCCGGACGAGCCCCACGCGATGGTGTTGCCGTGGGCGTCCGTGATGGTCACGGTCGTATTGTTGAACGTCGCGCTGATGTGGGCCACGCCTTCGGCATCCACGACGCGCTTGGCCTTTTTCCCGGTCGCCATTACTTGGTCACCTTCTTCTTGCCGGCGATCGCGCGGCGTGGTCCCTTCTTGGTGCGGGCGTTGGTATGCGTCCGCTGGCCGCGAACCGGCAGGCCGCGGCGATGGCGAATGCCGCGGTACGATCCGATGTCCATCAACCGCTTGATGTTCATCGCGACTTCGGTGCGCAGCGCGCCCTCGACCTTGTGGTCGCGCTCAATCACCTGGCGCAGGCGATTCACGTCGGCATCCGAGAGGTCGCGGACGCGCAGCGTTGCGTCGATGTTCGCCTTCTTCATGATGTCGGCCGCCGTATGCTTGCCGATACCGAAGATGTAGGTGAGGCCGATCTCAACCTTCTTCTCGCGCGGAAGATCCACGCCGGAAATGCGTGCCATGTATCAGCCCTGACGCTGCTTATGCTTGGGGTTGCGCTTGCAGATCACGCGCGTGACGCCGGCGCGCTTCACCACTTTGCAGTGCTCGCAAATCGGCTTGACGCTGGTACGAACTTTCACGAAATCCTCTTCGATCCTGTCGGTGCTGAATTAATTGGGTTCCGGGACAGACTCTAACCATAGCCGCGGCATCCACTTAAGACAAGTCCGACAACACCTCCGACATGGCGGCGCGAGGTGACGCCGCTGCCGTGACGGCGCGCCCGAGAACGAGGTAGCGCGCGCCCGCCTCCGCGGCCTGCCTCGGCGTCACCACGCGTGCCTGATCCTGCCGGTCGCCACCGGACAGTCGCACGCCGGGAACGACCGTCATCAGGCGCCCTTCAAACCGGTCGCGCACCGCCGCGGCCTCCCGGCCACTGCAGACCAGTCCATGGACCCCTGCACCCGCCGCAAGCTCAGCCAGCCGCACCACTTCCGTTTCCACATCCGCGATGGGCCGCCCCCAGGCGGCTCCCAGCGCCGCGGCATCCAGGGAGGTCAGCACCGACACGGCGAGCACCTCGCACGAAGTCGCTGCCGCGGCGCCTTCCACCGCCGCCCGCAACATCGCGTCGCCGCCCGACGCGTGCACGGTCAGGAGCCGGGCTCCCAGAGACGCCGCGCTTCGCACGGCCCCACGCACCGTGTTCGGGATGTCGTGAAACTTCAGGTCCAGGAAGACCTGGCCGCCCCTCTCCAATACAGCGCGGACGACGGCCGGACCCTCCGCCGAGTACAGCTCGCTCCCGATCTTGTAGAAGCGGCAGAGGTCGCCCAGTTCGTCGATCAGCGCGAGAGCCGCCCGCATGGTCTCGACATCGAGCGCCACGATGGGCGTTGCCTTCGTCATGCTGGCCACTCGAGCGCGCCACGAATGTCGGCCAGCGATCGCACGCCGTGCGCAGCACACCAGCGATGCATCTCCTTCGCGACGCGTGACGGCGCGCGCGGATCGCGAAGTGCGGCGGTCCCGATCCCCACGAGCATGGCGCCGGCCATGATGTATTGAATGGCATCGGAGCCGGATCCCACCCCGCCGATGCCCATGACGGGCAGGGCGACGGCCCTGCTCACCTTCCATGTTGCCAGGACGCCCACGGGAAGAATCGCGCGTCCGCTCACCCCCCCGGTGCCGAATCCGACCGCGGGCCGACGCTGCTCCACATCGATGACCAGCCCGGGGACCGTGTTCACGACGGAAATGCCGTCGGCCCCCGCATCGGCGGCGATCGCCGCCGCGGACGCGATGTCAGGGAGCGCCGGCGACAGCTTGACGAAGAGGGGGCGCCGGGTGGCGGCGCGAGCGCCGGAGACCACGGCGCGCAGTGACGCCGGATCGGCGCCGAACTCCGTGCCGCCCTGCTTCACGTTCGGACAGCTGACGTTGAGCTCGTAGCCGTCCACAGCGCCCAAGTTGGCCTCGGCCGCCAGTTCGAGTCCGCGCACCACGGCCGCGAACTCATCGACAGCGAATCCGACGACGTTGAACAGCTTGCGCAGCGCCGGATGATGCGCGGCGAGCCACGGCACGTGCACGCGCGACACTTCAGCCAATCCGGGGTTCGCCAGTCCGACGGCATTGATCATCCCGCCGTCGAAGTCGGCGACGCGCGGCTCGGGCGCGCCCGCGCGGGGCGCCAGGCTCACGGCCTTGGTCACGATCCCGCCCACGGCCCCGAGGTCCATCACGTCGTCCAGCTCGAGCCCGTAGCCGGCCGTGCCGGCAGCCAAAACGAGCGGGTTTCGAAACGAGAGCGAGGCGGCGGTGACGGCTAGCGCGCCATCACTCATGCGCGGTGCTGGCGGACCCTCCGCTCACCCGGCGCTGGTACCGCTCGAGATACTCCATCGTGGCGTCAGCCACGGCGGCCGCCAGGGCGCGCTGCTTCGACTGCGATCGAAGGAACGCGGCTTCCTGGGGATTCGTGCCGAAACCGATCTCCACGAGCACGGCGGGCATGAACGCCGTCACCAGCACGGTGAACTCCGCCTGCTTGACGCCGCGGTCGGGACCCGGATGCATCTGCTTCAAGCCGCGCTGGATGGTCGCCGCCAGGTCGGAGGATTCCCGGAGGTACTCGTTCTGCAGCATGTCGTTCACGATGAAATCCAGCGGATCCGACGCGCCACGGCCCGTCCCGGTTTCGAACCGTCCCGACGATTCCTCCATCTCCTCCACGCGACGCGCATCCTCGGTCTTGGCCACACCAAGGAACCACGTCTCGAATCCGCGTGCCGCGCTGGCGTCGCGCCAGCCGGGATTGGCGGCGTTGACATGAATGGAAATGAAGACATCCCCGTTCGCCTGGTTGGCGATGCGGCCGCGATCCGCCCGCGCAATGAGCGTGTCGGTCTTGCGTGTGTAGATCACGTCCACGCCGCGTTGTGCCAGCAGCTCGCCGAGTTTCAGGGAGACCTGCAGGGCGATGTCCTTCTCGTGCACCAGACCGCTCCCTCGCATCCCCGAGCCAGGGTCCACCCCGCCGTGACCGGCGTCCACCACCACGCGGTGCGCGCGCGGCGGGGCCTGACGCACGGCCGCCGCCTGCGGCCGCGCGACCGCCGTCGGCTTCGCCACCGACGGCGTCGCCGAGGCCACCTGCAGCGCGGCAACCAGCATCATGGTGATCATCGTCGTGCCCGTCCTACTCGCGCCATTTCACGCTCGGCGTCTCGTTGTTTTTCAGTATCGCGCTTGTCATGAACCTTCTTTCCCTTGCCCAACGCCAGAGCCACTTTCGCCTTGCCGTTCTTGAAGTACAGCTCCAGCGGGATCAGGGTGAGCCCCTGACGCTCCACGGAGCCAATCAGACGACTGATTTCCCGGCGGTGGAGCAACAGTTTGCGGCTCCGGGTGGGCTCGTGGTTCACGTATCCCCCTTGGTCATACGGGGGAATGTGCGCGTTGAGCAGGAACACTTCGCCGTCCCGCAACACCCCGTACGCATCACCGATGTTCGCCTTGCCTTTTCGCAGCGACTTCACCTCCGTGCCCGACAGAACGATGCCCGCCTCGAAGGTCTGCATGAGGTGGTAATCGAAACGGGCGCGCTTGTTCCGCGCCACCGAGATTATCTCGTCCGGCCATGACTCGTTGGGCTTCAAAGTGCCTATCCGCGTTGACTTTACGTCGTTCAAAAACTACGTTGCCTGTCCACGCCGGAGTGGTGGAATTGGTAGACGCGCTGCGTTCAGGGCGCAGTGGGCGCAAGCCCGTGTCGGTTCGAGTCCGACCTTCGGCATCGAGAGCGCGGCCCCCTCCAGGGCCGCGTTTTTTCCAGGCGTCAGGTGGCGCGATCACCCGCCACGGCCGACGGTGGCACGTGCTCCGGCAACGTTGCCACGCCAAAGACTTCGCGAAGGGCGGCGTTCGCCTCCCGTTCGTACCCGGCCAACACCTCGCCTCCCCGCTTCACATTCGCGTCCGCGTCGCGAAAGGACCCACCGGAGAACGCCAACAGTGTCTGGCCGAGACGCACGGTGGCGCCCGACGCTTTCGCGCCGAGCGCGTCGCGATAGGCGCTCAGCCGGGCATTGAACTGCCGCTCCGCGAGATGCCGTCGCTCCTCGTCGATCCTCGGATCGCGCTCGAACGCCTCGGTCAGCACGCGCGCGACGATCGACCCTGTGCGATCGTCGAGGGCATCCCGCTGCGCGACGAGCAGTCCGATCGCCCGCCGGGCGTATCGGAGCTCCCACTGGGCATGATCCTCGTCTCCCCGCGTTGCCGTCGCCGCGAGCCACTCCACGTCAACGGTCGACGGCTCGGCCACGAGTGCCGCAACGAATTGCGACGCCTTGCGCTGCAGTTGGCGGGCCGCGCGCCAGCGGGGGAAGAACGGCATGGCGCCCCGGCTGATCAGCGCGCCTGAAGAATCGGGAGTCCGCGCGCGCTGGCAGCCGGCACGGGATCAGCCGCCGGCAATCCCACGCGTTCCCGCACTTCGCTCTCGCCGTGCAGCAGGTCCGACAGTCGAACGCTGTCGAGCACCGCATCGATCTTCTGCTGGAGCAAGACCCACACGGGCCGGATGCTGCATGCATGCGCGGCGGAACACCGTTCCTCTTCGACCGGATGCGTCACGCAATGCAGATCGAACGTCTGCAGCTCCGAGGCGGCGATCACGTCGCGCACGGAAACCGATTCGGGAGCGCGCGCCAGCACGTAGCCGCCACGGGCGCCACGCGTGCTCTTGACGATGTCGGCCCGGCGAAGGCGCAGCAGAATCTGCTCGACATAGTCCACCGGGAGCCGCTCGCGTTCCGCGATGTCGCGGCTGGTGACCGGTCCCTCCCCGACGCGCCTGGCCAGATGGAGCGCGCAGATGACGCCGTACTCGGCGAGCGTGGTGATGCGCACGAATGCACGATAACGGATTGACTATCCGGCCGCCACGGCGCCATGGCTGCCGCCCGGGACGCCGATCTCCGTCATCTTCCTGAGGTCGAGCACGTCGTCAATCTGATCCTCGGGCAGCAACCCCTCCTGCCGCACGAGATCGCGAATCAGCACTCCCTCCTTGACGGAGCGCTTGCTGATTTCCGCCGCGCGGGCGTAGCCGATCTGCGGCGCCAGCGCCGTCGCGAGGGCGGCCGAGCGCTCCACCCAGTAGGCATTCATCGCGCGATTGGCCTCGATCCCCGTCACGCACTTGTCCGCGAGGATGGTGGCGGCATTCGTGAGAATCTGCATCGACAGCAGCACGTTGAACGCGATGACGGGCATCATGACGTTCAGCTCGAGCTGGCCGTGCTCCGCCGACATGGACACCGTGGTATCGCACCCCACCACCTGGAAGCACACCTGGTTGACCATTTCGGGAATCGAGGGATTCACCTTCCCCGGCATGATCGACGAGCCGGGCTGCACCGCGGGCAGGCGGATCTCGTCGATTCCGGTCCGGGGCCCCATCGCCATCAGGCGCAGGTCGCTCGCGATCTTGCTGAGGTCCAGGGCCAGCACGCGGAGCGCTGCGCTGAACCCGGCGACATCACCCATGCTCTGCATGAGCTGGATGCGATCCTCGCCCACCCGGAGGTCGAGCTTCGTGATCGCCTTGAGGTGCGTGTTCATCAGCGCCGGATACTCCTTCTCGACGGTGACGCCGGTGCCCACGGCGCTGCCGCCGATGCCGAGATCGCGCAGGTAGTCCGCCGCCTCGCGCACGCGGCGCATGCCGCGCTCCAGAGACCCCGCATACGCGGCGAACTCCTGGCCAAGGCGGATCGGCATGGCATCCTGCAGATGCGTGCGTCCGGCCTTGACCACGTCGTCGAACTCCCGCGCCTTAACGCCGAGCGCGTCGCGCAATCCGTTGAAGGCGGTGGACAGCGCATCCAGCCGGGACAGGCACGCCAGCCGGATGTTCGTCGGGATGGTGTCGTTGGTGCTCTGCGCCATGTTCACGTGATCGTTGGGATGCACCGGCGCGTACGCCCCGCGCTTGGCGCCGAGCAGTTCGTTCGCGCGATTCGCCAACACCTCGTTCACGTTCATGTTGTGCGACGTCCCCGCGCCGGCCTGGTACGGGTCGACAACGAAGTTGTCGCGGTGCTGGCCCGCGAGCACCTCGTCCGCCGCCTTGACGATGGCGTCAGCGAGCTTCGCGTCGAGGCGACCGGTGGTCCGATGCGTGAGCGCGGCGGCCTTCTTGATCCACACCTGCGCCAGTACGAACGGCTCGAGCGGGCGCAGGCCACTGATCGGAAAATTCTCCATCGCGCGAAGGGTCTGCACGCCGTACAGGGCGCTTTCCGGGACGTCCTTCTCTCCGAGCGGGTCCTTCTCGACGCGAAATCCGGCAGCCATGTGCGTGTCCTCCGCGCGGCGGTTATCGCGCGTGATGTAGTTGATGCAAAAAGGGATTGCCCGCCAGTTCGGCGCCGATCGTGGTCGGCGGCCCGTGACCGGGATACACGACGATGTCGGGCGCGAACGTCGCGACGAGCGCGAGCGACGCTTCCATGGCGCGTGGATCCGACAGCGGCAGGTCGGTGCGACCGATGGATCCCGCAAACAGCAGATCCCCACCGAGCAGCACGTCGTCACCAAGAAACACCACATGCCCGGGCGCGTGCCCGGGCGTGTGCTTCACGGTGAAGCGCAGGCCGCCCACCGTCACCGCGTCGCCGTCCGACAACTCGCCATCGGGGTCGCCCGGCTGCTGGAGCGAGAGTCCGTACTGGGCGGCCTGCTGCGCGGCGCGGCGGTACAGCACCAGATCGGCGGCATGCAGCAACACGGGCACGTTCCCCCCCCACTGCCGGCGCAGCGGCGCGATCGCGCCCACATGATCCAGATGCGCGTGCGTGAGCCAGATGGCGTCGATGGTCACGCCGGCGTCAGCCACCATGGCCATGATGCGCGCCGGTTCGTCGCCCGGATCCACGAGCACCCCGCGATGCGCCGCCGGATCGGACACGAGATAACAATTCTCCTGAAACGGTCCCACGGTGACCCACGTGACGCTCACGACGTGTAGCCTCCAGCGCCCTGGATCACGGGCTCGCGGTCGCCATCCTTCAGGGCCTTCAGATACTTCTCGACGGCGATGGCAGCCGTGGTCGCATCGCCAACCGCCGTCGTGACCTGACGCGTCAACTGCGCGCGCAGGTCGCCGGCGGCGAAGAGTCCCGGGATCGTCGTCTGCATGTTCGCGTCCGTGACGAGGTATCCCATCTCGTCGTGCGCGACATGCCCTTCGATGATGCCGCTGTTCGGGCGAAACCCGATGAACACGAACATGCCCGTCGCGGCCAGGTCGCGGGCATCACCGGTCGCGACGTTGCGGATCCTCAGGGTGTTGACGAGTCCCTGGGTATCGCCGTCCACGCGCTCCACGACGGTGTCCCAGATCGGTTCGACCTTCGGATTCTCGAACAGGCGCTTCTGGAGAATCTTGGACGCGCGCAGTTCCCCGCGGCGGTGAATGAGGTACACCTTCTCGGCGTAGCGCGTGAGGAAGTCGGCCTCCTCGACCGCGGCGTCACCGCCGCCGACGACGGCGATGGTCTGCTGCCGGAAGAACGCGCCATCGCAAATGGCGCAGTACGACACGCCCTTCCCCGCATACTCGAGTTCACCCGGCACCCCGAGCTTGACCGGCGTCCCCCCCGCGGTGATGATGGCCGTGGGCGAAACGTACACATCGCCACTGTCGGTCACGCTCTCGAACAGGCCGTCCTCGCGCTTGCGCAGCGTGGTGACCGTGACGCCGGTCTTGAAGGACGCGCCAAACTTCGCGGCGTGGTCGTGGAATTTCTGCGCCAGCTCGGCGCCGAGAATGCGCTCGAAGCCGGGATAGTCCTCGACCATTTCCGTGTTGAGCAGCTCTCCCCCGGGAAATCCCCGCTCCAGCACGACCGCGTTCAGCATCGCGCGGCCCGCATACATCGCGGCGCACATCCCCGCGGGGCCCGCGCCGATGATAACGACGTCGTGTTCGTACGTGGTTGCCATGACCCCTGTAATCTATCGTCGGATATGACGGCCGCCGTCCACGATGATGGTTTCACCGGTGACGTAGTCGGCCTCCAGCAGGAAGACCATCGCGGACGCCACGTCGTCCGGAGTGCCCTGGCGCGCCAACGGCGTGGTGCGATTCAGGCGCTCCTCGTCCGCGGTGCCCCAGTCATCCGGCAGCAGGACGGTACCTGGCGCAATCGCATTCACCCGGACCTCGGGAGCGAGCACGCGCGCCAGGCCCCTGGTCATGTGCACGACCCCGGACTTGGAGATGCCATGCGGCAGATATCCCGGCCAGGTTTCGTACGCGCCCAGGTCGGCAATGTTGATGATCGCGCCTCGCGACGCGCGCAGGTGGGGCGACGCGGCCTGTGCCAGGAGAAATGGCGCGCGCAGGTTGATCGCGAGGATGCGGTCCCAGGTTGCGGCCGTCACCTCGCCGAAGGGCGTGCGTTCCATGATCGCCGCGGAGTTGACCAGCACGTCCAGCGCGCCGAAGGCCGCGGCCACACGGTCGATCAACGCCGCCGGTGCGTCCGGCGTGGACAGATCCGCGCCGAAGATCGCGCCATTGCCGCCGCGCGCCTCGATCTCGGCGAGCACGTCCCGCGCGCCGCGTTCGCTCGCGTTGTAGTGGACGGCGACTCGGCATCCGCGCGACGCAAGGGCCAGCGCAAGCGCGCGGCCCACCCGACGGCCGGCCCCCGTTACCAGTGCTATCCTGTCGCGGAGTTCCATACCCCTCAGGCGACGCGGCGCGAACCGATCGTAGCCGCGCGCGCCTCCTGTGCCCGCAGCCATTGATGGGGCACGCGCATCATCCCGAGTGACCGGGACCCGTCCGTGGCGCCGTGCCAGTCGGAACCGCCACTGCGAACCAGGTCGAACTCGGACACCAGGGCGTCGAGCCGCTGTGACTCGTCCCACGAATGTCCGGGATGGAGCACCTCAAGCCCGTCCAGGCCCTGCCCCACGAGCAACGCAACGCGCTCACGCGGGGCGCTCCCGCCGGGATGCGCGAGCACCGCGATGCCGCCAGCCCGATGGATCAGTGCGATGGCGTCCGCAAGCGGCAGGCTGTCCTTGGCAACGAACGCCAGCTTGCCGTTCCCGAGATACCGCTCGAATGCTTCCCGGAAGTCGCGACACCATCCGCCCGCGATGATCGCTCGCGCCACATGCGGGCGCCCCACCGCGCCCCCGGCGGCCTCCGCGAGCACCGCATCGAACGCGACCGGTATGCCCAGCGCGTTCAGGCGCTCGACCATGCGCGACGCGCGCGATACCCGCATCTCGCGGATCTCCACCAGGCGATGCTCCATCTCCTGTGCGTGCGAGAGGTGCAGCCCGAGGACGTGCGTCTCCACGTCGCCGTCGACCGCGCTCAACTCGATGCCGGGAATGATCCGAATCCCCAGCTCCGCGCCCATCGCAGTGGCTTCGGGGATGCCCGAGAGCGTGTCGTGGTCCGTGAGCGCAAGCGCGGCAAGTCCGGCCGCGCGCGCCGCGCGGACGACGTCCGCCGGCTTGCGCGCTCCGTCCGATGCCGTGGAGTGCGTGTGCAGGTCGATGAACTCGGGGAGTGGTCCCCCGAGCGAGGCGTCACTCACGACGTATAGTTCGCTTCGGGTGACGTCGCCCCTGGCTGCGATTCCTTGAACAGCCGCGCCAGATCCCCATCCGTCAGTTCCGCGAGCGATTGCTCGCGCGACCGCGTGCCGACTGGCGAATAGCGGGTGACCCGGACCTCGCGCGCCTCGTTGGCGTCCGTCACGAACAGCAGCGCGAACTCGTCGCGGTCGTATTGCGTCACCTGGCCGGATGGAAACACGCGCCAGGTTCGGCCGCCAACTTCCAATGATCTCGCAGGCATGTTCAGACCGCCGGTTCCGTGTAGTTCTCGAGTCCCTGCTTGACCGTCGCAAGGAACTTGTCCGCATCGGAGCCGTCCACGATGCGATGGTCGAATGACAGGGAAAAATAGGCACAGGTGCGAATGGCGATCACGTCGTCTCCATCGGGTCCTGTCATCACCTTGGGACGCTTCTCGATCGCGCCCAGCCCCAGGATGGCTGACGTCCCCGCGGGAATGATCGGCGTCCCCATCACCGACCCGAAGACACCCGGATTCGTGATGGTGAAGGTGGCACCCTGCACCTCTTCGGGCTTCAGCCGCTTGGCGCGTGCCCGATCCGCGAGGTCGTTCACCGATCGCGTCAAACCCGATAGCGACAGGTCATCCGCGCGGTGGATGACCGGGACGATGAGCCCCCAGTCGAGCGCCACGGCAATGCCGACGTTGTACTGCTTGCGGTAGATGATCTGCGACCCCCCCCCCGTGTGCGCCGCATTCAACACGGGATGCTGCTTCAGCGCGTCCACGACCACCCGAATGATGAAGGGCAGATAGGTGAGCTTCTGCCCGGTCTGCTGCGCGAACTCCGCGCGCATCTTCTGCCGCAGGCGCGCGATCCGCGTCAGGTCGATCTCGAAGAAGGACGTGACGTGCGCCGCATGCCGCCGGGCCACCACCATGTGATCGCTGGTGAGCCGACGGATCTTGGACATGTTCTCGACGACATCACCGGGCCAGGGCGCCACGTTCGGCGCGTGCGTGTCCGCGCCCGACGGCGCATGCATGGACGGTCGCGTCCCACGGGCGTCAGCGCCCGATTCGAGAACCTGCATGATGTCCCGCTTGGTCACGCGGCCGGCAAGGCCGCTTCCCTGAAGCGAAGCGATCTCGATGCCGTGTTCGGCGGCAATTTTCCGCACGAGCGGAGACGACTTCGTGCGCAGACGGTCTTCCAGGGAGTTGCCATTGCCGCGGAGAGCCCCTGGGTCCGAGCCCTGAGGCCGGGCCGCGCTCGCTGGCTGCTTCGGGACGGCGGCCGACACGGGAGCGGCGGCGGGAGTACCGACGGGTGCGGCGACGGGCGCAGCCGGAGCTGCCACAGCCGCACCGACTTCCGTTTCCAGCCGGGCAACCACCGTCGAGACCGGGACCGTCTGACCCTCGGTCACGATGATCTCGGCCAGCGTTCCGCTCGTGGGCGCCGGGATCTCGGCGTCCACCTTGTCGGTGGAAATCTCGAAGATCGGCTCGTCCCGCTTGACGGGATCGCCGACCTTCTTGAGCCACTTCGAAAGGGTCCCCTCCGCGATGGACTCGCCCATCTGCGGCATGACCACGTCTACGCGTGCCACCGCCCCTCCTTACCTGGTTGCATCCGTTGGTGCCCGCCGACCACGCCGCATGCGGACAAGCGCCATGACGGGAAGCCCGATGCCTCCGATGAGTCCGCCGATCAACACATAGCGCCACCACAGACAGGCCGGGAGCCCGTCGGCGGGGCGGCATCCCGTGATGCCATCAACGACTTTCCCCACCAGGACGGCAATCATGCCGCCGCCGAAGAATCCGACGACCGTAGTGAGACAGCCGACCCCAATATATGGCCAAATGGTCTCCGGCGGTGCGAGCGGTTCCCGCGGACCGGTCGTCATGCGGCCGTGCGCATCGCGAAACGGGCCATCAGTATGCGGCCTCGGGCGCGTGCCGCGGATCCTCCGTGCGATGCAGCGCCACGAAAAAGCGCTTCACGTTCCGGTCAAGCCGGCTCTCTCCCATCTGATCGGTGTGCGCCTCGACGAACGTGTAGTGGCCGCCTTCCGCCTTGACCGTGAGTTTCAGGACCCCAAGCGGACCGGAAAAGGTGCGCGCCCGCGCGGCGGTCGCCAGCGGAACGAGACTGATCCGCGGGAAGAACGCATCGGCGTGCCCCAGCACGTCCTGCGGCGGAAGGTGGGAACGAAAGAAGTGTCGCATCAGGGAATCGGGCCCTCGCGTTCATTGAGTACGTCCTGCATCCAGTCGATCGTCTCGAGCGGGTGGAGTGAATCCCGGCGGAACCGGATGGCCACCGCCCAGACACCGGAGGTCACGAAGTTCAGTTTGCCGTAGTACGTGCCCACCTCGGCACCTTTGGCAAACCCGTCCCAGGTGCTCGCCCCGTCCTCGTTGTTTGCATAGATCTGCCCCTCACCCGCCTCGATGGGCTGGCGACTCTCGCGGTCCCGAACGACGACCTTGTAGAGGATGGCCTCGCGGGCATGCGGCGGCGATTGGTGCGGCATGACGGAAAACAGATACCGCTCGCTCATCATTCGCATGTCGCGCTGCCGCGGCTCACGTGGTCCGCACGCGGTCGCCACGAGGGCAACGGCGATCAACGTCAGTCTGCGCACTGTGTCCGCTCCCGGAACCACGCTGAACGTCGCCTGCCGACCATCCCGGGGGGAATTGCCGTTCGCGGGTCCGCTACGATTGGTAATACTCCAGCCCCAGATGCGTGATCTGATCCTCGCCCATGAGGTGCCGGAGCGTGTTCTTCAGCTTCGTCTGCTGGATGAAAAGATCATGCTCGGGCTGGAGCCCGGCAGCGGCCATGGGCGATTTGTAATAGAAGCTTAACCATTCCTGGATCCCCTTCATGCCGGCGCGATGCGCGAAATCGCTGAACAGCGCGAGATCGAGCACGATGGGCGCCGCCAGAATGGAGTCGCGACAAAGAAAGTTCACCTTGATCTGCATGGGATACCCCATCCAGCCGACGATGTCGATGTTGTCCCAGCCTTCCTTGTTGTCGCCGCGCGGCGGGTAGTAATTGATGCGCACAACGTGGGAGAACCCTTCGTAGAGGTCCGGATACAACTCCGGCTGAAGAATCGTGTGGAGGACGCTCAGCTTGGATTCTTCCTTGGTCTTGAAGGAGGCAGGGTCATCCAGCACCTCGCCATCCCGGTTCCCCAGAATGTTCGTCGAATACCATCCTTCGAGCCCCAGCATGCGCGCCTTGAGTCCGGGCGCGATGACGGTCTTCATCCAGGTCTGGCCGGTCTTGAAATCCTTGCCCGAAATCGGCACCCCTTTGTCCAGCGCGAGTTGCTGCAGCGCGAGGGTGTCCACGGCAAGATTGGGGGCGCCATTGCAGTATGGGATGCCCTCCATGATGGCGGCCCAGGCATAGAGCATCGACGGCGCGATCGCCTCGTCGTTGGCCTCCATGGCCTTCTCGAAGGCCGCGATGGTCTGATGTTGTGGCCCCGGCGCAATGAAGATCTCCGTGGACGCACACCAGACGATGACCAGCCGGTCACACTTGTTCTTCGCCTTGAACTCCCGCATGTCCGCGCGGAGCTGCTCGGCCAGATCGCGCTTGGTCTTTCCCGTCTTGACGTTGCTGCCGTTGATGCGGGTCACATACCGGTTCTCGAAGACCGCTGGCATCGGCTTGATGCCCTTCAGGAAATCGGCGATCGGCTCGAGGTCGCGGTCCTCCAGCACGCCCGCCTTCTTGGCCGCGGTATAGGCGTCATCCGGAATCGGGTCCCAGGCGCCGAACACGAGGTCTCCGAGCGTGGCCAGAGGGGCGAAGTCCTTGATCAGCGGTACGCGGTTGTCGGTGCGTTTGCCCAGGCGAATGGTCGCCATCTGCGTGAGCGAGCCAATGGGCTTTGACAGGCCGCGGCGGATGCTCTCCGCCCCGGCCATGAACGTCGTCGCAACGGCGCCGAGCCCCGGGGTAAGCACGCCGAGGCGGCCGGTCGCCGGTCGGATGGAAGCCGCACGGCTGGCGGTGGACGTTCCCTGCACTCGGGTCACTCTCCTTTCAGGGCGGGCCTCGCGGTCGTGTCGCGACGCGACGGCCGGTCCCAGAGTCTGTAATTGGTTGGTTCGGCCTCGTCCGCCAGATCCGGCGGCGACGGTCGTGTGCGGTCGTACACGTACTTGACGCGCTGGACCACCGTAATCCACGCGGTCACGGTGAGGATGTTGATGATAATCGCCAGTACCCATCCGTTCAGGGTCAGGCCGAACAGCGCCTGCGGCGCCGAGAGGAGCACGACGCGCTCGGGACGCTGGAGCATCCCCACTTTCGCGTCGAAGCCGAGCGCCTCTGCGCGCGCCCGAGTGTATGAGGTGAGAAAGGCCCCCACGATGCCGGCGAGGCACACCACCACCATTGGAACGCTCTGATGCTGCGGACTCAGGGCGTAGAACACCGCGAGTCCACCCAGGACGGCGCCATCCGCGACGCGATCGAGTGATGAGTCGAGGAACGCCCCGAACACCGACTCCGTCTTGCCGCGGCGGGCCACCATCCCGTCCAGCACGTCCGTGAGGGCGGTCAGGCCGATGAGCCAGCCGCCGGACATGATGTGGCCGGTGCCGTAGAGTACGCCGCCGGCGACCATGAAGAGAGTGCCGACGACCGTAATGGAATTGGGATGAACGCGGCGGCGCACGAGCCAGTCCGCGATCGGTTCCATCAGGCTCAGGTATCGATTTTTCAGCCAGTCCGGCAAGATCTGCATGCAGCTCCGGGGACGGCCGAGGAGGCCTCTACAAAGCAAAGGGCCGGAGCAACGCTCGCAGCGCTCCGGCCCGTAAAAGTATCTCCCTCACAGAGTTGTAGCAACAAAGTCGCTCACGGAACGCGCCAGGTAACGGTGCCGCTCATCGTGACGCCTGTCCGCGAGTAGGTTCGAGCGCCATCGATGGTCGTCGCCTTGAGCGTTACGTTCGTTCCGGTGGCAACTCCCTGCACCGGCAGGTGTTCCGATGTGTTGGCGGACACCTGCCGGACGAACAGGTCGCTGCCGCCGCTGGCGACGTACACATTCACGGCCTGCGTCAGATTGTTGGTGAAGTGGATGGCCACATCCGCGGTCTGCGTTGGAGCGGATTGGACTTCCACCTGCCGGGGCCCACAGGCTGTGGCGAACAACAACGTGGCCGCAAGGATGGCTCGCATGCGATTCTCCTGGTCGTTACGTGGTAATCCGATCCGGGCGCGATGGCGCGCGCGGGGTGCTTCTGCACCAAGCATAGCGGCCTCGGCAACGCAAGTAACATGCGCGACGCTGCTGCTCGGGTACGTGGCAGCGGCATGCGCGCAGCACCCTCCGCATGGGCGGCCCGAGGCGGCAGTGACCGCGTTCACGCGCACGCTCCGGGACTCCGTCCCTGTCCTGTTGAACGCCGCGGTGAACGAACGCGCGTTCCCGGGCGCGTACGTGGTGATCGGGAACGCGCACGGCGCGCTGTACGAGCTCGGCGTCGGGCAACTGGACTGGTCGGAGTCGCCGCAGCCGGACCGACATACCCTCTGGGATCTGGCGTCGCTGACCAAGGTTCTGGCCACCACGATGCTCGCGGCCCAGCTGGCGGAGCGCGGCGAACTCGACCTCGACAGGCCGGTGCAACGCTATCTGCCCCTGTGGACAGGTCCGGGCAAGGAACTGGTGAGCGTGCGGCATCTGCTCACCCATACGAGTGGGCTGCCCGCCTTTCGCCCCTATGATCAGCAGACCCGGAACCCCGACAGCCTCGCGATGCTGCTGTTCCTCACGGAGCTCGAGCGTCCGGCTGGAAACCGCACCGTGTACTCCGATATCGGCGCATTCGTCCTCGGACGCGTCGTGGAGACACTCGGCTCCGCGCGACTCGACGCGCTCGCGGCGGAGCGACTCTTCGGGCCACTGGGGTTGCGCGAGACGATGTTTCGCCCACCGCCGGAGCTGCGCTCGCGTATCGCGCCCACGGAGATCGATACCCTGCGCGGCGGATTGGTGCGGGGCGCCGTCCACGATGAACGGGCGTACTATCTTGGAGGCGTTGCGGCGCACGCCGGGCTGTTCAGCACGGGTGCGGACCTCTCGCGGTTCGCGATGATGCTGTTGCGAGGCGGACGACTGGATTCGGTGCGGGTGCTCGACGACCGCACCATCGACCTGTTCACGCGATATGCGGATTCGACGCTGTCCAACCGTGCCCTGGGCTGGCAGAAGCCGGAACGCGACGGGATGCGTGACCGGTTCCCATCGTCCTCCTGGGCCGGCAGCTACATGTCTTCCCGCGCCTTCGGCCATACGGGATTCACGGGCACGTCAATCGCGATCGACCCCGCGCTGGACCTGTTCATCATTCTCCTGTCCAACCGGGTGAACCCGACGCGGGACAATCCTGGAATTACCGGAGTTCGGCGGAGACTGGCGGATGTGGTCGTGACGGCGCGGCGGCAGCAACTCGGACTGACCCTCAACCACGGGTTACGATGACATTTTCCTGGGTGGATTGGGCCATCGTGGCGGGATACTTCGTCCTGTCCGCGGCGATCGGCTTCGCGTTCACGAAACGCGGCAGCGCGAGCATGAGCGAGTACTTCATCTCGGGGCGCAAGGTGCCCTGGTGGCTCGCCGGCATCTCGATGGTCGCGACGACCTTTGCCGCCGATACCCCACTCGCGGTAACCGGCCTGGTCGCCACAAAGGGTGTGGCCGGCAACTGGTTGTGGTGGAACATGGTGATGAGCGGCATCCTGACCGTGTTCTTTTTCGCGCGGCTGTGGCGCCGTGCCGGCGTGATGACCGACGTGGAACTCGCCGAGGTGCGCTACGGCGGAACGCGCGCGGCGGTGCTGCGCGGCTTCCGCGCGCTGTACCTCGCGATCCCGATCAATCTGATCATCATGGGTTGGGTCACGATGGCGATGGTCAAGATTCTCACCATCTCGCTGGGCATCTCACCGTGGCTGGCGGTCGGCATCTGCTTCGTCGTCACGACGGCGTATGCGGTGGCTGCCGGGATGTGGGCGGTGCTCTGGACGGATTTCTTCCAGTTCATCCTCATGATGACGGCCGTGATCGTGCTCGCCGTCTACGCCGTGGATGCCGCGGGGGGCATGCTCATCGTCAAGGCCAACGCGGTTCGCGTGTTCGGCAGCGAGGCGGCCGCGTTCTCCGTCCTTCCGGTCCGGATGACCGAGGGCGGGATCGCGGCCTACGCCTGGATGCCGCTGATGACGTTGTTCGTCTTCATCGCGATGCAGTGGTGGGCCGCCTGGTATCCGGGCGCGGAGCCGGGCGGCGGCGGGTATGTCGCGCAGCGGATCTTCTCCGCCCGCACGGAGCGCGACGGCGTGCTCGCCACGCTGTTCTTCCAGGTGGCGCATTACGCCATCCGGCCCTGGCCCTGGATCATCACGGCCCTCGCCACGCTGGTGCTCTATCCGGATCTGGTCAACAAGGAGGAGGGCTACGTTCGCGTCTTTGTCGATCACCTGCCCACGCCATGGCGCGGGGTGATGCTCGCCGGGTTCGCGGCCGCCTACATGTCCACCATGGCGACGCAGCTCAACTGGGGTGCCTCGTATCTGGTCAACGATGTGTACAAGCGCTTCATGCGGCGGGACGCCACGGAAAAGCACTACGTGAACGTGGCGCGCGTGTGTACCCTGATCCTCTTTCTGGCCGCGCTCGTGGTCGCGCGGCACATCACCACCATCGAGGGCGCGTGGAAGTTCCTGATCGCGCTCGGCGCGGGCACCGGACTCGTGCTCATCCTGCGCTGGTACTGGTGGCGCATCAATGCGTGGTCCGAGATCAGCGCGATGACCGCGTCGTTCATCACCTCCATCATCGCCATTCAGGTAATTCCGCCCCGGTTCGCCGCGGGCGATCCGCGCGCGGATTCCTGGGTGCTGGTGACCACGGTCGCCGTGAGCACGATCGTCTGGCTCGTGGTGACGTTTGCCACGCGTCCCGAGCCGGACGCGGTGCTGGACGCGTTCTACCGCCGCGTGCGCCCCGGCGGGCGCGGGTGGCTTCCCGTCTCACAGCGCCTCGGATTCGGACGCGAGCCAATCCCCGGCGGCGCGATGCAGTGGACCAACTGGGTTGCCGGCGTGACGGCGGTGTACTGCTCACTGTTCGGCATCGGGAAGCTCATCTTCAGTGAGACCCGGGCCGCAATGTTCTTTCTGGCCGTCGCGGGAGTTGCGTTCATCTGGATCGCGCGGTCCTTCCGGGAGGGCGAGTCACAGGGCGGGTGATCGGTCGGCCGGTCTCATTCTTGAAGCACCCCGGTAAACCACGTATATTTCGCTCCTGGTCGCGCGGTGGAACCACTTGTCGCGTAATGAATTGGAGGAAGCATGAGTACGACCCAGCAGCCTGACGTGATGGTGACGGTCACCCCCGGCGCCAGTGTCGAAGTCAAGAAATTCATGGACGCCGAGAATGTGGATCCGGCGCGCGGCGGCTTGCGCGTGAGCGTTCAGCCCGGTGGTTGCAGCGGGTTCAAGTACGGCCTCCTCATCGAAGACGCCCCCGCCGAAGATGACCTCGTCATCGACCAGGGCGGCTGGAACGTCTTTGTCGATCCCTTCTCCGCGCAGTACATCAATGGCGTGAACATCGACTATGTGACCTCGATGCAGGGATCCGGCTTCACGTTCAAGAACCCCAATTCAACCGGCGGCTGCGGCTGCGGCAGTTCCTTTAGCGCGTAGCGGCCGCAATGAGCCGGTCGGTCCCCGGCGCTCCGCCGAGCGTCGGCGCCGGAAACGAGGCCCGTGAACGTTCACACGTTCGCGGGCCTCTTGTACAGGCGAATGGATCAGCTGGCCTGGAGCGCATTCCCACCGTGGTCGTGGAGGACCATGAGGACATCGGGCTGCTCATCGCCGCGCGAATCGCGGCCCTGATTCGCCAGCACGCCACGTCCGGGCGTCATACGGTGCTTGGCCTGGCGACGGGTTCCACTCCCATCGGCGTCTATCGCGAACTGACACGAATGCACCGGGAAGAGGGACTGAGCTTCCGCAATGTGATCACGTTCAATCTCGACGAGTACCACGGGATGGAACTGTCGAGCCTTCACTCCTATCACCGGTTCATGCGGGAGAACCTGTTCGACCATGTGGATGTCGATCCCGCGCACGTGCACGTGCCGGATGGCATGGTTCCCCGTGAAGACGTCGAGCGCTACTGCCGGGAGTACGAGGCACAGATCGCGGCGGCGGGAGGCATCGACTTCCAGATCCTCGGGATCGGCAAGACGGGGCACATCGGGTTCAACGAGCCAGGATCAGGCGTGGAGAGCCGCACCAGGCTGATCGCGCTCGATTACGTCACGCGCCGCGACGCCGCCGCGGATTTCTTCGGCGAGGACTACGTGCCGCGCGAGGCCGTCACGATGGGCGTGGCCACGATCCTCGAGGCCAGGGAGATCGCCATTCTGGCCACGGGTGAGCACAAGGCCAGCATCGTACGCCGCGCGGTCGAGGGCGAGGTGGACGTGGAAGTCGCGGCGACGTTCCTCCAGGGGCATCCGCACACCACGTTCTACGTGGACCGCGCGGCAGGCGCGGAGTTGACCCGCAACGCGACGCCCTGGCTGATCGACGAAGTGCGCTGGACGGAGCCGCTCATGGTGCGCGCGGTCATGTGGCTGTCGCAGCAGACCGGCACCGCCATCCTGAAGCTGACGCAGCGGGACTACGCGGACCACAAGCTCTCGTCTCTGGTCGCCCGACACGGCAGCCCCGGCGAGGTCAACGGCAAGGTCTTCAACCTTCTCGGCGCGAAGATTCGGGGCAAGTCCAGGCTGCCGGCGGGCCAGCGCATCATCTGCTTTTCGCCACACCCGGACGACGACGTCATCTCGATGGGCGGCATTCTGCGCAAGCTCGTCGAGAATGACAACGAGATCACCGTCGCGTACATGACCAGCGGAAACATCGCCGTGTTCGACCACGATGTTCGTCGGTACGTGGACTTCGTGCAGCGGCTGGGCGAGGAATCGCTGCTCGAGTCGGCAACGGCCGCGCGCCTGTCCGGACGCGCGAACGATTTTCTCGCCCGCAAGCGGCCCGGCGAGGTGGATATCCCGGAAGTGCAGGACATCAAGCGGCTGATCCGGGAGGCCGAGGCCGTGAGCGGCCTGGAAACGGTGGGGCTCTCGCGCGCGTCCGCCCGCTTTCTCAACCTGCCGTTTTACCAGACCGGCAAAGTCAGGAAGGATCCGATCGGCGTAGCCGACGTGAAGATCGTGGCCGACCTGCTCCGCGAGGTGCGCCCGCAGCTGATTTTCGTGGCGGGCGACCTATCCGATCCGCACGGCACTCATCGCATGTGCAAGGAAGCCATCGACCGTGCGCTGCCGGAGCTGGACGCGCCCCCGGAAACCTGGCTGTACCGCGGCGCCTGGCAGGAGTGGCCGGTGCACGAGGCCACGTGGCTCGTGCCGCTGTCGCAGGAAGAGCTGCGCCTGAAGATCCAGGCCATCTTCAAGCACCAGTCGCAGAAGGACAGCGCGCCGTTTCCGGGCGGTTACGACGACCGGGAGTTCTGGCAGCGGGTGGAAGCGCGTAACAAGGGGACGGCCGCGGAGCTGGATCGGCTCGGCCTCGCCGCATACTACGCAATGGAGGCGTACGTCGTCCCATGAATCGTTTCACGCTGATCGACGGTGTCGTGGTCCTCGTGTATCTCGTCGGCACCACCCTGCTTGGCGTCTGGCTCGGCCGCTCGCAAAAGTCGGCGCGCGACTACTTCGTGGCCAACAAGGCGATCCCCTGGTGGGCCATTCTCTTCTCGGTCGTGGCGACGGAGACCAGCGCGCTCACCTTCATCAGCATCCCGGCGCTCGCGTACCTCACGGACCTCTCGTTCCTTCAGCTGGCGATGGGCTACCTCCTGGGACGCATCGTGATCGCCTTCACGCTGCTGCCGCGCTACTACGATGGCGAGCTCGTCACGGCGTACGCGTTGCTGGAGCGCCGGTTCGGCCTGGCGATGCGCCGATTCGCTTCCGTCGTGTTCATGGTAACGCGGGCATTTGGCGATTCCGTGCGGATCTTCGCGACCGCGATACCGGTGGCGCTCATTCTGAGCGCGGTCGTGCGGGCGGAGTACGCCACCCCTGCGGCCATCCTGATCCTCGGCGGATTCACCGTGATCTACACGTATCACGGGGGAATGCGGGCGGTCGTCTGGACGGATGTGCTGCAGACCGGCGTGTATCTGATCGGCGGGCTGAGCGCCGTGTACCTCATCGGCGCCGGCGTTGAGGGCGGATGGAGCGCCATCGTCGACCGTGCATCCGCCGCGGGGAAGTTGACGCTGTTCGATCCGTACATGGGATTCGACCGTCCGCACACCGTGGCCGCCGGGCTGATCGGCGGCGCATTCCTGTCGATGGCCTCTCACGGCGCGGATCAGATCATCGTGCAACGGCTGCTCGCCTCCGCGAGCCTGCGCGAGGCTCGGCGCGCCCTGATCGGCAGCGGCATCGTGGTGATCGCGCAGTTCGCGCTTTTCCTCATCATCGGCCTCGGGCTGTGGGCATTCTACGACGGTCGCACCTTCGCCACCTCCGACGCGATCTTCCCGCAGTTCATCATCGAGGTGATGCCCCCCGGGCTCACGGGCCTGGTGATCGCCGCGATTCTCGCGGCCGCGATGAGCACGGTGTCGGGATCGCTCAATGCGCTCTCCGCGGCAACGACGCACGACATCTATCTGCCCCTCACCAGGCGAACGCTCGACGACCGGCAGATGCTGGCCGTGGGCAAGCGATTCACGCTGGTGTGGGCTGTGATTCTCATTGGAGGCGCGCTGCTCTATCGCCAGCAGGGCACGCCGGTGGTCGTGGTCGCCCTGTCCATTGCGTCCTTCACGTACGGGGGACTGCTCGGCGGATTCTTCCTCGCGCTCCTCTGGAAGCGGGCGATCCAGCGCGACGCGATTCTCGCGATGGCGACGGCGATCTCCATCATGGCCGTCGTCGTGTTCTCGAAGCCGCTGCTGGCCTGGCTGGGCCCTCGTGGAATGCAGGATTCCCTCGGCTGGCTGGAGGCCCTGAGCAGGATCGCGTACCCCTGGTACGTTCTGATCGGCACGTCGATTACCCTTGTCGTGGGCATCCTCTCCTCCTTTACGCATGCCGCGCCGCCGGACGCGCGCGCCTCCACGCCATAGGCTCCCGATGCAATCGATCGTCGTCGGCATAGACGGTGGTGGGTCCAAGACGCGCGCCGTGCTCGCGGATGAGCATGGCCAGACGCTCGCCGAAGCGACTGGTGCCGGCAGCGCGGTGCGCCCGAACGAGATCGAAGAGAGCGCCGGGATCATCGCGGGTGTCGTGCGTGACGTCCTGGAAGAGGGCGAGCGCGGCGACCGTCCGGGGGTCCTGTGTGTCGGCGTTGCTGGGGCGGGACGCGAGCCAGAACGGCAGGCGCTCTGGGACGCCCTGATCACTCACGAGATTGCCGAAGAAGTCGTCGTGCTCACTGACTTTGCCGTGGCGCTCGAGGATGCCTTTGGCGAGGGACCGGGCGTTCTCCTGATCGCGGGTACCGGCTCAGCTGCGTTCGGGCGCGGTCCGGCCGGTGTCACGAGCCGATGTGGCGGCTGGGGGCCGGCCTTCGGGGACGAGGGCGGCGGCGCCTGGATCGGCCGGCGCGCACTCTCCGTGGTGGCGGCCGCTGCCGACGGGCGCGAGCCGGAAACCGCGCTCACCGGCGCCATACTTACCGCGACCGAGGTCGCCGAGACGGCAGATCTCATCCGCTGGGCGGCAGCGGCGACACCCGCAGCATTGGCGTCGCTCGCGCCCATCGTTCTGACCGTAGCGAATTCCGGCGACCTGCGCGCCAACTCGATCGTCAGCCTGGCCGTTGAAGAACTCGCTCTGCACGTGCGATCGCTCGCCCGCCATCTTTTCACGGATGAACGCGCTTCGGTGCCCGTGGCGCTCACGGGCGGGCTGCTCAGCAAGAGCTCCCCACTGCGCAAGCGGCTCGAGCATCGCCTGAAAGCAGCGGTGCCGGGTGCCCACGTCCATCCGGGCGATGTCGACGCTGCGCGAGGCGCGGTGCGCATCGCGGTGCGGATGCTCGGCGCTTCCGCGACGAAGTCGTCGCTGCCGTAGTTTCGACCAGTGCGACGCCAGCCGCAGATGCGACGCCAACTCGCCCTCAGCCTCGTGTCGCTCGGATGCTACGCGACAGGGCTGGCCGGGCAGCAGGCCAAACCAGACTGGGACGAGGCGACCGTCGCGGTTTCAGGGGAGGGCGCACCCACCTACGTCCTGTTGAGCGGGATCGTGGGCGGCGTCGCGGGACTGAACCGCCTGCGCGCGGAATTGGTGAGCGGCGGCGCACGGGTCATCGTCATCGATCCGTATCGTCTGTCGCTCGACAGCACCGACGTCAGCTTCGCGGCGCTGGCCAGACGTGTGGTGGCCGTGCTGGATCGGTATGGGGATGATCCGGTAGGACTGGCAGGCCATGCGCACGGAGGCGGCGTCGCGCTCCGGGTCGCGGCGTATGCGCCTGAACGCGTTTTTGCGCTGTACCTGCTCGACGTCGGCGCGCTTCCCTACAATCGCACGAAGGTATTTTCGACGGCGTATCGGCTGGCACCCCTGCTCGCGAGAATCCCCTTTGGTCGGCGGTTCATCCGAGCTCGGTTTCTCAACGGTCTCGCGGAGAACAGTGGGACGCGCGAATGGCTGGATTCCACGACGCGCCATGCCTATTCCGAACCGATGCTGAACCACATTGGCGCCGTGGTGGCCATGGCCGCACGTCTCGCCGACTCGGTCGAGCCGGAACCGCTTCCGACCGTGGTCGCGCGGCTGCGGGGGCCCGTCCTGGCGATTCTCGGTGAGTGGCCTCATCCGTCCGGCCCTGACCCCGAGGAACTCACGGCGCTCGAGCCGCTCGGAGCGGCGTTTTCCGTCGCGCGGTTGCCTGGGGTCGGCCATTTCCCGCACGAGGAGTCACCCGACTCGGTTGCCCGGTTGATCCTGGCCTGCCCCGGCAGTCGTACAACCGGCGCATCCGGCTCCATCGGTCAGGATGCCGCGGCGGGCCGGCACAATAACAGCGCGACCTTCGCGGCCAACTGTACCTGGCCGTAGGCAAAGAGGCCACCCAGACCGCCGTCGCCGGCTGGGATCGGGTGTGACTGATCGAGATCGAGGCGCATCACTCGCTCCTGAAAATCCGCGATGAGGTCAGGATCAGTCACGATCGCCACGGTCTCCTGGTGAAGGTAGTAGCTGAGGACGTCGAAATTGGATGATCCGACGATGAGCCAGCGATCGTCCACCAGCATGGCCTTCAGGTGCGTCATGCGCCCCTGATAGAGTCGGAGGTCGAAATCGTGCCGCCGAGATTCCCGGATGATGTACTTCTTCATCGGCGTGTGGTTGTTCGCCTCCGGACTGACGATGGTCACGCGCACGCCGCGCCGCCGGGCCTCGGCCAGCTTCTCGCAGAAGGGTGAGGTGAGGTAGGGGCTCTCGACAAAAATGGACTCCCGTGCGGCCTCCATGCAATCGAACACCCGCTGAAACACGCCGGCGTTGGTGCGCCCGTCGCAACAGTGGACGTCGATCCCCGGAAACATTCCCGTGCGCGGCACATCGTCTCCAGCCCACGTGGAAAGAAAGTCCTGTTTCAGAAACGCCGCGATGGCGGGATCCTCGATCCGCACCATCAGGTCATGCCACGCGAAATTGTGCTCGCTGAAATTGAGGCCGCCCAGATAGCACACACGGTCGTCGATGACCATCATCTTCTTGTGGTTCCGCGCCGGCAGACGCACCAGCAGCGGACCCATCGGGTTCGTGAACTGCACGCCGATGCCCCGCTCGCGAGCTCGCTCGATCAGTCGCGACGTCGCGCGCACTTCAGCGCGCAATTCGCGGTCGAACAAGCTGGCCGGCGAATACAGGAATCGGTCGTTCTGAATGACGCGGGTGTAGGCATCCACGAGGATACGCCGGTCGTGGCATGCGGAGCCATCGAGCGCGTCGACCAGCGCGGTGCCGACGCGATCCCCCTCGAAGGAGAGCGTTTGGATGTACACGGCGTCTTGCGCGGACCGGATGTCCGCGCTGAGCACCGACCAGAACTCATCCGAATCGACGAGTAACTTCATTCGACTCATACGACGAGGATGCGAGTGAGCTTCGACGGCCCCAACAGCACACTGTTCATGTTCCTGTCGACGATCGCGATCTCATTCACGAGCGCGCTCATCCCGGTGGTGAACATCGAGGTATACGTCGTCTTCCTTGGCATTGTGGCTCCACGCTCCCTGCTGCCCCTGCTGCTGGTGACCGCCACCATGTCGCACATGCTCGGCAAGTCGCTCATGTACCTCGCGGGGCGAAGCTTTGACAAGTTACCGTATGGCAAGCTTAAGGAACGGGTGGCCGCGGCCAAGGCGAAGATTGGCGATCGCGCCGCGCTTGGGGCGGTGGTCGTGTTCGCCAGCGCGCTGACCGGCATTCCCCCGTTCTACCTGACGACCATCGCAGCGGGGGTCTGGCGCTTCAACTTCTGGTACTTTTTCTGGGTCGGCTTCGCGGGCCGCTTGTTGCGCCTCGGCGCCCTGATCTTCATCCCGCAACTGGCGGGTGTGGCGAAATAGCCGGCGCCCGATCCTCCGAACCCGTCCGCTGCTCCCAGCGGGAGAGGACGATCGTCGCCAGACAGTGGCTCAGCATGTTGGTCCCGGTGCGCGCCATGTCCATGATCGCGTCGACCGCGAGGATCAGCGCGGCGCCCTCGAGCGGCAGTCCGAAGTTGGTGAGCATCGCCGACAGGATCACGAGCGACGCGCGCGGCACCGCCGCGATGCCCTTGGTCGTGAGCATCAGGGTGCCGATCATAGCCAACTGCTCCACGACACTCAGGGTCACGCCAGCGGCCTGCGCCACGAACAGCGTGGCCACGCCGACGAAGAGCGTGCTGCCCGTGAGGTTGAACGACAGCGCAGTCGGCATCACGAACGACACGATGCGGCGCGGCACCCCGTAGCCCTCCAGCGCCTTCATCGCCTGTGGCAGCGCCGCATCCGAGGACGCCGCCGCAAAAGCCAGCAAGGTTGGCTCGCGCGCAACCTTCCAGAACGCGCGAAGTGACACGCCGCTGACGACGGCCAGGGGCAACAGCACGGCGAGAATGAAGACGGCGAGGGCCGCGAGTACGGTGAGGATGAGCACACCCAGCCGTCCCAGCACACCCACGCCGCTCTGGGACACGGTGACGGCAATCGCGGCGCCGATACCAATGGGAGCGTAGAGCATCACGAACCCGGTGAACTTGAACATCGCGTCGGCCACCGACTCCAGCACACGGACCAGCGGCGCCCGGCGTTCGGACGCCACGCGCGCGAGCGCCGCCCCGAACAGCAGCGCGAACACCAGCACCTGCAGCACGTCGTTGCGGGCAGCGGCATCCGCGAGACTCTGCGGGAATGCCTGCTCGATCACGCCCGAGAACGTAAGTCGGCGCACGGGCACCTGGCTCGCCGCGTCGGCAGCTGGCAGGACGACACCCTGACCCGGTTGAACGATGAGCGCCGCCGCCCAGCCAATGAGGAGCGCAACCAGCGTGAGCGCCGTGAACAACAGCAGCGCGCGCCAGGCCAGCCGGCCCATGGCGCCGAGCTCTTCGCCTGAACCGGCGATGCCGACGACCACGGTGGCGAACACGAGCGGCACCACCAGCGCCTTGATCAACCGGAGGAAGATCGACGCGAGCACGCGCAGGTCGGTTGCGGCAAACCCGGTCGTGGCGCGCGCCGACTCGGGAAAGAGCCAGCCCAGTGCCACACCCACCACCATCGCGACGAAGATCCACTGCGTCAGCGAAAGGCGGCGCACGAACTACCTGGTGCTCGTGATCGGCGCGTTGGCGGGCGTGGCATCGCGCCCGGACGTGGCCTCCAGCGTCTGGTCCTCCGGCGGTAGACTTGCGGGCGTCCAGACCCCTTCCGACTTCGCCACCCAGGTCGTGGCGACGGCGTCGCCGATGACGTTCACCGTGGTGCGGGACATGTCCAGAATGCGGTCCACCCCGAGGATGATCGCGATGCCTTCCGGCGGCACGCCGAACATCGCCATGATGCCCACGAGCAGCGGAATGGAACCGCCCGGCACGCCAGCCGCGCCAACCGCCGTCAGCACGCACATGATGACCACGATCACCTGCTGTCCGAGATTGAGATCGACGCCGAACACCTGCGCCAGAAACAACACCGTGATCCCCTCGAACAGCGAAGTACCGTTCATGTTCATGGTGGCACCGAGCGGCATCACGAAACCGCTCACCGACTCGGGGATGCCGAGGTTCCTCTGTGCCACCGCGAGATTCGTCGGCAGAGTGGCGCTGCTCGAGCTGGTGGAAAACGCGGTCACGATGGAAGTTCGTATCCGGCTGAAGAACAACCGTGGCGACATCCCGATCACGAACCGCAGGATGATCGAGTTGGTCCCGATGCCGTGCACCAGCAGGCTTCCCAGTACCACGAGGACGTAGCCCGCCAGCGGGACGAGCAGGTTGAATCCGAACGCGGACGTCATCCCGAAGATCAGCGCGGCCACACCGTAGGGCGCCAGCTGCATGGCGAACTCGACGATCTTGATGACGACGTCGTTGAGTCCCTCCAGCACGCGAACGAGTGGCCGGGCGCGTTCGGCCGGAATCAGGGTCAGTGCCGCGCCGAACACGATGGCGAAGAAGATCAGGCCCAGCAGATCGAGATCGGCCGCCGAGCGCACGGGATTGCGCGGCACGAGGTTGATCAGCGTCTGGATGCCAAACTCCTGCCGGGCGGATGCCTGCGCCGTATTGGATGCGTCGGAGGCGAAACGCTCGAGCAGCTCGGTCCTGATGCCCTCATCCAGCCGCGCTCCGGGGCGCACGATGTTCACCGCAATCAGGCCGATGGTCGCCGCGATCACCGTGGTCGTCAGGAAGATCGCCATCGCCTTGCCACCCACGCGGCCAACTTTGCGAATGTCGCCCAGCCCCGCGACGCCGACCGTGATGGAGGCGAAGACCAGCGGTACGACGATCATGAAGAGCAGGCGCAGGAAGATCTGGCCGGCCGGTCCGGCGACGTACCGATTCAGTCCCGTGACGACCGCGTGATCCCCACCGAGCGTGAGGTTCATGACGACACCAACGGTACCGCCCACCAGCAGGCCGAGCAGAATCTTGTTGTGCAGCTTCATGAGTTCGGGGCCGGAGAAAGGCGAACGGAGCGTGACGCGATCGGCGGAAGGGAGCGATCGCGCAAGCGGACGACCGCGACGATACTACGGCGTGAGGCGAGGCGGCGCCAGCTTGACGATTTGCCGAATGGCCCTATAACGCGTTACCATGCACGGGCTTGGCCGCGCACCCCCCCTCCCCTCCACCGCGCCACCGAGGAGAACTCTCCCGCATGACGGAAACCGTGAAGCGGGCGCCCACGATCTGGCAGGCGCTCACCCCCGTTGTCGTCCTCATCGGCCTCCTGGCCGCCTCGGTATTCCTGTTCGGAGACGGCTCTTCGGCGGGACCGAACCAGATCGCGCTCATGCTGGCGGCAGGCATCGGAATCATCATGGGGCTGCGGCTCGGCTATTCATGGAAGGAGATCGAGCGCGGCATCGTTCATGGCATCTCCCTGTCGATGGGCGCGATCCTGATCCTGCTGGTGGTCGGTTCCGTCATCGGCACCTGGATTCTCGCTGGCGTCGTACCGACGATGATCTATTACGGACTGCTCATCCTCAAGCCTGCCGTGTTTTACGCGGCCGCATGCGTCCTGTGCGCCATGGTTGCCCTCGCGACCGGCAGCTCGTGGACCACAGCCGGCACCGTCGGTGTGGCGCTGGTGGGAGTGGCCACCGCGCAGAACCTGCACATGGGGCTCGCCGCCGGCGCCATCATCTCCGGCGCGTACTTCGGCGACAAGATGTCGCCGCTCTCCGACACGACGAACCTGGCTCCGGCCATCGCCGGCACGGACCTGTTCACGCATATCCGCCACATGGCGTGGACGACAGGGCCCAGCATGATCATCGCCCTGATCCTGTTTGCCATCGCGGGATTCGTGGTGCCGTCGCCGCAGAGCACGGAGCAGCTTGGCGCGATCCTCACATCACTGCGTGACAATTTCGTGATCGGCCCGCATCTGCTGCTGCCGGCGGCGCTGGTCATCACGCTCGTGATTCGCAAGGTGCCGGCTTTTCCCGCGCTGTTGATCGGCGCGCTGACGGGTTGTGTGTTCGCCGTGATCTTTCAGCAGGCGGCGCTGATTCGGTTCGTCAACGACCCTGCCCTGCCGGTCTGGCTGGCCATGGTGAAGGGATCGTGGATCGCGCTGTTCGACGGCTTCCGGCTGGAATCCGGCAACGCCGCGCTGGATGAGTTGCTGACGCGTGGAGGGATGTCGAGCATGCTCTCGACGGTGTGGCTCATCCTGGCCGCGATGATGTTCGGCGGCGTGATGGAAACGGCCGGGCTTCTACAGAAGATCGCGGCGGCCATTCTGACCACGGTGCGCGGGACGGGCAGTCTGATTGCCGCGACGCTGGCCACTTCAGTCGGCACCAATGTGGTCGCGTCGGACCAGTACATCGCGATCGTGCTTCCCGGCCGGATGTTTCGGGCGGAGTACCGCCGGCGCGGCCTGCATCCCAAGAACCTGTCGCGCTCGCTCGAGGACGCGGGGACGATGACCTCGGCCCTCGTTCCCTGGAACACGTGCGGCGCGTTCATGGCGTCCACGCTCGGCGTTGCAACGCTCACATACGCGCCCTTCGCCTTCCTCAACCTGCTGAACCCCCTGATCGCGCTCGTGTACGGCTTCACCGGGTTCACCATCGAGAAGCTCCCGGAAGGGCACGTGGAGGAAGACCTGGCGGCGTAGGCTACAGGAACAGCGGGCCGAAGACGACCGCCACGATGGCCATCAGCTTGAGCAGGATGTTCAGGCTCGGCCCCGAGGTGTCCTTGAACGGATCGCCGACGGTGTCACCAACCACCGCCGCGCGGTGTGCGTCGGAGTTCTTGCCGCCGTGGTGGCCCTTCTCGATGTACTTCTTGGCGTTGTCCCACGCGCCGCCCGCGTTGGCCATCATGAGTGCCAGCAGTGCCCCTGATCCGATGGAGCCGATGAGCAGTCCGCCCAGCGCCTCGGCGCCGAGCACAACCCCCACGAGGATCGGCGCAGCGACGGCGATGGCGCCCGGCAGCACCATCTCCTTGATGGCGCCATCGGTCGCGATGCGAACCGCGCCGGCCGCATCCGGCGGATTGGTCCCTTCCATGATGCCCGGAATCTCGCGGAACTGGCGGCGCACCTCCTCCACCATTTTCATGGCCGCGCGGCCCACCGCGCCCATGGTGAGCGCGCCAAAGAGAAAGGGCATCAACGAGCCGATGAGAAGCCCCAGCAACACGCTCACGTCGAGCAGGTTGAACGTGGTGACCCGCGTGATCTGCGAGTAGGACACCATCAGCGCCAGGGCCGTGAGCACCGCGGAGCCGATCGCGAAGCCCTTCCCCGTCGCCGCGGTGGTGTTGCCCAGTGAGTCCAACGCGTCGGTGCGCTCGCGCACTTCGGCGGGCAGGTGCGCCTGCTCGGCGATGCCGCCCGCATTGTCGGCCACGGGCCCGTACGCGTCGGTCGCCAGCGTGATGCCAAGCGTGGAGAGCATGCCGACCGCGGCCAGCGCGATGCCGTAGAGGCCCGCGAGTTCAAAGGTGGCCCAGATGGCAAGGACGATCGTGAGCAGCGGGATGGTCGTGGACAGCATACCGAGCGCCAGGCCGCCGATGATGGCCGGGCCGGTGCCCGACACCGCCTGCGCTGCGAGCCGCTGCGTGGGCCCGAACTCGTATGCCGTGTAGTACTCGGTGGCCGTGCCGATCACCTGTCCCGCCACGAGTCCGGCCAGCACCGCCCAGAAGAGATTGAAGTCGAGCCCGAGCCACTGGATCATGCCCGCCGTGGCAAGCAGCACCAGCGCACCCGCGCCGAAGATGCCGGCACGCAGCGCCCACAGCAGCCGTCCCATGTCTGCATTCTCGCTCGTGCGCACGAAGAACGTGCCGATAATGGCACAGATGGCGCCCACGCCCATGATGCCAAGCGGGAGCACGAAGGCATTGGCGTCATACGTCGCATCCGCGCCCGCCGGCAGCACGGCGTTTTCGCCGACGCCGAGGATGCCGACCGCGGCCAGCGACATGGTGGCGACAATCGCGCCGGTGTAGGACTCGAACAGGTCGGCGCCCATGCCGGCGACGTCACCCACGTTGTCCCCCACGTTGTCGGCGATGGTCGCCGGATTCCGCGGATCATCCTCCGGGATGCCCGCTTCGACCTTGCCGACCAGGTCGGCGCCGACGTCCGCCGCCTTGGTATAGATCCCGCCACCGACGCGCGCGAAGAGCGCGATGGACGACGCGCCGAACGCGAAGCCCGCCAGCGGCTGATAATGCTGGAAGACGAGGTAGAGCAGCGAGATGAACACGAGGCTGATGCCCACCACGGTCATGCCCATCACCGCGCCGGACGAGAACGCCACGCGGAGGGCGGGATTCAGCCCCACGCGCGCCTTGGCCGCCGTGCGGACGTTCGCGCGCACGGCGATGTACATCCCGATGTAGCCCGCTGTCGCGGAGGCGAAAGCGCCCAGCACGTAGGCGATCGCCGTTCGCGGCAGGTCGGCGTATCTCCCTGCATCCACGATGGCGATGGCGGCGAATTTGCCGGTCATGTCATAGTCCACAAACACCGCGATCAGCACCGCGACCACGGCCACAAATCCGGCCAGGAACGTGTATTCCCGTCGCAGGAATGCCGCGGCACCGGCCTGAATCAGCGCGGCGATGGACCGCATCACGTCCGTGCCGGTGTCTTCCCTGAGCACGCGCCGGGCGGTCACGAGAGCGAAGAGCAGCGCGAGTACACCTGCACCCAGCGCGAGATAGAGCAGAACCATTCAGCCAGTCTCCGTATTCAGCGGCGTGACGCCGTCAGGTCGTTGAGGGGGAAATCGCGTCTGCCGGCGCGGGAGGCGGCGGGGGCCGATCGCCCTCCACCTTGCGCCAGAGGAAGTACACCGGGATGCCGACGAGCACGAGCACGAGCCCGGACACCGCTTCGGTGCGCGAGGTCGGCGACAGCAGGATCAACACCATCACGCCCGCGGCGAGCACGATGTAGAGCGCTGGAAGAAACGGATAGCCGATCGCCCGGTACGGCCGATGGATGTCCGGCCGCTTCACGCGCAGGCGGAAGAGGCCGATCGTGGTCAGCACGTAGAACACGAGGGCCGCGAAAATCACGTAATTCAGCAGCTGGCCGTATGTGCCTGTCAGGCACAGCAGTCCGGTCCAGATGGCCTGGAGCACGAGCGCGGTCGCTGGAACGCGATTGTGGTTGAGCGTTCCCGCTTTGCGGAAGAACAGACCGTCACGCGCCATCGCATAGAACACGCGAGCGCCAGCGAGAATGAGTCCGTTATTGCACCCGAACACGGAAACCAGAATCGCGATGGCCATGATGGTGGCGCCGACCGGCCCGAAGATCACTTCCATGGCGGCCGTCCCGACGCGATCCTCGGTCGCGTAAGATATGCCCCGCTCAAGGGCCGTGGTACCGGCGGCCACGCCCTCCACCGGCAGCACGCTCATGTATCCGATGTTCGCGAGCACGTACAGGACGGACACCATCCCGGTACCCAGCACGAGCGCGAGGGGCAGATTCCGCTGAGGATTCTGTACCTCGGCGGCTGCGAACGTCACGTTGTTCCACGCGTCGCTCGAGAACAGTGATCCGACGAGCGCCGCGCCAAAGGCAATGACGAACACGCCCGTGACGTCCACGTCACCGACGAAGTTGCCGCCGCTGAAATTCGCCGCAATCGCGGTGTCGTTCCGGCCGATCGTGAGGGCCAGCAGAATCAGCAGGATCAGCGCGCCCGTCTTCGCCACGGTGAACGTCGTCTGCACGAACTTGCCTTCGCGCACGCCGCGCAGGTTGATCCAGGTCAGCACCGCGACGCTGACGAGCGCCGCCAACCGCTGCGGATTGAGTCCGAGCGTAATTGCCCGTGCAGGATCACTGCATCCCAGGGCTGCCACACACACGGGCGCGCTCGGGAACCATGCGTACATCTCGGTCGAGATGGCGGGAAAGAGCACGCCGGCAAAGCGGCCAAAGGCCACGGCGACAGCGGCGATGGTTCCCGTCTGGATGACCACGAACAGCGTCCAGCCGTAGAGGAACGCCGGCAGAGGGCCCAATGACTCCCGAATGAAGACATACTGCCCGCCGGCGCGGGGAAACATCGCCGCGAGCTCGCCGTAGGCGAGGGCGCCAAGCAGCGTGATGACGCCCGTCAGCAGCCACGCGAGCAGGAGGAACGCCGGCGACTCGACCTTGCGCGCCATGTCCGCCGAGACGATGAAAATCCCCGAGCCGATCATGATACCCGCCACGAGCATCGTCGCGTCGGTCAGGGTCATGGCTTTCACGAACTCGGACTGCGGCTGCGTTGGCGGGGTGTCCGGCTTGGCGGTCACACGCGTCATCACGTTCCGGGTTCAGGCGGGACAGCACAACGCCGGCCTGGGAGGCCGGCGTTGGAACACGGAAGTATATGTTGCCGAAAGCGATGGACGCTAGGGCTAGGGCAGATCGATCGTGATCTGCGCCTTCATGCGAACCGGCGTGCCATCCGGACGGGATCCCGGGCGGAACCGGTACCCCTCCAGCGCCTGTCGCAGACGGCGGTTGTAGCCACGGTCCCGGGTCTGGGTAAACTCGATGCCACGCACCCGCCCTGATTCGTCCACATCGAACTCCACGATCACGCTGGCACCTCGCGCCCCAGCCGGAACCGGCAGCGGCGGTATGAACATCTCGATCGGCGTCGGCGGGTGGTTCGGCTGGTCCCCGCCGCCAGTGCCTGGGCCAACCGACGAGCCCGTGCCCGTTCCCACGCCCGTACCGATGCCGCCACCGGTGCCGGTTCCCGTTCCGCCCGTCACGTCGGATCCCGTGCCCCCACCCACTCCAGTGATTGGCAGTGATGCCAGCCTGGGAAGCTCCGGTTCGGGGATCGCCGGGACCAGGGCAATCTGGGGCACGGGAACGGGCTCGGTCTCGATGCGCGGCGGTGCCACGGGTGCCGGCTCAGGCGGGGGCGCAACGCGAACGTATTCGAGCGCTTCGGGCTGAGCGCCGCTGCCGCGCCGCCCGCCTCCGCCTCCGCCGGCCGGCCCCGGGCCACCCGCCCCCTGACTCAGCTCCCGCAAATCAGCGCTGCGCCCGACCTCGACGAGCAGCAGTCCGATCAGCACCGCATGCACGAGCACCGACGCCACCGTGCCTCCGCGCCAGCTGTGCCGGGCGCTGGGCAGGCCGAGGGGCACCCGGTACGGGCGTCGATGTCCAGTGGAGGGGGGGGGGGATTCCTGGCTCACAGTCGTTATACCCGACAGTCGGGATGCGTGCGCGGAAGTGCAAGGGCTGCAAAACACTACGGCGGACGATCCCCGCTGGGTTCGTCCGCCGCTCGACTGCCGTTCCGAGCTCGACCGCTACTGTCCTGCGCCCCCGGCGGACTTGGTTCCGATATCCTTGGGCGGCACACCGATGACCTTCACGCCGGATCCGCGCGCGATATCCATGGCCTGAATCACGTCCTGATACTTGATGGTAGGATCACCCTTCACAAAGATGATCTTCTCGGGTCGCTGGTCGTAGATCTCCTTGAGCCGGGGCCCCAGCCCGCCGAGGTCCACCTTTTCGGTGTTGATCGCAAACACGCCTCCCGGCAGGACCTCGAGCACGATCTGATTGGACTGCGGATTCGCCTGCGCGGGTGCCGGCGTGGGGTCCGGCAGCTGAATGTCGATGGCCTTCCGCATCGTGGGAATCGCGGCCATGAAGATGATCAGGAGCACCAGCAGCACGTCGATCATCGGCGTCACGTTCATGTCGTTGGTGAGGCCGCCCCCACCACCCGTGGACATTGCCATCGTCATCTCTCCGGGTTTTCGCGCGTATCACCCGCGACCGTGGACACGGTACCCGATCGCTGCTCGCTGATCATTCCCACGACGCGCACGCCGTTCTTCGACGCCATGTCGATCGCGTCGAGGACGAGCGCGTAATTGACCTCGCGGTCCGCCTTGAGGTACAGGATCTTGTCCTCGGTGCGCGCATCGTAGATCCGCTTGAGCATCGCCGGCATCTCGTCAATGTTCACCGGCTGCTTGTTCAGGTAGTACTGGCCTTCCCGGTCGATGCCAAGCACCTGGTCGGATTCCTCGTCTCCGGGGTGCTCCTTCAGGTTCACCCCCTCGGGCGGCTTGGCGTTGAAGCCCGCCAGAAGGGCGGGCGTCACCACCATGAAGATGATCAGGAGCACCAACATGACGTCAACCATCGGCGTCACGTTCGGCGAGCTCTGAACTGGAGCGCTGCTGTGCTGAATTCCCACGGCTTGGATTCTCCTGAGGGCGTGTGCCTACTGCGAGATCGGCGTATTGCCGCTGGTCGCGGTCGCGTTGAACTCGCGCGTGAAGCGCGAGCGACCGAACTCGCCGCTCACACCCTTGATGAGATAGTCGATCATTTCCTTGGAGACGTACGTCATCTCCGCGGTGAGGTTGTCGATCTTGGTGGTGAAGTAGTTGTAGGCCCACACCGCAGGAATGGCGACGAGGAGACCGAACGCGGTCGCGATCAGCGCCTCGGAGATCCCGGCGGAAATCGCGGCAAGCCCGCCGGATCCGCTGGTGGCCATGCCCTGGAAGGAATTCACGATACCGATGGTGGTGCCGAGCAGTCCCACGAACGGCGCGGTGGCGCCGACGGTGGCCAGCACCGCGAGGCCGCGCTTCAGGTTCGTGATCTCGAGCAGCATGTTGCGCTCGATGGCCCGCTCCGCCGAGTTGATGTCTGCCACCGTCACCGAGCCATCCTGGATGAGGGGCTTCACTTCCTGCAACGCACCGCCCAGCACGAGGGCGACGTGCGACTTCTTGTACGTCTCGGCCAGCCGAATCGCCTCAGTGAGGTTGTCTTCCTCGAGGAACTGGGAGAATTCCGGCGCGAACTTCACGGTCTCCTTCTGCGCCTGCCGCAGGCTCCACCACTTCTGGACCACGATGGTGAGCGAGTAGATGGACATGATGGCCATCGTGATCACGATGCCTTTCACGAACCATCCCATCTGCTCCCACATGTGCAGCATTGACATTTCCATAAATCACGAACTCCACGACTTGAGTGTTGGACGCCAGGGAAATAAGGACGGGAACTGCGGGTCAGCGGGTCAGCGTGAAATTGAACGGCTGCTGGACGAGCTGCCGGACCTTCCGACCGCCGATCTCTGCCGGGTAGTATCGCGCGGTCTGTAGTGCCTGCCGGACCGCCGTGGTGAAGAGGTCGTGGCTGGACTTGAGCACCTTGAACGTGGCCATCACCACGCGACCGGTGGTATCCACCTCGAACTGGGCGAGCACCTCGCCCTCGACGCTCGCGGAGCGCAGCATGTCGGGATAGTTCAGCCGGAGGTTGCCCGTGGATGAAACCTGCTTTTCCACCTGGAACTCAAAGTAGGTCTGATCCGCGTTCACCGGGCCCGAGCCGACACCAGTGGAGAAGCCACCCTGGACGCCCTTTCCGCTGAAGTCCGCCTCGTCGGTGACTTTCGCGGACAGGTCGATTTCCGGCAGCACATCCGGGATCTTGATCGGCGCGGTCAGCACCTGGAATCCCTTGGGGGGCGGCGGCGCGACGACGATCTCGGGCGGCGGCGGCGCTTCCTCCGGCGGAGGCGGCTCCTCCTTGGGCACATCGAGGAACTGCACTTTCTCGGCCTTGGGCTTCTCGATGGCTTCCTTGGCCTCGAGCGTTCCGTAGACGGCGGCGCCAATGATGACGGCGTGGAAGAAAATGCTGAGCGCCATGGTCTTGGCCGTCTTCGGCTTCTTCGGCTTCGTTTCGATGAGATTCTCGAACATTCCGACGCTACCTCGAAAGTGGAGGCGTGACGCGACCTGCTGTTCCGACGATGAAGCTATTTCGGGATTATTTCGCCGGAATGGGGCGCAGATTAAGAATCGATGAAAACAGCGGTTTACGACCGCTGCGGGTCGCTCCCGGCAATCGGCAGCAGGACGGTGAAAATGCTTCCCCGCCCCAGCCGGGACTGCGCCGACAGGGTGCCTCCGTGTGCCTGTGCGATCCATTGGGAGATTGCCAGTCCCAGGCCAAACCCGCCACCCCTGCCGTCTCCCCCAACCGGTCGCGGCCGGGCCCGGTCGGGCCGCCAGAACCGTTCGAACACGTGCGGCAGGTCGGCGGCCGCGATACCGACACCGGTGTCCCTGACGGCAAAGCCGATCTCATTGTTGTTTCGCATGCTGAGGGTCATTTCGACGTGCCCCCCGCGCGGCGTGTACTTGATCGCGTTGGTGATCACGTTCAGAAAAAGCTGCCGCAACCGTGTTTCATCGGCCAGGACCAGGGCGTCTTCCACGAGCGGAAGCGAGATGGTCACGCCGGCGCTCTCGCCAAGAATGACTGCCGTCTCGAAGACGTCGCGCACGAGCGGTTCCATGTGCAGCGGTTCGCGATGCAGGTCGAATCGCCCTTCATCCGCGCGCGCAAGGGTGAGCAGACTGTTGACGAGATCGGACATGCGCGCGATTTCCTGCATCGCTTCCTCGAGCGCCTGCATGCGCTCCTCCTGCCCCGCGGACGGATGCATCGCCCGCTCGACGTCGGCGCGGACGACGGTCAGCGGCGTCTTCAGCTCATGGCTCGCGTCCGCGGTGAAGCGCCGCAGGGCACCGAACGACGTCTGGAGGCGACCGATCATCCGGTTGAGCGTTTCGGCGAGGCGCCCCAGCTCCTCGTCCGCCTCGTCCGTCGGCACGCGGCGATGCAGGCTGCGGCCGTCCGTGATCGCTTCCACCTCATTGATCAGCTGGTCGACCGGCTTGAAGGTGTTACCCGCGATCATGTACGCCACGCCCACGGAAACCAGCAGGAAGAGGGGCGCCAGGAGAAACATCGTACCGACCAGGAGCTGCGGGGCCAGCTCGCCGTCGGACGCCGGAAGCCCCGCCACCACGCGAGAGACGTTCGGCCTGAGCGCGGGATCGCTCCGTGCCACCAGCAGCATCCGGCCGCCCGTGAGGGTGTCGGTCGGCAACGGAACGATCGCGGCACTGCCGTCGGGCACGAGTTCCGCGACCGAGAACCGATTGATCTCCTGCTGATCCGCGGGACTGAGCAGACGAATGGCGAACGACGAATACAGCAGCAGGTTCCGGTCGTCCAGCACCAGGAAGTACCCCGGCAGCGGCTCGAGCGTGGCGCGGAGTTGCGGCAGTGGACTGACCTTGACGAGCTCGGTGGAATCCGATCCGGATTCACCCGCGCGCCGCGAGCTGTCGCGCACGGTCAGCGGCAGTCCCGCCTGTTCCGCATTGCGAATGACGGCGAGCACCTGCGCCGCCGATCGCTGCGCACGCACGCCGAGCTGCTGATACGTCGATGCCCGGCGCGCCAGGTACACGGCCATGGAGAACGCCACGAGGGTCGCCAGCAACAATCCGGAATAGGCGGCCGCGAGTCGTGCGCGCGTGGACCACATGGCGTCGCTACTCGCGGATGCTGTAGCCCACGCCGCGCACGGTCTGGATCAGCTTCCGGCTGCTTTTCGCGTCGATCTTCTTGCGCAGGTGGTTGATGACGACGTCCACGATGTTCGTGCCGGGATCGAAATGATATCCCCAGGCATACTCCGTGATCAGCGTGCGGCTCATGACGCGCCCCTGGTGCCGCATGAGGTACTCGAGGACGGTGAATTCCTTCGGCGTCACCTCGATGAGTTCGCCGTCGCGCCGCACTTCACGGCTATCGCGATCCAGCTCCAGGTCGAGGACCCGGAGCACGGGTGTCGCCAGGGCGCGCGGGCGCCGCGACAGCGCTTCCACCCGGGCCAGGAGCTCCTCGAAGGCGAATGGCTTGGTGACGTAGTCGTCGGCCCCCGCCCGCAGCGTCGCGACCTTCGCGTCCACGGCATCCTGTGCCGTCAGCACCAGCACGGGCCGCTCGAATCCCCTGGCCCGCAGGGCACGGAGGACGTCCAGTCCGGATTTCCCCGGCAGACGCATGTCCAGAATCACGAGATCGTACGCTTCGGAACTCGCCCGGCGTTCCCCTTCCTCGCCGTCCACGACGAGGTCGACGGCCCAGCGATGTTCCTCCAGACCGCGCTTGACGTACTGGCCAACCGTGGGATCGTCTTCGATGACCAGGATTCGCATTGGTGGCCAGCGTGTCGTGCAGGAAAGGATGGAGCGTAAGGGGCTCGAACCCTTGACCCCCGCCTTGCAAAGGCGGTGCTCTCCCAGCTGAGCTAACGCCCCGATAGTTGCATCTGCAATATAGTTCCAGAGGGCATGACAGGGGAAACATCATGGATGCCACGATCGAGCGGACGCTGACGCTGCGCTGCCAGTTCTGCGCAACATGGAATCGGATCGACGCGAAGCGAGCGGCGGACCGCCCCAAATGCGGCAAGTGCGGTACACCGATGGTGCTGGACCGTCCGGTGAAGCTCGACGACGACACATTCGCGCGAACCATTCAGGAGGCGCAGGTGCCCGTCCTGGTGGACTTCTACGCCGACTGGTGCGGCCCGTGCAAGATGATGGCGCCGTTCGTGGATGAACTCGCGGCGCAGTACCAGGGACAGGCACTGGTGGCGAAGGTCGACACGGATCGGGCGCACCAGGCCACCGCACCCTTCGGCATTCGCAGCATCCCGACCTCGATCGTGTTCCGGGACGGGAAGGAAGTCGCGCGCACAGTGGGGGCGATGCCGAAGGCCGGGCTCGAGGAGCTGCTCAAGCAGGCGCTCGGCTGACGACGCTCGCCGGCTACTCGTGCGCCGGCAACGGCTCCATCGTCTCGGGGTCGACGGGAATCTGGACCTCGTCCCGATAGGGCGACGTCAGCAGCGTCGCGCGCACGCGCGGGAATGCGTCCATGAATCGCGCGTACATCCATCCCCAGGCGCCCACGTAGAGCAGCAGCGACCCCACCTCCCAGATGCCGAACGGCGCCGCGGCAACTTCGCCGTACGTGGACGGATAGACCTCGATGTACCGCATGAGCCACATCCCGAGAAGGCTCGCGACGGCGAAGACTGAGAGCGCCGGCAGCACCACCTTCGCCGTGCGCGACAGCAGTCCGAAGAACGGGAGCGCGAACACGAGCGTGACGGACAGGAGCGTGATGTCCTTCCACGGCGCGATCAGGCGGAGCCGCATGAAGTGCGTTTCCTCGGGCAGGTTGCCGTACCAGATCACGAGGTACTGCCCGAACGTCAGATAGCCCCAGAACGCGGTGAACGCGAAGACCAGTTTGCCGATGTCATGGAAATGCACTTCGCGCACCAGCTCGTACGCGCCGAGGTAGCGCCTCCACGCCATCACGAGCAGCGCGAACAGCGCGAGGGAGTTTACCCATCCTCCCATGAAGAACCACCAGCCGTACAGCGCGCTCTGGAAGTGCAGCGAGAGCCCCATGGACAGATCCCAGGCCAGCACGGACCAGCCGAAGGCGAATGCAAGCACCAGCCACACCGCGAGCTTGCCCTGCAGGGAGTGGGTCGAATGAATCTCGCGGCGCTCGTCGCGGAACCCCGCGCGCATGCGATCGCGGAGGGACTGCGCCCATCGGGCGCCCGCCCACTCCGGATTCATGCCGACGTCCAGCCGCACGGTGGTGTAGATGTACCAGAGACTCAGCGCGGCGAGGATCGCGAAGGTAACGATCACTCGAATCGTGAAGAACGTGGGGTCGAAGTAGGTTGCCTTTTCGGGAACCGGATACGCCTCGTGCGTCCACGGAAAGATGTGATGCTTACCCGCGAGGACGATGAGCAGCAGGAACACGAACGCCACCGGAAGAAAGGCGACGTAGCCCTCCATGAACCGGATGACCTCGCGGGACCAGCGCGCGGTGGTGATCCGCTGGACGGCCACGAACACCACGCCGGCCGATGACAGCACCGTGAAGAACAGCCAGTTCGCGTGGAAGGCGCGCCAGACCCGATCGGGTGCCACGAACAGTCCCGCGATAAAGCTGAGTGCGCCAATCGCGAACAGGACCATCATGATCGTGTAGAGCCGGCTCGAGATCGGCCGGCTCGTGATGGCGATCGCCTCCTGCCGTGTCAGTGCGGGAGCGGGATGGTGGCTCATGGCTGGGGGGGGGGCACCGTGGGCGCGGGCTGCGAGGGCGCCGCGGGGCGATAGTGGGGAGCGGGACGCGTGGGCGCGGTCATGGTGGCACCGGGCACCGCGCCGCCGGTCTCACCGGGACGACCTACGGGCCGCGTGGTCGCCGGCGGCCCACCGGCCTGCAACGCGCGCAGATAGTTGATCAGGTCCCAGCGATCGGGCTCCTCGATGCGGTTGTACGGTGGCATCAATCCCCGACCGTTGCGAATCATGCCGAAGATATATCCGTCACTGAGCGCGGTCGCCGCGTTCGAGCCGGCACCAATGGGAAACGGCGGATAGCCAAACTGCGCGATCGGCCCATCCCCCGCCCCAAGGCTGCCGTGGCACACCACGCAGTTGATCTCGAACTGCAAGCGCCCGTTGCGCAGCGACCGGTCATCCGACGCCACCGGGTTCACGATGCCGGACATGGCGTTCACCGCCGCGATCGTTGGCGCGCGATCGTACGCGAAGCCCGGCGCCGCGCTGCCGTACACGGGCACGGAGCCCTGCGGATTGGCGCGCATGGCGATGGTGTCCGCCGCGGTCTCCCAGGGATCGAGCTTGGGCTGCTGCTTGAAGTCGGTGAACCAGCTGCAGCCGGCGAGGGCGAATGCCAGCAGCGGATATGCGATGCGGATGTCAGGCTTCATTTCGCACTTCCTCCGCGCCGTGCTTGCGCAGCAGCTCGGTGGCTTCCTTCACGCGATCCGGCGGCGCGGCGACCCACACGCCGAAGTGGCCAGCGCTGAATCGCTCGTCATAACCCACCGTCATCGTCAGTCGCGGCAGGCGCGACAGCGCGAAAAGCGCGAACACGGTGGACAGGGATCCCACGAGTACCATGACCTCGAATCCGTAGATGGTATAAGGCACCCAGGAGGCGACCGCCTTGCCACCAACCACCATCGGCCAGTAGCGCGATGACCAGATCGCGATCCAGTACCCAAACATCGCCCCAGCGAGGCCACCGATCAGCGTGAAGAGGCGCACGCGGCTCGGCGGCGCCTCCATGGCGTGCTCGAGTTCGTGCCGCGGTGTGGGCGAGTACACCGTGATGTCCTTGAAGCCGTTGCGCCGAAGAGCCTCGATGGCCTGCACTGCCATGTCGATCTCGGAAAACACACCGATGACGCCGGCCATCAGTGTCTCCCTCCGGGCAGTTCATGCTCCCCGGTCACCTGCGGATGCGCGATGCCCTCGTCGAGGCTGTGCTCGTAGACCTCCCGATGCGGATGCCTGCGCCTGGGCGGTAGCACTTCCTTCAGCTCGGCGATGGCGATGACCGGCAGCTGTTTGATGAACAGCAGGAACCACATGAAGAACCATCCGAAGCTGCCGAGCAGGATCGCATAGTCCACAAAGGTTGGCGCGTACGTCGTCCACTGCCACGGCTCGAATTCGTGCGAGAGCGACGGCACGACGATGACGAAGCGCTCGAACCACATCCCGATGTTGATGAAGATCGAGAGGATGAAGAGCCACGCCGGATTCCGCCGGAGCTTCTGGGAGAACAGCGACAGCGGCAGCACCATGTTGCAGATGATCATGATCCACGCCGCCCATGCCCACTGCCCGAACAGCCGGTTCCAGAAGTACTCCTGCTCGTACGTATTGCCGCTCATCCACGCGATCTGGAATTCCGTCAGGTACGCCAGGCCAACCACCATGGACGTGAACAGGCACAGCTTGGCCGCGGCATCGAGGTCGTTGAGCGTGACGTAGTGCTGCAGCTTGAAGTACTTGCGGATCGGGATGATGATCGTGAACACCATGCCGATGCCCGAGAAGATGGCGCCCGCCACGAAGTACGGCGGGAAAATGGTCGCGTGCCACCCCGGCGTGAGCGCCATGGCAAAGTCGAACGACACGACCGAATGCACCGACAGCACCAGCGGCGTGCTGAACGCCGCCAGGAACAGGTACGCGCGCGTGAAGTGCCGCCACTCGGTGTCCGAGTTCCGCCAGCCCAGCGACATGATGGCGTAGATCCGCTTGCGCACGGGATTCTTCTCACGGTCCCGCAGCACCGCGATGTCCGGAATCAGGCCGATGTAGAGGAAGGTGCTGGACACGGTGAGGTACGTGAGAATCGCGAACACGTCCCACACGAGCGGGCTCTTGAACTGCGGCCAGAGCAGGCGCCAGTTCGGATACGGAATGAGCCAGAAGAACTTCCAGGGCCGGCCCAGGTGGAGGATCGGGAACAGCCCCGCGGTCATCACCGCGAACACCGTCATGGCCTCGGCGCACCGGTAGATGCTCGTCCGGAATCCGGCGCGGAAGAGATAGAGAATCGCGGAGATTAACGTGCCGGCGTGGCCGATACCTACCCAGAACACGAAGGTGATGATGTACACGCCCCACATCACCGGCGGGTTGTACCCCGCCACGCCCAGCCCGGAGTAGATCTGGTAAATCCAGGCGCTGATGCCGATCAGGAGGCACAGGATGGCGACTCCGAGCGCGGCGAACCAGCCGACCGTGGGCCGCAGGGTCGCGATGATCTCGCGATCCACCTGTTCGTAGTCCGTGACGGCTGGCAGGCGGACTGCCGACGACGGAACGTTCGGCCGCTGCTCGTGTCCGGAGTACGGAGGCGCCGCGGTGGCCATTAGTGCTGCCCTCCCGCCGCCGGTGCCGCTGCCGTGCGAGACGCCGCGGCGCCCGGATGGTTCACCTTTTTCAGATAGACGACCGCCGTGAAGGTGTTGAGCTCCTCGAAGACGTGATACGCGCGCTCGTCCTCGATCAATCGGGTGACGGACCAGTTCGCATCCGCCGCGTCGCCGAACGTGATCGCGCGGGACGGACAGGCCGACGCGCATGCCGTCGTGAATTCGTCGGGCGCCAGGTCACGCTGCTCGAGCGCGGCACGATTCTCCGACTCCCGGATGCGCTGCACGCAGAACGTGCACTTCTCCATCACGCCCTTGGCGCGCACCGTCACATCCGGATTGAGCTGCCAGTGCAGCGGGTCCGGAAACGCATACTGCACTCGATCAGACTCGCCGTACCCGAACCAGTTGAAGTAGCGAACCTTGTAGGGACAGTTGTTGGAGCAGTACCGCGTGCCAACGCACCGGTTGTACACCTGCGCGTTGAGGCCGTCCGGCGTGTGGTACGTGGCGTACACCGGGCAGACGGGCTCGCAGGGCGCGTTGCCGCAATGCTGACAGAGCATCGGCACGAAGCGCGCCTCGAAATCCTCCGTGAAGTGGCCGTCGTCGGCGCCTTCGTAGTAGCGCTCGAGACGGATCCAGTTCATCTCGCGACCGCGCGTCACGTTGAACCCGGGACGCTTGACCGAGTACACGGCGCCGTTCTGCCAGGGCGCGCCGACCGTGGGAATGTTGTTCTCGGCATAGCACGCCGTGACGCACGCCGAGCAGCCTGTGCATCGCGCGAGATCCACCGTCATGGCCCAGCGCCGCCGCGCGAGGCCGGTGGGATGATCCGGGTCGTACATGCCGAGCTGCGTGCCACGGTCCGCGGCAGTCGGCGCGCCCAGCTCGCCCTGCGCGTCCGCCGCGACCGGGGACCGCAGACCAGGCAGAAACTCCTGACTGGCGGCGCCGGGGATCATGCCGTGACCACCACCGTCGGCAGGCGGACGACCGATGTCGCCGACGTCGATGGCCCGGGCGATGCCGCGATTGTGCTGGCGCGCGGAGCCCTCGGTCGTCACGACTTCCTCGCGGTCACCCGTTCGGGTGATCGCGCAACGGCTCGTGGCGATCAAGCCGCCACCTGTATTGACACGGGCGCTCAACAGGTCGCCGGCGTTCACGCCCACGGCGCGCGCATAACGGCCATAGCCCCATTGGATACTGGTGTCCTTCCCGTCATACCAGGGACTCTGCGCGCTGGACGCGTGTCCCTGTCCGAGCGCGAGCGCCACGGTATCCGGCCGGATGCCAAGGTATGGCAGTGCCGGCGCCCGGACCGTCCCGGCATCCGTTCGCACCTCGAGCACATCGCCGCGGGACACTCCGAGCTGCGCGGCGGTCTCTGGATGGATCTCGACCCACGAACTCCACAGCACCTTGGTGACCGGGTCCGGCAACTCCTGCAGCCACGGCTTGTTCGCCCCTCGGCCATCACCCAGGACCGGCGACGGATAGGTGACGAGGAAGTAGTCACCGCTCGTGGGCGCAGGGGTTGCTGGCGGGGCGGCGACCGGCGACGTGACCGGGCGCGCCGCGAGCGATCCGGCCGCCACGCCACGGGCGAGATTCGCCGCCAGTGTCTGCGCGTTGCCGCCGCCGGGCAGCCGTGGCAGCAGCCACGCGCGATAGTCTGCCTGAGGGTACCTGGATGCGACCGCAGCGTCCGCCTTCGCGACCGCGAGGAGTGCGTCCGCCGTGGAACGCGTGCCGGTGAAGACGGGATCCATCGCCGGCTGCTGCAATGCCACGACGCCGGTCGCGGCGCTCGCGTCGCCCCAGCTTTCGAGCGCGTGAAGGTCCGGGATCACCAGGTCGCACAGCTCGGCCGTCTCGTCCGGATAGGCCGAGAAGCTGACCTTGAACGCCACGCGCGCGAACGCTTCGCCAAAGTTCACGGACCTGGGCAGAGCGTAGGCCGGGTTGGTACCGCGAACGAAGGCGACCCCCACCTGCCCCGCGCGCATGCGCCCGACAGCGGCCAGGACCTCACTCTGCCTGGCGATTCCGTCGAACGACGCGATCGGTTCCGCCGTCCGCGTCTGATTCAGGGCCGCGGCCGCATTCGCCAGCTCCAGGCCGTTCTCACCGCGACCGCTCGCGAGCACCAGGGCACCCTGCGCGGCACGATACTCGGTCACGAGCGCGCCAAGCACCTGCGCCTGCACGCCGCTCGCTTCCGCCACGGCGTTGACGTCACCCCGTCCCTGGAGCAGCTGCGCGACGGCGAACTCGGTGCCGGGACGGCAGGCGATCCACTGATCGGCGTTCAGGCCGGTGAGCGAGCGTCTCGCGCCGACATAGATGAAGCGCGGCGCGCCGGTGACACGGGCGCGGGCGTCGGCGAAGTCGAGCTGGTGAGTAACCGTGGCGCCCCACCCGTCCAGAAAATCGGCGCCGAAGGAGATGATGACCCGCGCGCCGGCGAAGTTGAAGCGCGGCCAGGAGGTGCCATACGCCCGGCGATGGGCTTCCATCGCCGCGTGATCGGCCTCGAAGTCCACGCTGAGGTGCGGGCGCATGCCGAAGGCGGCCAGCCACTGATCGAGAAACGCCGGGAAACTGCCGCTCTCATGCTGATTCAGAAACACGGCGCTGGTGGCTGTTCCGCCAGTCCGGGCGGCGCCCAGCCGCTGCGCGAGCATGGCGATCGCTTCGTCCCATGAGGCGGCGCGCCAGGCACCGCTTGGCTCCTTGATCATGGGCGTCCGGAAACGGTCTGGGTTGTACAGCCCCTGGACCGCCGCCTGTCCCCGGGCGCACAGCGCGCCCCGGTTGAGCGGATGCTCCGTGTTGCCCTCGAGTTTGATGACGCGGCCATCGCGCGTTTCCGCGATCACGCCGCAGGCCGCCGAACATTCACGGCAGAGCGTGGCGAAGTACGTCGAGACGCCCGGTACGGTCTGATCCGGCGACACGAGATACGGAATCAGCTTGCCGGTGGGTTCGCTGCACGCTACCGCGCCCGCCGCGGCGGATCCCGCGCCGAGGACCTTCAGGAACTCGCGCCGCTTCACGCCGGCCCTGGTCGGTTCGCTCATGCTCAGAAGTGGCAGCTCGTGCAGTCGTACGAGGCGCGCCGACGCTCCGCGTCCGGGGTGACGCTGCGTCCCGTATCGGGGGCCAGCCCAGCGGCGCGCAGACCGTCCTGCGGATCGTAGCCGTTCACATGACAGTTCACGCACCACCCCATGTTGAGCGAGGAGAACTGGTAGACGCGGTCCATCGTCTGCACCGGCCCGTGGCACGCCTGGCACGTGACGCCGGCATTGACGTGTCGCATGTGCGGGAATCGCACGTATTCCGGCAGCTTGTGAATGCGGACCCACGGAATGGGCTTGGCATTGCGACCCTGCCCCATCAGGTCGGCGTACTCCCAGAGTTTCTGAATCCCCGCGCTGGTGCGGGCCGGCCCGGCCGCAGTGGCGGGCCGGTTCGGTCCGACGATGGCGTGGCACCCCATGCATGTCTGCACCGCGGGCATGCCCGGATCGGGCGACTTGTTCGCGGTGTTGTGACAGTACAGGCAGTTCAGGTTGAGATTGCCGGCCGCGTGCATCGGGTGCGGGAAGTCGAGCGGCTGAACCGGCTGGTTGTTCTGCGACGACGAGGCACCGCTATATGCGGAAAGGAGAACGGCGCCAACGGCCAGGGCGATGAGCCCGGGAATCGCGGTCCACGTCCGTCGCTGCGTCATCGCGAGGGGTTCGAGTGGTGCCACAGCAGCCCTTTGTGAACAATTTCACAAAGTCCGGCAGAAAATTTGTCCGACTCGGTACTCACGCGCAAGACTGAGAATCGTTCGGGAGACTGGGAATCACCCGCAGCGCGCCCGGTGAAGCTAACGCGGACGGTCCAGCCGAGAAGTGACCAGCTGATCTAGCCGAAAATGGCGTCCGGGTCCGCCAGCGGACGAGTCGCCACGTCGTCCGGCAGCAGGTCGAGGTTCGCTCGCGGATTCTGCGTGAGACGCAACGGCCATTGCGTTCCGTAGACGAAGCGGTCGCTCCCCACCGCGCGAAACAGCTTCGCGAGATGATCCTCCGGCGGACCCCACACCCACGAAAAATCCCAGAAGACCCTGCGCTGTTCCTCCGGCGTGAGTCCCCAGTGCACTTCCTCGATGAAATCCTTGCCTGCCGCCGTCACGATCACCCGCACCGCCGGACCGGCTCGGGCGATCGCACGCACCGCCGCCGCCTGAAGGTCACCGGCCACATCCAGGGGATGACGCTGCCGCACGTCCTCGAAGCGCACCGTGAGCACCAGTGCCAAGCGTGCCTCGCCGCACGCGACAGCCAGCTCGGAAACGCGCGCGTCGTGCGGCGCCAGCTGCCACTGCGGAGGATAGGCCCGCACCGCCGGCGCGCCCGCCTCGACGGCAACGCGGACCGATCGCCGCCAGTCAGGCCAGTCCGGCCGGATGGTCGGCACCGGGCGCAGCCGGGTGTACCGCGCGAGCGCCGTGTACAGCTGCGCGTTCCCGGCGCCTGGATCGCGATGAAACGCCGAGGGCAGATGACCGACCCACGCGCCATGCAGTCCCTCACGATCGAGGACACGCTCGAGGACCTCGGGATCGGGGTGCGGCACGAATCGGAACGGATAGGGTCCGATCAGGGCGTTGACGTCAATCACGCGCAGTTCTCGGTGGCGCTGCCTTCGGCCGCGCCGGTACGTTCTCAACGGCGCTTCGCGCCGATGACGCCGACGGCTCGATTGTCAACCCGAACACCCGGGCGGCGTTGCGCCAGCGGATGTCCTCGATGTCGTCGGCAGAGGACAGGCCCGTATGCTCGAGCGCGCGAAGTTTCGCGAGGCCCGTTTCCATGGTGATGTCGCAGGCCCAGAGCAGGCGGCGCGCGCCCAGACTGCCGACCGCTTCGTCGAGCATTCCGCGGTCGACGCCACTGCCAGACAGGTCGGCAACGATATTGGGCACGTCTCGCACCGCGGCGTAGGTATGCTGGTAGTCCCCCCCTCCCCCGATGTGCGCCAGGATGAACGTGACCGTGGGATGCCGACGCGCCAGGCGGGCCAGATCCGCGCCGTCCGAAATCTCCTGGTTGGGCCAGTCGCGCCGACGGTGCTGCCAGATATGGTGCAGAATCGGTAGGCCGTGCTTCGCCGCCGCTTCACAGATCGGATCGAGGAGCGGATCATCAGCTCGTCGGCTGGCCAGCAGCTTCAGTCCGACGGCGCCGTGATCCAGGCAGCGCCGGATTTCAGCGAGGGCATGCTCCGTATAGTTGGGATTCAGCGCGGCCAGCATGCGAACCAGCTGGCCGTGACGCGTGCACATCTCGATCGCGGCGTCGTTGCCGGCGGTCAGATCCGACGGCGATGGAAAGTACGTGGGCGACGTATGCCCGTACGTGCCGAGGACGGACGCGACGTGACAGGTAATCCCCATGCGTTCGCCGGCCCGCAGCCGCGCGGCATTGACGTCCTGCCAGTCGGACCGCCCGCACCCGGCGTGATGGAAATGCGCGTGCGCGTCGATGAGCGGCCCGGCCGCGGCAGTCACCGGGCTTCCTGTTCGCACATCTCGACGAACGCCGCGCTGGCGGCCGATTCGATCTCCTGAATGGCGTCGTCGTCGTGCGCCACCGCGGCGAAGTTGTACGCGCCGCGCTTGAAGAGCACCCCATGACTCGCCGCCCCGCGCAGGAACGCGGTCTCCCGATCGGGCGTGTCGAATTTCAGCAGCCACATGGGGTCGATGCCCTCGACCGACACGCCCTGGATGCCGCTCGCGGCGATGCCGTTCGTGACCGCCTCACGCATCTCCTGGCCGATGCTCCAGAGTGACGCGCAGATGTCCGCCTTGTCGTGCCAGGTGAGCACCGCGGCGGCGGCGGCCAGCGCGCCGGCCTCCGACGCCAGCGTGGACGAAATCCAGGTCTGCTCCGCCGCGTCCATCAGCGCCGCGTTGCCGCAGACCGCGGCGAGGGGATGGCCGTTCGCCATGGCCTTTCCGAACGCGGCGAGATCGGGCGTGATTCCGGCGTACTGCTGATACCCGCCCGTGGCCAGGCGGAATCCGGTCTTGAGCTCGTCGAAGATGAGCACGGCGCCGCGCTGCTCGCTCAGCGTCCGCGCGCGCTCGATCCATGCCGTGGACGGAAGCCGCTCGATGACGGGTTCGATCACGATGGCGGCAAGCGTGTCGCCGGCCGCGTCCACGGCGCGCTCGAGCGCGGCGACGTCATCGAAAGGCACGGTGTGGCGGTCCGCCTTCGTCTGCGCGGGCACCCCCGCGCTCTCGCTGGCCCAATCGTGCCACCCGAAGTAACCGCAGCCGATCACCACGTTCCGACCCGTGTAGGTGCGCGCGATGCGGACCGCCGCGCTCATCGCCTCCGCGCCGGTCTTGAGGAACTGGACCTTTTCCGCGCAGGGCACCACGCCGCAGAAGCGCTCGGCGACATGCACTTCGAGCGCGGGCGACAGCCCGCTCACCGATCCGTTCGCGATGGTTTCGATGACCGCGCGCGTGAGCTCGGGCTCCGCATAGCCGAGCGCGACGCTCCCAAGCGCCATGGTGCAATCGACCAGCGTGTCCCCCTCAGTCGTGACGAGGCGGCATCCGACCGCACGAACGAAATGCGTCGGCCCTCCACTCGCTGGGCCGAGGAGCGCCTTCGGACGCTTGCTTCCCGTGGACGCGCCTCCGACGAGTACGGCCGCAGCACGCGTCTCGTAGTCGGGCAGTGGTGCGTCGAGTTCGCCGCCGACTTCCTCCGGCGCAACCTCATCCGGCTCGTTGTCCTCGTCCGCGGGCGTGGCGGACGGCTGCGTCTTTCCAAAAATGCGGGAGAACACCATGACCGAAAGAGAATGACTGCCCGTGCCGATTCAAGGGCGGAGGCGTTCCATATATCGGATGACCTCGATGGCCATCGCTCGGATGAGCGACAGTTCCCGGGCGTCCGGCGACGCACGCACCGTGAGGGAGCGCACCGTGCGCATGATATGCTCCACCTGGCGCGTCTTGAAGAACTCGATCGACCGCAGCGAGTGCTCGGCATCGGCAAAGTACTGCTCGAGCTGCGCTTCCGTCGCGGGCGGCGCGTCCTTGCGCGGCGGCGCGACAACGCGCGTAGCGTCGCCGGCGGCCAGATGCAGCTCATACAGCGCGATGAGCACGGCCTGCGCCAGGTTCAGCGATGCATGCTCCGTGGTGGGAATCACGACGGCGGAGTGCACGCGGTCGAGCACTTCGTTGGGAAGTCCGCTATCCTCGCGCCCGAAGACCACTGCCACGGCTCCTTCGCTCGCGGCGGCCAGGAGGGTGGCGGCGGCCTCCTTCGGATCGGTGACGTGCCACTTGGCGGCGCGGCGCCGCGCGGAGAAGCCAACCACGCGCACGCAGTCGGCGACCGCCTCGTCGAAGGACTCGAAGTGCCGGATCGCGTCGATGAGGTCGCGGGTGCCGTGCGCGATGCCTTCGAGCCGAAACGCTTCATAGGCGACCGGGCGCACGAGGCGAAGGTCGGCAACGCCCATGTTCTTCATCGCGCGAACCGTGGCCGCGATGTTCACGGGGTCCTGCGGCTCGTGGAGCACCACCGCCACCCGCGACAGCAGCGTCACCGGACGAGCACCAGCGGAATGAGCCGTGCCATGTCGTGCCGGTCGCCGCGCAGGTACACGAACTCGCCGCGCCCACCGCTCAGCACAAGTTGTCCGCGCCGGCGTTCACGATCGTGGGTGGTTTCGTTCACGACCACGTCCAGGTCCACGGAGTATTCCCGGTCGTTTGAGGCCTCGAGCGGAACATCGATGCGCATCTCGTAGCCATCGCCCAGCGCGCGCCATCGCGCCTGCACGTTCGTTTGGGTGTCCGCGCCGATCGGACGGATGCGCACCGCAGAGTCGTCCGCCTGCGGGATGAGCATCCACGCCCGGGTCGCCACGGCATCGCGAAGGTAGAGCTGCACTCCCGCCGCCATGGTATCCGGATGCTCGTTATCCCGCGCATTCACCGCGTTCGACGCGGCGAAACGCGGATCTCCCGCGTGGGCGACGAGGAAGATCGCAAGCGCGCGGTCGTCCGCCGCGAGCGCGATGGTGGCGCGTGGCGCTCCGGCCTCGCCCCACGTGTCCTCCGATCGCCGATAGTGGTGCTCCGACAGGTCGTATGCCAGCAGGGCGGCGCGACGTTCGCCGGACAATTCCGAGTACCAGCCGCCCGGGACGCCTGCCCGGCGCAGGACGGTCGGCGGCGAAGTGGCTTCCCCGCCCTGAGCCGGCATCGGAGGCCGCGCTGGTCGTCGCCCGCCGAGGCGCACCGTGCGTCGCAATCCGCTCGCATCGCTCGTCACGCGCCATCCGGTGGCATCGCGCGAATGCGCGTGCCGGGCGCCGGCCAATTCCACCGTGGTGGAGTTCTGTTCAAAGTTCACATTGGGAATCTCGCCACCCCCCCCCCACGCGAGCACGGAGCGCATCGAGCCACGCTCCGATTCCACGCGCCACAGATAGAAGGGGCGCAGGTCCGCCGCGGGCTGCCCGGGCCCCATCGCGCGGTACAACAGGGCAGCACAGTCCGCGAGCATCGCGGCCTGCAACTGACGACCGTCACGCCGCCCCGCCAGGCGGATGATCGTGCCCGCGGGAATTGACGCGCGCATCGCATCGCGCGCAAAGGCGAAGCCATCCTCAGGTCCCTCCCCGCCGTCGAGCGGCGCGCGCACGAAATCTCGCGCGTCAGCACCGGCGTCGAGGTGCCAGGGCAGTTCCACGCGCACCGCGCGCGGCGCCGTCCATGTGAGTTCGTCGACGAGATGGTCCGGTGCCACGACCAAGGTCCGGGTGACCACGACGCCATCCGGGAGGTCAGCGCGTGCCTCGATCCACCCCCACGCATCCTGCTCGTCGTGCGCCACGAGCGTGCCCTCGAGTGGCGGCTGTGATCGCCCGTCGACGATCGGCGCGTTGTGGGCGAGGGTGCTCCGGTACCAGTGCAGCGACGGCTCCAGATAGGAACCCGTGCCGAGGTCGTCGAGCCACCGCGTGCTGCCTTCGGCCAGCAGCAGGTTCAGGCGGTCCGGATGTCCGTGACCGCCGCCGGACTGACCGTAGTCGAGCGCCACATAGGCATCGCCGCGGCGGAACACGGCCAGTCCCTGCCCTTCCAGCAGCGCGGACGCGGGACGCGCCGCTACGAGCGGCGGAAGCTCGGGGAGGGCGTGCAGCAACGCGCGCCAGCCGAGATCGGCGCGCGTCAGCGCACACGCCGGACCGTTCCGCTCCACATCGGCGGTGGATCGCGATCGGCCCGTATCGCGACTTTCCGTCCCGGGCTCGTACGTGCGCCCAAGCGCGGCGCCGACCACCGGATCCTGCGTCCGCGCGAATCCCAGTTCGGCGAGTTCCGCGTAGCGCCACTGGCGGAGCGATACCGCGTACTGCGAATCCTTGCGCGCCGGTAGCGTGAAATCCGGGAGGGCGGTCACATAGGGCGCGCGAAAAGCGCGCTCGAATCGGGCGATGGACTCCCGCCCGAGGGCCACGCCGCGGGCATCGCACATCGTCACGGCGTACCACAGTCCGCGCAGCGCGAACTGATGATAGTTCTCCCCCTCGTACCACGTACCGTCGGGCAGTAACGCGCGCTGCAGATGCGCCTCCACACCGGAGGGCGACGTGAGGATTCGGTCGGCCGCTGGTTCATCCCCGCACAGCCCGGCCGCGGCCAGTCGTGCCGCATTGTTCCACACCTGCCGGTTGGACGCACCCTCGTCGAAGGCGGCGATGAGCATCGCGCTCGGCTCGGCGATCCGATCGCGCACCAGCTCCGCGGTGGCGTGATCGCCGCCCGCGCGCATCAGGTCCGCCGCGACGCAGATCTGGAGCAGCCACACGGACTCCATGTACGTGCTGAAGAAGAGCCGCGTGGGGCCCAACACGTTGTCGCGATTGGGATAGTGCACGTATCGCTCGGCGTAGCGCCCGAGGATGTCGCGCGCGAGCGCGGCATGGCGCTCATCGCCGCCCAGCAGATGAAAGAGCGCCGCCTGCACCGCGCGCTCCGCCAGCCAGAGCTGGTAGTGCGTCACCCAGGCGCGGTGATGCACCTCGGCTCGGTGCACCGTGCCGCACGCTGGGCACCGATGCGCGTGGGGAGATGCGGGATCAAACTCGAGCGCGGCACCGTCCTGTTCGCAGCGCCCACCCGCGCGCGTCAGCAGCGCCTTGGCCGTCGGGATGTAAGGCTCGCGGTCCAGCAGCGGGGCCAGCTCGGCCGTGAGGGATTCATATAACGGACGCAGCGGCCCTCGCACCGCCGCTTTCCGGGCGGGCATCCGGGCATCGTCCAGCAGCAGCATTCAGCGCCGCGCGGACACGGAGTCCGCGACGGTCGTCCACCGCGCCACAGTCGCCATCTCGCCGCGCAAGTCCATCCGCACGTTGCGCATGCGCGACGACACGCCCTGCAGCCCGCGCGAGTGATAGAGCCACGCGGCCGGCGCCTCGCGCTTCAGCGCGCGCTGAACCTCGTGCCACCGTTCCCGCAATTCCGCATCGGTCGCCGCGCCGGCCGCGCGGGCAAAGAGGGCATCGACCGCCGGCGCGCGAAATCCCGCGTAGTCCAGCGCGCTCCCCCGCTGCCCCGATTCGAACATCGCGCGCACGTAGGCGAGCGACAGGTCGCCCGGGACGCCCGTGACCAGCAGATCGAACTCCTTGCGTGCCGCGCGCGCGCGCGATAAGAAGGCCGCCATCTCGAGTTGCCGTATCTCGAGCCGGAGTCCGCGATCGGCGAAGTCCGCCTGGATCAGCTGCTCCACGGCATTGTCGCCGCTGCCCACCGTGAGGAGCTCGACGACAAACGGGCGTCCGCGCGCGCGCCAGCCATCGGCGTTCCGGCGCCAGCCCGCGGCATCGAGCAGCGAGTCCGCCAGCACGACGTCCTGGTGCGCGGCGTCCGGCAGCGCGAGAGGATTCTCCGGCGGCACAGGACCGGCGGCCGGCGTGGCGAATCCCGCCAGCGCGGCGGCGATGATGCGGGGGCGATCGATGCTGGCGTCGATGGCGCGTCGGACGCGCGCGTCATCGAACGGCGCGCGGGCGACGTTGAACACCAGCGCCGTCGAGAACAATACGGGATAGTTCATCACCTCGATCATCGGGTCGCGCTCGGCGAGCGCCGCCATCGTCGGCGCGATCCCCGCGACGTCGAGGTCACCCGCGGCGAGTCCGGCGAACTTGGTGGTCGCTTCGTCCACGACGGCGACGACCAGCTCGCGGATGCCCGGCGGGCCGCCCATCGACGGCGGAAAGTCCGGATTGCGCGCGAACGTCCATCGCTGTCCCGGCACGCGGTCCACGAAACGGAAGGGGCCGTTGCCCACGGGATCCAGATTGTAGCGGGCACGGCGCATCTCCCCGACCGGCACGGCGTGCAGCGCGTGCCGCGGAACGATCGGCAGCTCCACGAGGATCCCGGGCATGCCCCGCTGCACCTGCGTGAACCGGATCGTCACCGTCGTGTCGTCCACCGCGACGACGGTGTCCACCACCGCCAGGTCGGTCGCCCGTGGAAATCCGGTGCGCGGGTCACGGGCGGCGAGGAGGGTGAAGGCCACATCGTGGGCGGTGGTGCGCTCGCCGTCGTGCCAGCGCAGCGCGGGCTCGAGGGACAGCGTCAGAACGCGATTCCCCGCGCTCCAGCGCCAGCGTTGCGCATAATACGGTTGCGGCCGCAGCACACTGTCGTAGCGCACGAGCGTGACCAGCAGCGCGTGACGCTGCACCTGCCGCGCGAGCGGATGGATCGTGACCAGGGGGTTGGCGGACTCCAGGTCGGAGCCGGATGCGTACACAACGACGTCGCCGGGGCGCGGCGAGCCGGCGCACGCCGTGCCCACGATCGCGGCGCCCATCAGCGCGGCAATTGACGCCTTGAAGCGACCCGTCATTATCCAGCCGTGGCAGTCCTGATGCTGGTGCGGCGAATCGCCGTGGCGCTCGTGTTGCTCTGGCTTGTGGTGACGCTCACGTTCGGGCTTGTCCGGCTCGCACCGGGCGATCCGACCGCATTGCTGATCGCGCCGGACGCCACCGCCGCGGATGCCGCGCGTCTGCGCGGCGAGCTGGGACTCAATCGTTCCATGCCCGTGCAATATGCACAGTGGCTGGGCGCCGTGCTGCGTGGCGACCTCGGAATGAGCTTCACGTCGGCCCGTCCGGTGACCACGGTCCTTGGCGAAGCCGCGCCAATCTCCCTGGCACTCGGCGCCGCGTCCCTCACCCTGACGTTTCTCATCGGTGTGCCGGTGGGCATGCTACAGGCGGCGCGGCGCGGCCGGCTGACCGACCGCGTGCTCACGGTGCTCACCACCGCGGTCTATGCCGCCCCGACCTTCTGGCTGGCGCTCGCGCTCGTGGCCCTGTTCACCTACGGCGCCGCCACCCTGGGCCTGCCGGCGGAGTGGCGGCTTCCCGCCTTCGGCATCCGCACGCCCGGCGTCACGCTCACGGGCTGGGCCGCCGTGGTGGACGTGATCCGCCATGCGATTCTTCCCGTCGCCATTCTCGCCAGCGTCGGCGCGGCCGGTATCGCGCGCTACACGCGCTCGAGCGTCGCCGACGTGCTGCAGCTCGACTTCGTGCGCACCGCGCACGCCAAGGGACTCACGGGCCGCCAGGTGTACCAGCGTCACGTGCTCGCCAACGTTCTCCCCATATTGGTCGTGCTATTTGCGCTGTCGCTGCCGGGCTTGCTCGCGGGATCGATCTTCGTGGAGTCCGTGTTCGCGTGGCCGGGACTCGGGCGCGCCATGCTCAACGCGATTCTCGCGCGGGACTACCCCGTGGTGATGGGAGCGACGGTGTTCTACGCCGCGGCGGTGATCGCGGCCAATCTCGCCGCGGAGATCGCGCTGCCGCTGCTGGACCCGCGTCGGGAGCGCGCATGAGGCGCCTCTGGTTCGCGCTGCGCCGCGATCGCGCGCTCGCCTGGCCGCTGGCGCTCCTCGCGCTCGTTGCCCTGGCGTGCGTCGTAGTCCCGTTCTTCTCGCGGGGCGATCCGCTGGCCATCGGCGACGTGCTGTCGCTGCGTCTGTTGCCGCCGTTCTCGCGGGACGCCGAAGGGTCCCTGCACCTGCTGGGCACGGATCGATTCGGGCGCGACCTGCTCGTGCGGATGATGCTCGCGGGACGGATCTCGCTGGCGGTAGGGATCGTGGGGTCTGTCGTCGCCGCGGCGGTGGGCACGCTGCTCGGCGCGGTGGCGGCGTGGCGCGGCGGGTGGCTGGATCGCGCGATCATGGGATTCGGCGATACGCTGCTGTCCGTTCCGCGGCTGGTGCTGCTGCTGGTGTGCGCGGCGCTCTGGCAGCCCGGGCTGCTGACCGTGGTGATCGTGCTGATCGCCACCGGGTGGATGGGGGTGGCCCGGATGATTCGCGCGGAGATACTCGGGGTGAGCGCCCAGCCGTACGTGCAAGCGGCGCAGGCGCTGGGAATGCGGCGCTGGCGAGTGTTATGGCGGCATGCGCTGCCGAATGCGCTCGGGCCCGCGATCGTGGCGACGACGCTCGGCGTGGGCAACGCCATCCTGCTGGAGAGCGGCCTGTCGTTTCTTGGCATGGGCATTCAGCCGCCGCGCCCGAGCTGGGGGAACATGATCGCCGGTGGACGCGACCTCATCGTCACGGCACCGTGGGTTGCCGTGGCGCCCGGGCTGGCGCTGATCGCCACGGTGCTCGCCGCGACGCTGATCGGCGACGCCGCGCGCGACCGGCTGGCGGGCGAGCGCGGCGCGCAGCGTCGCGATCTCGCCGACCGCGTCTAGCGGACGAGAATCGTCACGACGCCCCGCGGGGGCGCGCGGAACGCGATGGCGTCGCCGCGCACCGCGAGCGGTTCGAGCGGCGTCTCGTCCAGCCGGGCCAGCTGCGCGTCCTCCGCGATGCGGCCCACCCGCCACGTTCCCTCGCGCTCCTCGTTCACCAGATTCACGCAACGCAGCACCAGCCACTCTCCGTCTTCACTTTCCTTGACAGCGGACAGGGCGAGTCCCTCGCCCTCGAGTGCCATGCCATGAACGGGCCCGGGCACCCGCAGGGCGGAGCGCAGCGTCTCGCCCACCAGCGGGTGGAGCACGTCGTCCGCGACGCGCTCGATCTCGTCGATCACGGCGCTCGACCGCGCGCCGTGGAGCAGCAGCGCGAGATGGCACTCGAAGGGCCCCTGGCATTGGGCGTCGGGCGTGGGCGCCGGCCATCCGGCGTGGCCCGGGCGTTCCACCAGGTTGCTGCGCGACAGTTCGCCCACGGCGCGGAGGAGCGTCACCGCAAACCCGTCCTTCAGCGATTCGTATTCCGCCAGGCCGTCGGCAAAGAGTGTGGCCCCCCCCCCGCTCTGCTCGGCGAACTGCGACACGTACCGGTGCAGCGGCGCCGTGTGTACGCGCCGCTCCATCCGTGCGTCCGGGCCGTGCGCAGGCGCGCGCTCGACGGGACCGAACGCCGCATCCGCTACGGTGATGCCATCGCGAACGTCGGTCCGCACGCGCAGCCGCAGCCGGTGGTCGCGTGCCGCGTTCTCGCCGACGACATGCATTCGGAGGTGCGCGCCATCCGCATCGATCAGGAATCGCACGGCGACGTCCACGCGCTCGCCCTTTGCCGCAAAGCGCCAGCGCTGCTCGACCACGCCGCGCAGCGGACCGGGATGCAGCACGCGCGTGCCGAGCAGTCGCGGGGCAAGCTTGCGCCCGCGAATGGACGGCGTGTACAGGTCGCCCCCGTCACGGCGGCTCTCCCAGTCCAGCAGGCTCCGGATCACGCGGCCGGCCGCCAGGTGCTCGAACGTGAGGCGTCCGGCGGCATCCCACCGCAGCGAGATCCTGCCATTGCTGACCGAGCGGCCGCGCGCGACCACGGGATACGGCACGGTCTGTTCCGGCCGCGGGTGCTCGGGATACTCGAACGCCGTGACGCCGTACGGCTCCGCATGATCGACCCACGCAACGGCGTCGAATCGCACCACGGCGTCGTTGTCGGGATAGAATCGCGGCGCCTCCGTCAGCTCATTGACCACCGCCATGTCGAGGATCTGCACCGGTTCGCCAAACGGCCATCGCGTGGCAAGGAAGCCGGCCGCTCGCGCCGCGGACAGGCTCACGTGCGACGACCCCGGACCCACCGGCACGTCGGCCAGCTTGAGCGCGAGGGACACGTCGGCCACGCCGGAGCGCGCCCTGGGCGCGCGATTCCGCAGCAACAGGATCGAGCGCCAGCGTTCCCCGGGCGCGCGCGCCGCATCGCGATCGTGTCCGATGAGATCGAGGATCGCGTCCTCGCGCAGCCCGGCCGCCTGCACGGCGGCACTCTCCAGCCGTGCATCCATGGCGCGCGCCACCGGGTCCACACCCGTGCCGCAGAGCGTGTCGTGGGCCTGGCACAAGAGCACCGGGCGCCAGGCGGCATTCATCAGCTGGCGACGGGACGCGCCTCCGTTGAACCGCGCGATCGCCGCCCACGGTTCCACGTCGCGCACCAGCTCGCGCTCACGCAGCGCGTAGCGCCGTTTCTGGCCGGCGCGGCTGGCCAACGTTCCCTGGAGCGTCCAGGTGTATCCGTAGGAATCCCGCAGTTCGCCGCGCAGTTGCGGCAGGGGCGCGTCGCTGGAGCGCCGCACGAGGTCCCGCGCGAACTCCGCGAGCGAGCTTGCCCTGACCTCGTCCGGCGCCGCCGCGTCGCGCAGGGCTGCAAGCGCGCCGGCGAGATCCGGCTGCCGCGCGTGATGGTCGGCGCCGTTGAGCAGGAGGGCCGCGCCCGTCGTCGCGCGCCCGGCCAGTTCCCCGCGCATGCGCGCCCAGCGCGCGCGCGCGGCCTGCGGTTCGGACGGGAGGTTCGCCGCCAACTCGTACCCCGACGGCGTGAGGTGAAACAACACGACCCGGTCTCCGGCCGGCGCGGACCACCAGGCGGTGTCGCCGTCGGGCGCATTCGCGCCGCCGTAGCCGCGCCAGAGCACGACGACCGCCGTGTCGAATCCGCGCGCAAGCGTCGGGAGCGCCGCGGGATGCCCGAAAGAATCGGGACAGTACAGGACGGGCGGCGGCGTGGCTCGCAGCGCCTGGAGCGTCCGTCGCCCGGCGAGCAGGTTGCGGACGAGTCCTTCGCCACCGGGGATCAGGCCATCCGCGAGAACAAACCAGGGGCCCGCCTCCAGCCGCTGCTCCCGCAGCGCGGCCGCCACTTCGGAGGCACGGTCCGGACGCACGTCCAGGTAGTCCTCCAGCACCACCGTCTGTCCGTCGAGCAGAAAGCTGGACCGGGAATCGCCGACCGGGTCGAGCAGTTCGTCCACGAGCGGCACCAGGCGCTGGCGGAACCGTTCGGCGGGATGATACCACTCGCGATCCCAGTGCGTATGGGTAACGACGTGAAGTGTCAGCAGGGGATCTGGCGGTTCAGGGGATCACCGAGTTCGACGCGCAACGCGCAACGCGCGGCCCGTAAGAAAATGCCGCTGGTCCGGTAGGAGGCTTCCCTACGCGACCGGACGGCGTCCCGTGATCACTCGATACAGCACCACGATCACGGCGATCACCAGCAGGATGTGGATCAGTCCTCCGGCGACGTTGAAGGCGAACGCCCCCAGCAGCCAGAGGATGAGCAGTACGACGGCGATAGTCCAAAGCATGTCAGGCAGTCCTCGTTGAGATGGGTGGTACCTTCGTGGTGCGATCGCGTTCGGTCGGCGCCTTCTCCATCCGGCTGAGATAGACCCGGGCTGCGCGGATGTCGTGTCCAACGTCGATCATGAGGATGGCGAGGTCGCCGATTCCCCAGAGCGCGCCCGCGAGCACGATCAGTCGGCTGGCTTCGCCCAGCAATGTCGGAATTGCCGCGCTCCCCTGCGTCGTGAGCCCGGTGACGATCTCCGCCACCAGCAGTAGCAGCAGGATGATCGCGATCAGGCGAAACAGCTTGGACAGGTACCGGAGCCCCACGTACGGCTCCAGATCGGAAGAACGGACGCCCGGAATCTCGGGAAGCCCTTCGAGCGCCTCCTCTCCCTTCTTGGTTCGCACGTCACCGACCAGGTCGGTTCCCCGTCGTTGGTCCACGTCAACCCTCCTCGGATGTCACCAGCGCGCGCGATAGCCTCGCGTGTCGATATGAATGAAAGGTCCGTGCCCGCAGCACGCGCCGTACACGCCTGCCCCCCCAACGAGTGTGGGATGGGAGCGCTCAACGCGGTCCACCGCGTCCAGAATCACTCGGACATCGCGTGTGTCGACCCGTCCGTCACCGTTGAGGTCGTCCAGGGTCCCGTTGCGGTCGCTATCCAGGAAGAGATCGGCTGCGTCGCCGTACATGTGCCGGCTGAGGTCGGCTCGCCCTTCCGTATTTCCTCCGCCCACGTTGTAGGAGGGTGTGCGAAAGCCGCTCATCACGACCGGCGCGTCCACCGCGATGCCGCGCGCGGCGAGGTCGCTGAGCACCAGCTCGAGCTTGTCGACCAGCCGCATCTCGAGCACGAGATACTTCGGCCAGACGTCCGGCTGTCCTTTCGTGAGAAAGTCCCGCAGGCGGAAGTGTTCGGAGACGCGCGTGTCCTGATTCTCCCGCATCACCTGAATGAAGCCGCGCGGGTTGGCATATCGTTCGGGCGGTGCCTGGCTCGGGCCGCTCGCCCCGCGCTCGCCGGGCCAGCTTCCGATCAGGTACTGGCCGATGCGCCCCTGCCGCTTGGCGCTGAACGGGTGGAGCGTAATCAGGTTGAGGTTCGACACCGGCTTGATGGCGTTGCCGATCGCCACCGCGACGGCGCGAATGCCGGGCACTGCCGGCCGCGCTTCCGGCTCGGTCGCCGCGGCCCCGTGCGAGCGGTAGACGACGCGGGCATCGCCCGGCACGGAGTCGGCCCGGAGTGTGTCGCCCGGGAGCACGGTCTGCACCTGGAGCTTTCCGCTCGCCCCGCGCGCCGTGGACGCAAACGCCTCGAGCGCGGCGTCGGTCAGATACGCGGTGGCCCGGACGTCGCGACCCGTCAGCGCCGCACTCAGCATGGACGACGGCCGGGCGATGGGTTCCCCGCGCCGCTCCGCGGTATTGGCGTAGTGGATGGACCACGCCCAGGCGCTCGCGAACACCACGAACAGCACCAGCCCCGCGGCATCGAGCCGGCGCTCGCCACGTGCGGACAGCCCGTGCCGGCGGGCCGGGCGTCCCCCCGGGGTCCGCGGCGCGCGGCGCGCCTCCTGGCTGTCTCCGGGACTCGTTTCCGCCATCGCTCCGTCACGGGTGGTTGCGACACTACGATCGTCGTCCCGGACCCGGCTTGCGCGATTCATGCCGATCGGGTGCATTTTATCTCACGATCTCCCGATCGTGGCGGGCGCGGCCGGGATGCGGGCGTCTGCATCGCGCCACGCGCGTGGTCTCCAGCGCTCGTCGTCCCGCACAATCGCGGTCGCTACATTCCCCGGCACCGACAGGCACCTGTCAGAACCCCAGCCCGAGGATTCGGTATGGCCTTCACACTACCACCGCTGCCATATCCCTCCAACGCGCTCGAGCCACACATCGATGCGCGCACGATGGAGATTCACCACGGCAAGCACCATCAGGCGTACGTCACCAACCTGAATACGGCGCTCGACAAGGCGCCGGAGCTGCAGGGCAAGTCGCTGGACGCGCTGCTGGGCGGGCTGGACTCAGTGCCGGAGGCGGTCCGCACCGCGGTGCGCAACAACGGCGGCGGACACTGGAATCACACGCTGTTCTGGGAGCTCATGAGTCCTGGTGGCGCGGCGCCCAGCGGCCAGCTGGCCGGCGCAATCACCCAGTCGTTCGGCGATTTCGAGAAGTTCAAGGAGCAGTTCGCCGCCGCGGGCGCGGCGCGATTCGGATCCGGATGGGTGTGGCTCATGCGCGACGGCGCCAAGCTCTCCATCACGAGCTCGCCGAACCAGGACAACCCGCTCATGGACGGCAAGCCGGCCAAGTCGGTGCTGCTCGGGCTCGATGTGTGGGAGCACGCGTACTACCTGAACTATCAGAACCGCCGCCCCGATTACATCAAGGCATGGTGGAACGTGGTGAACTGGACGGCCGTGGAGAAACGGCTCTAGGGAACTGGCGTATGCAAGTCCCGGCGACCGACCGGGACCACCTGGGGGATCGAGCGGCCAGCCGGCCTACTGATCGTCCCTCGTCGCCGATCCGGCCACGAGGTCGTCGATGCCCCCCGCGCCGGGCGGGTCCTGAGGGCCGCTGGCGGGACGTCCACGTGACAGATACGCGAGGGCCGGCGGCGTGACGAACGTCGTCACGAGCACCATCAACATCAGCGCGCCGAATTCGCCTGCGTTGATCGCCCCGGCGGCCAACCCCATCTGCGCGAAGATCAGCCCCACTTCTCCGCGCGGCACCATGGCGACCCCCACCAGCAACTTCCTGCCCGTGAACCACCACGGGGCATAGCCGGCAGCCACCTTGCCGATCACGCCGGCCACGATCAACGCGCCACCCACCGTGAGCGCGTGCGCGTTCATGAGCGCGCCGAGGTCCACGGCAGCGCCCACGGACGCGAAGAAGATCGGAACGAAGAAGTGGCCGATGCCGGTGGTGGCCACCTCGATGTCGTGGCGCTGCGGGATGGCGTTCAGCACCACGCCCGCGGCGAACGCGCCGATGATCATCGCGGACCCGCTGAGATCGGCGAGCCAGGCGAGCAGGAACGCGAAGGCGAGCGCCGAGATGCCCAGCGCGCCGGCGACCCGCACGCGCTCCACGATCCGGAACAGCGGACGCGCGACGAATGAGCCGGCGATCACCGCCACCGCGACGAATGCGATGGCGACGCCGGCGATCCGTCCCACCGAGGCGATCGTCGGCGTGTCGCCCGACACGAGCGAGGCCACCACGGCCAGAATGATCAGGCCGATGATGTCGTCGATGACGGCCGCGCCGAGGACCACCTTGCCCTCGACGGAATCCAGCCAGCCAAGCTCGGAGAGAACGCGCGCGGAAATTCCAACCGAGGTCGCGCACAGCGCCGCGCCGCAGACGAGCGCCGGCACGACGGCAAGTCCCAGCCAGAGGGCGAGGTAGTAGCCGAGCGTAAACGGCACGACGACGCCGGCGACGGCGACCATCCCGGCCGTGCGCCCGACCTTCAAGAGGGATTTCAGCGAGGTTTCCAGGCCGATCGAGAAGAGCAGCACGATCACGCCGATCTCCGCCATCGCGGCGATCACCGGATTGGCGGGGTCCACCAGTCCGAGCACCGAGCCCCCGAGCAGAACGCCGGCGACGAGTTCTCCAAGGACGGCCGGCTGTCCGATGCGCTGCGCGAGGTCCCCGCCGCCCTTCGTCATCACGAAGATGGCGACCAGCATTATCAGGACGTTCGCGACGGCGTGGCCCTCCTCCAGCGGCACGGCCGCCTGCAGCGCGAAGAACGTGGTCACTGCGCCGCCTCACCTTCGAGATAGGTGTAGCCTTCCAGTCCGGCCACGTAATCGGCGATGAAGGTGTTGGCCTCCTGCCGGTCGAGATGCTTGGCGGTGCCCACCTTTCGCCGGAATACCTGCAGGAGATCCGCCGCCCGGAACTGCACGTAGTTCAGCACCTCCGTCACGGTGTCACCATGCACCAGATCGGTGACCGCATACCCGCTCGACCCGAGGCGGATGTGCACCGCGTTCGTGTCGCCGAACAGGTTGTGCAGGTCGCCGAGAATCTCCTGATACGCCCCGGTGAGAAACACGCCCAGCATGTACGCCTCGCCGTCACGCGGCTCGTGGACCTCCAGGTGGGCTGCACCGTTCTTCTCGCCAACGAACCGGTCGATCTTCCCGTCGGAGTCGCAGGTCACGTCCTGGATGGTGGCGCGGCGCGTGGGCTGCTCGCCCAGCCGGTGGATCGGCATGATGGGAAAGAGCTGATCGATCGCCCAGCTGTCTGGCAGCGACTGGAACACCGAGAAGTTGCAGAAGTACCGGTCCACGAGCGACGCGTCGAGATCCTTGATGGTATCCTCGAAGTCGTCCGGGTGCCGCTGCATCTGCCGGGCGATGACGTTCAGCGTGGCGAAATAGATGCGTTCCGCGATCGCGCGGCCGCGGAGCGAGAGAACCCCCGTGTTGAACAGTTCCTGCGCGCGCTCCTTGTCGAACGTCAGGTCGTGGTAGATCTCGCGGATGCGGCGCCGCGCGAGGTTCTTGCGCGAGGCGTCCTTGTGGTCCGCGGCCATCTCGTGCAACAGCGCATGGTCGTCGTCGGTAAGCTCGGGCAGCGCGCGCACCTCGTGCGAGTCGACGTCGATCACCTTCAGCAGCAGCAGCGCGTGGTGCGCGGTCAGCGCGCGTCCCGACTCGCTGATGAGGTGCGGCATGGCCAGCTCGTGCTCCTTGCACGCCTCGGCGATCGTGTACACGATGTCGTTGGCGTATTCCTGGAGCGAGTAGTTCACGCTCGAGTCGGACTCGGAGTTGGTGCCGTCATAGTCCACGCCCAGTCCGCCTCCGACGTCGAGATGGGTGATGTCGAGTCCCATCTGCCGCAACTCGACGTAGAAGCGCGTGATCTCCTGGAGTCCCTTCTTGATGAAGCGGATGTCGGTGATCTGCGAGCCGAGGTGGAAGTGGATCAGCT
>JBBDYA010000044.1:35830-36555 GCA_040902005.1 Gemmatimonadaceae bacterium | reverse complement strand
CCTTGGCAAGGTTGTGCTCTACCAACTGAGCTATTCCCGCGCGGGCCGAAATATACCCGCCGCCAGAGGGGTGAACAAGCGTATTACGGGCGTTCTCCGAGCGCGTGCACAGCGTACCACGCCGTCCACGCCAGCAGGCCTGACAGCGACGCGTCGCCGCCATTGAACCTCGCGTTGCCCTCCGCATCCACGATCTCGGCGGCGTACCCGCCGTCCAGGCTGGCCCGCCGAAACCATTGCAGCACGAGCGACGAATCAGGCCCCAGCAGCCGAGCGCACTCCCGCGCCAGCTCCGTGGGGGGCGAGACACTCTTCACGGTGCGCCGGTAGGTGGAATCGTGCCGCTCGATCGCGTCGTACAGCGGCAACCAGAGCGCCGATCCCACGGCATCGTCCGCAAAGCTGTAGTGGCCGGCGAGGTCGGTCGCCGACGCGAAGACGTTCTTTCCCTCGTGTTCGGCCGCAAAGTGGCGCTTGAGCGCGGCGCGCACCGCGTCTGGATCCTCGACACCGCGCGACGTTTCCTCGTCGAGCGTGCGGCGCAGCACGTCCAGCGCCTGCGCCACGACGGCATTGCCGTGTAGCGTGAACGGATGCGGTGCCGGCTCACCCCCGGGGACCACTTCCGTGGAATACAGCGGCACGTTCCGGTCACGGCGCGCGCCGATGTCGTCCGCGGACAAATAGAGCGTGTCCGCGATGATCGGTTCCTCCACGATATGGTC
>JBBDYA010000044.1:27570-35820 GCA_040902005.1 Gemmatimonadaceae bacterium | reverse complement strand
CTCGTGTCGCGGATGTACCGGTCCACGGCGAGCGCGTATGCGCCCGCGCCCTCGAGGCAGAATCCCGGCGCGAACATCGTCCCGTCGAAGTAGTGCACGCCCCGCCCGGGCGCGTAGCCGTGCAGTTCGCACACGCGCAGCAGCAGTTCCCGCGCGAGCGGTGCATCGGACAGTTGCACCGCGGGCAGGGTCCACATCAGGGCCTCCCAGTCCCGCACCGTCACCCCCCGACCATGCCAGGGCGCCCGGCTGCGCACCAGGTAGTAGTGGGCGTCGTCCAGTGCCCTGCCCACGCCGTAGAAGTACGCGAAGAGCAGGTTCCGGTTGATCAGGCGGTCGAGCGTGTCATGACCGGTGGTCTGCTCGAGGGAACGCAGCGCGTCCCGCGTGTCGCGCAACAGGTCCTTCCATCCGCGACGGCGGAGCACCGCCATTGACGCGCGCGCGCCGTCGGGCTCGGGCCCGGCGGCCAGGTAGAATGCGAGTTGCGCGCGTCCGCCCGCCGGCGCGGTGATCGTGCGCTCGAGGCGGTACGTCGGCGCGTCACCACCGGTGACCTGGACGCGCGTCGCTTCATCGGCACCGATCGCGATGGCGACCACACCGGCGGCGGCGCTGCCGGCAAGGATCACGTCCCCCTCCACCTCGCGCACCTCGTGGGTGTCCTCGAAGGCGCGCGGCGTCCGCACGCGCAGTTGCCGGTGCCCCAGCGTTCCTTCAACGCCGAACACGACCTCCGCGTCCGCGTCGCCGCGGTTCTCCACCGAGAGGGCGTACACCGCGCCCGCGACGTCGGAGTCCCTTCCGAACGGGGCGAAGATCGTCCCGCGGACCGTGATGTCGCCGAGCGACCAGGTGAAGGTGGGCAACCAGGCAAGCGCACGCTCCCATACCATGGGCGCCTCGGCGAACGCGTGCTCCCGGGTACCGATCCGGAGTCTGGGGCGGAGCAGCGGTGGCCCCTCCCCCTCCACGAAGCCCGGCGCGCCCGCGAACTCGATGGCCGACCGGGTGCCACGATGCAGAAAGCCGACGGCGAACACGGCGCCGTCAGCGGGGTGGATACAGGGGAGCGAGAGCCAATGGTTCCCCGTGACCTGCCACGGCACACGCGGCGGCGGACGCAACGTCACGATCAGCGCAATTATGTTAGAGGCGTGACGCGAACAATGACCAAGGCACCCATGATCGTCAACAATGCGTGAGCGCGGGCCGCGCGCGATCGCGGCGACGCTGCTCGCGGTGTGCGTCTTCGCGACCGCACCGGCTCACGCCCAGGCGGGTCTCGGTCATCTCGAGGATGCGACGGTCGTCCCGCGCGGCCTGTTCCGCCTTCGAGCGATCACCGCGTGGACGCGCTACGACTCGCGCTTCACGTCGGACGGCATCGAACCGCTTGGCGCGCCATTCACCGCTGACTCGCTGGGGCCGGTGCAGTTGCCGACACTCGCTCCCATCCAGACGCTCGTGCAATCCGTTTCGGCGTCTCCGTTCACGATGTCGCTGGGCCGCTCACGGTTGGGCGCGATGGGACGCCAGGAGGTGCTGCCGATCGGGTTCGAGTACGGCCTGACCAACCGGCTCACGGTCGGCGTGACCATTCCGGTCGTGCGAACACGGATCGCGGCCCACTTTCAGCTCGACAGCGCCGGTGCGAACGTGGGCGCGAATCTCCATGGGAGCAGTGCAGCGGCCCGGCAGGCCAATCTCGCCGTGCAGGCGCAGTTCGCGGACGCCGCCGCGCAGCTGCAGGCTCGCCTCACGTTCTGCACCGCCAGTACCGCGAGCCCGGGCTGCCCCGAGTTGCTGGCGCGGGAGCCGGAGGCACAGGCGCTGCTTTTGTCGTCCCAGGCGTTTGCGCTGGACGTCGAGTCGCTCTATGGCGGCGTGGATGCGAACGGACAGCCATTCGTGCCAGTTGCACAGAGCGCGGCTCAGGCCGCGATCGCGTTGCGCGTCTCGGACTTCAACTCGAGCTATCGCGACCTTCTTGCCTCGGGCGTGGACCTGATCAGCGCCGTGCCGGCCGGCGCGGGGGGCCCGGCGGGCACGGCGCAGATTCAGGAGTACCTTCACGGACAGCTGGGGCGCGACTCGCTGACCATGCAGGAACGCGTGGGATTCGGCGATGTGGAGTTCGGGGTCAGGGCATTGCTGCTGGACCGGCCGGCGACGAGAGAGCGGCGGGCCGGCGCCCAGGTGCTGCTAGCGACAGGCATTCGGCTGCCCACGGGGTCGCGCCAGTCGCCGAGCGAATTGATGGATCTCTCACTCGGGTCGGGAGGCGTGACCACAGACATTCGCGCCGTGGCCGATCTGCGATTCGCACGCGCGGGGCTGCTGACCACCGGCGCCTTCCAGGTCACGCAGGCGGAGGACGGCGCGACGCGCGGCGATCGCCACGCGTTCTCTGTGCACCTCGCGCCGCGGTGGCATCTCTCCGAGCCGCTCTCCGTGCACGCGGCCTACACGCACCGCGACGGTGACCTCGCGGGGGCAATGCAGTTCGTCGGGGGTGGCGTCACGCTTTCCACACTCTCCACCTTCCGTCGCGGCGGAGGCCCACTCCCGATGGAAATGCGGTTCACGCACCTGGAGGCGATTGGGGGGGAACCGGGACAGCCGAAGTACTTTCGGGACCAGATCGAGCTGCGGATCTATTTTCGAGGCCCGCGCTGACCGGGACCCTTCCCTGCCTCGGCCAGCAGTTCCGCGGCGTGTGCCCGGCTCGTCGCGCTCTCGGGATCGCCGCCAAGCATGCGAGCGATTTCGTTCACCCGATCCGCGCCCTCGAGCGTCGTGACATCCGCGGTGGTGACGCCCTCGCGGGCTCCCTTGGTGACCACGATGTGCCTGTGCCCGCGCGACGCGATCTGTGGAAGATGCGTGATCGCGAACACCTGGTGGGACGACGCCACTCGACGCAGCATGTCTCCCACCTGCTGGCCAACCTTCCCGCCGATGCCCGCGTCTACCTCATCGAACACGAGCGTCGGCACACGATCCAGGCGGGCGAGGATGGTCTTGAGCGCGAGCATCACGCGCGACAGTTCGCCTCCCGATGCAACACGCGCCAGCGGCCGCATGTCGTGTCCCACGTTCAGCGCCACGCGAAATTCGACCTCCTCGGCGCCGGTGACCGCCACCGCGTCCAGCGCCGTAAGCTCCACGAAGAACCTGCCGTCCGCCATGCCGATCTCAGGCAGGATCTGATCCACGGACAGCGCCAGTCGTTTGGCGGCGCTCCGGCGCTTGTCGGTCAGCGCCCTCGCGCTCGTCGCCAGATCGTTTGCCGCCGCGTGCTCACGCGCCTCGAGCTCGCGCATGTCGAGCCCCGCCGTGTCCAACAGGTCCAGCTCGCGCGTGGCCTCTGCCCCTGTTCGGACGACGTCCGCGAGTGAGGGACCATACTTCTTGGTCAGACGGAAGAGGAGGTCCCTGCGACGACGCACTTCCTCGAGGCGCGCGGGGTCGAGGTCCACATTCGCGGCATACTCCGACACGTCGCGTGCCAGCGACTCGATGGAATAGAACCCGGCGTCGTACGTCTCCTGGAGGCGCGACAGCGTCGGATCGAAGCGCTGAATCTGCTGGAGCAACCTGCCCGCGCTGGACAACCGCCCCAGCAACCCATCCTCTTCATCCTCGAGCAGCGCCGTCAGCGCCTGCGTGGAGCCGCGAATCTCGGCGGCGTTCTCGAGACGATGCGCCTCCTCCTCCAGTCGGGCGTCCTCTCCGTCCACGAGTTTCGCCTCGCCGATCTCCCGCGAGACATGCCGCAGATAGTCGGCGCGTTTCTCCGCGTCCTTTCGCCGGGTGATGAGCGATGCGATCTCGCGCCGAACCGCGGCCAGCTGGCCGTGCTGCGCGCGAACGGCGGCCGACTCGGCCTGGGCCCCGGCGAATGCATCGAGCACGGCGCGCTGGGAGTCCGAGTCCATCAGGGACTGGGCTTCGTGCTGGCCATGGAGGTCGATCAGGGCCCGCCCCACGTCCGCGAGCACGGCCGCCGTCACCGTGGAGCCATTCACCCAGGCGCGGCTGCGACCGGCCGCGGTGACTTCACGCTTGAGGACAACCAATCCGTCCTCGACCTCGATGCCGCGATGATCGAGCGCGTCGAGCAACTCGGCGTTGCCGCCGGGGTCAAACACCCCTTCGACCGTCGCGCGTTCGGCGCCGGTGCGCACCACGTCCGACGTGCCTCGCTCTCCGAGCAGGAGCCCGAGCGCGCCGACGATGATGGACTTGCCGGCCCCCGTTTCTCCGCTCAGCACATTGAATCCCGCGCCGAGTGGCAGGGTGAGCGATTCGATGATCGCAAAGTTCCTGATGCGCAGCTCGGTCAGCATTCCGCCGTCAGTCCCGGTCGGGAATGCCGCCCCACCCCAGCTTCTGTCCCAGTGTGCCGAAGAAGCTCGATCCGGCGAAGCGCACGATCTTGATGACGGTTGGCGCACGACTCACGCTCAGGGTTTCTCCCGCCCCGAATGTGGTGCCAACCTGCCCGTCCACCGTGATCATAAGCTCCTCAGGCACATCATCTGATTGCACGGTCACGTGCGACGTGGCGGGAACCACCACCGGACGGATGCCCAGCGTGTGGGGCGAAACCGGCGTGACGATGATCGTCTCCAGCGTGGGGACGACGACCGGGCCGCCGGCTGACAGGCTGTAGGCCGTGGACCCCGTGGGCGTGGCGATCACCACGCCATCGGCGGCATACGAGGCGATCAGCTCGTTGTCCACCATGACGCGAAGCGGTACCACGCGGGCAAATCCGCCCTTGTGCACCGCCACGTCGTTCAGCGCGAGCCAGCTCTCGCGCTCGCGTCGGTCCGAGCCGAGCATCGCGGCTCGCAGCTGCATCCGGGACTCGACCATGTAGTCCCCGCGGGCAAACCGCATCAGCGAATGCGCGAGCTGATCCGCCGGGCAGCAAGTGAGGAAGCCGAGGCGGCCCATGTTCACCCCGAGGACGGGTACCTCGTGTCCCTCCAGCATCCGGGCGCCACGCAGGAGCGTTCCATCCCCGCCGAGCGTCAGCAACGCGTCCACCTGCCCGATGTCGTGGAGCACCTGGTCGCCCGGCGCTGACGGCAGCCCGGGTTCCACCAGGAGCGAGATGCCCAGCCCCGGGGCGAGCTCGCGCAGCGCCTGGAGCGCGGCGGGCAACTCGGCGTATTCCGAGTGCCCCACGACGCCGAGTCGTATGGCGCGCGACTCGGACTTCACCCGGCGAGCGCCTCGGTCTCCAGCATGGCGCGCACGCGACGCGCGATTCCGTCAGGCGTGAGCCCGCAGAGCTCCAGTTGCCGCGCGCGTGAGGCCGCATAGACGATCCGGTCCGGCACGCCATGCGTGTGCACGCGCACACTCTCATCATGCCGTTCGATCACCGCGGACATGTACGCCCCGAAGCCGTTGACGACCGTGCCCTCCTCCACCACGAGTACGCGCTTGTGACCGGCAAGCACGGCGGCCAGGGTCACCTCGTCGTAAGGCTTGAGGAAGCGGCAGTTCACGACGGTGATATCCAGCCCGTCGCGCGCGAGAAGATCGGCGGCGGCCAGGGATTGTTCGACCATGGTTCCCACGGCGAGAATCGCCACGTCATGCCCCCCCCCCCTGCGCGGGACGTCCCACGTGCCATACGGCACGGGAGCGATCTGCCCGATGGGCGGCGGCTCGTCGGGAGACGCGTCGCGCGGATACCGGATGGACCACGGCCCTGCCTGGTGCGCCACGGCGGACCGCAGCAGTCCGAGCAACTCCGTGGAATCGCGCGGCGCGGTGACGGTGAAGTTCGGTACGGCCAGGAGATACGCGATGTCGTACAGCCCCATGTGCGTTTCACCGTCCTCGCCGACGAGACCCGCCCGGTCCAGGCAGAAGGTCACCGGCAGCGACTGAATCGCGACGTCGTGGACGATGTTGTCGTACGCCCGCTGGAGAAACGTCGAATAGATGACCACCACCGGCCGCAGGTCCCGCGTCGCGAGCCCGGCGGCAAACGTCACCGCGTGTCCCTCGGCGATCCCCACGTCGAAGAAGCGATCCGGATGCGCGCGCGCTACCACGTCGGTGCCGGTGCCACTGGGCATCGCCGCCGTAATGGTGACGACCCGCCGGTCTTCCGTTGCCAGCTCGGCCAGTCCCTTGCCGAACGCCTTGGTGTAGCCAAGCTTCGCCGCCGTCGACTTGGCGGGCTTGCCCGTGGCCGGCTCGTACCCCGGCGGCAGCGCGTGCCACTTCTCCCCGGTGGAATGCTCGCCGGCCGGAAAACCCTTTCCCTTCTGCGTGATGACGTGGACCAGTCTCGGCCCCTTCATCTCGCCGATGGCCTTGAAGGTGGCCACCATCGAGCCGATGTCGTGGCCATCGATGGGACCGAAATAGCGAAACCCCAGCTCTTCGAAGAGCACGCCCGGCGTCAGGAACGCCTTGACGCTCTCCTCCCACTTGCGAACGATCGCGCCCATGGTCGACAGCGGGCCCGGCGCGTTGTCCGCGAGCGCCCCGATCTTGTCGCGTACGCGATTGTAGAGCGGGTTGCGCTGGATGGAGGTGAGATACTTTGACATCGCGCCGACGTTCGGCGCGATGGACATCTCGTTGTCGTTGAGCACCACGATCATGTCGCGATCGGAGTGCCCCGCGTTGTTCAGCCCCTCGTAGGCGAGTCCCGAGGTGAGTGCGCCATCGCCAAGGATCGCGACCACCTTGTACTGGTCGCCCTGGAGGTCGCGGCCCACGGCAATGCCGAGGGCGGCGGAAATCGCGGTGGCCGCGTGACCGGCGCCGAATGCGTCGTACTCACTTTCGCTGCGCTTGAGGAAGCCCGACACGCCCTCCTCCTGGCGCAACGTCTCGAGGCGGGTGTTGCGACCCGTCAGCAGCTTGTGCGGGTAGCCCTGATGTCCCACATCCCACACCAGTTGGTCGCGGGGTGTCTCGAAGGCATAGTGCAACGCGACCGTCAGCTCCACCACGCCAAGTCCGGCACCGATGTGGCCGCCCGTACGCGAGCAGACATCCACGAGTCGCGCGCGAATCTCGTCGGCCAGCGGCTGGAGCTGGTCGGGCGGAAGCTGGCGGAGGTCGGCCGGCAGGTTGATCTGATTCAGCAAAGACATAGGTCCCTAATACTATGACCGACGGGCGGCGACGAAATGTGCCAGCCGTTCCAAAGGTGGGGTCTTGAGGGTAGCGGACTCCAGATGGGCCATGGCGTCCGCCACGAGGGTCTCGACGCGGCGCCGCGCCGCGGCGACGCCGAGCACTGACGCGTAGGTGCTCTTGGCGTGGACGGCGTCGTTGCCGGCGGTCTTCCCGAGCGCTTCGGACGATTCCGTAGCGTCGAGTACGTCGTCCGCAATCTGAAACGCGAGTCCGAGCGCGTGGCCGGCGGCGGTGAGCGCCGCCAGGGCGCGGTCGTCGGCGCCAGCGGCCATGCCACCGAGAGCCACCGCGGCCGCGATCAGGGCGCCGGTCTTGGCTCGATGCATGGCCTCCAGTTCGCCCAGGGCGAGCGCGCGGCGCTCTCCCTCGAGATCCATGAGCTGCCCGCCCACCATCCCGCCGGCGCCGGAGGCGTGCATGAGCACTCCGACCATCCGCCGCGCGGTCGCGTCATCGAGCGCAAGTTCCGCGGCCGCGTCCAGTACCTGCTCCACCGCGAGCGGGACCATGGTGACTCCGGCGACCGTGGCGGTAGCCACATCGAACGCGCGGTGCGTGGTGGGGCGTCCGCGGCGCATCGAGTCGTTGTCCATGCACGGCAGGTCGTCGTGTACCAGCGAGTACGCGTGAATGACCTCGATGCCGGCGGCAAGCCCGGAGGCGTCGCGACGGCCGTGCATGGCATCGTACGCGGCCATGACCAGCAGGCCGCGCAGGCGCTTGCCCTCGCCCGTGAGACTGTAGTGCACGGGCTCGCGCAGCCATTCCGGCAGGTCGGGAGCGGCGGCGGCTATGCGCGTCAGCCGGTCGTCGATGTCCTGTCGCCAGCGCGCCAGCGTGGCTTCGACGGGATCACTCACGAAGGTCGCTGACCTCGAACGACCCATCGACGCGCTCCACGAGGCGCTGCACTCGTGCCTCCACCTTGCCGAGGTCCTCCGTGGCCGAGCGCAGACACGCGACCCCCTCTTCGAACAGCGCAAGTGCCTTCTCGAGTTCGAGCTCGTCGGATTCGAGCTCCTGCACGATGTCTTCGAGGCGCTTCAGTCGCTTCTCGAAGCTCACGTT
>JBBDYA010000044.1:0-27560 GCA_040902005.1 Gemmatimonadaceae bacterium | reverse complement strand
CCCCCCCCCCCCCTCCGGCACGTCCGTGACGCGCGCCGCGAGCGTTCCGTCGCGCAGCACAAGTGAGAACGCCATGTCACGCCTGAACGATGCGATCGACGTGAGCGCGCGTCCGTCCCCGGCCCGAGCCACGGCGTAACCCCGGCTCAGTGTCGCGAGAGGACTGAGCGCGTGCAACCGCGCGCCCAGCTCGGAGAGCCGCGCGTGCCGCCGCTCCGTGGCGCGCGCGAGCCGGTTCCGCAGCGCGGACGCATGCCACTGCAACTCGGACCTGGCGCGATCCACGCGTTTCGTGAGCGCCCGCGACATCCGTTGACCGCCGGTGCGGAGCTCGAGGGCCAACTCGGCGTGATCGCGCACCACGGCCTCCGCGGCGGCAGATGGAGTGGCGGCCCTGACATCCGCCACCAGGTCGCAGATGGTGACGTCGACCTCGTGACCCACGCCCGAAATGACCGGGAGGGGACACGCCGCGATGGCGCGCGCGAATCGCTCGTCATTGAACGCCCAGAGATCCTCGCGCGACCCACCCCCCCTGGCCACGATCACCACCTCTGCCTGCCGCCACCGCCCTACGCGTTCGATCGCGGCGCAGAGCTCGACGGTGGCGTTGTCCCCCTGCACGGCCGCGGCGACGATCACGATTTCCACCATCGGGGCCCGGCGCCGCACAACGGCCACGATGTCACGGAGCGCGGCGCCATCCGGACTTGTCACCACCGCCACGCGGCGGGGGTACCGCGGCAACGGCCGCTTGCGCTCGACCGCCAGGAGTCCGTCCGCGTCGAGGCGGGCGCGCGTGCGCTCGAGCGCCTTGCGCCACAACCCGTCGCCTTCGGCCTCCATGCGCCGGACCACGAACTGCATCTCGCCCTTCGCGGGATAGACGCTGAGGTTCCCGAACGCGGCGATCTGCATGCCTTCGTCCGGCGGCGCGGGAATGCCGCGGGTGTCCTTCGACCACACGACACTGCGAATTTGCGCCATCCGGTCGCGGAGGGTGAAATACCAGTGACCGTTCCGGTGCGCCTTGAACCCCGTCACCTCCCCGCGCACCCAGATGGGCGGGAATGCGCCTTCGAGGATCTCGCGCGCGGTGCTGGTGAGTGCCGACACCGCGATCGCCGTGGTGGGATCTTCCCCGGGTGCGGCATTCTCCCGCGCCGACAGCGGGATCCCGTATTGCGGCGACGGTGTCATGCGCGGCCGTGGTCGGTGATGCGCGCGGCGGCGCGCAGCGTGTTGTCCATGAGCATCGCGATGGTCATCGCGCCAACGCCGCCGGGCACGGGCGTGATGTGGGACGCCACCGCTCGCACCGATTCGAACTCCACGTCGCCAACCAGGCGATATCCCCTGGGTTGTGACGGATCATCGACACGGTTGATGCCGACATCGATGACCACCGCACCCGGCTTGACCATGTCGCCCGTCAGCATCTCGGGGCGGCCCACCGCGGCGATAATGATGTCTGCGCGGCGCGTGTGCTCGGCGAGGTCGCGGGTGCGGCTGTGGCAGATGGTCACCGTCGCGTCCGAGCCAGGTTGCACCAGTAGCGCCGCCATGGGCTTGCCGACGATCATGCTGCGACCGATCACCACGCAATGCGCGCCTGCCGTGGTCACACCGTACTCGCGCAGCAGCACCATGACGCCGGCGGGCGTGCATGGCGCCAGCGCGTCCGGATCGCCGATGAACAGGCGGCCGACGTTGATCGGATGGAATCCGTCCACGTCCTTGGCCGGATCGAGTTGCCGCAGCACCGCATCGGCATCGATCTGCTTCGGGAGCGGCATCTGCACGAGGATTCCGTGCACCGCGGGATCGCGGTTCAATCGGTCCACCACGGCAACGAGTTCGGGCTGCGTGGTGGTAGCGGGCATCCGGATCGTGGCGCTCTTCATGCCGGCCTCGTCGCACGCCCTGCCCTTCGCGGCGACGTAGACGGCGCTCGCGGGGTCATCGCCCACGAGCACGACGGTGAGGCCCGGCGTGACACCACGCGCCTTCAGGGCGATGACGCCCTCCGCGACGCGGTCGCGCACGCGGCGCGCCACCTCCCTGCCGTCGATCACGATCGCTGCGACGTCCGCGGCAGGGCGACGGGACAGCGCGTCAGCGGGCAAAGTCCACCGCCCGCGTTTCGCGAATCGCGACGACCTTGATCTGTCCCGGGTACTGGAGTTCCGCTTCGATGCGGCGCGCAATTTCCTCCGTCAGTGTTCCCATCCTCGCGTCGTCGACGTCCTCCGGTGTGACGATGACGCGGACCTCGCGGCCCGCCTGGATCGCAAACACCCGCTCCACTCCCTTGTAGCTCGAGGCAATCTTCTCGAGACCTTCCAGGCGCTTCACGTACGTCTCGAACGCCTCGCGACGGGCGCCGGGGCGCGACCCGGATATCGCGTCCGCCGCCTGCACGAGGACGGAGATCTCGCTCTCGTGCGGCACGTCGTCATGGTGCGCCGCGATGCAGTTCACGATGAGGGGATGCTCGCCGTACTTCGTGCCAACCTCCACGCCGAGCTGCACATGGGTTCCTTCATGCTCGTGCGTCAGCACCTTGCCGATGTCGTGCAGCAGTGCGCCGCGCTTGGCCATCACGGCGTCCAGCCCGAGCTCGCTGGCCATGATGCCGGCCAGCCATGCCACCTCCTTGGAATGCTGGAGGATGTTCTGCCCGTAGCTGGTACGCCAATGCATGCGCCCCACGAGCTTGAGGATCTCGGGGTGCAATCCGTGAATCCCTACCTCGTACGCCGACGTTTCCCCGAGCTCGATGATCCTCTGATCGATTTCGCGCCGGGATTTGCTGACGACTTCCTCGATGCGGCCGGGATGGATGCGTCCGTCCGACACTAGCTTCTCCAGGGCGAGGCGCGCGATCTCCCGGCGAATGGGATCGAAGCAGGACACCACAACGGTGTCCGGTGTGTCATCGATGATCACGTCCACACCGGTCGCGAGCTCGAACGCGCGAATGTTCCGGCCCTCGCGTCCGATGATGCGCCCCTTCATCTCGTCGCTCGGCAGCGAGACAGCGGACACGGTCGACTCGGCGGTGTGCTCGGCGGCGATGCGCTGGATGGCCAGCGCCACGATCTTCTTTGCCTCGCGCTCCGCATCGCGTCGCGCCTTTTCGCGAATCTCCCGCAGCTTGTTGGCGGCGTCCGCGTGCGCTTCCTCCTCCAGGCGGCGCATCAACTCCGCCTTCGCATCGTGCGCGGACATGCCCGCCAGTTGCTCGAGCCGCTGACGCTCCTCCGCGACGAGCGTCTGCAGTTCCTGCTCACGGTCCGCGACGGTCTTTTCGCGCCGGCCGAACTCGCTGGCGCGCCGACTCAGTTCCTTGTCACGCTGGTCGAGGATGTCGAGCTTGCGGTCGAGCGTGCTTTCCCGCTCGGTGATTCGCCGCTCCTCCTTCTCGACTTCCGTCCGGCGTCCGCGGATCTCCCCTTCGAAGGACTCCCGGAGCGTGATCAGCTCTTCCTTTCCGGCGACCACCGCGCTCTTGCGAAGGTTTTCGGCCTCGCGTTCGGTTTCCGAAATGATCCGTTTACCGGTTTCCTCGGCGGTCGCCTTGGCGGCCAACTGCCGCTTGAATTCGCTCCCGATCCCGGATCGACGTCCCCAAACGAACAAAGCCGGCAAGGCGAGAATTGCAACGCCAAGCGCGGCTAGCAGCGCGTACTCGTTCATATGGATATATGCTCCACTGCGGCGCGAACCGCAGAGACGGGAGGAAGTGCTCGAAATCCGAAACGATCGCGCGGCTGTTTCACTCCGATCGGAATGCCGACGTAGGGCCTCCGACGAGAGGTGCCACGGCGCGATGCGCCTGCGGACCCGCCTGGCTAGTCCCCGCTAAAGTATGCCCGGCCGGAGCAAATGGCAACCAAACGGTGAGCGAGCGCGCCATAGCAACTTTGCGCGCAGCTCAACCGAAGGTGCGCGAGCGCGCCAGAGCAATTTTGCGCGCAGCGCAAACGCGATCAGGCCAGCGGTTCGCCCCGTTTCGTGGGGGGAAGGAGGCGGCGGACTTCGGCGCTCAGCGACCGGAGCCGCTCGGTCATGTCGCTGCCTTCGCGCGCCTCGAACAGTTCGCCCGTGACGTGAAGCGCCGCGAGGATCGCCGCCCGATTCGACTCGACGACCGTGCCCGAATCGAGCACGCGACGAATGGCGGCGTCGAGATACGAGGCAACGGCGCGCGTGTGCTCGGGCGTGGCGTCGCTGCGGATCGAGTATTCCTCGTTCATGATGGTGACGCGAACGAGATGCTTCTTGGTGCTCATGAGCGACCGGCGCCAGCGGGCGGTGCCTGGAGTTGCTGACGCAGGAATCGCACGCGCTCCAGCATCTGGCTGACTTGTTCCTCGGCTCGGTCCAGTCGCGCGCGCAGCGCATGGTTCTCGGTCTCGAGCTCGGTCAGCCGGTCACCACGGGCGGCGCCCCCCCTTGGCGGTACACCGCCAGCGTCCTTGAGCTGAGTTTCCGCAAGCAGCGCACGACGGCGGAATGCGGCCAGCTCCTCGCCGAGGTGACGCACGAGCGACTCGAGCTCGTGATACGCGCGCAGTTCAGGTCGTTCGCTGGCGGACATGAAGCTCCTGTTGCAGGGCGCCGAGAATCTTGCTGCGGCGTCCCTCGATTTCCTTGTCGCGTAGAGTGCGCTCGGGATGCCGGAAGGTCAATCGCCAGGCAAGACTGCGATGGCCGGCCTCGACGCCCGCCCCGGTGTACTGGTCGAACAGCTCGAGCCGCTCGAGGAGCTCGCCGGCAACGCCACGCACCACCCGCTCCACCTCACCAACGCTGGTGCCAACCGGCACGAGCAGGGCAAGGTCGAACTCGGCCACCGGCGTCGCCGGCAGCGCGCGATATTTCGTCACGGCCGGCCGCGGCAGGCGCCGCGCCTCCGCATAGGCGTGCCGTCCGCGCTCGGCGGGCGGCGCGGTTGACACGACGCCGAGGCGGAGCTCCAGTCCGAACGCGGGAGCGGCCCACACCGGCGCGTCGAGCGCGACCCGACGCACGCTGCCGACGGTGTCACCCGCGACGAGAATGTCCCACAGCGCCTCTCCGGACGACGGAAGCAGTTCGATCGTCGCGTCGGGGTAGGCCGCGCGCGTGGTGGCTTCCGCGATGCCCTTCGCGTCCCACTCGTCCACCACCGGCGGCTGGGGCTCCGTGAAATGCGCGGGGCGACGGCGTCCCATGATCAACACGCCCAGGCGGAACTCCTCCGAGGGCATTCCCCCGCCGGCTGGCGCGAACGCGCTGCCGATCTCGAACAGGCGCACGTCGCCGGTGCGCTGCGCCAGGTTGAACTCCGCGCGCCGCGTCAGCGTCTCGAGCAGCGACGTCCGGAGAAAGGCCTCATTCTCCGACAGCGGATTTGCCACGCGAACATGAGTCGCATCCACGCCGCGCACGAATGGCAGTGGGCGGGTTTCCAGCAGGCCGAGCGCCACCGCCGCCTCCCGAACGCGATTGGCGGTCGTCCACTGTGGATCGTCAACCGTGGTCGTCGGACGAAACGGACGGATCTCCGTCGGAAAGTTGTCGTATCCCTGGAATCGCGCCACTTCCTCCACGAGATCCACCTCCGAGAAGATGTCGGTGCGCCAGGTGGGGACGCGCACGCGCAACTCCGTGGCCGACGCCGAGAGAATCCCGAACCCGGCGCCCTCCAGGTGGGCCCGCGCCTGCGCCATGGGAACGTCGGCGCCCAGCACCTGCGACACTCGCGCGGCACGGAGCAGCAGCTCCCGCGGTGGCGGCTGCGGCGCGCAGAGATCGACCGCCGCATCCGCGAGCGATCCGCCCGCCAGGCCGATGATCAGCCGCACCACGCGCTCCATCGCGAGCGGTGCCAGCTGTGGATCCACGCCGCGCTCGAAGCGGTAGCTCGCGTCCGTCGAGAGTCCGATGGACCTGCGCGCCGCGCGCGTGCGCTTCGGATCGAAGCTCGCCACCTCGATGAACAGGTCGCGCGTGTCGCTGCTGACTTCGCTGTCGCGGCCCCCCATGACGCCTGCCACCGCCTGCGCCTTCGTAGCGTCAGCGATGACGACGGTGCCGACCGGCAGCGCGCGCTCCGCGCCATCGAGCGTCACGAGCTTCTCGCCCGGGCGGGCCAGCCGCACCGTCACCGCGCCGCCGGCCAGCTTTCGCAGGTCGAACGCGTGCACCGGCTGTCCGAGTTCGTGCAACACGTAGTTCGTTGCGTCCACCACGTTGTTGATCGGGCGAATCCCGACCGCCGCGAGCCGGCGGACGAGCCAGTCGGGACTCGACCCGATCTGCACGCCCGTCACCACGGCGCACACGTACCGCCGGGTCGCAGTGTCGGCGGCGACCGTTATCGTGATGCCGGCGGTGGATCCCTTATCCCGGGCAGACGTTGCAGGAGGGATGTCCGGTCCGAGCTCCGCAATCTCCGGCAAGGTCCAGGGGGTTCCGCGAATCGCGGCCAGCTCGCGCGCGATGCCCAGGTGCGACAGCAGGTCCGGTCGGTTGGCGCCCACATCCACCACGAGCCGCGTGTCACCGACCGGCATCGCCTGGAGCAACGGCGTGCCGGGATCTGCGGCGACGTCCAGCTCCAGAATGCCGTCGTGATTCTCGCCGAGCCCGAGCTCTCGCGCGGAGCAGAGCATGCCGTTGGACGCTATCCCGCGAATCTTCCGGCGCTCGATCGTCATGCCGTTCGGCATGGTCGTTCCCACGGGCGCGAACGGATACAGTTTTCCCTCCGAGACGTTGGGCGCGCCGCAGATGACGTCCAGCAGGTCCGCGCCGCCCGCGTCCACGCGCGTGGCCCAGAGATGATCGGACTCGGGGTGCCGCCTGGCCTCCACCACGCGCGCCACGACGATCGGGGCGAGATCGGCGCGCAGCGCGACGAGTTCCTCGACCGTCGCCGTGTGGGCCGTGAGCAGGTCCCGCAGTTGTGCCGGCGTGGCGTCGAGCGGGACGAACGCGCGCAGCCATTCGTAGGATGCGTTCATCGCGCGAGCTGCCCGAGGAACCGCACGTCGGAATCGTAGAGCACGCGAATGTCGGGAATGTCGTACCGCTGAAGCGCGATGCGTCCCGGACCCATGCCGAACGCCCAGCCCGTGTAGCGCTCGGCGTCCACACCGGCCGCCTCGAGAACGGAGGGATGCACCATGCCCGCGCCAAGGATCTCCGTCCAGCCCGTGCCCTTGCACACCGCGCAGCCGCGGCCCGAGCACAGCTGGCACTCGACATCCATTTCGGCGGAGGGCTCCGTGAACGGGAAGTAGCTGGGGCGGAACCTCGTGCGGGCCGCGCCAAAGAATCGCTGGGCGAAGTTGGTGAGCATCGCCTTGAGGTCCACGAAGCTGATCCCCTCGTCCACGCAGAGCCCTTCGATCTGCGAAAACACCGGCGCGTGCGATGCGTCGAAGAAGTCGCGCCTGGCCACATCCCCCGGTGCGAGGATACGGATCGGCGGCGGAAACGTCTGCAACGTGCGCACCTGCACGGGTGACGTGTGCGTCCGCAGAAGGCCGCCGCCCTCGAGAAACAGCGTGTCGTGGGCATCCATCGCGGGATGGTCCGCCGGAAAGTTCAGCGCGCCGAAGTTGTACCACTCCGATTCCACGAAGGGGCCAAGCGCCACCGTGAATCCCAGCTCGCGGAAGATGTCCACGATCTCGTCGATGACGAGCGTGACCGGGTGCCTGGCGCCGCGCCACTGGCTTCGAGCCGGCATGGTCAGGTCGAGCGCGTTACCGGTGTCGCGCGAGCGCGCCAGCGCCTTGCCGCGGGTCGCGTGGGCTTCCGTGAGACGTCCCTTCACGTCGTTGAACGCGCGGCCGGCGGCCGGCTTGTCCTCCTTGGTCAGCGCGCCAAGCTCCTGCTGCAACGCGCGCAATTGGCCGCTGCGGTCGCCGAGGAAGCGGATGCGCGCCGATTCGAGCTCGTCGGTGGAGGCCGCCTCCTCGAACGCCGCGAGCGCGGCGGACCGGAGGGCGTCGATTTCCCGCTGAAAGTGCTCTAGTGATGACATGAGGGGGCACACATGTCCGGCCAATTCGTGGTCAGTGACCGGAACCCAAACGACACGGCGGCAGTGCCTTGAATCTCGCACCGCCGCCGCGTGGCTACCAACGAACCTGCTCTGACTACGCGGCGGTGAGCGCGGAACGCGCCTTCTCCGCGAGCATCGTGAACGCCGCGGGGTCATGGATGGCGAGGTCCGACAGGATCTTTCGATCGATCTCGATGCCGGCCTTCTGAAGGCCGTTCATGAACGTGCTGTAACTCATGTCGTTCTGGCGCGCTCCTGCGTTGATGCGCGTGATCCAGAGCCGACGAAAGTCACGCTTCTTGTTCTTCCGGTCGCGGTAGGCGTACCGCCATCCGCGCTCCACGGTTTCCTTTGCGGCTTTCCAGAGCTTGCTGCGACCGCCGAATGCACCCTTGGCGGCCTTCATGACCTGCTTTTTCCGCTTCAGACGCGGAACGTTCGATCTGGCGCGAGGCATGGTGTCGTTCTCCGCTTAGGCCTGCAGCAGGCGCTTGATTCTCTTCGCCTCACCGCGCACGGTGATCATGGCGCTGCGACGCAGGCGGCGTTTCCGCTTGGACGTCTTTTTTGTGAGGATGTGGCTCTTGAACGCGTGACCCCGCTTCACTTCACCGCTGCCGGTGATCTTGAAGCGCTTCTTCGCGCCCTTGTGTGTTTTCATCTTCGGCATTGTCAATCCCGGTAGCTCGCGTCACTTCGGCGCGATAATCATCGTCATCAACTTTCCTTCCAACCGCCCGGAGCTCTCGACCTTCCCCACGTCGGCGAGCGCCGCGGACACGCGACCGAGAACGGCCTGCCCGATCTCCGGATGCGCGACCTGCCGACCACGGAACATCATGGTCACCTTCACCTTGTTCTTCTCCTCCAGGAACCGCCGGGCGTGGCCGACCTTGGTCTCGAAATCGTGATCGCCGATGCCGGGGCGGAACTTCACCTCCTTCAACTCGATCACGTGCTGCTTCTTCTTCGCCTGGCGTGCCTGCTTGGCCATTTCGAACTTGTACTTGCCGTAGTCCATGATGCGGACCACAGGGGGCCGAGCCGTGGGAGCCACTTCGACCAGATCGAGACCCGCGTCCTCCGCCTGCCGGAGCGCGGTGTCCACGTCCATGATGCCGAGCTGTGAACCGTCGGCGCCGATGACGCGGACCGGGCTGATGCGGATCTGGCGGTTGACCCGCACGCGTTTGGTGGTGTCCTGGATGTGCAGTCCTCTCTGGAAAAAAAAATGCGGACCCAGTGTGTGGAGTCCGCAGCATGACCGGGCGCTCCGCGCGCGCGGTCTCACATAAAGACTCCAGCAGCACACCCCGCAACTTCGCGAGGGCCGAAGGGTGGAACTGGCGAAAGCCAATTCACTTGATGAATTGTGCGATAAACGTAGGCACCGCGGGCGCTTAGGTCAAGCGACCCATGGTATGGCGAGCGGCGGGAACCGCGCGTGCCAGGCCGGCGATCTACTCTTTCACGACGAACGCTCTGCCGTCGTGTCTGATCAAGGTCCAGGCCGTCATGGCGTCGTGCTCCAGGACCAGGAGCCAACCCTCCTCCGCGGCGCTGGTGAGCACGCGCCGCTTGGATTCCATGGTTACCAAAGGCTCCACGTCGTAGCCCATGATCCAGGGCAGCGGCAAATGCGACGTGGTGGGAACCAGGTCCGCAACGTAGAACGCCACTTCCCCGTCGCTCTCGAGCCGGATCCCCTGGTGGAACGGGACGTGGCCGGGCGTCGGCACGACCGATATCCCCTTCACGATCTCCGTTTCGCCCGTCACGTAATCGAATCGACCGGCGTCGTGGAGCGGGACGAAGTTGTGCGGGAAGTAGCTCGCCGCGGTTCGCTCGTTGGTGTGGGTGGCGTACTCGTACTCGCCCGCCTGCACGACGTAGCGCGCCTTCGGGAAGGTCGGCACAGTCTTGCCGTCGGCGGTGCGTGTGGTGTTCCCGCCGGCGTGGTCGAAGTGCAGATGTGTGTTGATCACGATCGCGACGTCCGACGGCTGCACCCGGAGGTCGCGCAGGCCGTCCTCGAGCTGCGTCATGCCGTTCTCGCCGGCATTCTGGACGCCGTAGATGTCGTGGAATTTCTCGCTTTCCTTGTTCCCCGCACCCGTGTCGATCAGCACGAGTCCCGACTCGTGCTCGATGAGCAGGCACCGCATCGCAAGCTGGATGCGGTTTCGGTCGTCTGGGGCGATGCGCCGCTCCCAGAGCGGCTTGGGAACGACGCCAAACATCGCGCCCCCGTCGAGCTTCTGCCCGCCGGCCTGGATCGCGTGGACGCGCCACTTGCCAATGGTGCGGCTCTCCACAAGCGGCGCGCCCGCCGGCGCCGTCATGCGATCGCCTCGATGGTAACGGGTTGGGGAAGGTACGAGCGTGTCGGCGACGCCCTGGGCCTTCTCAGGAATGCGCTGAGTCCGTCCCAGGTATCCACGTCCTGACGCCGCGCGTCGGCGAGCATTCGAAGGAGCACCTGCGCCGTGGCCCGCGCGTCGCCACCCGCGCGATGGCGCCCCACGATCGGAACCTCGTAGTGCCAGGCGAGCGAATCCAGGTTCCGGCGCCGGAGGTGCGTCAGCAGCTTCCGCGCGAACTTCACAGTGCACAACTGGCGGTTGTGCAAAGTGCGCCCCGTGGCGCGACGGAGTTCCATGTTGAGGAAGCGCCAGTCGAACCGGACGTTGTGCGCCACGAAAACGCATCCCTCCAGCGCGTCGAGGACATTGTCGGCGATGTCCCCGAAAGTGGGCGCCTCGCTCACCGTATCCCACCGGATGCCAGTCAGTCGCGACACGAACGGCGGAATGTCGCGCTGCGGGTTGATGAGGAGATCGGCCGCCGTCGACATCACCCCATCGCGAATGTGGACGATGCCGATTTCCATGATGCGGTCGCCACCATAGACGCGGCCGCCCGTGGTTTCGACGTCGACGACGGCGTAATCGAGCCCCCTCAGCTCCACGGATCGTCTCGCTGCACTGGACAGGTCATGCAGCGCGGGCCGCCGCCGCCGCGGACCAGTTCGGCGCCCTCGAACGTGATCGCGGTGCGTTCTCCCTCCTTGAATCGCGCTTCCCCCGTGAGAAAGGCGACGGCCGGGATGATGGTGAACCCGACCTTCTCGAGTTCACGCAGCGTGGCCTCGTTGCGGGCGTACGAGAGCACGACGCCCGGAGCCATCGCGGCGAAATTGCACCCCGATGCCCATTGCTCTCGATCCTGCAACGTGCGCTTCTCTCCCCCGCACAACACCGGCTGAAGCGGCATGCCCACGGCCTCGAATGCGGCGAACAGTGTCGCCGGCTCGCGCAGGCTCGCCTCGCCCTTGTGCCAGTGCAGCACCCGCAGGCGCTCCGGTCCCAGAAAATGTGGCGGATACACCACGCAGAGCTCACGATCGATGTGCGTGAAGATCATGTCCAGGTGGATCGCGGTCCGGTGCTCCGGCATCACGACGATGATCACGTCCTTGACGTTCGTCTTCGCGAAGAGGAGCGACGCGAGACCGTCGATCGCCGCCGGGCTCGACCGCTCGGAGAACCCGATGAGAACGAGGTCGTCGCGCAGCGGATGCACGTCGCCTCCCTCGATGGTGTAATGGTGGCGGCGCTCGACCGACCCATCGTAGAGCAGTCCACGGCTCTGGAACTCCGGGTGGTGCAGGAAGATGGACTTCATGATGAGCTCTTCCGGCCAGCGGATGCCGTAGCGCATGGATCCGATGAGCACATGGTCGCCGACCGGAATGCAGCTGTCGCGCGTGAAGAAGAGGTTGGGCAGCGGCGGCAGCTCGTACCCCGACTCGTTGAGTGCCTGTGCCAGCAGGCCCGGCTGCTCCTCCTTTCCCTCGATGAGCATGGTCGCCAGCTGCGCGGAGTCCAGTTCGGCGATTTCCCGAGCCAGGGGCTCCGACGGAACGATGTCCATGGTCTCGCGGACGAACAAATCGCGGACCTCCGGCTGCTTGAGCACTTCCTCGAGCAGGTCGCGCACCTGGTAGACCTTGGCGAAGCGCTCGAGGATCGCCATGAACCGCTGATGCTCCCGTCGGGCGGTCTCGGCCTCGATGATGTCGTCGTAGAGGAAGTCTTCGCGCGTCCGGGGGGTGACGGCGACGAGCTCAGGCCCGGGCGGATGCACCAGGACAGCGCGCAGGCGCCCGATTTCGGAGGTGACCTGGACTTTCATACCCGAAGATAACCTGAACCCGGACGGCGGCGCAGCAGCGCTGGTGACCGAAACGGGGCCTTACTAACTTGTGAATGAATTCACAAAGCGCCGTCCCGACGTGAAACGCATTGCCGATTCGACAGTTCGCCGCCTGTCGGCGTACCTGAGATTTCTCGAGGATTTTGAAGGCCGCGGGCTCTCCACGATCTCCAGTGACGAGCTTGCCCGGCGCGGGGGGACCACGTCCGCCCAGGTTCGAAAGGACCTCTCTTTCTTCGGATCCTTCGGCAAGCGCGGGCTGGGCTATTCGGTTCCGGAGCTGGCGGGCCGCCTCCGCGAGATCCTCGGGTTGGGACGCCAATGGAAGATCATCATCATCGGCGCGGGAAAAATCGGCGCTGCGCTCGTGGCGTACCGCGGATTCAAGCAGCGCGGCTTTCACATCCTCGCGGCGTACGATGCCAACCCGCAGAAGCTCGGTAAGTCCCTGGAAGGCGTGCCGGTCCGGAACATTGGAATGCTCGAAAAGGACGTCCAGCGCGACCCACCCGATATCGCCGTGGTCACCGTGCCGAGTGAGGTGGCGCAGGAGGTCGTGGATCGGGCTGTTCGCGCTGGCATCAAGGCGATTCTCAATTTCGCGCCCGTGCAGCTTCAGGTGCCGGCCGACGTCACCGTGAAGACCGTCAACATGGCGATGGAGCTCGAGGGCCTCGCGTTTGCCCTCACGAACCGGGATTAGGCCGGCCGGTTTCGCAGTTCCCGCAGCAGCGCGGCGAACTGGTGCGGGCTGAGTGTCTCGGCGCGCGCATCCGGCGTGATGCCAGCCGCCTCGAGCGCCGCCTCGGAATCTGTGGCGCTCAGGGCCCGCAACCCTCGAAGGACGCGTCGCATCTGCTTGCGGCGCATGCCGAAGGCGCCCTGCACCAGCACGCGGAAATCGTGTTCCTCGTCCGGAGTGACCACGGGTGACTCGAGCGGCGTGACCCGCACGACCGCGCTGTCGACTTTGGGCGGGGGATGGAACGCGCCAGCGGGGACGCGATGGATCAGTTCTGCCCGGGCGATCGCCTGGAGATTGACTGACAGGGCACCGTAGTCCTTCGATCTGGGCGCGGCCGCCATCCGGTCAGCCACCTCGCGCTGCACGAGGTAGACCGCGCGGGATGCCCGCGGCGGTTCGAGGGCGTGAAAGAGGATCGGCGTCGTGATGTAATAGGGAACGTTGCCGACGAGCGCGTACGGCCCTCCGGCAAGCGCGCCGAGATCCGTTTCGAGCACGTCGGCCTCGACAATGCGAACGCGCGGATCGGCCGCAAATCGCGCCGCAAGCAACGCAACGAGCTTCCGATCGTACTCGATGCCAATCGTCAGCGCCGCCCTTTCCTTCAACAGGTCGGTGAGGGAGCCGCGGCCCGAGCCGATCTCCACGACCGTCTCCGCCGGCTGCAACTCCAGCGCGTCGACGATGCGGGACAGGATCCGACGGTCCGAGAGAAAGTGCTGGCCCAGGCTCTTCCGGATCGGCGGCATGGAGGCGCCGCGTCCGCGGGGCACGTCAGCTCCGGAGTGCGACGATGGTGAGGTCGTCGCGACGGCGCGTGTCGCCCGTATGCTGGTCGAGCAAGGCGAAGATCCGGGCGATCACCTCATCCGGATGCTCGCGGCGATGCTGCGTGGCCAGTTCCACGATCTTCTCCTCGCCCAATCGATCACCAGCGCGATTGCGCGCGTCGCTCACGCCATCCGTAAAGAGCAGCAACAGATCGTCCCGGCTCCAGGGGCGACTGGCGCTCCGCGGCGCCGTGCTGCCCATGCCAAGCGGCGGGTCCAGCGCCGGCAGTCGCTCCGCGGTTCCCGATCCTGCGATCACGAACGCGTGGGGGTGTCCGGCATTCCCGTACCGGAGCACACCGGCGGTTCGGTCCACCACGCCGTAGAAGGTGGACATGAACATCTCCGTCGTCGCCAACTCATCGTTCATCGAGGCCAGCAGCGCGGTGAGCGTTTCCCCGGGGTCGGCGGTGGTCTGGGCGTGAATGGCGGAAGCGCTCATGGCCAGCGCCATGATGAGGGCTGCCTGGTAACCGTGACCGGAGACATCGCCGATCATCACGCCGGTCTTTCCCGGGCCCAGCCGAAACAGATTGTACAGGTCGCCGCCGACACTCTCCGCCGGGACCACGCGCGCGGCGACGGTGGCCGTCGGCGCCACGGCGTCGACGCTCGGCAGCAGGCGCATCTGCAGGTCGTGCGCGAGCTGCATCTCCTGACGCAGGCGCTGCTGGCTGAGGGACTCGCGAACGAGGCGGGCGTTCTGGATGGCCGTGCCGATCTGGGTCGCGATTGCCGAGATCAGCTTCTGATCGCCGGCCGAGAATGGCTGGCCACTGCGCCGGTCCGACAGGTTGACAACGCCCATGGGCTCGGCGCCGCCACGGGGTGACGTCCACATGATCGGCACCGACAGCATGGCGCCGCTCCGGAAGGACCGGTCGGAGACGGAGAGCATCTGATCCCCCTCCACGATCGTGGCGTGACAGGTGCGAAAGACCTTCGCGGTGACGCTGTCCTCGTTGTCCACCGGAATATCGGCCACGGCGTCGCGAGCAACGCCCAGGACGGCGATTGCCACGAGCGCTTTCGCGGTGGCGTCATGGACGAACACGACCGCGCGGCGCGCGCCGACGGTTTCCGAGATCTCGGTCAGGATGCGGCCGGACACCTCCTCGAGCGCGACCGTGCGGCCGAGAATCTCGCTGATCGTGTACAGCAGGTTGATCTCTTCGTATCGCTCGGCGAGCTCGTTGGCGGCGTGCTCGACTTCGAGGGCGGACTGGAGGATGAGCGCGACCACGGGAAGGAGGAACCGGAACTGGACGTCGAGGTCCTTCGGCGCCCGGGCGGTTTGAACGACCAGCCACGCGCGTCGTGGCCCGGGAATCGCGGCGACGAGTGTGGACCCGGCGGGCGTGGTGAGGGCCACCGCGCCATCGGCCACGGCCGGCAGCCGTTCAGGCGGCGGCGCGCGGTTCGTCGCGGCTTCGCGCGTGAGCGCACCACCGGCCACCTGCGCCCAGACGGCCGCGTCGAAGCCATACACGGCCTTGAACGCCTCGAGCACCGCGACCAGGTCGGTCACGAGGCACGACGCAGCGTCAGGCGCACCATGTTCCCGGGCGCCGAGGGCACGCACTCCACGCTGTCCATGAGCTTCCGCATCAGGAACAAGCCGCGCCCGTCCTCGCATTCGAGCAGGTCAGGCGTCGTGGGGTCCACGGTGCACGCGTCGAGATCGAATCCGGGCCCCTCGTCCGCCACCTCGATCACCAGGGAGGACTGATCGATACGTGCACGCACGCGTACGTACTTCTTCGGATCGTCGCGGTTGCCGCGGAGGATGGCATTCGAAAGCGCTTCGGTGAGCGCTACGGGCACATTGAGCTGCAGCTGCCGCGAACCGAAGCGCATCGCTTCGCATTCGCGGCGCACCAGCTCCACCACGCGCTCTATTTCCCCAACGTCGTTGGGGATGACCAGGTCGATGGTACGGACGTGGGCGTCGGGTGGATCGGTCAGAAGCTCTGGAGCGCGCGATCGCGCGTCTCGGCGATTTGAAATAGCGTGTCCAGCTTGGTGAGCTCGAACAGCGTCTTGAGATCATCGTTGAGATTCGCGAGGCGGAGTTCACCACCCTGCTCGCGGATCTTCTTCGACAGCGAGACGAGCACGCCCAGCCCGGAGCTGTCGATGTAGCCCGTCTGCGAGAAGTCGATGAGGAATTTCCGCTCACCCTTCTCCAGCTCGTCCAGCACCTTCTGCTTCAGTTCCTGGCGGTTGCCGACGATGAGCTGACCTTCCACATCGACGACCACCACTTCATCCTGTTTCTTGATCGAGAAGCTCATGGAGTGCTCTCCTCAGCAGTCGAGGCCAGGGTGACAGGCGCGCCGGCCTGGAGCGCCGTGATGGCCGCCACATTGGAAATGTCATCGCTCGTCGCCCCCCGCGAAAGGTCACTGCACGGATGACGCAGCCCTTGCACGATGGGCCCGATGGCGGCGGCGCCCCCGAGCCGTTGAACGAGCTTGTACGCAATGTTCCCCGCATCCAGCGATGGAAAGACCAGCACGTTGGCCCGGCCCGCGATCCGGCTGCCCGGTGCCTTGCGGGCGGCCACGGCCGGAATCAACGCCGCGTCTCCTTGCAATTCTCCGTCCACGGCCAGATGGGGCGCTCGCCGTCGGACCTCTTCCACGGCGGCCCGAATGCCGTCCACCGAGGTCCCCTCCGCGCTGCCGAGAGTACTGTACGAGAGGAACGCGATGCGCGGCTCGTCGCCCACAATCCGCCGCCGATCCAACCCGGCCGCGATGGCGATGTCCGCCAATTGGTGGACATCGGGCTGCGGAACCACAGCGCAATCCGTGAAGGTGAGCACGTCGGTGCCGTGCCCTTCCCGGAACGCCGGAACGACCATGTAGAAGGCGCTCGAAACGGTCCGGACTCCTGGGGCCGGGCCGATCAGCCAGAGCGCCGCACGAAGGACTTCGGACGTGGTGTGTACGGCACCCGCGACGCATCCGTCCGCCGCCCCGTCCCGCACGAGGTAGTCGGCGAAATACAGGGGCGTCAGCGCGAGGCGCCGAGCCTCCTTCTCGGTCATGCCGTTCGCGCGTCGGGCGGTCAGGATTGCGTCGGATGCGGCGTCCTGGCGCGCGTCGTCGCGGGGGTCCACGCACGGGCATCCGGTCGCGCGCGCCGCCGCGTGAGTGGACGGCTGCGCGGGATCCAGGACGAGTATCGGGTCGAGGATCCGGTGCGTCGTCAACTCCATCACGGCGGCCAGAGTGCGCTCGTCGGCCGACTCGGGAAACACGATGCGCCGCCTCGACGTTGAAGCGCGCGCGCGCACGCCCTCCAGAAAGCCCGTCACGGCGATCGCACGGCGGCTAGCTCGCCGCCAACTTGGCGCGAAGCGCCTCCGCCACCGCCGGATGGACGAGTCCGCTGACGTCGCCGCCGAAGCGCGCGACCTCACGGACCAGACTCGCGCTGATGTACGTCGTGTCCAGCGACGGCACCATGAATACCGTCTCGAGCTTCGGATGCAGGTGGCGGTTCATCAGCGCCATCTGGTACTCGTACTCGAAGTCGCTGACGGCCCGCAATCCACGGATGAGCAGCCCGGCACGCTGCGCGCGCGCAAAGTCCACCAGCAACCCGTCGAAGCTCTTCACGTCGATGCGCGCTTCGTCCGCAATGGCCGCCTTGATCAGGGCAATCCGCTCAGCCGCGGAAAAGATCGGTGTCTTCGTGGAACTTGGCGCGACCGCGACGATGAGCCTGTCCACGAATGCCAGGCTGCGCATCATGAGATCCTCGTGGCCGCGCGTGATCGGATCGAAGGTGCCCGCGTAGATGGCAATTCTCATGAGCGTGCGAATTGACGGAGGTGGCCCTGGCGCGACGACGGGAAGCTACGGCGTTCGGTAGAAGGTTACCACGGTGTCCCCGTAGATCCGACGATCGCTTGTTCCAGGCAGGTGCACCGCCTTCTCGTGTTCGACGCCAAGCACCGGAGCGAAGGGCACCTTCAGCCAGAGCGCCGCGATCTGCTCGGCGAGGCCAAGGCGGTAGGGCGGATCGGCGAACGCCACATCGAACGCACCGGGCGACAGCCGCGCGACAAAGCGCATCGCGTCCGCCCGGTGAACGTCCACGACCGCGTCGGCGCCCAGGGCCCGCGCGTTGTCTCGCAGCGCCCTGATACTCCGCGACGCCAGCTCCACGAACGTCGCGTGAGCGGCGCCGCGCGAGAGCGCCTCCAACCCAAGGGCGCCCGAGCCGGCAAACAGGTCGAGCACCCTTGCGCCGGGCAACTCGCCCTGGAGGATGCTCATCCACGCTTCCCGCACACGATCGGCGGTGGGCCGCACGCGTGCATCCTCCGGCGGCTTGAGTCGACGCCCACGCCATTCCCCTCCGACGATGCGCAGCGGCGAAGCTCCGGGATCAGCTGCGGAAGTCCGCCAACCGCGCCTGAAGGCGGGACGCGCCATTCCACTCGTCCCGCTCGAGGCGGAATGCCACATCCACCGTGGCGCCCACGGACAGCTCAGCCGCCCGCGGCGCCATCCCCCAGCCAAGGGCGGTGAGCTGCGTGCCGTTCTGCTCGAGCACGACGCGCAGTCCGTCCTTGCCGACGGTCCGTGGCGGCGCCGCGATACGCACGCCACGAGCGACCATCACCGGAGCCGGATTACCCATGCCGCACGGCTCGACATGTCTGAACAGTGCCTCCAGCGTTTCGGTCACGTCCTGTAGCTCGACTTCGAGATCGGCGCGCAGTTCCGGCACCAGGTCGTCGGGGGTGAGTGTCTCCATCGCGACGTCGTTGAAGCAGCGCGTGAAATCGGCGACGCGGTCCCGCGCGATGGTCACGCCGGCGGCCGACCGGTGTCCCCCGAATCGAAGGAGCAGCCCGCGACAGCGATCGATGCCCGCATGCAGGTCGAATGGCGAGATGGAGCGCCCGGACCCCTTGCCCTCATGACCATCCAGCGCGATGAGAATCGTCGGGCGTCCGAACTCCTCGACGATGCGCGACGCGACGATCCCGATCACGCCGGGGTGCCACCCCTCGCCGGCGAGCACGATGCCGTAGGTGCGATCGAGATCCAGCGCTCGCACCATCTCGCGCGCCTGGTCGAGCACCTGACGGTCGAGCTCCTGCCGCCTGGCGTTGAGTTCCTCGAGTTCGCGAGCGATGGGATTGGCGACGGATTCCTCAGTGGTGAGCAGCAGCTCGACTCCCCTGAGCGCACTCCCGATGCGGCCGGCGGCGTTGAGCCGGGGTGCGAGGATGAATCCAACGCGGCCGGCGGTAATCGGTTTCTGGTCCAGCCCTGCGGCGCGTACCATCGCGCGCAGCCCCGCGCTCTTGGTCTTGTTCAGCAGTCTGAGGCCGAAGTGCGCGAACACCCGATTCTCTCCGCGCAGCGGTGCCACGTCGGCGATCGTGGCGAGCGCGACCAGGTCCAGCATGTTTAGCACCGGGTTGGGGCTCGCCCCCATCGCGTCCGTGAGCGCGCGGGCGAGCTTGTACGCCACGCCCGCGGCGCACAGGTCCTTGTCCGGCGACTCGCAACCAGGCCGGCGCGGGTTGAGAATCGCGAAGGCGTCGGGGAGCGGTCCACCCGGGAGATGGTGGTCGGAAATGATGACGTCGATGCCGCCGGCCTGCAGCTCCGCGACGGGAGCGCACGCGCTCGTGCCGCAGTCGCAGGTGATCACCAGGGTAGCGCCGGCGTCGCGTGCGGCCGACACGCCGGCGGCAGTCAGGTCGTAACCGTCACGCACGCGCTGGGGAATGAACGGCGTTACGGACGCGCCCAGCCAGCGCAGCGTGCGCGTGAGGATGGTCGTGGAGCAGATGCCGTCCACGTCATAGTCGCCGTGGATCAGGATCATCTCCCGATCATTGATCGCGCGCATGATGCGCTCCACCGCGCGATCGAGGTCGCGCAGGGTGGCCGGGGCGTGCAGGTCCTCGAGCCGGGGTCGCAGGAATCGCTTCGCGGCGTCCGGATCACCATAGCCGCGGGCGGCCAGCAACCGGCACAGCAGATCCGGCAAGTGCAGCGCCTCGCGCAGCGCCGCCACCGTCGCGGCGTCCGGCGCGTTCGACAGGAGCCAGCGGGATCGAGGTCGAACGGCTGTCGCGGTCACTCCTGCAAGCTAGGAACGGTGCCGCGGAACGACAATCATTCCGACGCGGAGTAAAGCAGAACGCCGCAGCCCTCGCAGACCTCGGTGTTCCCGGTGTTGACCATCGTGCTGTGTCGCTGGACGGGAATGGCCGTGTCGCAGTTGGCGCAGGATTTCCCGCGCAGCGGAAACACGGCTGACGATCTTCGCTTCGAGCGGATCCGGTCATACCGCTGCATCAACGGCCGCGGCACCTGCTGTGATTTCTGCTCGCGATCCGCGTGCACCGCCTTGAGCTCCTTCTCCAGCGACACGCGGTCCGCATCGAGCGACGCGCGCGTTTCCACCTGCAGGCGCTCGATGTCCTTGATTCCCTGCTCACGTTCCGCGACCGTACGCCGCAGTTCGACGAGGCGCTTTCCCACCCCATCCAGGTCGCGTTCCTCGTCCGCGATGAATCGCTTGGCCTGTTCGATCTGCGCCATTGCCGCCGCCGCTTCGCGCGGCGCGCTGAGCTGCCCCAGCAGGGCCTCACTCTTGTCACGCATCTCCCGATGTTGCCGAACCCGGTCCTGCAGATCGCGCTGCCGCTGCTCCTCCACGGCCACTTCCTGGCGGGTCTGGGCCAGCGCGTCCTCGGCACGCTTGCGATCCTTCTCCAGCGCCTCGAGCCGCGGCATCAATGTCGCGAGCGAATCCTCGATCCCATAGATGCGCAGGTCGTCCGTCTGAACTTCCAGCAGTGCGGCCACGTCAGCTTTCACTTCGATTCCTCCGTCGTCAGGATCGGGTGCGTCCGAATGATTTCCACCGTCGCGGCATGCCCAGCGTCTGCATTTCCTTTTGCAGCCGGTTCTTGGCGCTCATGAGCTCGTCCTGCTGCGCCGGATCCGCCTCGGACAGCCGACGGTCCAGCAACTCCATTTCCTCGCCGATCTCGCGCTGGCGAAACGCGGAAAGGCAGTCATCGATGATGCGCACGGGCAGGTCCAGGCCGCCGCGACTGGCTGCCAAATCGTTCAGCACCGCTACCACATCGTCGTCCAGCGTGTCCGCGAGCGAGTCCAGCGGCTCGTCGGGCAATTCGAGCAGCCGCGTAAAGATCTGCGACAGGGAGCGTTCGCGGAAGCTGTCGACCCCAACGCGCTCCGCGACGACCTCGATGTCGTGGCGTCGGTGGATGAGTAGCCGAATCAGTTCGCGCTCCGCGGAAACACCAGCCGCGGCGAACTCGGGGCGCCGCTCCTGCGTGCGCGCGCGCGGTGCTGCTGGCGCTTCGCCCCGGTACGCCGGCGCGGACTGGCGCTTGGGTTGTGGCTGCCGCAACTCCTCCTCCAGCACCTGCGGGCTGACACCGACGGTTTCCGCGGCACGCGCCAGGTACAGGCCGCGGGTCATAAGGTCGCTGGCCGAGCGCAGAGTGGGCATGAGGTGGTCGAGCGCGACGCGCTTGCGGCGCAGGTCGGCGAACCAGCCACCGCGCTGCAGAATCTGGAGCTTCCGCTCGAAGACGTCGATGGCGTTTGCCAGCAGTGCCTCGAGCTGCTCGCGGCCATGGGAGTTCACGTAGGTGTCCGGATCGTCCCCCTCTGGCAGGGTAACGACGTGCACCTTGATGCCCTGCCGGAGCAACACGTCACCAGCGCGAAAGGTGGCCTTGAGGCCGGCCCTGTCTGAGTCGTACAGCAGGAACACCGTTCTCGTGTACTTCCGAATCAACTCGGCTTGTGCCTCCGTCAGTGCGGTGCCGAGCGGAGCGATGGTGCACTCGACACCGGACGTGATCAGGCGAAGACAATCGAAGTAGCCCTCCACCAGCAGCACGCGCTCCTCGCGCCGGATCGCCTGCTTCGCCCAGTTCAGACCATACAGCGTGGATCCCTTGGAGAACGTGGGGGATTCCGCCGAGTTGAGGTATTTCGGCTCGCCCGGTCCGATGACACGCCCGCCAAATGCGATCACCCGCGCCTGCACATCGTAGATCGGAAACATCAGGCGGTTTCGAAAGCGGGATACTGACTCCTCACCTTCGTTGCGAACCACGAACAGCCCGGAGGCGACTCGCCGGGAGTCGTCGAATCCGAGTTTCTCCAGATGGGCGCGCAGCAGCCCCGGATCGCGCGGCGCGAAACCCAGCCCGAAGCGATCCGCCACGTCGCGAGCCAGGCGCCGGCCTGCCAGATACTCCCGCGCGGGAGCCCCGACGGAATCGTCCCACAGGACTGCGCGAAAGAACTCCGCCGCCGCCGCGTTGATCTCCCAGAACCCTTCCCGCGGATCCTTCTCGCCGGCACGGTCGCGGCTGACCTCACGCACGTCCACTCCCGACTTTCCCCCCACGTATTTGACCGCTTCGACGAAGTCGAGGCCAAGCCGCTTCTGCACGAAAGTGAACACGTCGCCCTTTTCGTGGCACACGAAGCAGTTGAACCCGCCCTTCGGGCTCACGGAGAAGTTGGGATCCTTTCCCTGATGAAAGGGGCATGGGCCACGGTAGCTGGTCCCCACGCGCTTGAGCTTCACCAGTTCGCCGACGATGGCGACGATGTCGGCGTGCTCCCGGACCTGGTCCACCACCTCGTCGGGGATCATTCGAGTTCCGCGACAGTCACGCCCGCTCCCCCTTCGTTCCACGCGCCCGCGCGACAGTGACGCACGCGGGTATCCCTGCTCAGCATCTCCGCGACGCGCTCCCGCAGCACGCCCGTTCCCTTGCCATGAATGATGCGAAGCCGGGGAAGGTCGGCGCGCACGGCGTCGTCGAGCGCCTGCAGCACGGCGGCGTCCATTTCGTCGGCCCGAAGGCCGCGAACGTCGATCTCCGTGCGCACCTGCTCGTCCGGCAGGTCCCCATGCCAGGCCACCGCGATCTCCGAATCGCCCGGGCCGCGCTTGGTCAGTGACGCCATGGGTACGGTGAGTTTCATGGAACCGACGGCGACGAGCGCATCCGGCCCGCGCACCTCGAGCAGGCGACCGGACTTGCCACCAAGCGTCTCGAGTGAAACGGCATCGCCCGCCGACGGTGCTTCGCCGCCAGCCCGACGCCCCCTGTCCCCGCGACGGACCTTCTCCTCCTCGGCGTCGAGCTGCTCGATGAGGCTCGCCTGCCGGGCCGCGAGTTCCTCCGCGCGCCGCCTGGCCTCGCGCGCCTTGTCGTCGATTTCCTCGACACCGGCGCGCTTCAGTTCCCGTAGCGTGCGCTCGATTTCGGCGCGGGCATTGAGCAGGTATTTGCGCGCGTCCTGCCGGGATTCACGCTCGATGCTCCGCTCGCGCTCGCGGACGGTCTTCTCGCGTCGGCCGACCGACTGCATCCGCGCGCGCGCGTCCGACAGCATCGCCTCGAGCTCCTCCTCGCGGCGCTTCAGCTCCGCCTGCTGCTGTTCCATTCGCTCGAGCAACGCGGCGACGTCCCGCTCCGTGCTCGGCAGGCGCTCCTCAGCTCGGGCCACCACGGACTCCGACAGCCGCAACTTGCGCGCGATGCTGATGCCATAGGATCGACCCGGGATCCCCTTCACGAAGTGATACGTGGGGGCGAGACGCTCCGCGTCGAACTGCAGCGACGCATTGACCACGCCGCGCCGTTGCGTGGCGAGCTCCTTGAGTGAACCCAGGTGGGAGCTGGCCAGCGTTGTGGCGCCCCGATCGGTGAGGTCCTCGAGGATGGCCCAGCCCAGTGACGCCCCCTCGAGCGGATCCGTTCCGGAACCGAGTTCGTCGATCAGCACCAGCGAGTCGGCCGTGGCAGAGTCGAGGATCTCCGCGAGGTTCTTGAGATGCGCGCTGAAGGTCGACAGACTCGCCTCGATGGACTGCTCGTCACCGATATCCGCGAAGTAGTCGTCAAACACGGCGAGGCGAGATCCGGGCCCGACGGTGGGCGGAATGCCGGCCTGCCCCATGGCGGACACCAGACCCACGCCCTTGAGCAGCACCGTCTTGCCGCCGGTATTGGGCCCGGACACGACCAGGGTTCGCTCCTCCGGCGCCATCTCGAGATCGAATGGGACGGCATCCACGCCGCTTGCGAGAAGGAGCGGATGTCGCCCAACCCGCACGGCCCAGCCTTCCCCCGGCGACCGGAACGCCGGCGCAACACACGCATGCTTGTCCGCAAATGCCGCGCGGGCATGCAGGGAATCCAGTTCCGCCAGGGCATCGAGCGACGCCATCAGGCCGTCGCGCAGCGGCCGAAGAAGTTCGGTCAACGCCGCGAGTATCCGCTGCACTTCTTCACGCTCGTCCGATTCGAGTTCCCGAATCCGATTCCCGAATTCCACAGCCGCCGGCGGCTCCACGAAGAGCGTGGCCCCCGTCGCGGACGAATCGTGCACGATGCCTCCCAGCGAGCCGCGTCCTTCCCGCCGCACGGGAATGACATAGCGGCCGTTGCGCATGGTGACAGACATGTCGGGCACGCGAAGCGAATCGTCGAGTCGCGCAAGGTGTCGTTCCAGCAGCCGGATGAGATCCCCCTCGGCGGAGCGCAACTCCCTCCGGAGACGGCGAAGCGCCGGCGAGGCGTCATCCTTGACCTCCGCGTCGTCGCCGATGCAGCGCTCGATCGCCGCCTCGACGGCGCGGTCCGCAATCAACTGATCGCGGAGCGGCGCGAGTACGGCGCGCGCGGGCGCGGGTCGCTTGTCGTCGGCCAGCGCGTCGCGCGTGATGCGCGACCCGCGAATCAGCTGCCTGGCCTGCAGCAACTCAGCGGCCGTCCACGACACCCCCACGACGCGCAGGCGCTCCAGTGACGCCACGAGATCAGGAACGGCCTCGGGGTACCATGCCGGCTCCCCACCCCGGAACGAACGCACCGCTGCGATGCGGCCATGTTCCCGCTCGATCCAGCCACGGTCGACAGTGGGCTCGAGCGACCGTACGCGCCCCGCGCCCAGGGCCGAACTCGCGTGGGAAGCCACCTCGTCCAGCACGCGCGGGAACTCGAGAACGGCGAGCGCGTGGCGATTCACGTGCCCGCGAGTTCCTCGCGCACGATCGCGTTGATCGCGGTGCCGTCCGCCTTGCCCTTGAGTTGCGGCATCACCTTGCCCATGACCGCACCGAGGTTGCCCGCGCCGGCGGCGATCGCCGCCCGCACGACAGCGCGGATCTCATCGCCGCTCATCTGCGCCGGCAGATACCGCTCCAGCATGGCCACTTCGGCCTTCTCCTGATCGGCGGATTCGGGGCGGTGCGCCTTCTCGTAGATCTCGATAGACTCGCGGCGCTTCTTGATCCCGCGCCGGATCACTTCGAGCACGTCCTCGTCGGTGAGGTCGCGCGTCAGCTCGAGCGCGCGGTTCCGGACTTCGGACAGCGTGGTGCCCAGGAGGAGCGTTGCCGGCTTGTTCTGCGCCTTGCGCGCGGCGGTCAGCTCTTCCTGCAGCCGCGACTGCAGGGCAGACATGGTTGAAGCCTCTGAAAAACGTCGGAAGTGAGAAGCTAACCTGGCGGCCAGCCCAGTGCCCGCCCGCCGAGGAGGTGCAGATGTACGTGAAACACGGTCTGGCCGGCATCCGCGTTGGTGTTCACCACCGTGCGATACCCGCGCTCCGCGAGTCCCTCCGCTTTCGCAAGCTGGGCGGCCATCAGGCTCAGGTGTCCGATCGTGGCAGCGTCACGCGCCTCATTGAGCGACGGAATGTGCTCGCGTGGTATGATGACGATGTGGGTTGGCGCCTGGGGGTTGATGTCCCGAAAGGCGATGGTCCCCTCGTCCTCCGCGACAATGGTCGCGGGGATTTCCTTCCTTATGATGCGGCAGAACAGGCAGCTGTCAGCCATGGCTCCATTCTCCGGTCAAGCCTGATGTGAACGAACGACTGCGGCCGCCGCAATCACCGCTGTCTCGAAGCGCAGCGTCGTGTGGCCAAGCGACGCCGGGAGCCATCCCAGTGCCTGCGCGGCGGCCACCTCATCCTCCTCAAACCCTCCCTCCGGGCCAATCGCTATCGCCATGGCACCACTGACGATACGATCCTTGATTGAAGTACCACGTGAATCGAGAATCAGGCGCGTCCAGCCCGCGGAAATGGCGCTGAATGCCTCCGCGGCTTCAGTCTCTGGATGGATGTCAGGCATCCAGGCGCCGCCGGACTGCTCCAGTGCGCTCTCCATTCGCGCCCTAACCTTCTCGAGGAATTTTGGACCCTCTCCCCGCGAGCTCACACTGCGGGAACGGGTGTAGTACGCGGGACGCCATTCCGTGGCCTGCAGTTCCACGCACTTCTCCGCCGCCATGAGCATTCGGTCCCTGTCTGCGACGGGAACGATGACCGCGAGCGGCGTCGGCCGCGCCACCGTTTCAACGGACACGACGTTCACGACCACTTCGTCCTTTCCAACGGCGGCGACCTCCCCTCTGCCCACTCGCCCACGTCCGTCCAGGAGCTGCGCCCCGGTACCACGCGTTACGCGCCGCGCGCGCGCGTGCTGTGCCGGACCACCCCGCAGATGGATCGTGTCGCCATCGGCAAAGGGATCATGGGTAAACAGCGTGATCACGCCCGGGCGATCGCGACGCTCCACCAGAGGCCCTCCTCGTCAGTGTGCAGGACGCGCCATCCGCCCTGTCGCAGGGCCTCCTCTATTTCCGGCTGTTCCACGCCGAGAATACCGCTGAGAATCGCGACGCCGTCCTCCGTGAGGGCGTCGCGTATCACGGGTAGCAGCTCGCGCAGCACCGACGAGATGATGTTGGCGACGACCAGGCGCACGGGACCGACCAGCGGGAGCAAAACGAAGGCGTCACCCTGGAGCACCGAGACCGTCCCCGCGACCCCGTTGCGCTCGACGTTCTCCTCGGCATTCCCGATGGCATCGTCGTCCAGCTCGATCGCCACCACCCTTCGCGCGCCAAGTCTGGCCGCCGCGATGCCCAGCACGGCACTCCCGGCGCCGAGGTCCGCGACCGAGTCGCCGGTCCGAATCAGTGCCTGCATGAGCCGCACGACGCCGCGCGTGGTCTCGTGCTCGCCGGTTCCGAACGCCATGGCCGGCTCTATGACCACGCGCTCGTCGGCGCTGAACTGGTCGGCGAGCCAGGGCGGCGTCACGACGATCCGGCCCAGGCGATGCGCGCCGATGCGCGAACGCCATTCGGAGCTCCAATCCACGTCGGGCGTGGGCGCAAATTCAACGGACGCCGATGCGTCCGCCCGAGAGATGAGGCGACGCGCGGCGTCGGGGTCCAGGTCGCGAACATGGGTGATCACGTCCGCGTCGAGCTCCTGCACGCCTTCGGCACCGGCCTCGAACAACGCGCGGATCACCGCCGCCCGGTCTGCGGGATTGCGTACACGCACCGTGGTCCAGGCGCCGGCACTCACGCCCCGATCGCGTAGCGCATGCGGGACCAGAAGCTCTTGCCGCGATCCACCGGGACGCTTCGCTGGACCTTGGCCAGCTCCTGGATGACCTGCGCCTCCCGCTCCGTCAATCGATCCGGTGTCCAGAGCTGCACGCGGACGTGCAGGTCGCCGGTGCCGCTGGTGTTGACGCGCGGAAGTCCGCGGCCGCGGAGCTCGAACATCTGCCCGCGCGGCGTGCCGGGGGGCCCCGTGAGATTGACGCGGCCGGTGACCGTCGGCGCCGCGCCCGCGGC
>JBBDYA010000043.1:13225-36732 GCA_040902005.1 Gemmatimonadaceae bacterium | reverse complement strand
ACAGGCCGGGAGGGACTTGAACCCCCAACCGCTGGTTTTGGAGACCAGTGCTCTACCAGTTGAGCTACCGACCTACATCAGTTGTCAGGGTGACTGACGGGAATTGAACCCGCAACCCCCGGAGCCACAGTCCGGTGCTCTAACCAATTGAGCTACAGCCACCATGGCTCTGCTCGCGCAGAGCGTCGAAACCTAACGGCGTCCGAAGGACGATTCAATTGTTCATTCGGAGCGGGAGGGAAACTACTTGGCCCGCTCCTGGTATTCGCCCGTGGTCGGATTCACGCGCACCTTGTCGCCCGTGCCGATGAATTCCGGCACGTTCACCGTGACGCCGTTCTCCAGCCTGGCCGGCTTCTGGGACGACGTCTTGGTGGCCGTCTTCATCACGGGCGACGTCTCGACGACCTCCAGCGTCAGCGAGTTGGGCAGACGAATCGCGACCGGGCGACCATCGTAGAACTCCGCCTGGATCTTCATGTTCGGCTGCATCCACTGGGCGTTGTCACCCAGCGCTTCGTCCTCCATCTCGAGCTGCTCGTAGTTCTGCGTGTTCATGAAGTGGAACGTGCCCGCCGAGTCGTAGAGGTACTCCAGCTCGTGGGTCTCCATGCTCGCCGGATCCACCGAATCGGCCGCGCGAAAGCGATGCTCGAAATTCGCGCCGGAGCGCAGGTTCTTGAGCTTGGCCTGCACCATCGCGCGCAGGTTGCCCGGCGTATGGTGCCGGAACTCGGTGATGCGACAGGGATCGCCCTCGAAGACGATGACCATGCCACGCCGAATCTGTGTCGCGGGAATTGCCATTTGTGGTGACGTGTGATTGGTGGCTGATGCCAGGTGATTGGTCTAGTCACCAGGCATCTTCCCAGTCACTAAGTCCAAACAGCCCTTGAATTTAGCTCACTGGAGCACCGGCCTCAACCCCCGCCAGACATTCTCGGCTACGATGCGCGCGCCCGCCCTGTTCGGATGGATACCATCCCCCTGGTTCATCGATCGCACGCCCGCGACGCCCTCCAGCATGAACGGCAGCAGCATCACGTCGTTGCGCCTGGCCAGGTCGGGAAAGACGCGGCGGAATTCGGAGGTATACGATGCGCCCAGGTTCGGCGGCGCCTCCATCTGCGCCAGGACGATCTGCGCGCGCGGCCGCATCGCGCGCACCCCCTCGATGATCTGCTGGATGTTGCGCTCCATCGTCGCCACCGGAACGCCGCGCAGTCCATCGTTCGCGCCCGTTTCGATGACGATGATCTCGAACGGCTGGCGCAGCAGCCAGTCGATGCGTCGCAGCAGACTCGACGTCGTTTCCCCGCTGATGCCCGCGTTCACCACGTCGAAATCCAGCCCGGCGGAGTCCAGCTTCTGCTGGATGAGGTTGGGGTAGGACTCCTCCGGCTCCAGACCGTAGCCGGCCGTGAGGCTCGTGCCCACGAACAGAATGATGGAGCCGGGCCGAAACCCCCCGGAGGCGTTGGCCGTGGTGTCAACGGCGCTAGCTTGTGCGGTGCGGCCCGCACCGGAGGCCGCCCCGTTCTCCGCGGGGTCTCCGCACGCCGCCGCGGCCAACATCGCGGCCGTCAGAGCGTATTTGATGAAAGTCTGTCGCATGTCCCTCGCAGGAAATCCGGAACCCGTACCCGCCCCTCGTGCTCTCTGCTTCCCACCTGACCAAGGAATATCAATCTGGCGACCATCGCCTGGTGGTGCTGCGCGACGTGAGCTTCTCCATCGACCAGGGCGACTTCGTGTCCATCGTGGGCCCGTCTGGCAGCGGCAAGACCACGCTGCTGGGGCTCCTCGCAGGATTGGACACGCCAACGAGCGGAACGGTCCAGCTGGACGGTACCGATCTCACGGCGCTGGACGAGGACGGCCGCGCGTTGCTGCGTGGTGAAAAAGTCGGGTTCGTGTTCCAGAGCTTTCAACTGATTCCGACGCTCACCGCGATCGAGAACGTGCAGGTGCCTCTGGAGCTGCGGGGCGAGGGGAACGTGGCCGAGCGCTCGCGTGACGTGCTCCAGCGCGTGGGATTGGGCGACCGGCTGGATCACTTTCCAACGCAACTGTCCGGCGGCGAGCAGCAGCGGGTGGCCATCGCGCGCGCGTTCGCGAACCGGCCGCGCATTCTCTTCGCCGACGAGCCCACGGGGAACCTCGACAGCGACACCGGGACGCGCATCGTGGAGCTGCTGGAGTCGCTCAACCGCGAGTCGGGTTCCACCGTGGTGCTGGTGACGCACGACCTGTCGCTCGCGCGCCGCTCGCGACGCATCCTCCGGCTCAGTGACGGCGCGCTGATCGCGGACGAACGCACGTCCGGCACGCCGGCCATGGCCGGAGTGGCGCGTGGCTGACCGCTCGCGGTTCGCCGGCCTGATGGGCATTGCCTGGCGCGAAAGCCGCACGGCGCGTCGCCGGCTCCTTCTGTACATGTCGTCCATCTCCCTGGGCGTCGCGGCGCTCGTCGCGATCGACTCCTTCACCGCGAACGTCACGCAGTCGGTCTCGGAGCAGTCGCGCGCACTGTTGGGTGGCGACGTCTCGCTCCGCTCGCGCGCCGCGTTCTCGGCGACCACGACCCGCCTGCTGGACTCGCTCGCCACCTCGGGGGTGGGGGTGAGCCGCGTCACGCAGTTCGCCTCCATGGGAACGGTGCCCAGCTCCGGCAACACGCGCCTGGTGCAGGTGCGCGCGGTGACCGCGAACTATCCGTTCTACGGGGAGATCACCACGGAGCCGGCGGGCGCGTGGTCGCGCCTGCATGGCGCCGCGCACGCGATCGTGGACCCGGCGGTGCTGATTTCGCTGGACGCGGAGCTGGGGGACACGCTGATGCTCGGCACAGCGCGCTTCGTGATGATCGCGACGATCCGGAGCGTGCCGGGCGACCTGGGCGTGAGCGCGGCCATCGGCCCGCGCATCTTCATTCCGGACGACCGCCTGGAGGAAACGGGGCTACTGATCTTTGGCAGCCGAGCGGAGTACGATGCACTGCTCAGGATGCCCCCGGGCCTGTCCGCGGCGCAGTTCGCCGGCCGGTTCAACCAGCGGTTCGCGACGGACACGCCGCGCGTGCGCCTCGAGACCGTGGCCGAGAACGAATACGACCTGAACGAGTCCATCGACCAGCTGGGCAACTTTCTCGGTATCGTGGGACTGGTCGCGCTGCTCCTAGGCGGGATCGGTGTGGCGAGCGGCGTGCATGCGTTCGTGATGCGGAAGATCGACACGGTCGCGGTGCTCCGGTGCCTCGGCGCCACGAGCCGGCAGGTGCTCCTGATTTACGTGTTGCAGGCGGCGGCGATGGGCTTCGTGGGCGCCCTCGTCGGAGCGGCCTTCGGCGTGGCATTCCAGTTCGGGCTGCCCTGGCTGCTGCAGGACTTTCTGCCCGTGGACGTGCGGGTCGCGCTGGCGCCCGGCGCGATCGCGCTCGGACTCGGCGTTGGCGTGTGGGTCGCGCTGATCTTCTCCCTGCGCCCGCTGCTCGCGCTGCGGCGCATCTCGCCGCTGCAGACGCTGCGCCGGGAATCCGACGCCACCGTCATGCGGGGCGCGCGGCGCGACTCCGCGGTGATGGTCGTGAGCTTCGCCATCGTCGCGAGCGTGCTGGCGATCGCGATGGAGCGGGCGGGCACCTTCGAACGGGCGCTGTGGTATTCCGCGGCGATTGGAGGCGCGATCGGCGCGCTCTGGGGCACCGCGGTCCTGCTGTCACTGGGGGCCCGCCGCGTGGCGCGGCCCAGCTGGCCGTTCGTGGTGCGCCAGGGGGTCGCCAACCTGTACCGGCCGGGCAACCAGACTCGCGCGGTGATCCTGGCGCTCGGATTCGGCGTCTTTCTCATGAGCACCATGTACCAGGTGCAGCACAACCTGCTGTCGCAGCTGGATCTCAAGCTCGAGCAATCACGCTCGAACCTGGTGTTCTTCGATGTGCAGGAGGATCAGGAGCCGGTGGTCGACTCGATGATCCGCGCGGCCGGCCACACGGTCGTTCAGACAGCGCCGATCATCCCCATGCGGATCGACGCCATCAACGGGCAGTCGGTGCCGTCGATCCTGGCGGAGCAGGACAGCATCGCGCGGGCATTTCGTGCCTCGGGCCAGCGCCGCACCACGCGGTTCCGGTCCAACTGGGCGCTGCGGCGCGAGTTCAGGTCCACCTACCGCGCCGACCAGTCGGCCGGCGAGCGGCGCATCGCCGGGCAATGGTTCTCGCCCAACGACACGTCGGCGCAGATCTCCGTGGAGGAGGACGTGGCGTCGGACCTGCGCATCGGCATCGGCGACACCGTCACCTGGAACGTGCAGGGGGTGCGGATTCCCGCCGTGGTGACGAGCCTGCGCGAGGTGACCTGGGCGCGCTTCGAGCCGAATTTCTTCGTGGTGTTCAACCCCGGCGCCATCGAGCGCGCCCCGAAGCAGTTCGCGATCCTGGCCCACGTGCCCACCAGCGCCGAGATGGCCACGCTTCAGCGCGACGTAGTGCGGAACTACCCCGGCATCTCGAGCCTGGACCTGTCGCTGATCCAGAACACCATCAGCAACGTGCTCGACAAGGTGACGTCGGCGATCCGGTTCATGGCGCTCGTGTCGCTGGCGTTCGGCATTCCGGTGCTGTTCAGCGCCGTGGCCGCCACGCGGCGCGAACGACTCCGCGAAGGCGTGCTGCTCAAGACGCTGGGCGCGACGCGGCGTCAGGTCGGGCGCATCATGCTCTCGGAGTACGCGCTACTCGGCGCGCTCGGAAGCCTGGCCGGGGTGGTGTTGTCGGTGGGAGCAGCGTGGCTGCTGATGAAGTTCGTCTTCGAGGCCGCCTTCACGCCGGCCATCGTTCCGGTGCTGATCGTGGGTGTCGCGATGACGCTGATCGCGATCATCATCGGCCTTGCCACGGGGCGCGAGGTGTTCCAGCAGACGCCGATGGCCGCGTTACGCGACGCGTGACACCGGAGCAACCCACCAAGCAGGGGAAGTGGGTCCAACGTCCGAACCACGGAGGACACGGAGGGCACGTAGGGCTGTAGGTGGCGATGACGCCCCGATGACGTGTATGAGCAGCTTCATGCCATGGCCTCCGGCAGATCACCGCGTGCACCGCGGTTGCTTCATGCGCCAAGAAACGCCCAACAAATGTTCGTCGACGAGTGCACCGGCGATGTCGTGGACTCGGCAATCAAGGTTCACTCGGCGCTCGGACCCGGTTTGCTCGAAAGCGCCTATGCGGCCTGCCTTGCGCACGAGCTTCGCGTGCGGGGGCGCGAGGTAGAGACGCAACTTCCTCTCCCAATCGAGTACGACGGAATAAAGATAGACGCCGGGTACCGCATCGATATGCTCGTTGATGGCATCGTGGTAGTGGAGCTCAAGGCCGTTGCCAAGATGCTTCCGATTCATCACGCCCAGCTGCTGTCCTATCTGAAGTTGAGCGGGCGCGCTGCCGGCCTCCTGATCAACTTCCACGAAGTCCATCTCAAAGATGGCCTCAAGCGCATAGTGGCCTTCTCGTAGTCAGGGTCGCAACCGAACACTCCCCCTCCGCGTCCTCCGCGCCCTCCGTGGTTCGCATCGACCGACCCGCGGTAGAGAAAGCAGCGCTCGCGCCCGGGGAGCTATCGCGCTTCTGCTCGCCCTTTCAAAGCTTCCCTAGGGGAAAAACGCCGATCCAGGCTGCGCGGCGACATGCGCCGAACAGGCCAGGAACATGCCCGTGGTGAACGCGAGGATGGCGCGCTGGATGAAGAGCCTTCGATCGAACTTCATGATGCGATGCGGAAGAGGAGGCGGAGGCGGGAACTGCGAATCGCTCCTGTCTATCAGACGCTCGAGAGGCGGTCAGGGTTTCTTCAATAAACGGTCGATGGCATCGAAAAGGCGGGTTTCGTCCACGATCGGCTTGGTGATGTAGTCATCGAATCCGGCCGCGAGGAACCGTTCCCGGTCCCCGGCCATGGCATGCGCGGTGAGCGCCACCACCGGGAGCCCGCGCAGGGTGGCGTCCGCGCGCAGCCGGGCCAGGATCTCGTTGCCGTCCATGCCGGGGAGCGAGATGTCCAGCAGCACCAGGTCGGGCCGCGCCGCCTGGATGCCGGCCAGCGCATCGAGGCCGTTTTCGTACTCCACGAGGTCGTACTGGTCGCCGAGGATCGCCTGCAGCAGCAGCCGATTGTCGGCGTTGTCCTCCACGATGGCGAGTGTGGGCATGCTACGCCGCGGCGGGCCGGATGGCCGCGAGCGCCCGACACACCGCCGGAAGGTCGGTTTCGATCCGTTGCACGTGCGGGGTGCACCGCCCGAGGTCACCCACGCTCGCGAGTTCCTCGCCCGCGATGCAGGCCTGGTGGACACTGGCCGCCCCAAGTTGGCCGGAACTCGACTTGAGCCCGTGCAGGGCGGCACGGAGCGCAGCGGCATCACCGCAATCCAGCGCCTCACGCGCGTCGGCCGCCTTGAGGGACGCGTTGGCCACAAACAGGTCGATCATGCCGCGCAGGAGCTTGTCACCACCGAAGCCTCGCAGGCGATCGAGCGCCACGGTATCGAGCAACTGGCCGTCGGACATGTCCGTAAACTACCGACGGTGCTAGTGATCCGTGCGCCGGATGGAGGACTGAAGCGTTGCCGCGAACCGGGCCCAGTCCACACTCTTCCCCTCACCCACCCCCGCCACTGGCTCCCCGTCGTCTTCGGTCACGGCCGGAAGCGCGCCGGTCGTGCGTGGGTTCTGAATGGCCCTCACCGCCGTCGTGGGGCGCAAGGCGCGCGGATTGGCGGCCTGGGGCGCCATGAGCGCGGGCATCATGAGATCGGTGACCATGAGCGCGAATTCCTCGCCGGTGCTCATGAGTTGCATGGCCTGCACCGGGTCCACCGCCTCCGTCACCCGGAACCCGCCGCCCTCGAGCAACGCGCGCGCCATGCGTCGCCACGCGGGGTCCGCGTTCACGACGAGAATGGACGGCGGCCCGCTCTTCTGGGTTTCCTGGTCCTCGATCTGATCGCCCACCACCCGCTCGATTTCCTGGAGGGTGGTTTCGCCGCGGCGCACGCGCGCGATCGCGACGTCCCGCATGGACGCCATGCCCTGGGAAACGGCCGCGCGCTGGAGCGCATGCGCCGAGGCACCGGCCGCGATCATGTCCGCCAGGACCGGCGTGATGACCGCGACCTCGATCAGGGGCACGCGCCCACGGTATCCGGTGTTGCCGCAGCGCTTGCAGCCCATCGCGCGCGACAGCGGAAGCACCCCATACCGCGCGCCGAGCGTCTCCTCCTCGTCCGTCAGCGATCCGATCAGCGGCTGCGCGCAATCCGGGCAGACGCGCCGGATCAGGCGCTGCGCGAGGGTGCCTCGCAGCGTCGTCGCGATGGTCTGGCGATCGAGCCCGAGGTCCTGCAATCGGGTGATCGTGCTCATCGCGTCGTTCGTGTGCAGCGTGGCCATCACCAGGTGGCCCGTCATCGCCGCCTGCGCGGCGATGTGTGCCGTCTCGTTGTCACGGATCTCGCCGACGAAGATCACGTCGGGGTCCTGGCGCAGCAGGGCGCGCAGCGAGTTCGCGAAGGTCACGCCGCGCTTGGGGTCCACCTGGATCTGCGTGATGCCGGCCAGCTCGTACTCGACCGGATCCTCGACGGTGGAAATGTTGAGCTCCCCGGTGGCCATCTCGCGGATGGCGGAATAGAGCGTGGTGGTCTTGCCCGATCCCGTGGGCCCCGTCACGATCACGATGCCGTCGCGGCAGTTGAGCAGCTGGCGCAGCCGGGCGAGCTCGCGCGGCGTGATGCCGACTTCGTCGAGCTTGCGCGTGCTCTCGGGGCGCAGAATACGGATGACCGCCTTCTCCGCGTCGCGCGTGGCGACGGTCGAAATGCGGAGGTCCACGGGGCGGCCGTCGATCGAGATCCGGCTGCGTCCGTCCTGCGGCCGGAGCCGGTCGGCGATGTCGAGCCGGGCCAGCACCTTGATGCGCGACACGACGCGATTGAGGGCAACCATCGGCAGGTGCATGTACTGCCGCATGACGCCGTCCACACGAAAGCGCACGGTGCCGCCCTTGGCGCCCGGCTCGATGTGGATGTCGCTCGCCGCCTGAATGAACGCGTCGCGAAGGATCAGGTTCGTGAGCTTGACGACCGGCGCGGAATCGACTTCGGCCGCTTCGACCGTTTCCGGTGCCAGGTCTTCGACCACGCGAACCGCGTCCGCCACCTGCTCTTCCACGCCACTGAGCAGCTGGTCCATCGCGGTCTCGCTGCTGTACGCGCCAAAGAGGGCTTCATCGATGGCGGTGGGGCTGGCCAGCTCGAAGATGGGACGGCGTCCGGCGGCGAAGCCGATGGCGTGCTCCACCTCGATGTTCGTCGGGTCGGAGGTCGCCACCACCAGGTGACGGTCGTCTTCGCGCAGAGGGAAGACGTGGTACTTGCGGGCGATGCGCTCGGGAAGGAGCGCGAGGGCGCGCGGGTCGGCCGTCGCGAAGTCCGCCTCAGCGAGGCCGAACGTGGGGGCCAGCGAGCTCGCGAGCTCGGGCAGGGTGAGACCAAGGGTCCTGGAAGCGATCTCCCAGGAATCGATCAGCGAAATGTCGCCGGGAATTGAAAGGACGTCAGCGCCCTTCATCCCCGCGCGGGTTGCCGCGGATGCCAGCCAATGCATGGGTTTCTCTCTCCGTGCGCAGGCCCTTCGTCGGACCCACCACACCTGTGCAGCTCACTGTCCCACCTCTCCCGGAAGTGTTCCGACAGAGACCCTGAAAGTTACGCCCTACCCTTCATTAATGCGATGGTCCGTTTCGATGCACGCCCCTGGGTGGCCCCCGTTGAGCGGGCCCATCACCCTGAGCGCGGTTGATTTAGGCGGTTCTGGCCAGGAATGCGGTGATGGTGGTCACCAATGACCTGGAGCATGCCGTCGTGGTCACTGGATCGTGACCATCAGGCGCAGTGTACGGCCCGGCTGCGGCAGGCCGCACTGATCGAAGATCACCGCGTTCATGGCATTATCCAGGGCGGCCAGCACACGAATGCCGCGTATGGCCCCGCCGCGCGCGATCGCGAATCGGCGCTCCGCCGCCAGGCTGGACTCGGTGCGAGCGGCCAGGCGCATCTCACCGCCCGTGTCCGCATTGAGGCAGTATTGCCGACCCGTGTATCGCGCGTTGACAAACGCCCGGATGCCCACCGGAAAGGGCACCCCCACCTCTACCATGCCGCGCCGGTCGGGACTGTTCTCCACGTGTCGCGCCGGCCGCCCTGCCGCCGTCGGATCCGTGACGACGACGTGCTGAATCAAGGCATCGCCGGTGATGGTGATCGATCGGGCGCGCTGTTCACCGAACGCCACACCCGCGAGGATTTCCGCGCCGTTGGTCCTCACACGGTCCCTGTTCACGCGGAAAAAACGGTCGTCGGGCGCGGGCAGCGTGGTGCGCGCGACGGCGTCCCTGAGATCGTGATGGAAGAGATTCAGCTGAAGGCGGGCGTCCGGGATCGGGCCTATCCTGCGGTCAACGGTGAAGCCGGCCTCGAGGCCGAGCAGGGTTTCCGGCGCCAGATCAGGATTGGGCAAAAAGCGGTCGAGTGCGCCGGAATACAGTTCGCGCAGCGAGGGAAATCGCGAGCGGCGGCTGCCGCTCGCGTGCAGACGCCACTCGGCACTGATATCGTGGGTCATGCCGGCGCGAAAGCCGATATTGTCGAGCGGCGGCTGCGGAGCGCGCCCACCGGTGAGCGGCGTGACTGACCGATCATAGACCACCCCCGCGGACAGCGCGGTCGCGGGCGCGAGGGGAAGCTCGACTTCGGCGCCGGTGCTCCAGAGCCGCTGCGCGTACTCCACGGCGGTGTCCGCGGGGAGCGTTTCCGCGTAGTGCACGTCCGCGAGGGTAACCGCGGCTTTGAGGCGGGCATCGCGCGGAAGCGTGTGCGTGAACAACGCGCGGCTCGAGATGGTTCGTTCGTCGCCCAGCTCGGCGGCGGTGGCGTTCAGATAGGATCGGTCGCTGAACGACTCGATCCGGAGTCGGCCGCCGTTGTAACCCGCACCCAGCTCGAGCGTGCCGAAGCCGAACGGGGTTCGAACGGCGCCCGCGTTCCCCGAGAGCGCGACGACGGCTCGCGCTTGGTACGGGTACCGCCAGAGCCGCGGGTCGGTGAGGTGCTCCTCGGGGGGCACGCCGCGCTCCGCGTTGAACCCGGTGACCGTCACGCCGAGTGCCCGACCTAGCGCGCCATTCCAGCGGGCCGTGAGAAATCCGTCGGTCACACGCAGATCGCTGTTGGTGCGCAGGCCGCGCGCTGCCGTGGGATCGGAGGCGCCGCCGGCGAGCGCGAACCCGTCGCGCTCGCGATGCGCCACACCACCGCGCAGTGACAGCGTTCCCTGGAACACGCCGGCAAACTGCCGTCCCGCGCCGAGCGACGCGACATAGGCGGCATGCTCGTCGATGCCCGCCCCACCCCACACGCCGCCCGAGACCGGACGCCCAAAGGCATTGTCGTGCGACACCTCGATGGTGCCGCCGAGCGCGTTGGGTCCCGTCAGCACCGAGCCGAGGCCGCGCACGATGACGAGCTCCTGCGCGCCGGTGATGGGGACGATCGACGGATCGGTCCGGTGATCCCATCCCAGGCTCAACGGGACGCCGTCCAACAGCACGGCGGCCTGACGCGAATCTGATCCGCGCACGCTGAGCTCCATTTCACCACGCGAGTTCTGCCGCACGTGCACGAAGGGCGACTCGCGGAGCGCCTCCTCCAGCAGCGGCGCCGGGGAGGACCGCAGCTCGGCGGGCGTGATGACCACGGCGCTGACGCCGCCAATCGTCCCCGCGGCGCGGCTGCCGGTGATTTCCACCGGGCGGAGCCGGCGGGCGGAATCCGCGACGGTCGAGTCCCGAGGCGCCTGAGCGAACGCCGAGGTGGCGCAGACGACCGCGACGGCGGCGATTCGAACGAGCACGCGTGGCATGCTTCCCAATACGTGCCAGCGAGTCACCGTGCTGCCCCCCTGGGGAAGCTCTGAAAAACCAGGGGCCGGGGCGAGGTGTTCCGGCCAGCGCGAGCCAGTACCAATACACCTCGCACCGGCCCCTTGTTTTTCACAGCTTCCCTAGTCGTCGTCGTGGCTCACGTGGGCGGTGGACCGGCGCCGGCGCGCGGCATCCAGCACGCTCCGCACTTCATGCGCAAGCGCCGTAGCGGTAAAGGGCTTCTGCAGCAGGCGCTGCCCCCGCTCCAGCAAGCCACGGCGCAGGATGTCGTCATCGGTATATCCCGACATGAAGAGCACTTCGGTCTCGGGGCGCGCCAGCGTCAGGCGCTCGGCCAGGAGCCGACCGCCGAGCTCCGGCATGACGACGTCGCTCAGCAGCAGGTCGATGACGCCGCTGTAGTCGGTCGCCAGGCGCAGGGCATCCTCGCCGTTGATCGCCTCGAGCACCGTGTAGCCTTGCGACTCCAGCACGCGCCTGGCCAGCCGGCGCACGCTGTCTTCGTCCTCCGCCAGCAGGATCGTTTCCCCGGCCCTGGATTGTGCGCGACGGCCGGGGATGATCGCCGGCTCGACTTCGGCGCCGGCGGCCGTGGGCAGGTACACACAGAAGACCGTTCCGCTCCCCGGCTCGCTGTCCACCGTGATCACTCCACCGCACTGTTTGACGACGGCATAGACGGTCGAGAGTCCCAGTCCCGTACCGCGCCCGGGCTCCTTGGTGGTGAAGAACGGCTCGAAGGCCCGCGCCATGGTCTCGGCGGTCATGCCCATGCCCGAATCGCTCACCGTGAGCTGGACATAGTCCCCCGGCCGCAGCGACGGATGCCGCGCGCACAGCGCATCGTCCACGCGGGCGTTCGCGGCGCGCATGCGGAGCTTCCCACCCTGCGGCATCGCGTCGCGCGCGTTGACCACCAGGTTGATGAGCACCTGCTCGATCTCCCCCTCGTCGGCCACCACGGGATCGATCGGGCCTTCCACGTCGGACTCGAAATCCACGTCCTCGCCGATCAGCCGCCGCAGCATCGGTTCCACGCCGGTGACCACCCGCGCCAGGTCGAGCACCCGCGGCTGAATGACCTGTTTGCGGCTGAAGGTGAGCAGCTGGCGGGTGAGCGACGCCGCGCGCGTCGCCGCGCGCGCGATCTCCTCGACGTCGTGGCGCATGGGCTTGCCCTCACCGAGCTGCTGGAGCAGCAGGTCGGTGTGGACGTTGATCACGGTGAGGAGGTTGTTGAAGTCGTGCGCCACGCCGCCGGCGAGCTGCCCGATAGCCTCCATTTTCTGGGCCTGGCGCAGTTGTTCTTCGCGCTCCCGGAGCGTGTCCTCCGCGCGCCGCCGCTCCATGGCGGACGAGAGCAGGTGCGCCGCCGAGCGGACGAAGTCCTCGTCTTCCCGGTCGAGCCGGACTGGCGCCGACGGTTCCTCGCCGCCAAGGCCGGGCGCGGCCTGGGCGAGGCCGAAGCGTCGCAGCATGTCCAGCGCGACGCGCGTAGGGAGGCCCAGGATTTCGTGGATCGCATCGACCGCCTTGCGCGTCAGTTCGTCGACATCCGTGTCGCGCAGCGCGAGCGCGCCCAGGGACGCGAGCACGGCGTGCTGCATCGCCCGACGCCGCAACGTGGCTTCCACCTCGTGGCGCGCTGTCATGTCCGTGGTGATGGAGAGCGCGGCCACGATTTCGCCATCGGTGTTGCGCAAGGGCGCGGCGCGGTGCTCCACGCGGCGGCGGCTCCCGCGGTATCCCACGATCTCGATGCCGATCGTCGAGGATTCCCCACGAAACACCGACGCGATGAGCGCCTCCACGGCGGCGAGATCGTGCGATGCGACGAACGACGCGATCGGACGACCGAGGATGTCGCCGTACCCGTCCACCTCGAGCAACTCCAGCCCCGCGGGGTTCGTGTCGACCACGTGGCCCGCGCGATCCAGGAGGATGACGCACCCGGGCTCGGTGTTCAGGATCGCGCGAAAGCGCTGCTCGTTGTGCCGGAGATCCTCCGTGGCTTTTCGCAACTCGGTGATGTCGCGCGCGAAGAACGCCATCCCGTCGCCAAACGGCATCGCATGGATGTCAAAGCGCTGGCCGTCGGCTCCCTGGAATTCGATCCGGGCGCTGCGTCGGTTTGCCATCGTCCCGCGCAACTCCTGCTCGAAGGGCGTGGAGAGGAGTTGCGGCGTCACTGCCCAGATGCTCTTGCCGATCAGCGCTTCGGGGGACAGCCGGATCAGCCGTTCAAACGCCATGTTCACATACACATAGCGCCACTCCCCATCGAGAATGGCCACCGCTTCCGGACCGGCATCCACGAGCGCGCTGAGCCGGACCGCATCCGGCTCCGCCATCGGCTTGCGGATTGTGGGCTGGTCGTGTGCTTTCAGGGACATCTATGCGGGAGGCGGGGAGTATCTCGTGGAGGGTCCGTCAGGAGTATCGGCCACGGGCGCGGCGAAGTTGAGCCCTGGCCCGGGCGCGCGCCAGCCCACGGCGGTCAGCCGGATGGCGCCGCGCGACGGCTGCGAAGAGCCTCGAGCGCCTGGCCCGCCCGAGCGCGCCACTCCTCGCCGCAGATGACATCGCAGTACTGCTCGTAGCCGAGAATCCCCTCGTGCGGCGGCGCGGTGAAATTGTAGCGCGGCGCCACGCGAAAGCGCTCGACGCCGATCGGGAACGCGCTGAGACAAGCGCGCTGCGACACGAACTGCTCGAACATCCGCACCTTGCGCAGCTGTTCGTCGGGCGTGAGGTCGAGGGCGCGCTCCGGCACGTTCGCCTTCTCGATGAAGCGCGACCGCACCCGCTTGCCGTTCCGGTTGTGGTACGAGGCGAGCTCGAGCACGACGGGCGCGGTCACGCCCTCGCGTCGGAGGATGCCGCACGCGAGGTGCACGGCAAAGGCCGTGGCATCGTGGTCGGTGTGCCCGCCCTCATAGGGATGCGTGATCACGACATCCGGCACGTGTTCCAGCATGAGATCGATGACATGGTGACACAGTTCGACGAGTCGGAACGAGGCCTCTCCATCCACCAGCCCGAGACATCGGATGTGCGCTTCGTCAATGCCCGCGAGCCGCAGCGCGGCGACCGCCTCGGCGCGCCTGGCCTGGGCATAGGCGTCGCGGTTCGCGAACCCGCGGCGACGGGCCGGCGCATCGTCGCGCGGGGCGCCGTCCGTCACGTGGACGATCACCGCGTGCGGGAGCCCTCCCAGCAACACCCCCGCGCCGATCGCTTCGTCATCGGGATGCGCAACGACGAGCAGCACTCCGGGGGGCGCGACCGCGCTATCGATGCTCAACAGCTGGTCGAGTACCTGTCCGCCGCGCGACCGTCCCAGCTTGAACCGGGAGCGATCCGTCTTGCGGATGACGAAGGCGCCGCTACGCTGTTTTTTCGACATGGGACGTGCTGGTGGCAGCGGCCGAGCGCCAGAATGGCACGAAGGAGTGCGCCGGGACCTCGCGGTCGCGCCGCACGCCAACGGCGAACCGCACGCTCGCCGGAGACTCGAAGGCGCGATTGAAGACCACGGTTCCCTCCCCGCGGATGCTCGTCCCGGGCACGTCATAGGTGATGCGCGTTCCCGGCTGCACCGGATGCTCGAGTACGAGGCGAACGCCTGCATCGCTCATTTCCTCGAGCATGCCCAGGCACATCTCGCCGGCCGACGCGTTCCGGGGCCACGCGCGCACCGTGACCGGCAGCTGCACGGCGCGCCGCCGCAGGCCGCGGAGATTCGTGATCCGCTCGAGCGCGTGCGAGAACACCGGCATGGACTGCCGATACCGGGCGCGCCACGTGGGCACGGCATGGTGGGCGCAGTGCAGCCCGATGGCGTCACGCGACTCGACCGACAGGCCGGCGAAGCGCACGCCGTGCAGGAACACCGAGCCGAACCGCGTGCGTCGTTCGTGGACGCGAACGACGCGGCCCTCCGCGGAGATCTCTCCCGTGGAGAGCCGCAAGGGAAGGCGCACGCGTGAACCTGGCTCCACGCGCGCGGAGGCGTGAAATCCGAGCCCGAGCGCATTGAGATCCCGGGTCGTCGCCACCTGTGTCGCGAGCACCGCGCCGTCGTCGCCAACGACGGAGACGCGAACCGGGAGGCTCTCCATGAACCTGAAGTCGTCGCGCTGTTGTCCGGACCGCCGGCTCTGGTGCACGACCGACAGCGCGAAGTAGAGATTCCACAGAATCCAGGCACCGTTGACCCATATGGCCGCGGACATCCAGCCGTCTGCGTAGTGGATCCATCCGAAATGCGCCGCGATGACGGCCCAGATCAGCGAGCTGCTCAGGATCACGGCGAGGACGAGCTGCGGGGCATACGTCCGGAACTGCGCGTTGCCTACCCCCTTCGGCGTGACCATGAACTTCACCGGCTTCTTCCTGAAGAACCCCGCCAGTGCCAGGATGTAGGTGAAGAACCGCGTCATGCCGTAGCGCTCGGAGAGGATGAGCCAGCCGGTGCCGCGCGACAGCAGTTCGAACGACAGCAGCGTGAGCACCATGTAGGGCACGAGCCGCACGAGAAACTCGGCGTCATCCACGCTGACGGGCAGCCATCCCGTGAAGAAGAACACCGCGGGCGCGAGATAGAACACGACCTTCTGCAGCCCGTCGAGATAGTCGATGCAGGAGGAGAAGTACTGGAGTCGCTGTTTCCAGGACAGGCCGGGGTAGCGCAGCGGATTCATCTTGCGAAGCACCTGCATCGAGCCGGTGCCCCAGCGGAGCCGCTGCACGTGGTACTGCGACGCCGACGCGGGCGCCAGGCCGTACGCGAGCGTTTCCCCGTGATAGCGCGACCTCCAGCCGCGCCCGTGCAGCACGATGGACGTCTCCATGTCTTCCGTGACGGACTGGGTGGAGAAGCCACCGATCTCCTCCAGCGCGGCTCGGCGGAGCATGCCGCAGCTGCCGCAGAAGAACGACGAATCCCACTGGTCCTTGCCGGCCTGCACCAGGGAGAAGAAGATGCGATTCTCCTCCCACAGGCGATGGCCTTCGTCATTCACCACGTGCGTGAAGGAATCCGTGTTGTAGAAATCGTGAGGCGACTGCACGAAACCGATGGCGGGATCGGTGAAGTACCCCAGCAGGCGGTCGAGCATGTGCGGAAGCGCGACGTGGTCCGCGTCGAGCTGCAGGATGAATTCCCCGCGGGTGACGGAGAGCGCGTGGTTGAGATTGCCCGCCTTGGCGTGCTCGTTTCCGTCACGCCGGATGTAGCCGGCGCCAAGTTCCCGCGCCATGGCGCGCACCTCGTCGCGCTTGCCGTCGTCCAGCACGTACGTCTCGTGCGGGTAGCGAATGGCCTGTGCGCCGATGACCGTCCGGCGTATCAGCTCCAGGGGCTCGTCGAAGCACGTGATGAACACGTCCACGGTGCGACCCCCCGGCGCGGGCGGCGGCTCGTTCTGGCGAAGCTTCCACACCGTGAGCGTCAGGAGCGTGGCGTTGAAGACGCGATACGTCTCCGCGAGCACGAGGGCGAGGGCGAATGCCGCCACCTCCCAGTTGAGCGTCGCGGTCCAGCGCCACCAGATCCAGTAGTACGCCACCCCCAGTGCCACGAGCGCAACGCCGCGGATCAGCCGCTCGTGTCCCTCGCCAAGCCGCGGGACGGACTGCGCTGACAGCGCGCGATGCGGGCTCGACGCCACCGCGGGCATCGGGGGGGGGGGCTCCGGCAGATGGCGGCGCACGGGGTGCGTCACCGTGCGACGGATGCCGCCTCGATCAACGGCTTGCGCCCGCGCAACTGATAGAACGCGATTTCCATCAGCACGGCCGCCGTGTTGACGTCGTACGTGTCGGTCGATTTCGCCGTCTGCTCGAAGACGCCCGTGGCCCAGCCATGCTGGTCGTGCCGCGCGGGCGCCACGTGGTCGATCGCCGCTCGGGTGTACTCGCTCGGCATCAGCGCGTGCCAGCCGAACGCGCCCTTCGTGCTCACCCAGCGGGGCTCCTCGAGCGTCTCGCGCGGCGACGACAAGCCGATGACGAACGGCTTGCCATTGCAATACACGCAGTAGTAGTAGAAGTAATGCGGCTTCACCGGCATGGCGTCCTCACTCACGACGGTGATCTGGCCGGTGGAGCGGTACCGCGCTTCCTGCGCCCGCAGCAGATTCGCCGCCAGGTCGCGCAGCTCGCCCGAGAGGCCGAGCTCCAGCCCATGCAGAATGAAAGGCTCGCTCAACAACCGGTCGTAGCCGCGCTTGTCCGCCAGCAGCGGTACGCCGAGCACGTCCACCGGCCGTGCGTTCAGCGCCACCGACATCGCGTTGGCGACGTTCGCTCCCCACTGGCTGAAGCCGGTGGCGACATACTGCTCGTACCCGATACGCCCTTCCTGGAAGTTGGAGCGCTGGCCGTCGGCGCCGATGACGCGACCATGGAGGTAGCCGTCCTTCACGATCTGGGCGAAGTCATTCCGCCGGACAATCCGTTCCGCCTGCTCCGCATACTGGGGCTCGCGAACCGACAGAATCTTCAGCGCCAGGAGAAAACGCCCCAGATCCGTGGCCGACCAGCCGGCACCCGATCCGGTCGCCGCCGATCCATCCTTCGTGGAGTAGATCCGGTTGAAGGCGGCGTCGTCGAACAGCTCGACCCGTTCCAGGGTACTCAGGGCTGCACGCGTCCGTTTGTCGTATTCCTCCGCGGTCAGCAGTCCCAGTTCCTTTGCCGCCTGGAAGGCCAGGAACTGTCCGCCGAGATCCCACAGCGTGGTATTGAACCAGGTGGGTGTCGCGTTGACGAAGCCCGTTGACGGCTGGTAGTGCGCGTCGAGATACGACCACGACCGTTGGGCCATATCACGGTAGAATTGGTCGTTGTACTCGGACGTCACGGACGCGCTCGATTGCGGGACCACGTCGCGCTCGGTGTCGCGCGCCCCCGCATCGTGGCACGCGGCAGCAGCGGCAAGCACACCGGCGACCGCGGCAATTTTCGGCATCACCATCGTGGATTTCTGCATGCCGGCACGAGGTGCAAGGAGGGGGCCGCGCATGTGAGCACAGTCACACGGGGCATGGAACTCGCTTGATCGGCGCCCGATGCAGCGAGTGGCAACCCCCATGAACGCGCGGCGGCGCCCGACGCCCCCCACTGATGAGGTCGTGATTCCGCGCGTTCCCGAGTGGCGCGAGAAACTCATCCGCACAGTGGCGGTCATCGCCGTGGTGTACGCCTGCTACTGGGTCTGGTGGCGCTGGACGCACACGATCAACACGGATCCGGTGGCCGTGGTTCCCTCCATCATCCTGCTGCTCGCGGAATCGTGGGCGTTCATCGGCCTGTGCTCGTTCGTGTTCCTCACGTGGCGGCTCACGAACCGATCGCCCCCCCCGCCGCCACCCGGCCTCGGCGTCGATGTCTTCATCACGAATTTTGACGAACCGCTGGAGGTACTGCGGCGCACCGCGATCGGGGCGCGCGCCATTCGCTATCCGCACCGGACGTACATGCTGGATGACGGCAAGCGGGAGGACGTGCGCGCAATGGCCGAGGAGCTGGGCATCGGCTACATCCGCCGCGTGACCAACACGAACGCCAAGGCCGGCAACCTGAATTTCGCGCTGAGCGTGACGACGGGGGAGTTCATCCTGCAGCTCGATGCCGATCACGTGCCACATCCCACGATCGTCGACCGGCTCGTGGGCTACTTCGAGGATCCGCTGCTCGCGATGGTGCAGGCACCGCAGGACTTCTACAACGTGGATTCATTCACACACGTGGTGAACGACGAGGGACGGCGGCTCTGGGAGGAGAACCGGATCTTCTATGCGCTCATCCAGCCCGGGCGTGACCACTGGAACGCGTCGTTCTTCTGCGGAAGCTGTGGCATGATCCGGCGCTCAGCGCTGGAGGCCATCGGTGGCTTCGCGTCGCAGACGATCATCGAGGACATGGAAACCACGATCCAGCTGCACGCGCGCGGATACAAGACGGCGTACCACCGGGAGACGCTTGCGTATGGACTCGCGCCCGGGTCCGCGGGTGCGTACCACGTGCAACGGATGCGGTGGGGACAGGGGGCCATGCAGGTACTCAGGAAACTCAAGCCCCTCACGATGCGAACACTGACGCTGCCGCAGCGACTGGCCTATTTCGCCGGAACGGTGTGCTACTTCGAGGGGTGGCAGAAGGCGGTGTTCTACCTCACGCCCCTCCTCTTCTTCTTCACCGGCATCCTGCCTATCGCCGGGAGCCAGGAAGCATTCCTGACGCGGCTGGTCCCGTACCTGATACTCTCCGTCCTCGCCTTCGAGCTCCTCGCGCGCGGCACCGGGTACATCCTCCTGAGCGAACGATTCACGATGGTCCGCGTGTGGACCTATATGCTGGCCGCGCTCGCCATCTTCACGCGGAAGCCATTGCGGTTCAACGTGACGCCCAAGGGGCACTCGAGCGTGCCGCGGTCGGCGTACATCCCGCAGCTGGTGCTGCTGGGTCTCTCGATCGCAGCGCCGATCTGGGCCACGGTGGCCCATACCCGGGGCTGGATCAACTATGACGCCAGCGGGTGGGGCTCCGTGGCGTTCTGGATGAATGGCGGGTGGGCGTTGTGGAACTGCTACTTCGCGTTCTTTGTGGTGCGTCACACGCTGCGCATGCGGCAACAGCGCGACGATCACCGGTTCGTGGACCAGGTACCCATCCAGGTGCGGCTGGCGAATGAGCTGTCGCGCGATGGGGTACCGGCGCTGACCGCGGATCTCAACCCGAACGGCCTGGCGTTTCGCGCCACGCAGCAGCTGGACCCCGGCACGCGCGTCGAGATCCGCCTGCCGCTGGGACCGAAGATGGTTCCGGTCGCGGGGATCGTGCGACACGTCGCAGGAGAGGAGACGCGCCTCGGCGCGGTCTTCATGCACGGAGTGGAGTTCGATTCCCTGCCGATGGAGGACCGCGACGCGATCGAGCTGTATTGCACCCAGCACTCCATGCCGATGTGGCGCATGCGATATCGGCAGTCGATCGACATCTTCACGCGCGCGACCGAGGTGATGCAGAACCTGCGGGGGCGGCGGCGGCGCCTCGCGGGGCTGCCCGCGCGCGTACACCTCGGCACCGCGGGCAGCACCGGTGACAACCTGCGGGATCCGGCGCCCATTTTCATCCTCGAGGAGATCAGCGACACCGGCGCGCGGTTGGTCGGCGAGGCCCCCATCGCGCCGGGCACGTCCGTGCGATTCGACGTGCCGGGAACGAACGTGAGTGGCGCGGGCATCGTGCGCCACGTCCAGACGCTGCAAACGCGCGTCAGTATCCTGTTCAGCATGGGCGTGGAGTTCGACGCCGCTCCGGCCGCCGCGCGACGGTGGCGGCCTTCGGACCACGAGAAGAAGAGCGAGGCCTATGTCTCCTGAAGAACCCATCGTCATCCATCCCGCGGTTCACGGTGAGGTCCACGACGTGGGGGTACCGGAACCGGCGCCCACCGACCCTGCGCGTGATCGCGCGCCCGTGCGCCCTCGCGCCGCCGAGTTGGCGGCGGTGGCGGAGGCGGTCGCCGCCGCCGCACCGTCCGACGTCATCGCAACGGACGCACCGAAGCGCGCGTTCAGTCTCGACGCGCTTCGCGGGCTGTTCCTGATTGCCATGACGTTCGGCTTCACCATCTGGGGCACGGAGCTTCCCTTGTGGATGTACCACCGCCAGATGCCGCCGCCCGATCTGGCCATCGTGCCCCTCGCGGGACTCGCCTGGCGGGACCTTGCCTACGGCGCATTTCTCTTCACGATGGCGGCCGCGTTTCCGCTCACCCTCTCGCGCCGCATCGCAATGGCGGAAACGGAGCTCGGCATCGTCTTCAGTGCGATCAGGCGCTACCTGCTGCTGCTGTTCTACGCCGTGCTCATCGGGCACTCCAACAACTTCTTCATGGGGTACTCGCAGACGACGCGCGCGCTCGCGATCGTGGGGTTCGGCATCATGGCGCTGATCTTCACGCGACGCCGCGCCGACTGGGATCCGGCACGATTCCGCCTGCTCAACCGTGCCGGCTGGGTGCTCGGTCTCGCGTACCTGGCCTTCTCGCCCCTGCTCTACGGCGAGACGTTCTCGTTCACGCGCATGGACGACGTCATCTCGGGACTGGCGTTCGCGGCGCTGTTCGGCTCGGTGACCTGGTATTTCACGCGCGACAACCTGGTGGCGCGCGTGGGCATTCTGGCGGCGGTGGTCGCCCTGCATCTGGGCGCGCAGGATGACGGGTGGCTGCAGCAGTGGTGGCACAGCTCGCCCCTGCCGTGGGCATTCCTGCCAAGCCGGCTGTTCCTGCTCACCATCGTCATTCCGGGGACGATCGCCGGCGATGTCGTGCTGCGATGGATGCAGTCGGCCGACACCGGGGCCGTGTCAACGTGGAATGGCGGCCGCCTGGCCCTGCTCGCCGCGCTCGCGACCGCGTTCACGCCGCTGATCGTCGTCGGCACGTACAATCGCGAGGTCCAGCTCACGACACAGCTGTGTCTCGCGATGATCATCGCCGGATTGTTCGTGACCGCGCGTCCGATCGCCCCTACCGAGCGAATGCTTCGATCGCTGTTCATGTGGGGCGCGGTGTGGCTCACGCTCGGACTGTTCATGGAGCCGTTCCAGGGTGGGATCAAGAAGGTGCCGGAAACGCTCTCGTACTTCTTCGTGGTGGCGGGGATTACCACCATGCTGCTCGTGGCCCTCACGGCGCTGGTGGACGGCCTGAACCGCCGTCGGTGGGTAAGCGCCCTGATCGACGTGGGACACAACCCGCTGATGGCGTATGTGCTGTTTTCCATATTGATGAATTCGGCGCTGGAGATGATCCCCCCACTGCGCGGCGTACTGCGAAACTCGGCGGGCGAGGTGGTGCTGCGCAGCATTGTGGAGGTCACCGCGACCGTGCTGATCGTGCGGCACTTCTCGAGGAAGCGCATCTACTGGCGAACGTAGCGCTCACAGCAGCGCTCTGGACCCGCATTTGCGTTGACCTGGCACGAGAAGAGGCGGCGACCGTGCCGCACTGGCACCTGAACGTTCTCCCGGAGTGGCAAGAATGAAAAGCAAGAAAGCATGGGCCGGCTTGGCTGTCGTCGCGCTGTTTGGCATCGGCAGCCCGATGGCAAGCGCGAACGCACAAATGTCGACGACGGCGATCGCGGTCGCCGAGTACGATACGGATGAGACAATGCTGCTGCTCGCCGGAGTCAGCACGGGACCGTCCGGCATGGGATGGTCGCCCCGATTCGGCGTGCAGGCGTATCATCTGGGCTATGACGTCGGCACGAGCCGCACGACGGTCATGGTCGTTCGCCCATACGCGGGCATGCGCAACAACTTCACCGGCGGCAGCGCGAGCATCAATCTCGGATACGCGTTCTCGAACAAGGACACGGAAGCGCCCGCGATCGTCGCCGACCCCGGCAGCGGCGTGGTGCTCAGCGGCGGCTGGGATCACTGGGGCACCGGCGGTCCCCTCGGCTACCAGCTGCTTGGTGCGTACAATTTTGGCACGGAGTCCATCTGGACGCGCGCTCGCGGAACGACTCGAGTCCAGCAGCGGGCCGGTCGTGCGCAAACGCGGTTGGGCGCCGAAGTCGCGTATCTCAGCGACAACGACGGCTTCTCGGCCTTTCAGCCGGGCGCCATCCTCGAACTCCACGGCGGCAACGGTGGCATCCTGGGACTGGGTGCCGGCATGAAGCTGTACGAAGGCGGCAGCAATGCCGTGTACTTCAAGATCGAGGGCGTGTTGCCCTTGAGTCGCTGACCTCCGGAACGCAGAAAGGGGAAATGGACGGATAATCCGCCCATTTCCCCTTGCCATTCCGATCCTGAACACCGGGTTCGTCAGCGCACTGCCACCATCTGCTGACGGGCCAGGCCAAGCGCATACTCCGGCCACCACGCACCCGCGCGCGGTCCGCCGTTGCACGTTCCGTCCGACTCCCCCGGCTGCTTGATCCAGAGGTAGGCGTCCACCAGCGGGCGGCCGGTATTCGTCGTCGGCAGGGCGCCGAGCGATTGCCCTGCCACGTTGCACCACGCTCCGCCGGCGCCGCCGATGCCGTTGCGGCTGGTGTCGATGATGTAGTGCTTGCCACCCACCTGTCGCGACAGCTGATCGCCGTACGCCACATTCGACGACGTGCTCTGATAGTTCGACACGTTGAGCGCAAAGCCGTCGGCCTGCGCGATCCCCGCGCTCGTGAGCCGCTTGCCCGCTTCTGCCGCGGGCAGCCAGAGCGCGTTTCCGCCGTCGAGGTACACTACCGCATGCGCCGCCTTCAGCACCTGAATCGCGTCGCGCAACAGGGCGTACCGCTCCTCACGCGCCGCCGCGGGAAGACAATCCGCCTGCGGAACGGCATCCGGTTCCAGCACCACGACCGCCTGCTTGCCGCCCAGTCCCGCCGCGAACTTGCGAATCCACTGGCGATAGGCGTTCGCACTCGCGCTTCCGCCCGCGGAGTAGCTGCCGCAGTCGCGGTGGGGAATGTTGTAGGCGAC
>JBBDYA010000043.1:0-13215 GCA_040902005.1 Gemmatimonadaceae bacterium | reverse complement strand
GACGAACACCGGCGCGGTGCCCTGGGACGTGGCGCGTGACACCACGCTGGCCACGTCGCGCCGCACGTCGGTGTTCCAGTTGCCCATCCACTTCGCGACGGGCTGTTTGGCGATGCGGTCCATGAGCACGGCGTCGGCCGGTCGGGAGCGGCGCCAGGCATCCGCCTGGCGTTGCGCGGGGGAGTCGGAACTGATGAACAGCTTCATCCCCATCATCCCGCTGACCGCGTTCGCGACGTTCGGCAGGACAGCGCTCGACGTCTGCACGGCCGCCACGAGGGCGATCCCGGCAACGGCGGCATTGCGAACGGCACGGCGCACGTGCAGTCGTGAGACTCGGCGATTGTTTTTCTTCATGCTCCACTCCTTCGGCGATTCGGCCGGCTTTGCGCGAGAACTCGCGCCGAAGCCCCGGAACTTTGCGTCACCACCTTTCGGTGGCTTTGCCCTTGTTACGAAGGTGCACATGCCGGTTGCCTTCACTTCCGGTCCAATACACCGCGCCTCGGCATTTCGCCGATGCTCTCGCAATTAAGCGGTTCTGTATGCAATTAGCAAGTGCATGTGTATCATGGAGTTAGCGGGCACAGCCGGAATCACTGACTGTTGGGCCACCGTAGGTCCACCTGCTGGCCTCGGGGTGCGTCCCTTGCACGTTCGCCACGCCATGAGCACCCCAACCACATTCGCCCTCCGAATCGCCCTCGGGACGTCGCTGCTGGTCATCGGTAGCACGGCCGCCCAGTGCCAGGGCGACGCAAGGGCTCCGCGGAGCGAGCGCGACCAGCGCGCGGGCCCCGCACAGCAGGTGGCGCCCGTGTCGGCGCCGGTCCCGCCCGGTGCCACGTTCGACCCGCCGAGCGTGAGCGTCGAGGAGCAACAGCGGGTGCTCCTGGCCTCGGCGCGAACGGCGTGGAGTTATGTCAGCCGCAACTACTTCACCCAGAGCGGGCTGGTGGGAGCCCTGGAAACGTGGCGCTATGTCACGATCTGGGACATTACGGGCGCGCTGGCGGCGTACCACGCCGCGCATGGACTGGGACTCATTCCGACGGCGGACTATCGCAGGCGCATGGATCAGGCGCTCGCGACGCTGGAATCGATGGCGCTGTACGAGAGCGTGGCATTCAACAAGCAGTACGACGCGCGCAACGCGGCCATGGTGGACCGGTCGCAGGAGCGGAGCACGCGCGGCTTCGGATGGTCCGCACTGGACATGGGACGGTTTCTCGTCTGGCTGAAGGTCATCGCGGAGAACGACCCCGCGGCGCGGGCGTCGGTGCAGCGCATCGTCGATCGGCTCGATCTCGGCCGCATGGCACGCAACGGCTATCTCGTGGGTGCCACGACCGACCTTAAGCACGACAACCACTACGAGTATCAGGAAGGCCGTATCGGATACGAGCAGTATGCGGCGCAGGGACTGGCCCTCTGGGGTGTGCGCGCGGACAGCGCGCTGGACTTCCGCGCCAACGGCAAGCCGATCGACATCCTGGGCCATCGCATCCTGGCGGACCGAAGGGGGGACGAGTACGTGACGAGTGAGCCCTTCCTCATGATGGGCATGGAGCTCGGCTGGGCATCACCGGAATGGGAGAGTCAGGCGCGCAACGTGCTGGCGGCGCAACGGGAGCGCTTCAACAGAACGAAGATCATCACGATGGTGAGCGAGGACGCCATTCCCGTGAAACCGGCGCACTTCTACTACTATCTCCTGCATGGAGACGGAAAGGATTTCGTGGTGCGCGCTCCCGGCGGCGCGGCCAGCACGTCCTATCCGCGCTGGATCAGCGCGAAGGCGGCCTTTGGCTGGCACGCGCTCTTTCCGAGCGACTATACCTGGTCCGCCGTGCGCGCGGTGCGCCCCGCCGGCGCATCCGGCCGCGGATGGACGGCCGGCGTGTACGAGCGATCGAAGCGTGCGACGCCGAGCTTCAACCTGAACACGGCGGCCATGGTGCTCGAGGCGGCGTACTATGCGCAGCGGAAGTGCGCCTTCATCAAGCCGGAGTGCTGACAGACGCCCGGCTTCCGTCGGTGCCGTGATTCGACACGCGGAACCGCCGTGCACTCCACGCGGGTATGCGGCAGGCGTGGAGTGTGGCGGAAGTGCTCAGGTGCTGGGTGAAGAAGGCCCTGATCACTACCACTCCGGCGGCGGATCCGGCGGTGGCTGCACGTGGTCCGGCGCGACTTTCCAGGAAGCGTGATCTGCAGCGAGCTGCGCGGCGAGGTGTTTTGTACGGAGTTCCGTTGTCCAAGCGGCCGTTCTTGTTGCCCACGTCGTAAGTTCCCTGCCATTCTCATCGATTCGCGCCAGGTGCCTGCTGAAATTGAACAGCACAACGCCAATGGTCCCGAAGCCGACAATTAATACCAAGGCGAGAATCCATTTCTCGATTGTCGTCACCTTACCTCCATGATGGAATTGTGAAGTGGGAGAAGGCGTTCATGGCGTCGTGAGTCGCAGTCTCACGTGTTCGAGCGCCGCGTCTGATTTCAGGTGGACGAGCAGCACCGTGCATGAGCCGGCAGGAATGACGAACGTGGTTCGCTCCGGGCGGCTCGAGGTTGCGCCGTCGGTGTTGCCCGTTGGCGGACCCGTACACGAAATCCAGCGCAAGTCGAGATCTGCCGACGAACCCCACTCCAGTTCTGCCGTGACTGAGGTCGCCGCGACAGGCTGGAACTTGAAAAAGTCGAGTGTGTCCTGTGAGCTGACTGATTTCCACAGGGACAATTTGGCCGTGACAGGATTCGCTGGTGTCAGCTGACCTCGGATCAGGAGCGGCGCCATTGAGATGCGGCACGCAAGGTCCGTGCATGCTGACATTCGGCGATCGTTGGGATCGTCCACCGACCTGATAACGAACGAAGCCGTCTGGGTGATGTTGGTCGGCCCAACGTTGCAGATCGTCAGTGTTCGCGCTCCCATCTGCCCCGCGATCAGGACGGTCATCCGGGTTGCGGACAGCGCGACGGGCGGGTCATCGGGATCGCAGGCCGTAGTATCAACAGCCAGCAGCTCATTGCCATCGAATGGCTGGTAGGCCGGAGGCCGCACGACGACGGTGTCTCCATACACGGCTGACGACGGCGTGATCGTTCCAGTAAACTTTGCGGTGTCGATCGTGCTGCTGGCGTACTGGATCACTTCAGCAACGTCGGGCCGATAAGAACCGGATAGGGCGGAGCGCAACGCCTGCGTTGCGCGAGGTGTCCCTATGTCCCGGAGCGCGAGCGCCGCACGCTTCTGGTAGTTCGCGACGTAGTTCTGCTCGGCGAAAGCGACAAAGGACGCTTTGTCGCCGCGCGCTGCGGCCCATCCGTGGATGGCATTGAATTTTTCACGCATGGTGGCCAAGCGAGTGGCGTCAGGGCCGTCTCTGAGAGCACTCTCAAGTCGCGGAATGGCTTTCGCCCCGATTCGTCGCACTGCTTCGCGCTCGCCATCGACACATTCGTCGCAATTCAACCAAGCGTCTATCGCGCGCTCCTCACGCTGATCGAGTGCGCACGAGTTCAATGTCGCGCCTGTTAATGCGACAAGAGCCGCCCTGATGACACTTCGAAGGCGTCCGGTCATGGCGACGCCACGCCCCGCGAAAGGCGCGGACAAGGAGTGTCCGGATCTGCGGTCGTTGGCCAGAACTGACATCGCGGAAAAGAGCTCGCGGTGCCGCGATGAAAGAACGCGTTTCCATCGAGACTCATCCGAAATGCCTGTCCCAGTGTCACTTGAGACCTCGGACCGGGTTTGTAATCGGCCTCATAGTTCCAGAGGATATTCGACTCGTTGAAACCCGCGATTCCCTCCGTGTGCCCCCACGGTGACTCAGTCTGCCAAGGACCCAATGCGTGCGCCAATTCGTGTGCGAGCGTCGTGGGTGACGCGCCGTTCCATGAAACCAACACTATCGATCCAAAACGGTTGTTCCAGGGACAAGCAAATCCCTTGGCCCAGGTTATGTCCTCGCCACCGAGAGCCATGATTTCCTGAACGTACGCGACGGTGATCTTCGACGGATCGACCGTTACGCCGATCAGTTGCTCTCCCACCGGTGTGTCCTGGCTCATGCAGGGATCGTCAGCTCCTATCGCGAGCGTGACGCTGGTTACGAGCCCAGGGATCACAATCCCGGGAGCCAGCGACAGGTCAAGACCCGTCCAGCCCTCGGCGAACACACGCGCAGCGAATCCGATTTCGATCAGAATGCTCTCTTCAAGATTGATCGCGGATGACAGTGCGGCTGCATCGCTCGATACGGAGCCCGTGCGGGCACCGGATGCAAGCACGACATACTGCACCGGCACGGTTCGGATGGCAGGCAAAGGGACCTTGACCGGACTGGCAGCTACGCATGCTGCGCTCGTACTGGACGGATTGTGGGCATCGACATCGTCGCAGCGGTCGCCCCATTGAACGTCGGTCTGTCGCACGAGCCCGTGCCGAGTGGAGAATATTGTGATCTCGCCACACTTCGGATCTGTTGATGAGCAGCTGAAGTAATCGAGAGCCCCGCGCCCGACGATCGCAATCAGCGTGTCTTCGACCCTCGACGAGGCCATTCCGTCGAGCATGAAGAGCACGGGTGGAGTGGCAGGCTCCGGCTTGACGCGAGCGAGGTCTATTTCGGTCGGCCAGATTCCGGCGATGCTCGCATAGACTGGAATGGAAACGGGCTCGTATCCCTCGAGCTCTGCGGTCAGACGCGACGCACCCGTCGCACCGACCGGAAGCGAGGCCACCACTACCGGGCCCTTCGCCGCACCCTCGAGTGTCAGGTCCGCACTGGTCCAGCTGAGCTCCCCCGCGCGATCGTCCGGATAGACGTTACCCCATTCGTCGATGAGCCTTGCTCGAACGACGAATTGCTCGGACGGAGCGGCCCAGATCTCCTCGGGCACGATACGAATACCTGCCACGTGAGGAGATTCTACTGCAGGCGGCGGGCAGGCGTAGCAGTAGCCAGCAGTCGTGCCAACGACGACGTATGACAAGACGGTTGCTCTGAATCCTACACGTCGCGCGCGCAGGCTAGGCATGGACCCTTGCCGAGAGGGCGGTGTGAAAGCAGCGTCTACTATATGGTGACGGGCGTCACCGCGCCAGAGTGACGCACTTCACCTATCCAGTCTCTGCCGGATTCCTTATATAGGTGGGCAACGTCGTTTGCTTACTGCCAGGAGGCTCATGCCCTCCCCAAACAAAAACCGCTCCGGGACTCAGGCGGATTCGGATCAGCAGGTGGCTCCGTACAACGCGGAGAATGCCACTCTCCTCGATCGTATTCGATTGTTGTTGGATGGATCCTTCGCGGTTGAGCGGGAGTTGGGCCGAGGGGGTACGGCCGTGGTTTTTCTGGCCACAGAAACGGCGTCTTCGCGGTGCGTAGCCATAAAGGTTCTCAAGGCCGAGCTATCGAGGGCGGTAGGTGAGGCCCGGTTCCGCCGCGAGATCAGAATCGCCAGCGAACTTGACCATCCCAACATCCTCCCGCTGCTGGAGGTTGGTACGGCCGGCGAACAGCTGTACTACACTTCCCCGTTCGTTGATGGCGGAACGCTTAAGGGTCGTCTCCTTCGCCAGCGGCAACTTCCGGTAAGGCAGGCTATCGATTTGGCCCGAGCGGTTGCCAATGCGCTCGACTATGCACATTCGCGGGACATCGTTCACCGCGATATCAAGCCGGCCAACATTCTCCTCGGCTCGGATAGGACGGTTGTCGCCGACTTCGGTATCGCGCGGCTGATCACAGCGGAAAGCGGAGACACCCTCACCGACTCGGGTCTGGTCGTGGGTACGCCTGAGTACATGAGCCCCGAGCAGGCAAGTAGCGCGCGCAACGTCGATGGGCGGTGTGATGTGTACGCTCTCGGCTGCGTGGTGTATGAGATGCTGGCTGGGGAGCCACCCTTCACCGGACCCACTCCCCAGGCAATAGTCGCGCGTCACTGCCACGAAGCACCCCGGTCCATACGGGTCATCCGGCGGGCCATCCCAGTGGGTGTCGAACGCGCCGTGGAACGCGCGTTGTCAAAGGTGCCAGCGGATCGGTTTGAAACGGCCGGCGCCTTCGTTGACGCGCTGGAAGCCGGGCTCGACACCAGAACAGATCTCTTCGGGCTCGCGCGACTCGGCCGCAGGACACGATGGGCCGTCGGAGGAGCCCTCGCGCTTGCAGCGGCAATCGCCACGTGGATGATCGTTCGCGTTCAGCATCCGGCGCTTGATCAGAACAGGGTCGTCGTCTTTCCGCTGCACGACGCGAGTTCGCCTGCGGATGCGCTGGGTGAAGAAATTGCGACCTTTATCGGCTACCGGCTCGGCGAAACACGACCCCTGACGTGGCGGGATGGCTGGGAACTCATGGACGCGGATCTTCGCGTGAGCCGCGCCAGGATGGATGCCGGGAGGGCTCGCGCCCTCACTCGCAGGGACGGAGCGGCCTTCTTCATCGATGGATCGATCATTCGAAGGGCCGACAGCGTGACGATCGCCCTCCGTCTCACTTCGGTTGCCGACGATTCTGTGATTCGAGTGGAGCAGCGCTCCGCGCCCATCGCTACTGCTTCAGTTCACCAGCTTGGCCTTCAGGTGGTACAGGCCCTACTGCCGGATCTCGTCGCACCCGGTGGCCAGATCGATCGCTCCTCGCTTTCGGAGCGGCATGCGGAAGCTGTGGCGAATTTCCTACAAGGTGAGCGTGACTACAGGCGAATGCGCTTTCGCACTGCGCTGACGCACTACCACGCGGCGTTGCGCGATGACTCGGCATTCGCTCTGGCCGCGATGCGGGGAGCGTACACCGCAAGCTGGCTGAGCGAGCTTTCCTTGTCGGCAGATTTCGTGCGCACCGCGCTGCGCAATAGCGACGAACTCACACCGGCGCAGGCTCTCGTGACGCGGGCGCTGGGTGCATACGCCGGCGGCAGTGCCGATTCAGCCATCCATTATCTCAGGCGCGCGCTCCTCGCCGACTCGAGCGTTCATGCGGCTTGGACGCTTCTCGGTGAAACGTACCTCCGACTGCTTTCAGGCGAGTGGGCGGCTGACTCGCTTGCCAGGGCCGCGCTGGAGCGAGCGCGCGCGGGGGATCCCGGTTTCGCACCTACGCTGCTTCTGCTCGAGGAAGTTGCGCTTCGCGACGGCGACATCAGGCGGGCGGAACGTCTTTCCGAGGAGTTACGCGTCGCAGGTGCCGACACCACACATTCCGCTGCCCGCGAGATCATGCACCAGTGCGTTCGACGTGGCCCGTCGTCGGTCGATTGGGCAGAACGCGCCCGATCGAACGGTATGGCGCTGATAAGTGCCACGAAGGTTCTCGCTGGAGCCGCGAAGCAGGCGGATTGTGCGATCGAGGGGTTTCTGGCCATTCTCGCTTCCCCCAGCAGCACCGCCGGCAGCCGGTACTTCGCGTTCGTCGCTCTTCACGCTCAGCTCGAGGCAACCGCTAGATCGTCGCGATCCACAAGCCTGCTTGCTTCACGGCACATCGAGGATTCGAACCTGCATGTGCCGAAACTCCTAGCCGCCGTGTCTGGATCGGCGTATCAGGAGCATGCTAAACGATTTGCAGACAGTGTGGCCACCAACTACACGGCCTCACGGACCCTTACTCTCTGGCTGCTTGCCCAATACGAGGCCAGGCGCGGTAATGGGGTCCGGCTCGAGCAGATCTTCTCACTGGTTCGCCAGCGTGCGGATTCGAGTGCAGCGCCGCTTGACCGGCGGCTGGCGCTTTCCGTCGAAGCACAGGTGCGAGCCCTGCGCGGCGACACCGCCGGTGCAATCTCGATCCTGCAGGCCATGAAGCCATCGTCTCTGCGCCAAGGCATAACCTGGTCGCTGTGGGAGTCACTGGGACCGGAGCGCATGCTTCTCGCGCGACTGCAGTTCGCGCGAGGTGACTTTGAGGCAGCGCGTCGTACAGCAACCTTCATCGATGCGACGGAACCCATGCCTTATCCGTTCTTTCTGCGCGAAAGTCTCACATTGCGCGCGCAAGCAGCCGACTCACTGAAGTCGCCCGCTCTCGCCGAAGCGTATCGGGAACGCCTGCACCGATTGAGCCGCGGCGGGAGCCTTTGATAGGGTACTGGCGTGCCTTGGGCTACAGCGGGCGCAGAGATGCCCCGGCGCCTGAATCTCGCCGGGGCTCACAGATCCCGCCGTTCCTTACTGAGTGGCTGCGGCAGTAGCCGCCGAGCCGTGCTTCAGCCAGTACGTAAACCATTGGCGCAGGCGCCCCAGCCGATCAACCAGTAGCCACGGCTCCCCGCTCCGCGACAGCTCGTGCGTGGATCGCGGATACCGGATCAACTCCACCGGCACCCCCTGCTTCTTGAGCGCGATGAACCAGATCTCCGCGTTCCCCATCGGCGTGCGGTGGTCTTCCTCGCTCTGCACGATCAGCGTAGGCGTCCGCACCTTGTGCACGTGCCGGATCGGCGACAGCGTGTCGTACATTGCCCAGTTGTCCCACGGCTTCCCGAAGAACTCGAACTCCGTCAGCCCCTGCGCATCCGACGCACCGTACCAGTACAGCCAGTCGCTGATCATCCGGTCCGCCTGTGCCGCCTTGAACCGGTTGGTCTTCGTTGTGATCCAGGCGGTCATGAAACCGCCGTACGAACCGCCCGTCACCCCCATGCGCGTGGAATCCACGTCCGGCCGCCGTGCCACCACATCCACCGCGTTCATGAGATCGAGGTAGTCGTCCCCGCCCCACTGGCCCCGCGAGGCGAACGTGAAGTCGGCCCCGTATCCGCTCGACCCACGCGGATTGGTATAGAGCACGAACATGCCCGCCGCCGCCAGGTTCTGGAACTCGTCGAACCAGTTCTCCCCATACAGCGCGTGCGGGCCGCCATGGATGTACAGCACCACGGGGTACTTCTTGCCCGCCTCGTATCCGTGGGGCTTCATCAGCCAGCTCTCGATCTGCCTCCCGCCGACCGACGGCACCAGGAAGCGCTCGGCGTCGCTGAACGCCACCTCGTCGAGCACCTGCTGGTTGAAGCTCGTGAGCTTCCGCTCACCGGAGCCGTTCGCGTTGACGACATACAGCTCCGTGGGGCGAGTCACGCTCGACGCCACGAACGCGATCTGCGTCCCCCCCCCATGGGCATTTGTGCTCACGCCGGCCATCCGCCGCCGCCCCGACATCAGCTGCGTCAATCGTTTCGTGGACAGATCGATGCGGAAGACGCCGCTGCTCCCCCCCGTCATCGCGGTCATGAGAATGCCGCCGTCCGCCAGCCACTCGATGCTCTGCGGTTCGTACTTCCAGTCGCCGAGCAGGTTCTCGGGGGTGCCGCCGGACAGATTCACCGCCCACACGCGGTCGCTCTTCGTCCGCCCGGGGGCCGCGACGAAGGCAAGGCGCCTGCTGTCAGGCGACCACCTGAGATTCCCTTCATTGCCGAAGTGGCTCGCGATCTTGCGCGGCGTGCCGCCCGCGATCGGGATCACGTAGATGTCCATGTCGTTGCGGTCCACGTCGTCCCGCGCCCGGTCATATGGCAACCGCGCGATCGAGTCCTGCTCCAGGTCCACCACGGAGTCCGGACGCAGGGCGGCGTCCGCCGTGAACGCCACCCACCGTCCGTCCGGTGAGACGGTCACGTTGCGATGCGAATAGCGTGTATCGGTGATCTTCCGTTTGGGGGTTCCGTCAAAGCCCTGCACCCAGATCTGCGCGGGTCGCCAGGAGCGCGCCTCGCGCGGGCCGGGCACGAACCCCTGGTTGTTGGACTTGTACCGCATGTCGTACACGTGGCGGCCATCGAAGCGCGCGGGATCGAGCGGCTTCGTGATCGCGCCGTATGGCGGCCGCGCCATCGGCTGCATCCGCGCATACGGATCCTTCCGTGTCGTGTCTCGCACCACGGAGTCCGCGTCGCTCCACACCGCGAACCGGCCGCTCGAGGGCACAGACTCGCCGCGCGGATAGTTCTCGTCCTGGAACGCCTCGCCTCCCGGCTGGTCCATGCGAAGCATCCAGGTGCTTCCCTTGCCCCCCGGACGCTGCGACGTGAACACCAGCAGGGTGCCGTCGTGCGACCAGCGCGGATTCGAGCTCTCCGTGCCCGGCGACGTGAACCGCCGCGGCTCGCCGCCCGACGTGGGCACGACCCACACCTCGCGATGGTACTTGTTGTCCTTCTCGTTGACCGTCTGCACGGTGAACGCGATGCGGCTGCCATCCGGCGACATCGCCGGCGCGCTCACGGTATGAAGCTCGTACCAGTCCCTGATCTCGAACGCGCGCTTGCCCTGCTGTCCGGCCAGGGCGCTCGCGGAGACGGTGAGGGCGCCGAACACGAGAAACGAGCGAACCAGTCGCATGCGATGTGACTCCGGGTGCGGGATTATTACCCAACATACGCGGCGCGCCGCCGCCCTGCTGGCCGAGCGGTGCGGTCTGCCTTAGAAGCTCGATCCCAGCAGAACCGCGTTCGCGAAAAGTGGCAGCAACCCCCTCCACATGTCGCGGAAGTTGGGATCACCCGCGAACGCGATGACGCGCCCGCTCCCGACGCTCTCCGTCCACAGCCAGGGCGAGCCCGCGATCCGCGCGGGCGATTCGGGCCAGAAATAGCCGGCCAGGCGCAACCGTGACTCCGGGCCAAATCGCGCCACCACCTCGCCGGGTCGCACGTCGCGCGGCGTCACGTACACGTCGTTCCCGCTCACCAGCACCGGGAACTCCACGTCGCGCACACCGGTCATGAGCGGCGACAGCGTGTCGGCCAACACCCGCGCGATCGCCCCGGGCACGCTGGCCGGCAGCGGCGCGCCCGCGTCCGCCGCGCGACGCGTCGTGTCGCGCCACGCACGAACGCGCGAGAGCCGCGAGTCCTCCTGCGTGGCCCACGCGGTAGCGCCCTGGAGCGTGATCACGACGCCGCCAGCTCGCACCCACTGCGCCAGCCGGTCGCGCCCCGCGTCACCGAGCTCGCGCGAGAACTGGCCTCCACCGGCGGACGGCAGGATCAGGACGTCGAACTCGTTGAGGACCGATCCGGCCAGCGATGCGACCGCCACAGGCGTGACCGGGTACGCCAGACGCTGCTCCATCGTGTATCGGGCAAACCCGAACGAGTTGCCGTTCACACCGCCGCCTCCGGCGATGGCAACCCGCGGCATGCGCAGCGGCATCACGCTGTTGCTCCCCAGATCCGTGCCCTCGTCCACCATCGACGAGTTGAGGGCGACGACACGCGCGCCGCTGGCCGCCACGTTCCGGCGCACCACGTCGTGCACGCGCGCGTCATTCGCCGAGACGAGCGCGATGAACGCGCCCTGCGGAAAGCGGTCGTTCCCCGCACGAAAACCGCGCTGCGCCAGCCGGACGCGCACGCTGTCCCGCAACAGCCCGGCGAGCATCCGGAGACTCGTTTCACTCCCCGGCGCGAACGCGTATGCGAATCTCGCCTGCGGCGGAGCGGCCGCCATGGCCGCCGGCATGTCACGCACCAGCTCCAGCGACCCCACGGCGGTGCGCGTCCCCCACGCCCGCACGCGGTACAGGTACGGCAGCGACCAAGCCGTCACGTCGTAGAACCGATCCGACTGTCCGGTGCGCCGGCTCTCCAGCTCGCCGCGGATGAAGCTCGAGTCCAGCTGCGCGTCGGGCTCCAGCAGCGCACGCGCCAGGCGACCCTGCGGTTGCGCGAGATCCACCACGTAACTGCCGGCGGGCGCGCGCGCATCGCGGGGGGCCGTCGCCCCGTACTCCATGGCGCCGCGCAGATCGGCATCTGCGCGCAGCCGATGCACCTCGATGCCATTCCCGATCAACCGCTGCGCCAGCGAGTCCGCGCGTCCGTACGCGTCCCGTTCGATCACCACCGCGCGGAGCGCGGCGCGCTCGCCATCGCTCACCGCGCTCCGGCGAAACTCCAGGTAGTCCCGCACCCGGCTGTCGCGCAAACGGGCCGTGGTGAGAATCGTGGCCCAGGCCGCCGCATAGTGATGTGACGCCGCGTCCGTCAGCGTGAGAACGGTGCCATCCGATCGGCGAATCGCCCCGCCCGAGCTGGAGGCCTGCTCGTACGTCATGCCGACCGCTCCGGTGAGAATCGGCCACGACACGCCATAGCCGGGATAGAACTCGTCGTATCCCTCGCGGCGGAAGTACGCCCAACCGTTGCGGTCGAACGCGGCGGCGTTCGCGACGGCATAAATGTCCCACCACTTCAGGATGCTGGCGTGCACGTTCTTGTTCACGGGCTCCATCGGCGGCGCGAAGAAATAGCTCGACGACGAACCCATCTCGTGCAGGTCCACGGCCACATGCGGCGCCCACGCGTGAAACGTCGCCACGCGCCCCCGCGTTTCCGGATGGGAATGAATGAACCAGTCGCGATTGAGGTCGAAGTTGTAATGACTGGTGCGCGGCCCCGGCCAGCTGCCCTGATGCACCATCGTCCCGGGCGTGGTGGGCACGCCATGCTCGAAGCACGCCTCGCACATCGGCCGCATGCGGAGCACGTCCTGCACGTGCCGCTCGTGTCCATCGGGATTCTGCACCGGATCGATCAGGACGATCGTGCTGTCGAGAATCAGGCGCGTCTCCGCGTCCGTCCCGGCCGCGAGCTGGTAGAGCAGCGCCAGCGCCGCCTCGGTACCGGACGCCTCGCCGCCATGGACGGTGTACCCAAGCCACGCGATGGACGGGATGCGCGACGCGAGCGCAAGCTCCCCCGCCGACGCGTCGCGCGGATCCGCAAGCCGCTGCGCGTTTGCCCTGATCTGGTCGAGCCGCCCGTGGTTGGCCGCGCTCGTCGCGATGATGAGCAGCGATTCGCGCCCCTCGAACGTGCGGGCGACGGTGTCGAGCGTGATGCGCGGGCTGGCGGCCGCCACGCGCTCCGCGTAGCGCATGATCATGTGGTGCGGCGTAAACCGCGAACCGACCTCATACCCGAGCACCGCGGCCGGTGTCGGCACGGCGGCGTCGTACGAGCCCCCAGTCGTGAGCGCGTGCTGCGCTCCCAGCACGACTGGAATCAGTGAGAGCAGCGCGGCAGCAGGGGCAAGACGCATCGGGGACGTTCCTCCGGAAGGACGATGTCGCGGGGTGTCAAAGTTGTGACAGCGGATGCACGACCGATAGGTCGCCCGTCGCGCTAGGGAAGCTCTGAAAAACCAAGGGGCCGGGGCGAGGTGTTCCGGCCGGCACGAGCATAGTACCAATACTTGGA
>JBBDYA010000042.1:25565-36892 GCA_040902005.1 Gemmatimonadaceae bacterium | reverse complement strand
GTGGAGATGCCGTGGTTGATCATCACCATCAGCGCGCCCTGCACGCTCTCGACCGTCAGGGCGAAGATGCCGAGCATGACGAAGCCCAGGTGGCTCACGGACGAGTACGCGACGAGCTTCTTGAAATCCGGCTGCACGAGCGACACCAGCGCGCCGTACAAAATGCCCACGACCGCCAGGCCGAGGATGATGGCGCGGACCTCCGGGTGTAGCGCGGCTTCCGGAAAGATCGGCACCGCCAGCCGGATGAATCCGTATGTGCCGAGCTTCAACATGATGCCGGCCAGGATCACCGATCCCGCCGTGGGCGCTTCCACGTGTGCGTCCGGCAACCACGTGTGAAACGGGAACATCGGCACCTTGACGGCGAACGCGAGGAAGAACGCGCCAAAAAGCCACAGGGCCTGCGCGGTCGTGACGTACGCCCGCTCGAGGATGGCGATATAGGAGAAGTTCGGAATGCCGTTCGGGTCCGCCGCCGCGATGCCGAGGTAGACAATGGCCACGAGCATCAGCAGCGAGCCGATCATCGTGTAGATGAAGAACTTCACGCTCGCGTAGATGCGGCGTTCGCCGCCCCAGATGCCGATGATGAAATACATCGGCACGAGCATGACCTCCCACATCACGTAGAACAGGAACAGGTCCAGCGACATGAAGACGCCCAGCATGCCGCTCGTCAGCACCAGCAGCAGGGAGTAGTAGCCGTGCGTGCGGACGCGGATGCTCGTCCAGCTTCCCAGCACGGACAACACCATGATGAAGGTCGTGAGCAGGATCATCATCATGGCGATGCCGTCGATGCCGATCATGAAGCGAATGCCCCACATGGGGATCCACGGCTGATCGACAGTGGCCTGGAACTGCGGGCCGGCCGGATTGAACGACCACCAGAGTCCGAGCGACACGATGAACTCGACGAGCAGCGTCGCGAAGGCGATCCAGCGCGGCCCGCCCGCGACGCCCGCCGCGATCTCGTCCGTGCCGGCCGCGAGTCCGCGGCGCACCGGCGTTGGCGCCAGCCAGATCGCCATCGCGCCCGCCACGGGAATGGCGAGCAGCGCCGGCAGCACCCAGCTCATGTATCCGATGGAATCCAGGAAATCGTGCATAGCTCAGCGAAGCGTGACCGCGCCCACCACCGCCAACACCCCCAGCACCAGCACCCACGCATACGTGCCCGTCTGTCCCGACTGCAGCGCGGATCCTACCCAGCCCATGCCGCGCGCGAACCACCCGCTGCCGTTGACCAGCACGCCGTCGATCAGCCCGACATCGATCCCGCGCCACAGCAGGTTCCTGGACGTGGCGTACGTGGGTCCCACGACGACCTTCTCGTACGCCTCGTCCACGTAGTACTTGTTGACGAGCACGCGCTCGAAGCCCTCCTCCGGCGTGGATTGGGATTTGGGCACGAGCGCCGCGGGCTTCAGGCGCGACCAGGCGATCCAGATGCCCAGGGCCGCGATACCCACCGCGGTGCCGATGAGCGCGTACTCCATCGCATGCGAGAGGTGCGGCACCGTGCCCTTGGTGATGCGCAGGGCCGACGCGCCGACGACCGGCTCCAGCCAGTGCTCCAGCAGCAGGACCGGACCGGCCGGCATGATGGCCGGCAGGTTCAGCCAGCCGCCGACAGCGGCGAGGAGCCCCAGCAACAGCAGCGGCGCGGTCATGACCCACGGCGCCTCACGCAGGTGCTCGCGTTCGCGCTCTCCCGTGCGATTGGGCCCGTGGAAGGTGTAGAGCATCATGCGCGTCATGTAGATGGCCGTCATGAAGGCGGCCGCCAGGCCCAGGGCGTAGCACGCGTACAGCACGACGTGGCCGGGAATGCCAAGCCACGACGCGTCGGCCAGCACGGACTCGCGCGCGCGGATGAACACCGAGGTCAGGATCTCGTCCTTCGAGAAGAAACCCGAGAACGGCGGCACGCCGGCGATTGCGAGCGTCGCGATCCACATCAGTGCCCACGTCCACGGCATGAACTTTCGCATGCCACCCATGTTGCGCATGTCCTGCGCATCGTCGTGGTTGTGGGTGGCGTGATAGGCGCGGTGCATGGCGTAGATCACCGACCCTGACCCCAGGAACAGCAGCGCCTTGAAGAAGGCGTGCGTCACCAGGTGAAAGACGCCCGCGACGTACGCGCCCGCGCCCACCGCCACGAACATGTAGCCGAGCTGCGATACCGTGGAGTACGCGAGCACCTTCTTGATGTCCCACTGCTTCAGGCCGATCGTCGCCGCGAACACCGCGGTCAGCGCGCCGATCACGACCACCGTGAGCGAGGCCACCGGCGCCAGCGCGAAGAGGAAGTGGCTGCGCGCAATGAGGTAGACGCCGGCGGTGACCATGGTCGCCGCATGGATGAGCGCGGACACGGGGGTGGGGCCAGCCATGGCGTCTGGCAGCCACACGTACAGCGGAATCTGCGCGCTCTTCCCCGTGCACCCGAGAAAGAGGAACAGGCAAATCGCCGTCACGAGCGCCCCGCCGAACGCGAGGGTGGGCGCGGCCGCCTCCAGCTGGCGGAAGTCCAGCGTGCCGAGATTGGCAAAGAGCAGCAGCAGGGCGATCAGGAACCCGAAGTCACCAATGCGATTGACGATGAAGGCCTTCTTGCCCGCATCGGCGTTCGCCTTTTCGCTGAACCAGAATCCGATCAGCAGGTAGGAGCACAGGCCCACCCCTTCCCACCCGACGAACATCACCAGGTAGTTGGCCCCCAGCACCAGCAGGAGCATGAAGAACACGAAGAGATTCAGGTAGGCGAAATAGCGCGGGTAGCCGGGGTCCTCGCGCATGTAGCCGACGCTGAACACATGGATCAGCGCGCCGACCCCGGTGACCACGAGCAGCATCACGAGCGCCAGCTGGTCGAGCATGAGGGCCACGTCGAGCGCCAGTCCACCCGTGAGCATCCACGTGAAGTAGCGCTGCACGAACGGTTCGTGCACGGGACCCGCCTGCGCCACGTCCCAGAAGATCACGGCGGACAGGAGAAACGCGAGCACGAGCACCGCCGGTCCAACCACGCTCGTGATGCCGGCGAAGCGATGCCTGGTCACCACGTGGTGGTCGTCGCCATGGGCACCGCCGGACGAGGCATACTCCGCGTCGGCGGTGCCGTGCGATGGATGCTCCCCAGGTGCGGCGTGTGACGCCGAAGGATCGCCTGGGCCCATGCGCGTGGCGCTCGCGAGCGACAGGACGCCGTTGATGACGAACCCGAACAGCGGCAGCAGCACCACCACCCACAGCCATTCGGCCGCGGTGCCGGCGAGGACGTGCGTCGCGTTCTCCTGCGCTTGCTGGAGCAGCATCAGCCTTTCAGCAGATTGATGTGTTGCAGATTGACCGTCTGCTTATGTCGGAACAGCGCGATCACGATGGCCAGTCCGACCGCGGCCTCTGCGGCCGCCACGGTCATGACGAAGAACACGAACACCTGCCCCGCCGCGCCGTACACCTGCGCGAAGGCCACGAACGCCAGGTTCACCGCGTTGAGCATCAGCTCGACGCACATGAAGATGATGATCGCGTTCCGGCGCGTGAGCACGCCCACGACACCGATCGTGAAGAGCACGGCCGAGAAGAAGAGCGATTCAGCCAGCATCGGATTTCCGCCTGGCGAGCACCACCGCGCCCACGATCGCCGTCAGCAGGAGAATGCTGGTGAGCTCGAATGCGAGCAGATACTCGGTGAACAGCAGCCGGGCCACGGGCGCGATGGCGCCGTCGCGCGCCACGTCCTGCGCCACGAGGCCCTGGGGGAGCGTCAGCCCCTGCGGGAGGCGGGCCCGTGTCAGCGCGAAGATCTCCGCCAGCAGCGCGAGGCCGACCAGGCCGCCGGTGAGCTTCCAGCCCAGGCCGCGGGCGTCGGCGAGCTCCGCCGGATGGCCAAGATTGAGCAGCATGATCACGAAGAGGAACACCACCATGATCGCGCCCGCGTACACCAGCACCTGGATTGCGCCGATGAACGGGGCGTCCAGCAGCACGTACAGCGCGGCGAGGCAGAACAGGACGTTCACCAGCCACAGCGCGGCCGCCACCGGATTCTTCCGCGTGACAAAAAGCAACGCGGACACCACGGCAATGATGCCGAAGAGATAGAAGTGGAACGTGTAGAACAGCGGATAGTCGCCGGCCGGCATCACTCACCCTTGGGGTCGGCGGGATCCCACATCTCGCACACCGGGTGCGTCTGGGCCATCAGTCGCTCGAGATCGTACACGAACCCCTCACGGGAGTACTCCGAGTTCTCGTAGTGCCGCCCGACATGGATCGCCTCTTCGGGGCAGACCTCCTGGCAGTAGCCGCAGAAGATGCAGCGGAACTCGTCGATCTCGAACACCAGCGGATACCGGTTGCCCTTCTCGTCCTCACCGGGCACCAGCTTGATGCAGTTTGCCGGGCACACGGACGGGCACAGGCCGCAGGCGACGCACTTGGCCTTGCCGTCCTCGGTGGTGAGCATCCGGTGCGTGCCACGCCAGCGCGGCGACAGCGACCATTTCTGCTCCGGATACTGGATGGTCACCTTCTCGCTGAACAGGTGCTTGGCGGTTGCCGCCAACCCCTTGAGCGTCGCGCGCAGATAGCTGCTCTGCTCCACAGGGCGATGCATGACCTTCACACCGATGGCCATCAGCTGGTCTCCACGCGCGCGTCGTGTGCCCCGCGCGCTATTGCGACGGCGCGCAGCTTCCGCACCTGGAGTGGGTCGAGTCGTGACGAGGCCGGACTCACGATCCGGCCGCGATCGAACACGAAGAGGAGGAGGATCACGAGCAGCACGTTGAGTCCGAACAGCGCCGCGTTGAACTGCCACGACGACGCGGCGAGTCCCGCCAGCTGCAGCCCCAGGATCGCGCTCGCCATGACCACGATGTACGCCAGCGACAGCGGCAGCAGCACCTTCCAGCCCAGCGCCATCAGCTGGTCGTAGCGGAAGCGCGGGAGCGTCCAGCGGACCCACATGTACACGAAGACGAAGAACATGATCTTCGCGAAGAAGAACAGCGTCGTCAGCAGCGTCTTGATTCCGGTGTGCGGCGCCACGTTGTCCCACGCCGTGAACGGAATGTCCCAGCCGCCGAAGAACAGCGTCGCCATGAGCGCGCCGGCCGTCACCATGTTCGCGTATTCGGCGATGAAGAACATCGAGAACTTCATCGCGCTGTATTCGGAGTGATACCCCGCGATCAGTTCCGCTTCCGCCTCCGGCATGTCGAACGGCAGCCGATTGGTTTCGGCGAACGCGGCGATCAGGAAAATGATCCACGCGATCGTCGCAGTCGCGGCGTTCCAGGACAGCGGGCCCACGGCCGCCTGCTGGTCCACGATGTGGCTGAGCGACACGTTGCCGGCCAGCAGCAGGACCGGAATCGTGGACAGGCCCATCGCGATCTCGTACGAGACCATCTGGGCGCTGGACCGGATGCCGCCGAGCAGCGAGTACTTGTTGTTGGAGGACCAGCCGGCGAGCACGATGCCGTAGACCCCGATCGACGTGACGGCGAGAATGAACAGGAAGCCGATCGGCATGGGGGCGAGCGCCAGGTCGATCCGACCCCAGGGCGAATCCCACGCGGCGCCGAACGGGATCACCGCCCACGCGATCATCGCCGGAATGAACGCCAGCGCGGGCGCGAGGACGAAGATTGGCAGGTAGGCGGCGCCCGGGTACGTCTCTTCCTTCATGATGTTCTTGAGCCCGTCCGCCGCCGGTTGCAGCCACCCCTTGCCCACCCGATTTGGCCCGTGCCGGTCCTGCATCCACGCCGACACCTTGCGCTCGGCCAGCGTGAGCAGGGCCACGCCCACCATGTAGATGGTGAACAGGACGATCATCTTCACGATCGTCGCGACCACGAACACGGTCATGGGCTGCGGCGGCGCGGCCTGAAGCAGTGCCAGCATGGGCGCGGTCACGACGCCGCTCCAGCGCGGGCGCCAGCGATCGGGCGTCCCCGGTGTCCGAGGGTGTCGTACGACAGGCCCGCGAAGGGTGTCACATCCTTCGCCAGCGCCGAGAACACTTCGCTGGCCAGGAAGTACTGCGATGGTTCTCCGAGCGCGGACAGGAGATCGGCCAGGACCCACCACGTGGGGCGGGCGAACGCTGGCGCGGCCTTCGCCTGCATGAACCGCTGCACGCGACCGCGCAGATTGGTGTAGGTCCCCTCCTCCTCGGCCATGTTGGCCACGGGCAGCACCACGGCCGTCTTGCTCACGGTCCACGACGGGAGGGTCGTGCCGATGACGATCACGGCGCTGGCCGCTGCGATGCTGGGGGGAGGCGCGTCCACCCCGGCGAGTTCCTCGTCAGCGACGATCAGCACGTCGCCCGCCTGCATGGCCGCGAGCGGCGATGCCGACCGCGAGAAGCCCACCAGCTCCGCACCCGCCGCATTCGCGGCGCGGTCTGCGCGCAACGCGAGGTCGTCCACGCCTGGCAGCGGCGCTTCGTCACCCTGCGGCACCCGGAACGCGCCCGCACCGCCGGTTTTCCTGGCGAGGCGCGCCAGCAGGTACAGCGCCTCGTTGGAGAGCATCGGCGACGCGAGCACGAAGGCGCGCTTGCCGGCGAGCAGTTTCGCGGCGGCGGCCAGGGCGCCATCCCAATCCGTGGCCTTCATCCCGTCCGGGCCGCGCACGTGCGGGACATCCACGCGGTCCTGGCGGTTCATCCACCAGTAGTTCAGCCGCCCGTGGTCGCACATGAAATAGTGATTTACGTCCTCGTTCGGGCGCGGGCGCAACCGCATCACGACGTTGTCGCGTGTTTCGATCATCATGTTGCAGCCCTGCGAGCAGCTCGGGCACACCGATGCCGAACGGTCCAGCTCCCACGCGCGTGCCTTGTTGAGCGAGTCCTTGGAGAGCAGCGCACCCACCGGACAGAGGTCGATGACGTTTCCCGCCCATGGGTGCGTGAGGTCCTCGCCCTCGAACTTGCCGATGACGGCGCGGTCGCCGCGCTCGCTGACGTTCAGGACGGGGTCCTGGGCCACGTCGTCCATGAAGCGCACGCAGCGGGTGCAGAGGATGCAACGGTTGGTGACGTAGATGACGTCCCCGCCGAAGTCCTCCATGGGGTTGAAGCGCTTGGGATCGCGCAGGCGCCCCTCGGCGCGGCCTTCCTGATACGTGTAGTCCTGGAGCTCGCACTCACCCGACTGATCGCAGATCGGGCAGTCCAGTGGGTGGTTGATGAGCAGCATCTCGAGCACGCCCTTGCGCGCCTCGAGCGCGTTCTCCGAATGCACGTGCACCACCTGGCCCTCGGCCACGGCCGTGGCGCATGACGGCGCCAGCTTGGGCGCCTTCTCCACTTCCACGAGGCACATCCGGCACACCCCCGCCACGGGAAGCCCGGGGTGGTAGCAGTAGTGTGGGATGAGAATGCCGGCGGCCTTCGCCGCCTCCAGGATGGACGTGCCCGCGGGCACGGTCACCTGGCGCCCTTCGATGGTGAGGGTGACCGTCTGCGGCGTCGTGGCGGGCGCGCTCATGCGACGGCGGGCACGGGGTGGATCCTGCGCTGCTTGATCAGGGCCTCGAAGTCCGCGCGGAACTTGGTGATGCCCGAGACCACCGGCGTCGCGCAGGAGTCACTCAGGACGCAGATGGTCTTGCCGGTCATGTTGTCCGCGATGCTGAGCAGCGTATCGAGATCCTCCGTGCTGCCATCGCCTGCCGCGATTCGCTCCACGATCTTGGTGGTCCACGCGGTGCCTTCGCGACACTGCGTGCACTGCGCGCAGCTCTCGTGCGCGAAAAAGCGCGCTGCCCGCGCGATGAACTTCACGAGGTTCTGCGCGTCGTCCACGAGGATGACGCCGCCTGATCCCAGCATCGTGCCATGGGCGACGAACCCCTCGTAGTCCATCAGCGAGGCTTCGGCCTCGTCGATCGTCTGAATGGGGACGGAGATGCCGCCGGGGATGATCGCCTTGAACTTGCGGCCGGGCGGCGGGCCTCCGCACAGCTCGTACAGGAAGTCCTTGAACGGAAACCCCATCGCGACTTCGTAATTGCCGGGGCGTGCGACGTTGCCGCACACCGAGTAGAGCTTGGTGCCGGTGCTCTTGGGGTTGTCGGCGCGTGAAAACTTCCTGTACCAGGCCGCCCCCTGATTGATGATGTGCGGCACGGCGGCCAGCGTCTCCACGTTGTTGATCGTGGTGGGCTGGCCAAAGACCCCCGCCACGGCCGGAAAGGGCGGCTTGATGCGCGGATTGCCCCGGCGTCCCTCGATCGAATTCATCATCGCGGTCTCTTCGCCGCAGATGTACGCGCCGGCGCCCTTGTGCACCCAGATGTTGATCGTCCGGCCGCTCCCCATGGCGTTGCGCCCGATGAGGCCCGCCGCCCGCGCCTCACGGAGCGCCGACTCCACGCGCTCCAGCGGCTCCGTGAATTCCCCGCGGATGTAGATGTAGCACGTGTCGGCGCCGATCGCGTGACAACCGATCGCGCATCCTTCGATGAGGGCGTGCGGCGTCCACCGCATGATCTCGCGATCCTTGAACGTGCCGGGCTCCGACTCGTCGGCGTTGCACACGAGGTAGTGTGGCTTGCCGTCGCCCGGTTTCATGAACGACCACTTCATGCCCGTGGGGAAGCCGGCGCCACCGCGGCCCCGGAGTCCCGAATCCTTGACGACGGTCACGACGTCGGCGGCGGACATGCCCAGCGCCGCTTCGAGCGCCTTGTAGCCGCCGAGTTTCTTCCACCCGTCGAGCGAGATCGCTTCACGGTTGCCGAAGTGCTTCGAGAGCACGGCGCTCTCGCGCGCATGAGACTTGTGCGGATAGCCCATTATTTCAGTCCGCCGAGAATGTCCGGCACCTTGGCCGGCGTCACGGACTCGATGAACTGCTCGTTGATCATGACCGGCGTGTTGAAACCGCAGGCACCCAGGCACTCGACCTCGATGACGGTGTACTTCCCGTCCGCGGACGTCACGCCGAGCTCCTCGCAGCCGGTATGGCGCAGAAACGCGTCGCGCACTTCCTCCGCGCCGCAGATCTGGCACGGCGAGGTGGTGCACACCTGGATGAAGTGCCGGCCAACAGGATGCTGATGATACATGGTGTAGAAGGTGACCACACCCTTCACGTACGCCGGTGTCAGCTCCAGCGCCTCGGCCACCTCCGACATTCCGTCCTCGCTCACCCAGCCGTGCGCGTTCTGCACCATCCAGAGCGCGGGCAGCAGCGCGGCCATCTTCGTGGGATAGCGCGACAGCACGTCATCGAGTTCCCTCCGGCGTTCGCCGACGAACACCTTCTCGTAGTGCCCGGCCGTGTGCGCGCTCACCGGTCAATCTCTCCCATGACAATGTCGATGCTGGCGTTGATGGCGATGACGTCCGACAGGAGGTGGCCTTCCACCATCTTCGGAATTGCTGACAGGTTCACGAACGATGGCGGCCGGATGCGCCACCGCACCGGCTTGGGCGTGCCGTCGGATACCATATAGTAGCCCTTCTCGCCCTTGGGGCTCTCGACGGCCACGTAGCTCTCTCCCACCGGCGGTCGTGGTCCCTCCATCACCTGCTTGAAGTGATGGATCATGGACTCCATGTCGCTCGTCGCCTTGCTCTTGGGCGGCAGGATCACGCGGTGGTCGTCCACGTTCACGGGCCCGTCCGGCAGGCGCGCGATGGCCTGCTCCAGGATGCGGACCGACTGGCGCATCTCCTCCATGCGCACGAGGTAGCGGTCGTACACGTCGCCGTTGGTGCCGATGGGCACGTCGAAATCGTACGTCTCGTAATCGAGGTAGGGAAAATCCTTCCGGACGTCGTACGCCACGCCGGATGCGCGCAGCATCGGCCCCGTGAGCCCATAATTCACCGCCTCGTCCGGACTCATCACGCCCAGACCGATGGTGCGGCCGATCCAGATGCCGTGCCGGGTGATGACCCCGTCTACCTCGGCCAGGGTCTTCGGGAACGTGCGAACGAACCCCTTGAGCGTATCCACCCAGCCGTCGGGGACGTCCGCGGCCATCCCACCCACGCGCGTGAGCGACGTGGTGAGCCTCGCCCCGACCCAGTCCTCCAGCAGCTTGTAGATCCGCTCGCGCTGGTAGAACATCCAGAGGAACGGGGTGAACGCGCCGATGTCGATGCAGGTCGTGCCAGCCCACACCAGGTGCGACATGATGCGGGACAACTCGCAGGTGATGACGCGCAGCACCTTGCAGCGCTCCGTCATCCCGATCCCGAACAGCCGCTCCGCGCCGAGCGCGAAGGCGACGTTGTTCCCTGGCGAGTTCAGATAATCCTCGCGGTCGGTCCACGGGATGATCTGATTGTACTGCCGGTACTCGCCGATCTTCTCGAAGCCGCAATGCAGGTACCCGATGTGGGGGATGCATCGCACCACGGTCTCGCCGTCCAGCTCGAGCACGAGTCGCAGCACGCCGTGCGTCGCGGGATGCTGCGGGCCGATGTTGATGAGCATGTGCTCGGCCGGCAGCTCGGGCTCGAGCCCGAGCGGCGCGTCCATCGGCAGGATGTTCCCGGATTCGTCCGTCACCAGGGGCACGCGGGTGGGACGCCCCTGCGCGTCGAGCCCCGAGGTGGAGAGCGCCACTTCCACGGTGCGTTTCGTCGTGGCCATCGGCTACTCCCCCGTCTTCCCGCCGCCGCTCAGGCGACGGCGCATGTCGTCCGGCAGATCCTCGAAGGCCTGCGCGATGCTCAGCTCCTCCATGGAGTAGCGCGCCTCCGGATTGGCGGCGAGCGCCTGGCGCAGCTGCTCGGAGCGACTGAACCGGCCGCGGAGCGGAAAATCCTTGCGCAGCGGATACCCCTCGCGGTACTGCTCCCACATCAGGATGCGGCGCAGGTCCGGATGACCTTCGAACTTGATGCCGAACATGTCGAAGCATTCCCGCTCCAGCCAGTCCGCGCCCTTGTAGATGGACCACACGCTCGGCACCGCCAGCGGCTGTCCCGGCGTGAGCTGCACCTTGAGCCGCAGGAAGCGCCGATAGGGCAGCGACCGGAGATGCCACACCACCTCGAGCGGACGCTCCAGGTCCCGGTATTCGACCGCGGTCACGTCCACCAGCATGTCGTAGCGCTGCGACGGATCGTCGTGCAGCCATGTGACGATTGCCGAGAGACGTTCGCCCCGGACGACCACCGACGTCTCGCCCCAGACGACATCCACGCGAACGATCGCCTCGCCGAACTGCACGCGCAGGGCGTCGGCGGTGGGGTTGGCCTCGCCGCCCTGATGGCGCACGTCCCTGGGCGTGGCCGGCGGGGGGGGGGGGGGGGGGGGGGGGGGGGGGGGCGG
>JBBDYA010000042.1:14357-25555 GCA_040902005.1 Gemmatimonadaceae bacterium | reverse complement strand
GCCCGCGATGACCGGGGTGAACGGCGCTGTCACAATCCGGATCGCGTCTGGTGAACCGAGTTGCCGAACGGCTCCGAAAGCTCGTCGATGACTGGCGCCGGGATGTACAGCTGACTCGTCGGGTCGGGCTCCATCTCCTCGCGGATCGTCGTATCCCTGGCGCGCTCGCCCATCACTTTCTTCTGCAGCAGCATGATGCCGTAGATCAGCCCCTCCGGACGCGGCGGGCATCCCGGGACGTACACGTCCACGGGGATGATGGTGTCGATGCCCTGCACCACCGCGTAATTGTCGAACATCCCGCCGCTGGACGCGCACGCGCCCATCGAGATGCACCACTTGGGCTGTGGCATCTGCTGCCAGATGCGCCGGATGACCGGCGCGAGCTTGAACGGCACGCGGCCGGCGCAGATCAGGACATCCGCCTGCCGGGGCGAGAAGCTCATCCGCTCCATGCCAAACCGGGCCAGATCGTACTTGCCTGCCGCAGAGGCCATGAATTCGATGGCGCAGCAGGCGGTGCCGAACGGCATCGGCCACAGCGAGTTGGCGCGTGACCAGTTGACCAGGAAATCCAGTCGCGTCGCCATCCAGGGTTCATCTCCGTGAATGACTTCCGTGCGGCCGGCATCGTCGGGACGACTCAATCCCATTGCAGCGCTCCCTTCTTCCACACGTAGATGAAGCCCACGAGCAGAATGAGGATGAAGACCAGCATTTCCACGAGGCCAAAGAAAGTCGTTTGGCCCGCGGGGCACACGCCGTTCACCATGGGCACCACGCACGACAGCTCCCGGAAGTGCGCGGCCCACGGAATCATGAAGACGGTCTCGATGTCGAAGATGATGAACAGCACCGCGACCATGTAGAACTTCACGGAGAACCGCTCCCGCGCGTCGCCCAGGGGCGGCATGCCGGACTCGTACGGCGTCTGCTTCACCGGCGTGGGGCGGGAACGCATGGTGAGCGCTGAGAGTCCCAGCATCAGCACCGCGTTCATCACCACAAAACCGAGGAGCAGTAAGACGGGGAAGTACGTGCGGTCCATGGTCTCCCAACTTCGTGAAAAGTTTCACTAAGTCCGGCGCAGGAAAACTATGCCCCCAAAATGATGCAGACAAGCGAGAGAAAACGGCGTTGGGGCGCGGGCGTGCGGGGTTGGCGCAACGAGGTGCTAGTTTGCACCGCAGTTCGACCCGGGCGCCCCAGCGCCCGGAGCCGCATGCGCCCGTCGTCCTCCACCCCAGACCCGCAGAACACATGTCCATCATGTCCGACCGCTGGATCACCCGGATGTCCGAGCAGCACGGCATGATCGAGCCGTTCGAGCGCCGGCAGGTTCGCGACGGCGTCATCTCCTACGGCGTGAGCTCCTACGGCTACGACATGCGGGTCGCCCGCGAGTATCGGATCTTCACCAATGTCCTGAGTTCCATCGTGGACCCGAAGAATTTCGACCCGAGGTCCTTCGTGGAGTTCGAGGGCGATGTTTGTATCGTGCCGCCGAATTCGTTTGCCCTGGCGCGGTCGATCGAGTACTTCCGCATCCCGCGCAACATCCTCACGGTGACGGTGGGCAAGTCCACCTACGCGCGCTGCGGCATCATCACCAACGTCACGCCGTTCGAGCCCGAGTGGGAGGGCTTCGTCACCCTGGAGATCTCGAACACCACTCCCCTGCCGGCAAAGATCTACTCCAACGAGGGGATCGCGCAGGTGCTGTTCTTCAGGGGCGAGGAAGAGCCCGAGGTGTCGTACAAGGATAAGGGCGGTAAGTACCAGGCGCAGCGCGGAGTGACCCTGCCTCGGCTGTAGCCCGACGGGCGGGCGTTCGCTCAGGCCCCGGCGCCGACCGGGACGTCCAGCGCTTGCCGCACGCGGTGCTCGTACTCGGCGCGGTCGAACGGTTTCGTGAGCACGCGGTCGGGCGTGAGCGAGGGGATCGCCGCGAGTGCCGCGCCCGAGATGTCTCCCGTGACGACGAGCGCTCGTTCGGCGAGCAGCGGGTGCTCGCGCGCCAGCCACTCCAGCAGGTCCTGCCCGCTCATGGTGCCCGGCATTCTCAGGTCGGTGATGACGAGGTCGACGGGCGCTGCCGCGATGGCGACACATGCATCGACCCCATTTGCCGCCTCGACCACGACCAGGTTCATCGCGCTCAGATACCGGCGTTGCACCTGGCGCAACGCCGGTTCGTCGTCCACGACCAGAACGCGCTGGCGCAGTTGGGTCTCCTCGACGTCGCCATTCCTGGAGCTCGGTTCTTTGGGCTGGCTCGGCGCCAGCGCGGGGCAATCGGCACCTGACGTCCTTGCGGCGCTCCGCAGGTGCAGCGTCACCCGCGCACCGCGGGCTCCGCTATTCTCGGCGGTGACGCTGCCGCCGAACTCCTGCGCGAATCGATGGACCAGCGTGAGTCCCAGCCCTGTTCCACGCCCCACGACCTTGGTGGTATAGAACGCGTCGAACGCTCGAGCCGGTTCGCGGAATCCGGGACCGTCATCATCGAATTGCAGCACGACATCGTCACCCAGCCGCCGCGCGGCCACGCGCAGTCGCGATCCATTCCCCTCGATCAATGCGTCGAGCGCATTGTTCACCACGTTGATGACGATGTGCTGAAGCTTCTGCTCCTGCGCCACGACCGTCAGATCGCTGGGGACGTCCACCGTGATGATCTTTTGCTCCTGGGCGAACATGTGCCGTCGAAGGCCGATTCCCACCTCCACGGCGTCCGCCAGACGCACGGACTCCAACTGGGGCTCCGACTGCCTGGAGAAATGGAGCAGATTGCGCACGAGCTGGCGTGCACGCACGGCTTCGGCGACCAGGGGTGTCACGACCGTCGGCACCAGCGCGCGAGTCTCCACATCGCTCGACAACGCCAGCTCGGTCTGGAGCACCTCGCCCAGGCCGAGGACGCCCGCGAGGGGGTTGTTCAGTTCGTGCGCGAGACCGGCCAGCATCTCGCCGACGGCGCTGAGCTTCTCGTGCTGCACCAGTTCCTGCTGAGCACGTCGAAGCTCCTCGAGAGTCTGTGTCAGCTCGCCGTTGCGCTCCTCCAGCTCGCACCGGGAGCTGCGAATACGCTGTGCCATGCCTTCGAAGCTGTCCGCGAGAAGCTGGAACTCCGGATAGTGCTGTCTCGCGACTCGAACCGAACCCACCCCATCGCCCAACTGCCGCACGGCGCCGGAAAGGTCGGTCAGGGGACGCATCATGCGTCGCCGGAGAATCTCGGCCATGGCGATGGCCAGGGCCACAATCAGCAAGGCGGTCGCCGCAGTCGCCATCTGCACGCGGTGCAGCCGTGATTCCATCAGCGCCCGCTGCGCATCACGCTGGTTCTGACGGGTCGACACGAAGCTGCGCACGGCGGATTCCACCACGGATATGTGCGTGCTCAGGACGTCGGCGCGTGCATGCGCTTCCGCCGATGCTCCTGTCGCTGACAGGTCGAAGGCACGTTGCGCGGCAACTTCAAAGTCCTGATGTGCCTCTTTGATCGTTTCGACTCTCAAGCGGGATTCCAGCGGCATGTCCCGGAACAGATACCGATTCACCCCTTCATAAACGCGCGCACCATGCGTGCGGAATGCGTCGAGTGTGGCGGCAGCAGGGCGTTGCAGGTACTGAAACGCGTCCAACTGCTGCTCATGGGCGCCACTCACGATCTCTTCGGCTATGCGTTGTTCCTCCCTCAGCATCGCGACGCTTTCGGTCTGTGAGCCGCGCGTCTCGCTCGCGAACCGCGCGAACATGCCCATCAGAATCGTCGCGGCGACCGCGAATGCCACGGATGTGAGTAGCATGCTTTCCCGCAGCGATCGCGGGCGCAGGAGCATGCCCTTCATGGCGAAGCTGAGGCCACGCCGTTCGCGACCAGATTGGAATCCGCTGGAGGGACCTCCAGCAGAAAGTATTGCCCCGGCGCGTCGCCATTGGCATCGAATGAGATCGGGCCCAGCATCCCGTCGAAAGGCGCTCGGGTCGATCCCAGCCCGGAGAGGTACGTACGAATGGCCTCGCGATCAGGACCGCTGGTGCGAATGGCCTCGGCGAGTACCTGCACCGCCTGGTACGCGAGCAGATACTGATCCGTGAGCTCCCGCTGCCAGCGCTTCTCGTACTCGGAGCGGAGACGCTGCACTGCTTCGCGCGAGTTGCCTGGATCGAGGAGTCGCACGTATCGCACACCCTGGACGGCGATGGCCAAATCGCCGGCCGGCGGCCGGCCGAACCCGTCGCTTGCGAGCACCGCGATCCCGGAAGATCGCGCGCGCACTTCCGGGAGAAGCAAGATCAGTTCGGGCGCGCGCCCGAGCCACAGAAGCACCTGCGGTCGCGACGCTACGATGGCGCTGGCGACGCCTTCGATCCCCGTGAAGCGAGTGCCCTCGGAGTAGGGCGCTTCATAGACGGGTACCACCCCGTGCGTTTTGAGGTAGCGAACCACCTCGTTCCGGAGTCCGCGCCCGTAATCGTCGTTGACGTACAGAATGGCGATCCGGCGCGGCGAGGGACTGATGGCCGCGCGTCCGAGAAAGTCGGCCTGGTGTCGATCGCTCGCCACCATGCGAAAGCTGTAGGGTCCCGCGTGGCTGTACATCGGCGCCGTGGACGTGGGCGCGATCTGCACCACGCGGTTCGCGTTGTAAATGCGCGCGGCCGACAGGCTTGCCGCGCTGTTGGTGTGGCCAACCACCGCAAGAATCGAAAGATCCGCGGCCAGACTCTCGGCGGGCGCGAGCGCGTTTCGGGCCAGATTGTCTGTTTGTCCGCCTGCGAGGCGGAGCTCCAGGGCCCGACCATCAATCCCGCCCGACGCGTTGATGTCCGCGGCGGCAAGCGTGGCGCCGTGAATTCCGTCGCCATCGAGTACGATGCCGATACGAATCGGCTCCCTGCTCCCGCAGGCAGCGGCGAGGGGCAGGAGGACGAAACGCATCGATTTCCCCAGGGCCCCAAACGGAGCAGCTAACCAAGTGTGCAGTCGCATGTCCCGAGTATCGGCACGGGGCAACCCGCAGTTAACCCTCCCAGCGGTGGTGCCCAGGCTCCCGGACGGGTCCGCCTTAGTCAGCCGCGCGGTCGACCAAGGCGGCGCGCAGGTAATCCCGATTCATGCGCGCGATGAAATCGATGCTGATCTCCTTGGGACACGCGGCCTGACACTCCCCGAACAACGAGCAGCCGCCGAAGTCCTCGAGATCCATCTGCGCCACCATGCTGAGTGCCCGGCGGTATCGCTCCGGCTGTCCCTGCGGCAGCAGGCCCAGGTGCGACACCTTGGCCGCGGTGAACAGTGACGCCGAGCCGTTCGGGCACGCGGCCACGCAGGCACCACATCCAATGCACGCGGCGGCATCCATGGACCGATCCGCGTCGGGCTTCGGCACCGGGATCGCGTTGCCGTCCGCGGTTCCGCCCGTGCGGACGCCGATGTAGCCGCCCGCGGCGATGATCCGGTCGAGCGCCCCCCGGTCCACCACCAGGTCGCGGACCACTGGAAACGCGCTCGAACGCCATGGCTCGATCCAGACGTCGTCGCCGTCCCGGAACAGGCGCATGTGCAGCTGGCACGTGGCGGTGCCGCGTGACGGACCGTGGGCGACGCCGTTGATCATGAACCCACAGGCGCCGCAGATCCCCTCGCGGCAGTCGTGATCGAATGCGATCGGGGACTCGCCCTTCACAGCAAGCTCCTCGTTCACCACATCGAGCATCTCCAGGAACGACATTTCCGGGCTGACGTCGTTTGCGTCGTAGCGCACGAAGCGCCCCGGCGCGCCAGCCGACTGCTGCCGCCACACGTGCAGCGTGAGTCTCATGGTCCACCGCCAGCGGCCATGCCACGCGTTGCCGTCATTTGTAGCTCCGCTGTGACAGCGCCACGTTCTCGAACGACAGCGGTTCCCGGTTGAGCACGGGGGGCTTCCCTTCTCCCGCGAACTCCCAGGCCGCCACGTACGCGAAATCATCGTCCCGGCGCAGCGCTTCGCCTTCCGGCGTCTGGTGTTCCACCCGGAAGTGGCCCCCGCACGACTCTTCACGGTGCAGCGCGTCCCGACACATCAGCTCCGCCAGTTCCAGGAAGTCGGCGACCCGCCCCGCCTGCTCCAGCGACTGGTTGAGTTCCTCCCCCGTGCCCGGTACGTGCAGGTCACGCCAGAACTCGTCCCGCAGCCTCGGAATGGCCTCGAGCGCCGCCGTGAGCCCCTCGGCCGTTCGCGCCATGCCGCAATGCTCCCACATGAGTTTTCCGAGCTCGCGGTGGAACGACTGGCTGGTGCGTGTTCCGCCGATCATGAGCAAGCGCCGCGTGCGTTCTTCCACGGCCGCAACTGCTGCCCGCACCTCCTGGTGATCGGGCGAGATGGTGTCGAGCCTGGTGCTGGCGAGGTAGTCGCCAATGGTGAGCGGAATGACGAAATACCCGTCCGCCAGCCCCTGCATCAACGCGCTGGCCCCCAGACGATTCGCCCCATGATCGGAGAAATTCGCTTCCCCGACCACGTGCAGACCGGGAACGGTGCTCATGAGGTTGTAGTCCACCCAGAGGCCGCCCATCGTGTAGTGCGCGGCCGGATAGATGCGCATCGGCACCTCGTACGGGCTTTCGTCCGTGATGCGCTCGTACATCTCGAACAGGTTGCCGTACCGCTCCTCGATCCGCGCGCGGCCCAGGCGCGCGATCGCATCGCGAAAGTCGAGATACACACCGAGGCCGCCCGGGCCCACGCCGCGATTGTCGTCGCAGACCTCCTTGGCCGCGCGCGACGCGATGTCGCGTGGGGAGAGATTCCCGAAACTCGGGTATTTTCGCTCCAGAAAGTAGTCGCGGTCGGCGTCCGGAATGTCGTTCGGTGCCCGGCCATCCCCGGAGCGCTTCGGCACCCATACGCGGCCATCGTTGCGCAGCGACTCCGACATCAGGGTGAGCTTGGACTGGTAGTCCCCGCTCACCGGAATGCACGTCGGATGGATCTGGGTGAAGCAGGGATTCGCGAACGCCGCGCCCTTCTTGTACGCGCGCCAGGCGGCGGTCGCGTTCGCACCCTTCGCGTTGGTCGACAGATAGAAGACGTTCGCGTAGCCACCGGTCGCGAGAATGACGGCGTCGGCGGTGTGCGCGTCGATCTTCCCGGTCACCATGTTCCGCGTCACGATCCCGCGCGCCCGCCCATCCACCACGATCACGTCCAGCATCTCGGTGCGGGGGTACATCGTGATGCCCTTCCGGGCGATCTCCTTCTCCATCGCCTGGTAGCACCCGAGCAGCAGCTGCTGGCCGGTTTGCCCACGCGCATAGAACGTCCGCGACACCTGCGCGCCGCCGAATGACCTGTTGTCCAGCAGGCCGCCGTACTCCCGCGCGAACGGGACTCCCTGTGCCACGCACTGATCGATGATGTTCACGCTGATCTGCGCGAGGCGGTAGACGTTGGCCTCGCGCGCGCGGAAGTCGCCGCCCTTGATCGTGTCATAGAACAGCCGCCACACGCTGTCGCCGTCGTTCTGGTAGTTCTTGGCGGCGTTGATGCCGCCCTGCGCGGCGATGCTGTGCGCGCGGCGCGGTGAATCCTGGAAGCAGAACGCCCGGACGTCGTATCCGAGCTCGCTGAGGGTGGCCGCGGCGGCTCCACCCGCCAGCCCCGTCCCCACGACGATGACCGAGTAGCGTCGCTTGTTGGCCGGATTGACGAGCTTGATCTCGAACTGGTGGCGGTCCCATTTCTCTTCGACGGGGCCGGCCGGGACGCGCGGACGAAGGTCCATGGTCATCGAATGATCCCCGCCATCACGGCGATCGGCACCACCGAGAATCCCAGCCAGAGCAGGATGGCCAGCACTGGCGCGACGCGCCGACGCAGCGGGTGGCTGGACGGTTGCGCGACGCCGAGCGACCGCCCGAAGCTCCAGACGCCATGCCAGAGGTGCAGGCCCACGATGACCATGGCCCCGAGGTACAGCGCGCTCACCCACCAGATCCGGAAGCTGGCCACGACATTGCCGTAGATGTCGTACCGGCCGGCAGCGTCCGACGTAGTGGCCCATCCGGCCGGATCCGCGTGGCGGGTGGTGAGGTGCAGGACGTGAAAAATGATGAACGCCAGGATCAGGATCCCGCCCCACCGCATCGTGCGCGACGACAGCGTGGACACCTGGCCATCACGCTTCGCGTAGTCCACGGGGCGGGCACGACGTGCGGCCGCGGTCAGCTGCGCCGCCATCACCACGTGCAGCACCAGCGTGACCAGCAGAACACCGCGCGCCAGCCAGAGCAGCTCGACGCCGGGGCCGTGCAACAACGCACTGTACGCATTGATCTTGTCGCGGCCAGCGAACGCCTGGAGATTGCCCGTCATGTGCAACACCAGGTAGCCCACCCAGACCACTCCCGTCACCGCCATGACGACCTTCTTGCCAACCGTGGAGCCGAAGAGACGCCTCATGGCCGAGTTAGAGCTTCACGGCCTTCATTGGCTCCAGCACGGCATCGGCGCTCTTCTTCAACGCGGCCTTTTCGTCGGCGGTGAGTTCCACCTCGATGATCTTCTCGATCCCGTTCCGGCCCAGCTTGCACGGCACGCCCAGAAACAGCCCCTTCATGCCGTATTCGCCGTCGAGCCACGCTGAACAGGGCAGGATGCGCTTCTGATCGCGCACGATCGCCTCGGCCATCTGGACCGCCCCCGAGGACGGCGCGTAATACGCGGACCCGGTCTTGAGGTGCTTGACGATCTCGGCGCCGCCGTTCCGCGTGCGATCCACGATGGCGTCCAGCGTCTTGCGGTCCATGAGCTGCGTCACGGGAATGCCGCTCACGCTCGTGTACGAGATCAGCGGCACCATGGTATCGCCGTGACCGCCCAGAACCATCGCCTGGATGTCGCGCACGGACACGTCGAGCGCCTCGGCGAGAAATGCGCGATAACGTCCCGTGTCGAGCACGCCCGCCATGCCGATCACGCGTTCGCGCGGAAAGCCGCTGGCCTCCTTCGCGACGTAGCACATCACGTCGAGGGGGTTCGAGACGACGATGATGATGGCGTGCGGCGACGTCGCCTTCACCTGCGCGGAGACCGCCTTGACGATGCCGGCGTTCGTGTTGAGCAGGTCGTCGCGCGACATGCCTGGCTTCCGCGCGATGCCGGCGGTGATGATCACGATGTCCGAGCCAGCGCTCTCGTCGTAGCCGTTCGATCCAATGACGCGAGAATCGAATCCCTCGATCGGCGCCGACTGCCACTGATCCAGCCCCTTCCCCTGCGGAATGCCCTCCGCGACGTCTACCATCACGACGATGCGCGCGAGTTCCTTTTCCGCGACGCGCTGAGCGGCCGTCGCGCCCACGTTGCCGGCACCGACGACCGTGATCTTGTTGACCATGAGTTTTGAAAGAGCCAGAGGGAAAGGACGGACGACGGAAACTAGTTCCGCCATTCCGGCGATTCAATCAGGTCAACCGCCCACCTGCGAGAGTGCGCGGAGTCCGCCGACGCGGAGTTGGAGCAGCGCATGCTCGCGCGGCTTCTCGTCGAGCGCGCGCCGGAAGAGGGGCGCCAGCGGCACCGCGGCGCGCAGTGGCGTGCGAAGATCCACTTCATGATCGCCGAAGAGGCACGTCCGGAGACGACCATCGGCGGTGAGTCGCACGCGGTTGCACGAGTCGCAGTACGTGTGCGTCATGGGCGTGATCACGCCGATCGTGCCCGCCGCGCCGTCCAACCGATGATAGGCTGCCGGTCCGTTGCCCCGTGCTGGCCCGCTGGTGGGCGAGAGCGGGCCGAGCTCCTCCGCCACCCGGGACAGGACCTCGCCACTCGGCACCACGTGCTCGAAAGTCAGCGCCCGCATCTCTCCCACCGGCATCAGCTCGATGAACCGGACGTGCCATGCGTGGTCGATGGTGAGACGCGCGAAATCCACCACCTCGTCGTCGTTGATCCCGCGCATGACGACGACGTTGATCTTGACGGGCCCCAGCCCGGCGGGGTGGGCGGGGGGGGGGGCCGCCACAGGGTCGAATGCGAGGTTGCGCCGCGCGATCGACGCGATCCGCTCCGGGCGCAGACTGTCCGCCGAGATGTTCACCCGGTCTAGGCCCGCATCGCGATACAACTGCGCGATCCGGGGGAGGCGCACGCCGTTCGTGGAGAGCGCGATATCCTCCACCGCCGGCACCGCTCGAAGCATCCGGATCAGCTCGTCCAGGTTCGGTCGGATCGTCGGCTCGCCCCCGGTGATGCGCAGGCGGCGCAGGCCCAGTGGCGCGAGCTGCGCCACGACGTCCGCGATCTCTTCGTAGGACAGGATGTCGGCTTTGGGAAGCCACTGCAGTCCCTCTTCGGGCATGCAGTAGACGCACCGGAAGTTGCACCGGTCGGTCACCGAGATGCGCAGATACTCGATGCGACGGCCAAACTGGTCGGTGGACTCGGACGTCGGGGACCCCGGACCGGACATCGCCTGGGTCATGGTGAGCTGGCTCCGATGGTCGCCGCCACCCATTCCGGCTTCCGGTCCGCGTAGTGCTCGCGCTTCCAGATCGGCAGCCGTCCCTTGAGCTCCTCGATCACGTAGCGTGAGGCCTCGTACGCCTCGCCGCGGTGCGGGTGCGCCACGGCGATCACCACGCTCGCGTCGCCCAGGCCGAGCGCGCCGATCCGATGCTCCACGACGATGTCGGATGTCGCGAACCGCTCGCCCGCCTCCGCCAGGATGTCACGCAGCTCACGTTCCGCCATCGCCCGGTACGCCGTGTAATCCAGACCGGTCACGCGAGTTCCATCGTTCATGTCCCGCACGGTGCCAACGAACAGCACGGTGGCCCCGTTCGAGGGACTGGCGACCTCGGCCAGCAGGGCGGCTGGGTCGATGGGACGGTCGACGATGGCACCGCGCATTATCCGCCCGCCACCGGCGGGATGATCGCGACCTCATCCGACGCCGTCACCTGCTGGTTCTCATCCGCGTAGCGCTCGTTGACGGCGACCAGGGGATGGTCAGGAATCCGCTTCCCGGCGGCGAGCTCCTTCACCCGGCTCAGGACATCGCGAACCCGTGCGCCCGCTGGAAGTTTGAGCGACAGCTCGGAGGCGCCGATGGCATCGGCGTACGAGGCGAAGAGAAGAACGCGAACCGTCATGGATGGACCTGCATCTCACATAATAAAGCTGGCCCCCCCCCCCCCC
>JBBDYA010000042.1:0-14347 GCA_040902005.1 Gemmatimonadaceae bacterium | reverse complement strand
GCGGGGCGCGGCCCCCCAGCCAGGTTCCTGCGCATCAAGCGTTTGAAAGCTCCGGTGCTTCCTCGTCCTCGTCCTCCAGCCCCTCGATGTCGATTCCGGCCACCATCGCTCGCAACTCCTTGGACGGCTTGAAGACCGGCACCGGGCGTGCGGATACCTCGACCGGTGATCCGGTGCGCGGGTTGCGCGCCATCCGGGTCTTGCGGTGGCGGATCTTGAAGGTGCCGAATCCGCGGACTTCGATGTTTTTCTGCTCCTGTAGGGCTTGCTTGATCGCGTCCAGAAAGGAATCAACCACCCTGGCGCAGTCCTTTTTCGAGATCATTGGACCGGCCGTACGGGCGATTTGAGCCGTGACGCGCTCAACCAGGTCGGCTTTCGTCATGGAGTAAGCCTCGGAGGGTCAGGCGCTCGAAACGAGTCGAACGTGAACCGAACTTAGCGCCCTTAAACGTTGTGTGTCAAGAGCTTGGGCGATTCCGGCCTTTACCTTTTCTGACCCTTTCAAGGAACTCCTCGAACAGGGGCCGTGCGTCGTGGGGGCCAGGAGCGGCCTCGGGATGGTACTGGACCGCGAATACCGGCAGGGTCCTGTGTCGCACGCCTTCAATTGTTTGGTCGTTCAGATTGACGTGCGTGACCTCGAGATCCGGCGCTCCCGGTACTCCGGATTCGTCCCCCGCCACCGCAAAGCCGTGGTTTTGCGCGGTAATCAGCACGCGGCCCGTTTCCACGTCCTTGACCGGATGATTCCCGCCGCGGTGGCCGTACGGCATTTTCACCGTCTCAGCGCCGAATGTCAGCCCGATGATCTGGTGTCCGAGGCATATGCCGAAAATGGGGACGCCCTGCTCGGCGATTTCGCGAACCGCGCTCGGCGCATAATCCACGGCGGCGGGATCGCCGGGGCCGTTCGACAGGAACACTCCATCCGGTTCCAGCTCAAGGACTTCCTTCGCCGAGGTCTGGGCCGGAACGACCGTGACTCGGCAGTCATTCTCCGCAAAGAGGCGCAGGATGTTGCGCTTGATGCCGAAATCGTAGGCCGCCACGTGGTACTTCGCACCGGGGCTGCCCCAGGAATAGCGTTCCGCGGTGGACACGCGGGTTGCGAGGTCCAACCCCTCCATCGACGGGCATGCGTCCAGGGCGGCGAGCACGTCCTGGCCCGGCTCGGTGCCCGGCGCAATCACCCCGCGCATGACACCAATGGTTCTCAAGTGTTTCGTGAGGCGTCGCGTATCAACTTCTTCCAGCACAGGGACTTTGGAATCACCCAACCAGGCGGGAAGCCCGCCCTGTGCGCGCCAGTTGGAGTAGGTGTTCGACAGCTCGCGTACAATGACCCCCGCCACCTGCGGACGCGACGACTCCGGATCACTCTCATTGACGCCGTAGTTCCCGATCATCGGCGCGGTCATGACGACGATCTGACCGCTGTAGGAAGGATCGGTGAACGTTTCCTGGTAGCCGCTCATGCTCGTCGTGAACACCACTTCCGCGACGGTGGGAATCGTGGGCGACCTGAGCTGGCCACGAAAAAGGGTTCCATCCTCGAGGAGGAGGAACCCTGGCGAAAGAGCCGGAAGTGCCACTTTCGCTACGGCGTTTTCGTGGCGGGTGGTATCGGCGCCGCGTCGCCGGTGGGAGCCGGCTGAATCGGCAGCACGCTCGCGCCTGGCTGTGTCGTCGCGGGCGCTGTCTGCACGGGCGGTGGCGCGAAGGTCTGATCCAGGATCGAGCGCGGCGCACTGGTGCGCGGCGCGACGAGCGACAGGACGAAGGAGAGGCCGAGGAACAGGCCCCCGCCCCACCAGCTGAGCTTTGTCAGGAGGTTCCCGGCCTGGCGTGTTCCCAGGATCGATTCCGTGGAGCTGGAGACGCCGCCAAAGCTCGCCGCCAACCCGCCGCCCTTGCCCGCCTGGAGCAGGATGGCGGTGATGAGCACAATGCTGTCAATGATCAGCAGCGTGATGAGGATTCTGGAAAGCATTTATCCGGTGCGTGTGTAAGTCGTGTAAGCGTGTAATATCGCTCGACTTACATCGCTCGGTCAAGTAGACGCGATTGCACTCCAGCTCGCGGGATCGAGACTCGCGCCACCCACGAGCAGGCCGTCGACGTCGCCTGCGTTCAACAGGCTGGCGGCGTTCTCCCTGTTGACGCTGCCACCGTACAGGATCGGGATGGCGCGGGCAATTTCACTGGACTCACAGAGTGCGGCGAGTTCGCGGCGGATCACCGCGTGAACGGCCGACGCGTCCGCGGGCGTCGCCGTCTTCCCCGTGCCGATCGCCCACACCGGCTCGTACGCGATCAACATCGTGGGCAGGTCCTTCCGGTCAATCAGCGACAGTCCGGCGCGCAGCTGGCGGAGCACGACGTCATCGGTCAGTCCCGCGTCCCGCTGCTCCATCTTCTCGCCAACACACAGCATCGGGACCAGGGTGTTTCGCAGCGCCGCCGCACACTTCGTGGCAGTCGCCTCGTCACTTTCGCCGAACACGTGCCGGCGCTCGGAGTGTCCGATCAGGGCCAATGCGGCACCCGCGTCGCGCGCCATCGGCGCGGAGTTCTCGCCCGTGAAGGCGCCATGGTCGTCGGTGTGGATGTTCTGCACGCCCAGCAGGATGTCGGTGCGGGATCCCATCGCGTCGCGCACCGCGAGCAGGGAGAGGGCCGGGGGAAAGATCGCCACCGTGCGATCGGCGCGCGGCGGGCAGGCCGCGAGAAACGCGGCCATGAACGCGCGCGCTTCCGTGGGCCCGTGTTGCATCTTCCAGTTCGCCGCGAGCACGGGAACTCGCATCAGGCGTCCCCGTCGTGCCGGTCGTCCAGGGCGGCAACGCCCGGCAGGGTCTTTCCCTCGAGGAACTCGAGTGACGCGCCCCCGCCGGTAGACACATGCGACATCTCGCCATCCAGTTCCATGTCGGCCACGGCGGCCGCGGAATCGCCGCCGCCCACGATCGTGGTGGCACCCTTTCGCGTGGCTGCCGCCATCGCCCGGGCGACTGCCCGGGTGCCGCCGTCGAACGGAGGTGTCTCGAACACGCCCATGGGTCCATTCCAGACCACCGTCCTGGCGCTCTCGATGATTTCGCCAAACGCCTGCGCGCTCCGGGCGCCGATGTCGAACATCCCCTGGTCCGCCGGGATCGCATTTCGTGCGACCGTATGCGATTTCGCCGCCTGATCCAGCGTTGGCGCGACGACCGCGTCGGTCGGCAACACGAGCGCGTCCCCGCCGCGGGTCAACAGATCGCGCGCCATGGCCACGCGATCCGCCTCCACGAGCGACGTGCCGGTTTCCACGCCCATGCCCTTGAAGAACGTACAGGCCATCGCGCCGCCGATGAGCATGCGATCCACCTTTGGCAGCAACTGTTCGATCACGTCGATCTTGCCGGAGATCTTGGCCCCGCCCAGGATGGCGACAAATGGCCGTTTGGGGTTGCCCAGCGCGCCGCCGAGATACTCAAGCTCCTTTTGCATCAGCAACCCGGCCACGGCCGGCGTGAGGTGCCGGGCAATGCCTTCCGTGGAGGCGTGCGCGCGATGCGCGGCACCGAAGGCATCGTTCACGAACAGGTCTCCGAGCTGCGCGAGCGCGCGCGCGAGACGCGGGTCGTTGTCCTCCTCGCCACCGAGGAATCGCGTGTTCTCGAGCAGCACGAAGTCGTACGCGGCGTCGGTGGTGGCCTTGGTCGCCTCGTCCGTATCGGTGCTTTCGATGAAGGTGCCACGCCACCTGGGCAGCAGATCCTGCAGCGCGCGGCTCACGGGCTCCAGAGAATACTTCGTCTCGGGCTTGCCCTTGGGCCGGCCCAGGTGAGAGAGCAGCACCACCCTGGCGCCGCGCTCCAGGAGATACTCGATCGTGGGTATCGCGGCGCGGATGCGCGTATCGTCGGTCACGTGACGCCGATCGTCGAGCGGAACGTTGAAATCCACGCGCACGAGCGCCCGTTTGCCGCGGAGCTGCTCGTCGCGCAGATCGCGGATGGTCTTCTTGTGCACCGCTCAGCCGAGCCGCGTGCCGACGTAGCGCAACAGGTCAACGCAGCGCGACGAATATCCCCATTCGTTGTCGTACCAGCCGGATACCTTGAGCAGCGTGCCGTCCACCACGTTCGTGCACTTGCCGTCAATGATGCAGGAGTGCGGATCCCCGATGTAATCGGAGGACACGAGCTCCTCCTCGGTGTAGCGGAGGATGCCCTTGAGCGCACCTGACTCGGCCTTCCGGAACGCCGCGTTGATCTGGTCCACGGTGACGGGCTTCTCGACGACCACGGTCAGGTCGGTGAGCGACACGTTCGGGGTGGGGACGCGGATGGCGATGCCGTCGATCTTGCCCTTCAGCTCTGGTATGACCAGCGCCGTGGCCTTCGCGGCACCCGTGGTGGTGGGAATGATCGAGAGCGCGGCGGCTCGCGCGCGTCGCAGATCCTTGTGCGGCAGGTCCAGGATGCTCTGGTCGTTGGTGTAGCTGTGCACGGTGACCATGGAGCCCCGAACGAAGCCGAAGTTGTCGCGGATCACCTTCACCATCGGCACCAGGCAGTTGGTGGTGCACGAGGCGTTCGAGATGATGTGATGCTTGTCGGTATCGTACTTCTCGTTGTTCACGCCCATGCAGATGGTGATGTGCTCGTTCTTCGCGGGGGCGGAGATGATGACTTTCCGGGCGCCGGCGTCGATGTGCTTCTGCGCCTGGCTGCCTTCCGTGAAGCGACCAGTGGACTCCAGGACGATGTCCACGCCCAGCTCCTTCCAGGGCAGTTTCGCGGGATCCTTCTCGGCCAGCACACGCATCTCGTCACCGTCCACGGTGATCACGCCGTCGCCGGCGGAGACATCGCCCTGATACGTGCGATGCACGGAGTCGTACTTGAAGAGGTGCGCGAGGGTCTTCGTGTCCGTCAGGTCATTCACGGCCACGATATCGATGTCTGCGACGCCCTGCATTTTCGCGGCGCGCACCACCTGGCGGCCGATGCGGCCAAAGCCGTTGATCCCAACCCGAATGGGGGTGGCCATCCTGTTCTCCTTGTCGTCTAATAGCGGTCGCCGGCTGCCGGCGCCCGGCCAAACGTCACATAGCTGACGATGCGCGCGCCGCCGGCAATCAGGGCGGCGGCGCACGCGTTGAGCGTCGCCGCGGTCGTCACCACGTCGTCCACGAGCACGACGTGCGCGTTGCGAAGAGCTGTCGGCGGCACGGCACCCACGCGGAACGCGCCGGAAACGTTCGCCAGTCGCTCCGCTGGTGTCAACCGCGTTTGGGTTTCCGTAGCGCGTGCGCGCTCGAGCACGTCAGGCCACATGGGCAGGCGCCACCGCGCGGCCAGCGCCGTCGCGATGCGCTCACTCTGGTTGAACCCGCGTTCCCGCTCACGCGACCGGGCCAGCGGGACCGGCATCACCGCCCCGCGCTCCTCCAGCACATCCACCGGCCATCCCAGCCGAGCCATCCGCTCCGCCATCCCCGCCGCGGCCGCATGCCAGCGGCCGTACTTCACCGCGTGCACGATGCCCGACCCGGTGCCGCGATGCGTCCAGCAGACGGACCGGACGGCTCGCACGTAGGGCGGAAGCAGCGGGCACCACTCGCATGGCGCGCGCAGGCCGGGGTGGCCGCACCGCGCGCACTGGGGGTGCGGCAACAGCGCGAGTCGCGTCCAGCACCGGCCACAGACGATCCCCGGTTCGCCGGGATCGAGCAGCCGGTCGCACGAGGGACAGGCGATCGGCAGCAGAAACTCGACCGCCGCGCGGGTCGCGCCCCTGACTGCGCCTGCTATCCCTCCGACCTGAGGGCTGCCCACATCACACTCCGGTCCGCGGGTATTCCGAACCATCGCTCGAACGCGAGCGCGCCCTGCTCCACCAGCATGACGGCACCGTCCAGCGCGCGCAGCCCGCGCGCGCGCGCCTGCCGCACGAGGGCCGTTTCCCCCGCGCGATACACGATATCCAGCACCGCGATTCCGTCTGGCAGACCGTCCGGCGCGATCGGTACGGAATCGTCACGCAGGCCCACCGGCGTCGCGTTCACGAGGAGCGCGGCGCCGCGCACGGCGTCTGCCGCGGAGTCCGCGAACGTCGCGTCCACCTCGAGTCGCCGCGCCAGCTGCTCCGCCCGGTCGCGCGTACGAGCATACATCCGGAAGCGCGCGTTCTCCCATCCTTTCATTGCGTACAGTGCCGCTGCCGCCGCACCGCCGGCGCCAAGCACCGCGATCGGACCGTTCGGTGCCCGTGCGCCGAGCAGTTCACGCGCGGCGGCGCGAAAGCCGTCCACGTCGGTATTGTCGCCCACCAGTGCGCCGTCGACCGCCGTCCAGAACGTGTTCACCGCGCCCACTGCACGCGCGGTTTCCGACGCGCGGTCACAGAGGGCGCGAAACGGTTCCTTGTATGGCACCGTCACGTTGCCCGCGGCGCGCTCGCGGCGCAGGGTGGCCACCGTGTCGTCCAGCGCGCTGCGCGGCACGTCCAGCAGTTCGTACGACAGCGGAATGCCAGCGTGCGCCAGCGCTGCGTTCTGAAACTTCGGCGAGAAGGAGTGTCCGAGCGGGTGTCCGAGCAGCACCAGGCGCCCCGGAAACTCTCTCATGGCGCTTCGGAGGGTTGCTCGGCGATACGATCGAACGCCCGCCGGATTTCCAGGTCGAGTTCGTCGGCCGTCGCGCGGTACACCTCGAGCTCGGCGCCAATCGGATCGTTGACCGGGCGCGATGACGCACCGCGTGACGCGAAGTCGGTGAGCAGAAAGGATTTCCCCGCCCCGCCGAGCGCTTCGATGCGTTCGAGATGATGCGGGCCCATGGCGAGCACCAGGTCGGCCTCCTGCACCAGCGCCCGCGTCAGCGTCTGCGCGCGGTGCAGGCTCAGGTCCAGTCCGCGCTCGATGCCAACGAGCAGCGCGCCGTCGGACGCCGGAGCGCCGTCCCAGGCGCTCGTGCCAGCGCTGGTGACGTCGATCTCCGCCAACGCGCGCTCCACGACCACCTTGCGCGCGATGGCGTCAGCGAGCGCGCTGCGACAGGTGTTGCCGGTGCAGACAAACAGGATGCGCATGCGGCTCACGCGTCTCCGATGAGACTGGGAACGCTCTGCCGCAGTGTCAGGGCCGGGATGGCACCCGGCCGGATGACGCGCGGTGAGCGACCCATGCAATCTACGACGGTCGACGAACGGGAAGGCGTCAGACGCCCGGCGTCGAGCACGCGCAAGTCACCGCGCGCGATGGCATCGGGCCATTGGGCGAGGATTTCTTCCGACGTCATCGCCGGAGGTACCCCCGGCCGATTCGCGCTCGTCGACGTGAGCGGCTCACCATGCGCGCGCAGGAGCCGCTGCATGCCCGCATGGCTCGTCCAGCGCACCGCGATGCCGCCCTCCGGACCGCGCAACTGGTCGGGGACGCGGCCATGACCGCCCGGCAGCACCAGCGTCAGGGGGCCCGGCCAGTGCCGCGCGGCCATCATGGACGCATACGCCGGAAGATGGAGGTCGAGCCGCGCCACCATCTCGCTGCCATCGATGAGGAGCAGGAACGGCTTGCCGCTGGGACGACTCTTGAGCCGGATGAGACTGGCGACGGACTCGCGATCGATCGCGCCGCCAAAGCCATAGACCGTTTCGGTCGGATAGGCCAGCACACCCCGGTGTTCCAGCTGCTCGAGGGCCGCCGGGATCGCGGACTCGATCTCCTCCGCCGACCAGAACGGATACGAGAGCACGTCGCGCCTCATCGCGCGGCGGCGAGCGCGTCGATTCGCTGGAAATCGCTTTCCTCCGTCACTTTCATGGCGCGCTCGCTGCCGGGCACGATGCGCACCGGAATGCCGATGCGCTCACAGAGTGCCGCGTCGTCGGTCGCGTTGGCGCCGTCGATTCGTGCCTCGCGGTGTGCCCGCTCGATGATGGCCCGCGGGAACCCCTGTGGGGTCTGCGCGCGCCAGATCCGCGACCGATCCAGGGTGCGGGCGACGAAACCGTTTGCGTCGCTCTCCTTGAGGGTGTCCACCACGGGCAACGCCGGCACCGCACACTCGCCCATGCGGGTGATGGCGACCACGCGCGCGATCATGTCGGCGTCCACCAGGGGTCGGGCCGCGTCATGAATGAGCGCGATGGACGCTTCGTCCGGGAGGTCCTCCAGTCCGTTGCGCACCGATTCCGTGCGCGTGCGGCCGCCCACGGACAAGAGGAGGCGGTCCACGTCGCACTGGAAGATCCAGGGCGGCGGGTCCGCGACGTACTCTCGCGGCAGCACGCATACCACGGACAGCACGGCCGGATGTTCCATGAACGTCTGCACGCTGTGCAGCAGCATCGGCTTCCCGGCGATCCAGCGAAACTGCTTGAGCTCCTCACCCGCGGTGCGCGTGCTCGAGCCGGCGGCGACGATGACAACCCCGATGTCGCGACTCAGGGGAACAGACTCCTGAACAGTTCACCCACGGTTCGCACCGGTGTAATTCCGTCCGCAGCCCGCCGTGGCACCGCGCGATCCGAGATGAACACGCGCGACATGCCCATGTTCTTCGCTTCGGCGATGCGGCGCTCCACTTGTGAGACCGGCCGAATCTCGCCGCCGAGGCCCAACTCGCCGATGAACACCGCGTCACTCGGCGTGGCGCGATCGTAGACGCTGGAGGCCAGGGCGGCGGCGACGGCGAGGTCCCCCGCCGGCTCCTGCATCCGCACGCCACCCACCACATTGAGAAAGACATCGAGCTGCCCGAAGTTGAGTCCCGCCCGCTTGTCCAGCACCGCGAGCAGCAGGGCCAGGCGTCGTCCGTCAAAACCGGTGGTCACGCGCTGCGGTGTTCCGAACCCGGCCTTGGCCGCCAGCGCCTGCACTTCGATGAGCACCGGACGGGTGCCTTCGAGCAGCGCGGCCACGGCGCTGCCGGACGCCCCGGCCCGGCGATCGCCGAGGAACAGTTCGGACGGATTGGCGACGGCCTCGAGGCCGCGCTCGGTCATGCGAAACACGCCAATCTCGTCCACGGACCCGAACCGGTTTTTCGTGGCGCGCAGCACCCGGTGATCCAGGCTGCTCTCGCCCTCGAAATAAAGGACCGTATCGACGATGTGCTCCAAGGTCTTGGGACCGGCGATCCCGCCGCCTTTGGTCACGTGGCCCACGGCGAAGACCGTGGTGCCGCTTTCCTTGGCGAAGCGCATGAGGCGCGCGGCGCATTCGCGCACCTGGCCCACGTTGCCGGGCGCGCCCTCGAGGTCGGTGGTGTAGAGCGTCTGGATCGAATCCACCACCAGCACATCCGGCTTGCGCGCCGCGGCGGTGGCGATCACCGTCTCGAGATTGGTCTCGCTGAGCAGCTCCACGTCGCCGGCGGATTCGTCGAGCCGGTCGGCCCGCAGGCGTACCTGGAGTGGCGATTCCTCGCCGGAGGCGTAGAGCGCGCGGCGCCCGCCCTGCTGGAGGCGGGCGGCGACCTGCAGCAGCAGCGTGGACTTCCCGATTCCCGGCTCGCCTCCGACCAGGACCATGCTTCCCGGCACGATGCCGCCACCCAGCGCGAAATCGAACTCGTCCAGTCCGGTGCGCCACCGCGGTGCCTCGGAGCCAACCACGTCCCGCAGTCGCGGGGTGGGCGACACCGCGCCGCCCGTTCCGTCGGTCTTCCGCTTTCGGTCAGCGGTCTTGCGTGCCGCGGCCACTTCCTCGACGAGGGTGTTCCACTCGCCGCACGTGTCGCACCGGCCGGCCCACTTGGCATGGTCGGCGCCACACTCGGTGCACCGGTACACGGTTTTGGCCTTGGGACTCACGGTGCCGTCGGGCGCGGACTCCAGTTGGCGAAGCGGGTGTACTGTTTGTGAAAGTGGAGCTGGACGGTGCCGGTGGGGCCGTTGCGCTGCTTGCCGACGATCAGCTCCGTCTTGCCTTCGATGTTGTTGCCGTCCTTGTCCACCCCGTCGCGATCGTACATCTCCTGGCGGAACAGGAACATGATGAGGTCCGCGTCCTGTTCGATCGCACCGGATTCACGCAAGTCGGACAATTGTGGCCTGTGGTCCCCCGTGCGCTGTTCGGGCGCGCGCGACAGCTGGGAGAGCGCGACGACCGGAATGCGCAACTCCTTGGCGAGCGCCTTGAGTCCGCGCGAGATCTGGCTGACCTCCTGCTGCCGGTTCTCCGCGTTGCTCGGTCCCTGCATCAACTGCAGGTAGTCCACGATCACGAGGTCGATGCCCGCGTCCGCCTTGAGGCGTCGTGCCTTGGACCGCATTTCGAGCAGCGTCATGCTCGGGGTATCGTCGATCCAGATCGGCGCGGAACTCAGGATGCCGGCCGCCCGGGCGAGCATGGGAAATTCGTCGTCGCGCAGCAGGCCGCGACGCAAGCGCTGTGAATCCACGCGTGCTTCGCTGGTGAGCATGCGCTGGACCAGCGACTCCTTGCTCATTTCGAGCGAGAAGAACGCCACCTTCTTGTCGTCGCTGATCGCGGCATGCTGGGCGATGTTGAGGCAGAAGGCGGTCTTCCCCATGGAGGGGCGCGCGGCAATGATGATGAGATCGGCCGGCTGAAAGCCCGAGGTCAGCTCGTCGAGATCGGTGAACCCGCTCGCCACGCCGGTGATGGTCTGGCCGCCGCGCTGGAGCGACTCGATGCGCTCCATCGTGGGCCACAGCAGCTCCTTGAGGCGCGCAAATCCATCTGCCTTCCGCTGCTGCGAGACCTGAAAGATCTTCGACTCGGCCTGGTCCAGCAGTTCGCCAGCGGTGTTCTGCCCCGCGAACGCGTCGTGCACGATCTGCGTGGACACCTGGATGAGCGACCGAAGCACGGCCTTCTCACGGACGATCTCGGCGTGGTATTCGACGTTCGCGGCCGTCGGCACCGCGTCCACCAGGTAGCCGACGAAATCCTTGCCGCCCGCCGCCTCCAGCTCACCGCGGCGCGACAACTCCTCGGAGAGCGTGAGGGGATCTACGACGCTGCCGCGTTCGCTGATGGCCACCATCGCGCGAAAGATCCGGCGATGGCGCTCCGCGTAGAACATCGAGTCGTCCACCAGCTCCGCGGCGCGCACGATCGCGTCCTGGTCCATGAGCATGGCGGACAGGACCGCTTGTTCTGCGTCCTCGGAATAGGGCGGCTGCCGATCCCGAAAGGGATCACGGCTGAGCGATGGAGCTATCGAGTATTCGACGGACGAGCTGGACATCTTCCCATGTGGGGCGCTTCCAGGATGGATTCCGGAGCAGCGCGGCAGGATGGTACGTGACGATCAGCGGCACACCGTGGTACTGATGCACCTGGCTCCGGAGTTTTCCGATCGCCAGCTTCGTCTGTAGAAGAGTCTGGGCTGCGAACGTTCCAAGAGCAAGGATTGCTTTCGGCCGGATCAGGTCAATCTGCCGCACGAGATACGGTTGACATGCGCTGATCTCGTCCGGAAGCGGATTGCGATTGCCCGGCGGCCGGTGTTTCAGGACGTTGCAGATGAAAACGTCGTTGTCCCGATCCAGATTCACCGACGCGAGAATCTTTGTGAGGAGCTTGCCCGCCGCGCCCACGAACGGTTTCCCCTGCTCGTCTTCCGTCGCGCCCGGCGCCTCGCCCACCACCATCAGCCCGGCGGACGGATTGCCGCTGCCGGGCACGGGATTCGTCGCCGTCGCGTAGAGCGGACAGCGCGTGCACGACGCCACGGATCGCGCCACCGCGTCGATGGAGTCGAGGGCCGCCATCGGCCCGAAGAGCTCGCGATCGGCACTCCCCACCACCAGGCCAGGCGGGGCCGCGTCGGTCGGCGCCGGCTTCGACGACTCCGTCTGGGGTTCCTCCGGGCGCTCCGTGTCCCTGTCCGGCGACGCGCCCGAGCTGCGCAACACCTTGCGCCAGTCAGCGGAGGCATCCCCGGCGCCGGACGTGCCCGGTGGGTGGGGGGGCTGCCCCACTCCCGGTGCCATTGTCTTTGCGGACAACGGCAGGCTCGGCGTCGTCCCGCCGGGGTGTCCGGCGCCAACCAGCCGCATCACTTCGTCCACGCTCAGCGCATCGAGCACCAACTCGCGCTCGCCGGCCTCGCGCCGCTGCTCCAGGAACCGCTTCAGCTGCTCCCTACCGTCCATGCGCGAGTCTCTCCACCCGGTCGAGTATGGCGTGCGCGACCTCGGTCTTGGACAGCAGCGGAAGCACCTCTTCCGCGCCGGTCCGATCGATCAAGGTCACGCGATTGGTATCTCCGCCGAAGCCGGCACCTGCTTCAGTCGCGTCATTGACGATGATCAGGTCCAGCTCCTTGTCGCGCAGTTTTTTCCTGCCATGTGTGACCGAATCACTCGTCTCGAGAGCGAAACCGACGATGATCGCGTTGGGCCGACGACTGGCCGTGGTCGCGCGCAGAATATCGGTTGTGTGCTCGAGGGCGACGACCGGCGGCTTGCCGCCCTTCTTGATCTTCTCGCCCGCGACGAACGATGGCCGGAAGTCGGCGGGCGCGGCAGCCATGATGAGCACGTCCGCGCTCGGCACCAGTTCCTCCACCGCGCGTGCCATCTCCTCCGTCGTCTCGACGTGACGGAGCGCCGGTCCCACCGGCGGCGCCACGGCGAGCGGCCCCGCGACGAGTGACACGTTTGCGCCGCGCAGCCACGCGACGGATGCGAGCGCCACCCCCATCTTTCCGGTGCTGTGATTGGAGATGAACCGCACGGGGTCGATCGCCTCGCGCGTGGGCCCCGCCGTCACCAGCACGCTGCGCCCCGACAACGGGCTTGCCGCGCCGGCATCCAGCATCCGGCCGACGTGCGCGAAGATCGTTTCCGGCTCCGGCATCCGGCCGGGTCCCTCGCCCTCGCCCGCGGCAAGCAGGCCATCCGCGGGATCGAGGAGTCGGTAGCCCAGCGTGCGAAGGTGTCGCACGTTGTGCTGCGTCTGCGCATGCGCCCACATCTGGTCGTTCATGGCCGGCACCAGCAGCACGGGTGCCTTGCTGGCCAGCAGCACCGCAGTCAGCAGGTCGTCTGCCTGACCGGTGGCCGCGCGGGCGAGAAAATCGGCGGTCGCCGGCGCCACGACGATGGCATCCGCGGTCTTGGCAAGCCGGATGTGCTCGAGCGCCCGACCGGAGTCGAACAGCCCCGTTTGCGCGGGGCGTCCCGTGAGCGCCTCGAATGTCAGGGTGCTGACGAATTCGGTGGCGGACCGGGTGAGCACGGTGTCCACCTGTGCCCCCGCGCGGGTCAGCAGGCGCGCGAGCCATGCCGACTTGTAGCTGGCAATTCCTCCGGTAACGCCGAGGAGTACTGTGCGGCCGTCGTACGGGCGCACAGTGGGGATTACTCGCCGCGGCGGCGCGGGACGACGCGATAGTTGATCGCGCCCTTCGCCAGCTCTTCGAGCGCGCGGGTCGTCAACTTCTTTTCGCCCATCGCAGAGCGATCGCGCGGAAACTCGTTCAGCACGCGCGAATACTTGGCCGCGACCAGTACGCCGAGGTACTTGTTCGCCGCGTGACGCGCGATTTCAACCGGGGTAAACACTCTCATCGATTCGATCCTAGTGGTTGTTGCGTGATTCGATCTCGCGCTCCAGACGTTCGATCAGGATCGCGACCTGCGTCCGAAGCCCTGCCACTCGCTCCCTGCTCGACACCTCGGCTTCCACGATCGCCGTCACCCGCTGGATTGCCTTGTCGAGGTTGTCGTTCACCACGACGTACTCGTATTCGTCCACTGACTGCAGTTCCTGCAACGCCGATTGGAGCCGGTCCGCCAGCTGCTGCGCGGACTCCGTCTGCCGAAGCTTGAGGCGCTCCAGGAGCACCTCTGCCGACGGCGGCAGAATGAAGATCGTGACTGACTGCGGAAATACCCGGGTGAACTGCACGGCGCCCTGGACGTCGATGTCCATCAGCACGTGTTGTCCGCCCTCGAGAACCCGCAGCACCTCGGTGCGAAGCGTACCGTACAGGTTCCCGTGCACTTCAGCGGACTCGGCAAACTCGCCCCGCTCACGCTTGGAGAGAAACTCCGTGCGTGATACAAAGTAATAGTCTTTGCCGTGAATCTCGCCTCCCCGGGGTGGCCGGGTTGTGCAGGAGACCGAATAGCCGATATCTGTCCGCCGGGCAAGGATCGCCTTTGCGATGGTCGTCTTTCCCCCGCCAGATGGCGCCGACAGGATGATGGGAAAGGCCGTCATTCGAGGTTTTCCACCTGCTCGCGGATTCGCTCGAGCTCCTCCTTGATGGCGATGACGTCCTGAATCATCGTCGAGTCGTTGGCTTTCGACCCTGTCGTGTTCGCTTCGCGAAGCAACTCCTGGAGCAGGAACCCGAGCCGCTTGCCC
>JBBDYA010000041.1:0-37178 GCA_040902005.1 Gemmatimonadaceae bacterium | reverse complement strand
GGGCGACGGGTCTCGCTCCGCGCGACTGTGCTCAATACTGGCAAGGAGGGCGCTTGCCAGTATTGACACAGCCCGCGCTTCGGAGACCCGTCGCCCGCGCGTCCCGCCAGGTCCCGCGTTCGCCGTGCGCAGCGAGCCCGATCGCGGGTGCACCGTGGCCATGCGTGCGGCGTTGGCTCTCGCAATCGCACGAGCGCGCCCCGGGGCCTCCAGCCGACTCATTCTTCAGAGCTTCCCTAGCCAGTGGGACGCTCGAGTTCCAGCGGGCGGCGGATCTCCACGACATACCCCTGCACCTTGAGCAATTCCTCAAGCGTCTTCGCCGCGCTCTGGTCCGCGTGCTCGAGGATACCGCTCTGCCGCGCCGCGCTGTTGAGCTGCGCGCGGATGCGCTGCTGGATGGCGTCGCGGTCGTCGGGCGTGAACGGGTTCAGCAATCCCGAGCGCTCGTCGTACGTGGTCACGTTCAGCACCTCGACGGCGGTGATCTGTGCCGGCGGGAGCGTGACGACGATGCGCCTGGCGCCCGAATCGATCTCGACCGCCGCCGAGCGGAGGTTGATCCCCGCCGAGACGCGTCCGGTGACGACGAGCATCGCGCGTTTGGTGGAGCGGAAGCGCGTCTGCTCGTAGATCACCACGTCGCGGAGCGTCATCTCGCTGGCCACGAGCTTGGCCACGTCGCGCAGACGCTCCATCACCGTCTCGTGGGTGACCACCGCGGGCGCGGAACGTCCCAGCAGCCCAAGCAACCCCGAAGTGCCTCGCACGAGCTTCACGCCCAGCCCCGCTCCCACGAAGAGAGCGATGGCCACCAGCCCCCACACCAGTACCCGCCGTGGATCGTCGAAACGCGCCATATATATAAGGTATGGCATCGGCGGCGAACCGGACTCGGGCGATCCTCGCGACGCTCGAGCGCAAGGGTACGAAGCGCAACCGCGAGGGGATGGCGCGCTACAGCATCGTGGCGAAAAAGGCCTATGGCGTGAGCGTGGCGGACATCCGCACGATCGCGAAACAGCACGGGCGCGACATGGCGCTGGCGCGGGCGCTCTGGAACACCGGCTGGTACGAGGCGCGCATGATGGCGGCGTTCGTCGCGGACCCCGCGCGGCTGACGCCCGCGCTCATGGACACGTGGGCCCGGGGATTCGACAACTGGGCCATCTGCGACACGATGTGCTTTCACCTGTTCGATCGGTCGCCCCACGCGTGGAAGCAGATCGCCGCATGGAGTCGCTCGCGCGACGAATTCGTCAAGCGCGCCGCGTTTGCGCTGCTGGCCAGCGTGGCGCTCCATGACAAGCAGGCGCCGGACGCGCGCTTCGTGAAGTCGCTGACGCTCATCGCGCGCGAAGCGCACGACCCGCGGAACTTCGTGAAGAAGGGCGTGAGCTGGGCGCTGCGCGGCGTGGGGCACCGGAAGGGGGTGAAGCCGGCGGCGCTCGCGCTCGCCCGCACACTGGCCGCGTCCGATGACTCCACAGAGCGCTGGATCGGCAAGGACGCCCTGCGCGACCTGACGCGATAGACTGGCGGCGGAACTCGCCGCGTCGCGCGAGCGTACGGACGATATGACGCGCGGCACGGTGGAGTCGAGACTCGAGGAGCTGAAGCGGGAGGTGCGGCGCGAGCTGCGTCCACTCACGAAGCGCGCGAAGCACACGGTGATGCGAGCGCGCACGCTCACGTGGCGGACCGCTGCGCTCTGGGCGCTCACCCTGGCCGCGTTCATCACCCTGCCGTTCATCGTGTACGTGCGCGCGTCGGTGTGGCTGTATCTGCGCGCGGGCTTCTCGCCCTGGACGGCGGTAGCGGGCGCGACGTGTCTCACGCTGGGGATCGCGGCCGTGTACGCGGCGTGGCTGTCGCGCGCGATCTCCGGGCAGGCGCGCGTGGCCCGGGTGGCGCGCTGGGTGATGCTGCCGCTGGCAGTGGCGTGGTGCGGCTACGCCGCGCTGTATCTCTCTCGCGTGAACACCAAGTCGGACGAGGTGCGCCGGTACTACGGCACCGTGCACCCGGTGCTGCGCGTGGCACTGGCCACGGCCATACTCGGCGACCCCGGCGTGGTGGTCACCGACATGCGTCGAGTGCCGGCGGACTACGCGCGCATGGGGCTGCCCGAACTCGAGCGCACCAGGCACTACCGTCAGTCGGACGGCTGGGTGCACGCGGCGGACCTGCGCACCATCGGCCGTGGAGAGTTCCGGAACCGAGCGCTGCAGCTGTACTTCTGGTCGATGGGATTTCGCACCCTGCGACACGTCGGCACGGCGGACCACCTGCACGTCCAGCTCGCCCCGCGTTCGTAATCGTCTTCCCCCTCCCAGCCGCCGACTCTGGCGGTGGTCGCGTTCCCGGGGTATTTCTAGGCAGCCATCACCCCCGGTCACATGACGACACTCATTCGCACGTTCGCGCGCCGCGTGGCGCTCCCCGCCGCGCTCCTCCTCGTTCCGGTCCTCGGCGCTTCGGCGCAGGACGGCTATCGAACGCCGGCGGATGCCATCACGCAGATCCTGGATTCGCCGGCGCCGCAGGTGGCGGCGCTCAGCACCGACAGGCGCTGGCTCCTGATCACCACGTCCGACGTGCCCGAGACTTCCATCGGCGAGCTGGCCGAGCCGACGCAGTATCTCGCGGGCCGCCGCATCCGCACGCTGCCCGTGCACCGCATCGACCTGGAGGGCGTGCGCTCCGCGTCGCTCAAGGCCGTGGACGGCGGCGCCGAGATCACCATCCCCGTGCCGAGCGGCGCGCGCCTCAGCTATCCGCAGTGGAATCGCGACAATACGCAGCTCGCGTACTTCGTCATCACGCCGGATCGCATGACGCTGAGCGTGTTCGACGTCGCCGCGAAGTCCGCGCGCGCGATCGCGGCACCGGGATTGACCGGCCGGCTGTCGCCGGAGGGCGGGTGGTCCCGCGACGGCAGGCACTATCTCTTCAGCGCCACGACCCCAGACGGGCAGGCGCTCTGGGTGGCCGACAGGAACGCGGGCACCGCGCGACGGCTTACCGGACCAGTCATCAACTTCGTATCGGGTGGCTGCGGCTGGACCGCGGGCAGCGCTCCCGCGGTGTGCCTGCTCTTTCCGGAAGGGCGCTCGGCTGAGGAGCCCAGTGCGCCTGCCATGCCCTCGGGACCGATCGTGCAGCAGTCGTTCGGTCGAGCGGTGCCGTCGCGCACCAACACGTATCTTCTGAAGGATCGCCACGACGAATCCTTGTTCGATTACTACTTCACGTCGCAACTCGCTGCGATCGACGTAGATGGACGCGTGACGCCGCTCGGCGCGCCCGCGGTGCACTCGCCGCCGTCAACGTCGCCCGACGGCAGGTATCTGCTGGTCAGGCAGAATCACCGGCCCTACTCGTACCAGGTGGGGATGTCCAACTTCCCGCTGAAGACGGAAGTGTGGACGCTCGATGGCCGCGTGGTGCGCACCGTGTACGAGCGGCCGTTGATCGAGAGTCAGCCGAGTATGCGGGACGCCACCTCGCCGGGCGTTCGCAGCATCAACTGGCGCGCGGACGAGCCGGCGACGCTTTTGCTGGTCCAGGCGCTCGACGACGGCGATCCGCGCAAGAGCGTGCCGAAGCGCGATCGCGTTTCGCAATTGAAGGCGCCGTTCACCGGCGAGCCGCAGCCGTTCGTCGAGACCGAGCTGCGCTTCGGCGGCCTTCAGCACGTGAGTCCCACCGTCGCCATCCTCACCGAGGTCACCCGGCAGGAAACGCGCGCGAAGTCCTGGGTCATCAACCCCACGCTTCCCGGGGGCGGCACGCCGCGCCTGCTCTGGGACTACAACTACGAGAGTCGCGCCGAGCAACCCGGCACGCTCGTGCAGACGTACGACCTGGCGAGCGATCGGTTCGTGCCGCTGGCCAGTCCCGACGGCCGCTGGCACTACCTGACGGGTCCGGGCGCGTCGCAGGAAAAGGATGGCGATCGTCCCTATCTCGACCGCATCGAGATCGCGACGGGCAAGCGGGAACGGCTGTGGCAGTCGCAGCCGCCGTCCTACGAGATCGTGGTGGGCCTTGCCGATCCCGCGGCCCGCCGCGTGATCCTGCGGCGCGAGTCGCCCACGGATCGCCCCGACTACTACATTCGCGACACGCGCTCGAACCGGCTGGCGCGACTCACGACCCTGCCCGATCCCGCCCCGTTCTTCTCGCAGGTGAAGGCGGAGCAGATCCGATACACGCGCGCCGACGGCGTGCAGCTCGCCGGCACGCTCTATCTTCCGCCGGGCTACGACAGAACCCGCGACGGACGGCTGCCCTTCTTCCTCTGGGCGTATCCGCAGGAGTTCATGTCGGAGGACGCGGCGTCGCAGGTGGCGGGATCGCCGCACCAGTTCCGGCGTCCCAGCCGCTCGGATCACCTGCTGCTGCTGGCGGCCGGTTACGGCGTGTTGGACAACCCCACCATGCCGATCGTGGGCAAGGACGGCGGGGAGCCCAACGACAAGTACGTCGAGCAGCTCGTGGCCAGCGCGCAGGCGGCGATCGACAAGCTGGTGGACCTGGGCGTCGGCGACCGCCAGCGCATGGGCGTGGGCGGCCACTCGTACGGCGCGTTCATGACGGGAAATCTCCTGGCGCACTCCGACCTGTTCCGCGCCGGCATCGCTCGCAGCGGCGCCTACAACCGGTCGCTTACCCCCTTCGGATTTCAGGCCGAGCCGCGCACCTACTGGGAGGCGCCCGAGGTCTACGACGCCATGTCGCCCTTCCGGCACGCGGACAAGATCAAGGAGCCCATCCTCCTGATTCACGGCACGCACGATCCCAACGTGGGCACGTTCCCGATTCAATCGGAGCGCATGTACGCGGCGCTCAAGGGGAACGGGGGCAATGTGCGCTACGTGCAGCTGCCGCTGGAGTCGCACGGCTACATCGCGAAGGAAAGCCGGCGGCACGTGGTGTGGGAGATGGTGAACTGGCTCGACACGTACGTGAAACAGCCGACCGTTACGCCATGAGCGCTCGTGGAGGGTCCGGCAGAGTTTGCCACAAGCGGGCGGCTGTCTTGCGCAGATAGGAGCCGCCGAATCAGCGGAAACGTCTACGGATTTGAGCGCCACCACAGATACGCGGGCAGCCCCAGCGCCGTGATTCCCAGGCCGATCAGCGACTGCACCGGCTGCGCGAACACGGTATTTGCCACGATCCCCAGCGCCGAGAGCACGAACAGAATCGGCGTGAGGGGATAGCCAGGTGTCCTGAACGGTCGCTGAGCGTCGGGCTCGCTGCGCCGGTAGGCGAAGATCGCCAGCGTCGCGAGCGCGAACCACACCCACGACATGAACACCACGTAGGTGAGCAACTGCTCGAACGTGCCGCTCAGCACAAGCACACCCGACCAGAGTGCCGTGCCGGCGATCGCCCACGCCGGCGTCCCGAACTTCGGGTGAACGTGGGCGAGCCGCGCGAAGAACAGCCTGTCCTGCGACATGGCGAAGAACAGGCGGGGCAGGGTGAGGGTGAGCCCGTTCGCCGCGCTGAAGATCGACACGAGGATCACCGCGGCCAGCGCGCGGCCGGCCCACGGACCGAGCACCGCATCCGCCGCGTCGGACGCCACCCTGTTGCTCGACGCCACGCCGTCCACGCCGAGCGCCGCGAAGTAGCCGACGTTCGCGAAAACGTAGATCCCGATGAGGATCACGGTGCCAATCACGATCGACCGGCCGAATGTCTTCTGCGGGTCCACCGTCTCGCCCGCCGAGAAGGTCACGTACTGCCACCCCTCGTAGGCCCAGAGCACTCCGATCATTCCCGTCATCGCGCCCGCGAGCACGGAGAACGACATCTCCTCGGGCCACCAGCGCTGCGGCGCCGCGTCCACCGGCCGGTCACTGAGCGCGACAAGCGCGGTCGCCAACAGGATGAGCACGCCCGCCTTCATTGCCGTGGCCAGACCTTGCACATTCGCGCTCTGGCGCGTGCCGCGGATGTTGAGCGCGGCAACGCTCGCGATCATGAGCAGTGAAATCCCCTTCGCGGCCAGGTCGCCGACCGGCACGAACGCGCTCACGTAGCGTGGAAACGCCGCGGCCAAGGTGGCCAGCGAACCGCTCCCGATGACCAGGAACATCGTCCAGCCGAAGAGGAAAGCGAGCGCCGGCCCGAACGCGTCGCGCAGGTAGACGTACAGGCCGCCGCTCTGCGGACGCGACGCTCCCAGCTCGGCGAAGGTGAGCGCGCCGAGGAGCGAAAGAATCCCGCCCACCGTCCAGGCGACGAGCGCCACGCCCCCGGAGCCCGCGGCGCGCACGACGGCGCCTGGCGTGAGGAAGATGCCCGACCCGATGACGGTTCCGACGACGATCGAGATGAGGTCGCGCTGCGAGAGCGTCCGGCGGAGCCTGTCGGTCACGCGGCCATCATCGCGATCATGGGCATGTCCATTCGGTGAAAGGTGCTCCAATATTGGGGCGATGCCCGGGAGAGCAACGCTGGCGTTGCGCCTCAGGTCATCGACGACCCCGATTCTTCATCGACCTTTGCCCCCAACCCGATGCGCACGCTCGCCCTCCTGCTCGTTCTCGCGCTGCCCCTCGGCGCGCAGCGCCCCCTCAAGGTTCTCATCTCGGTGGACATGGAGGGGCTCACCGGCGCCGTCACTGGCGAACAGTTGGGCCCCCCCGGCTTCGAGTACCAGCGATTCCGCGAGTTCATGACCGCCGAGGCGATGGCGGCGGTGGACGCGGCGAAGGAGGCTGGCGCGGCCGAGATCCTCGTCGTCGACGCGCACGGCAATGGGCAGAATCTGCTCATCGAGCGCTTTCCCGCGGACGTGCGCATCGTGCGCTCCTGGCCGCGCCCCCTCTCGATGATGCACGGGATCGACTCGAGCTTTACCGCCGCCGTCTTCATCGCCTACCACTCGGCGACGACGAACCCCGCGGGGGTGCGCGCGCACACCATATCGAGCGCAACGTTCGCCGCCGTGAAGATCAATGGTGTGGCGATGGCGGAGTCGGGAATCAACGCCGCGATCGCCGGGCACTTCGGCGTGCCGGTCGTCGCCATTTCGGGAGACGACGCCGCGGTCGCCGAGCTCCAGCAGCTGGTTCCGGACGCCGAAGGGGCGGTAGTGAAGCGCGCGATCACCTTCCACTCGGCGAACACGATGACGCCGGCGGCGGGACAGGCGTTGATCAGGGAGAAGGTGCGCTCAGGGCTCGCCAAGCGCGCGTCGATTCGGCCGTACGTGCTGCGCGGGCCGCTCCGCCTCGAGATCACCTTCAAGAACTATACGCCGGCCGAGATCGTGACCTACCTGCCGGGAGTGGAGCGGGCGGACGCGCACACCATACGGTTCACCGCGCGCGACATCACCGAGGTGGCGCGGTTCATCGGGTTTCTCACGACGTACAATGCGGGAATGACGCCCTGAACTGCCGGGCTCAGGCCAGGGCGGCGGATGGGCCCCGCGTGGACTCTCCTTGCCAAACTGCCGCAGCGTGACCAACCGCGCTCTGGCGTCCGAGCGGTACGCTGGCGCAGATTCCATCTGCTGTTCCGGCCTGTGGATACCACCGCGCCGCCTTCCTCGTCCCGCCTACCCGTGACCGCCATGTTCCGCCACCTACGCGTTCTTTCCGCCGCTCTGCTTCTCCTTTTCCCCGGTGCCGCGGCGTCTGCTCAGGGCGTCGTCCAGACCGGTGCCGCGCCCGCTGCCGCGAACGCAAAGCCCGCCGATCCCAAGGTCCGCCGGGCACTGTCGATCGACGACTACTCGAAGTGGCGCACCGTGGGCGACGAACAGATTTCCCCCGACGGCAAGTGGGTCGCATACGTGATGCGGTTCACGAACGTGCCGACGGCGGACGCGAAGCCGGAACTGCACATCAAGCGGCTGGACACGATGCAGGACACCGTGATCCACTACGCCACGGCGCCGAGGTTCTCGTCGGACTCGCGCTGGGTCACGTACCAGATCGAGCTGCCGCCCCCGCGGCGCGATTCCACGCGTCGCGCGCCACCGCGTGATTCCACGCCGGCCGATACGACCGCCACTGTCACGGCGGGCGCGTCCCGCACGCGGGCAGACACGACACCGCCGCCACGGCGGCGCACGGAGCTGCGCGAGCTGGCCACGGGGTCCACGAAGTTCTGGCAGGACATCCAGACCGCGGAGTTCTCGCCCACCGCAACCCACCTGCTCATGCACCGTCGTCCGCCGCAGGCGGGTGGCGCCGGCGGGGCGGGTGGTGGTGCAGCCTCGGCCGGTGGGGGAGGGGGAGGGGCAGCCGCGGGATCGCCGGCGGCGTCCATGCGCGGACGCGACGCGCTGCTGCACGACCTGGCCACGGAACGCACGGTGCTGCTGGGCTCCGTGGGCGAAGCGGAATTCAACCGCGTAGGCACGCTGCTGGCGTACACCGTGGAAGCAACGGTGAAGGACGGGAACGGCCTGTTCGCGGTGGATCTCGCGACGGGGCGCACGCACGTGCTGGACAACGACAAGCTGACGTACAGCCGGCTGGCGTGGAACGACGCGGGCACCGCGGTCGCCGCGCTCAAGGCGAAGGAAGTGCCGCGCATGCGTGAGCGCGACAAGGTGCTGTTGGTATACCCGAACGTGCGCGCCGTCTTCGGCACCGCGGCGACGGCGGCCGCGGCGAAGCCGGTGACGCTCGACACGACCGCCGCGGGTTTCCCGAAGGGGTTCGTCATCAGCGACCGCGCGGCGCTCTCATGGAGCGACGACAACCGGCGCGTCTTCTTCGGGATCATCGCGCGCACGCCGGCGCCGGACACCACGCGCCCGCGCAGCACCGATTCCACGGCGAACGTGGACGTGTGGCGCACGGACGACGAGCGGGTGCAGTCAGTGCAGATGATCCGCGCGAACGCGGAGCGGAACTTCACCTTCCGGCAGGCGTTCGACGTCGCCGTGCCCGGCGGCCGGTTCATCGCGCTGTCCGACTCCACACTGCGCGACCTGGAGGTGGCGCCGGACGGACGCTGGGCGGTGGGGCGCGACGCGCGCACGTACGTCGTGGACCACGGCCTTCAACGCGCGGACTTCTACAGAGTGAACACGATGACGGGAGAGCGGACGCTGATGCTCCGCGAACACGTGCTGAGCAACGGCGTGTTCGGCATCTCGTCAGACGGGCGGCACTACCTCTACTGGAAGGACGAGAAGTTCCACGACTACAACCTGGACGCGGGTACGTCGCGCGTGCTGGGCGGCGCGCAGGCGCCGAGCTTCGCGAGCCAGGAGTGGGAGTTCCCAACCCCGAAGCCCTCCTACGGCATCGCCGGCTACTCGGCGGACGGGCGGGGTGCGATCGTGAACCATCGCTACGACCTGTGGCTCCTTCCATATGATGGGTCGGCGGCGCGGGAGCTCACCCGCGGCGAGGGGTCGCGGAACGAGATGCGCCTGCGCGTAACGCGTACCGTGCCGGTGGACCCGATGTCGCCGCGGGCGGCGCGCGACCAGCGCGTGGTGGACCTGGCGAAGCCGGTGACGCTCTCGGCGTTCGGCGAGATCACGAAGAAGAACGGGTACTACGAGCTTGCCGGCAACACCCTGCGGTCCATCGTCTACGACGACGCGATGTTCACCACGCCGGAGCGCGCGCTCAAGGCGGACCGCTACCTGTTCACGCGGCAGACCTTCGCGGAGTATCCGGACCTGCGCGTGTCGGGCGCGGCGTTCGGCAACGCGACGAAGATCACGCAGGCCAACCCGCAGCAGGACGACTTCATCTGGGGGCGTCGGGTGCTGTTCGACTTCCAGCTCAAGGACGGGAAGACGATGCAGGGGATGATCGCGCTGCCCGACGACTACAAGGACTTCGAGCGTCGTCCGATGATCGTGAGCTTCTACGAACGGCAGACGGCCGGGCTGAACCGGCACACGCCGCCGTCATTCCTGGGCGGGATGGGGAGCATCCCGATCGAGGCGGTGAGCCGCGGGTACGTGGCGATGATTCCGGACGTGCACTTCAGGACGGGCTCGTCGCACAGCGACATGCTGGAGGCGGTGGAGGCGGCGACGCGGAAGGTGATCGCGCTGGGCTACGCCGACTCGGCGAAGGTGGCCGTGCACGGGCACAGCTACGGCGGCGAGGGGGCGGCGTTCATCGCCACGCAGTCAAAGCTGTTCGCCGCGGTGGGGATGGGCGCCGGCGTGACGGACCTGACGTCCGACTTCTCGCAGAACTGGGGATGGAGTTACCAGGTGAACAGTGGCAGCGGCGCCACCGGGTACGACTACTACCTGAACGGGCAGGGTCGCTGGGGAAAGTCGCCGTGGGAGGATCCGGAGCTGTACCGCCGGGAGTCGGCGCTGCCCAACGCACCGAACGTGAGCATGCCCGTGCTGATCATGCACGGCACCGCGGATCCGACCGTGGCGTTCAGCGAGGGGCTGAACTTCTACAACGCGCTGCGGTTCAACAAGAAGACCGCGTACCTGCTGGCGTATCCGAACGAGGGGCACGGGCTGCGCGGCGTGGCGAACCGGAAGGACCTGACGATCCGGTACATGCAGTTCTTCGATCACTACCTGAAGGGGGCGCCGGCGCCGAAGTGGATGACGGATGGCGTGCCGTTCCTGGTGAAGGAGACGATCAAGGAGCCGCGCTAGGCGCCGACGATCCGCCCGATTTGCCGCAGATGCAGCATGTCATGCCCTGCATACATCTTCATCATGTGCGCAACGCTCTCTTGTCCCCGCTCTGCATGCACACCATGACGCTTCAGGTCATCCGGGCCACAGCGACGCAATAGCCGCAGATTCCCGGCCCGCAGCACCTCGAACTCGGCCAGCGCCTCCTTCGCGTCCGCTTCCATGTATCGAAGCCGGTCCGCCCACGCGTCCTGATCGTACCCGGTGATCTCGGGCCGGTCGTGCGCCAGCACCATCCGCATGCGCCACCCCCACACGATCTCCGAGTCGGCGAGGTGCCGCACCACGGCCGCGACGGACCACTTGCCCGGCGCCTCGGGCTTCATCAGCTGCTCCTTCGACAGCCCCTTCAGCAACGCCTTCACCTTCGCCGCAGTGCCCTCGAGCACCGCCATCGGGTCCTGATCGCCCAGCAGGCCAAGTATGGCCGCGGTGTACGCCTGACCCTGTTCGCGGGAGCTGGATGCTGGATTCGTGAATACGGACATGGGGGAGTGAGATAAGAGGGGTTTGCCAACCTGGTAACAGATCCGGCCATCCAAATGAAACAGAACACGTATACGCTGAATCTGGCCGAGAGTTGCTTCCGTATGGTAGCTGTCTCCCTTCCATATGGTGCCGCCATGATTGCATCCGCCGCCCGCGCCGTTCTACTCTGCGTCACCCTGGCCGGCGCGGTCTCTGCGCAGGACGCCGAGCGCGAGGCGGTCCGTCGCGCGGTGCTCGACTATGTGGACGGGTTCTACCTGGGCGACAGCACGCTACAGGTGCGCAGCATCCGGCCCGAGGTGTTCAAGTACGGCTTCGGGCGCGGCCAGTCGGACACGACCTACCGCGGCATGCAGATGTCGTGGCCGCAGTTCCACGCGTTCGCGAACCGGGTGAAGGCCAGCGGACGTCCCACGCCGGCGGATGCGCCGAAGGAGATCGTGCTGTTCGAGGTGCAGGATCAGACGGCCAGCGCGAAGCTCACCGCATGGTGGGGCACCGACTACCTGCTGCTGGGTAAGTACGACGGCAAGTGGATGATCGCGCACGTGATGTGGCAGTCACCGCCGCCCGCGCCGGCGAAGTAGCGAAACGAGCCTGGACTAGCGTCGGTCGCGTTGCGGCGTGCGCGTGAAGGGAACATGCACGGGCAGGTGCTCGACGGCGTTTCTGAGCATCGCGTCGGCTTCTGGAGCGGCGTGCTGCCATGCAACGCGCGTCTGACCCTGAGCCGGCGCCACGAAGGGACTGAGCGAGAGATTGGCCACGCCGGCCGGTACGTTCGCGCCGAAGTAATCATCGCCGTCCACGTCGATCACCGTCGTCGCGTTGATGATCCACGGTCCCGGCCCGGAGTACAGCAAGTCGTTCTCCTCCGGCACGTGCGCCGGATAGTCGACCGTGTGGTGCGGCGCATTCGGCGACACGATACCGAACGTGTGATGCAGGTCGTGCAGCGCGGCGAACTCCCAGTACCGCGGAAACTGCGTAGGCGACGACACGAACTGTTGCAGCCCGCAGTTGGCTCCCGACGGCAATCCCCGCAGATACATCGCGGCGATCCGGCCCGGCCAGGATGCGCCGCCGCACGCATAGGTACTCGTGCCGTCGTAGTACACCAGATAGATCTTGTCTTGCGCGAGCTTTCCCGCCGCGTCAAGACGGCTTTCGATGCCAAACAGGAGGGATGGCCCCAACGCCTTCATCTCCTCGTCGCTGCTGTCCAGACGAAACCCGGTGACGTCCAGGGCGCCGTCGTGCGTATCGAATCGGATCGCGAGCCCCGAACGCTCCGCGAACCAGGCACTGAACGAAGCAACTGACGTCGCCAACGTGCCGTTGAGATCGAATTCCAGATCCGCTGCGTCGCTCGGCAGCACGTACATGACATGCACCTGGGGCCCCGCGAAGTCATCCGGCCGATCGTCGACGAAACGGTCCGGCAGCTGGGGCGCCGTCGGTTCGGTGCATGCCGCGGCCGCGACAAGTGTCATCCAGCGTACAACACGGCGACGACTCGTCATGCGTCCACCCGAAGCGATGACGCCGTGGATCGCCTGAGAAGCCTGGCCACGGGAATCGCGCTCGCAAGCACGCCGACGACCAGGAGGAACGTTGCGACGCCGGCGATGATGCGCGGGTCGCGCGGCGACGTTTCGTAGAGCAGTGGGCCGAGCCATCGGCCGATCACGAGGGCCGCGCCCGCTCCCACCGCCAGGCCGGCCAGCAGCGCGCCGAGGCCCCTGCCGGCGACCAGCGCGAGGATGTCGGCGGGGCGCGCGCCGAGCACCAGCCGGATCGCCACTTCCCGCGCGCGCTGCGTCGCCGCGAACGACACCACGCCGTAGACGCCCACCGCCGCGATGACGAGCGCGACGACGCCGAAGAGCGAAAACATGGTCGCGGCCAGCCGCCAGGGACGCATCTGCGGGTCCACCCGGTCGCGTTCGAGCATGACCGACACGGCCGGAAGGCCGGGATGCACGCTCTGAATCGTCTTCCTCACCGTGACCGCGATCGCCGCCACGCTCTTCGCGTCGCCACTCGCGGCGATGTACATCGACGTCGGACGACTGAACGCTCGCCGCCGCTGGACTCTCGGTATGTACACGAGCAGCTCGTCGCGATCGAGAATGTCCCGCCGCCAGAATCCACCCATCACGCCCACGACGGTGACGCACTCATCGCGGCGGTCGTCGCTCCTCATTTCCGGAATCATCAGACACTTGCCGAGCGGGTCGCCGCCCGGCCACAGCAGTGTGGCCAGCGGCGCCGTGATGATCGCCACCTGCTCCGCGCCGGCCACGTCGCGCTCGTCGAAGTCCCTTCCGCGCAGTGACCTGGTGCCGAGGGTGCGGAAGTAGCCGTGGTCCACTCCGTGGAGATAGCCGACCTTCTTCGTCATGTCCCACCACCTGCGATCGCGCGTTGCCGCGGTATACGGCGCGATCGCAAAGCCATGCGCCTCGAGGGCCGCGCCTCGAACACCGGGAATCGCCCGCACGCGCGCCAGCATCGTTTCGTACCGCTGATCGATCTCGTCCCGCGGCCGGGCCTCGGGCACGATGTTGAAGTACGTGAGAAGAGTGTGGTCGAGGTCCACTCCGAGGTCCAGCGCCTGCACCCGCCCCAGACTCGACGCAAAGAGTGCGGCCGCGATGAGAAGGAGCGTGCACAGCGCAGCCTGCGTGGCGACGAGCACGCCGCGCACCCGGGCGCCGCGCCTGCCAATCGTCGCACCTCCGCGCGTGAGCTCACCGAGAAACCCCGATGTGCTCTGGAGGAGCGGAGCCAGACTGATGAGCAGGCCCGTCGCGAGCGTGACGCCCGCGGCGAACAGGAAGAACCGTCCGTTGAACGCCGAATTGGCGGTGTCGAAAACGAAGAGCGTGCCGAGGAGGCGGCCGCCGAGGAGCGCCAGGTAGATCGCGGCAACACCGCCGAACGACGCCAGCAGCAGCGCCTCCGTGAGCATCTGTCGTGCGAGCCGGCCGCGTCCGGCGCCGAGCGCCACGCGCACGGCGATCTCTCGCCGGCGCGTGAGCGCGCGGGTGAGCAGCAGATTCGCGATGTTCGCGCAGGCGATGAGCAGCACCAGCGCGGACACGCCGCTCAGCCAGAGCGCAACCTTCACTTCGCGCGGGGCGTCGGGACCGCGTCCGCGAATCACGGACGCCGCAACCACGCGTTGCCGCTCATTGAAGCCGAACGGTCCGCCCTCATGGCGCAGGTACACCGCCGCCACCTGCCGCTCCGCGACTTCGCGCGCCACACCAGGCCCAAGTCGCGCGACGAACCGCACCCACGTGGACCCTCGGCCTCCGTACCATCCCGTGGGCACGTCCACGGGCGCCGCGACGGGAGCGGGAAGCCATACGTCCGTGTGCTCGTCCACCACGCCGCGAAATCCCTCTGGTGCCACGCCAACGATCGCGTAGGTCAGCTGCCCGAGGCGGATGGGGCTTCCCACCACATCGGGAGCGGCAGCGAATGCACGCCGCCAGAACGCATCAGAGATCACAGCGAGCGCGGGACCTCCGCCGGCTTCTCCCGGGGGGAATCCGTCATCGGCGGAGAAGAACCGGCCCAGCGCAGGCCGGGGGCCGAGCACGCGGAAGAAGGAGGGCGACACGAGCACAGCGGGCACCTGCTCGGCGTCCCGGCCAATGCCGAAGGAGAGCCGCGTCACAAAGAATGCGGCGATGCCGTCGAACGCCGGCACCTCGCGCTCGAGATCGAGAAACATCGTGTAATTCGAGTATCCGCCGACGCGTTCATCGCCGAACATGTCGGTGCCGGCGACCAGGAGGCGCACGAGCCGTTCGGGCTCGTGCACGTGAGCCGGTGGCTGCAGCAGCAGCCGATCGATCGCGCCGGCCATGGTGACGTTCGCGCCGATGCCAATAGCGAGCGTGACGACGATGAGCGCCGCAGCCGCCGGAGCGCGGCGGATCTGGCGCAGCGCATAACGCGCGTCCTGCCCAAGATCCTCGATGTGGTTCATATCGGATACGGTGTCACGGCATTGGACGGATGAGGGCCTTCACTGCCGTCCGGCCTTCCACGGCCTTCAACGCTTGCGCCGCGTTTGCCAGCGCGTATGTCCCGCCCACCATATCACGCCACGGCTTCTCCCCGCCATAGCGCGCACCGATCTCCACCGCCCGGTGAAAGTGCTCGTACCGCGACCCCCAGCAGCCGCGCAGCTCCACGTGCTTCCGGTTGATCTGATAATGCGGGTGAATCTCCACGGACCCGCTGTCGGTATAGTGCCCGCACACCACCACGCGCCCACCGTCACGCACCAGGTCGAGCGCCTCCGAGACGGCGTCCGGATGACCGCTGCACTCGATCACAACGTCCATGCCGCGCCCGCGCGTCATCCCGTGCACCAGCGACAGCCGCTCCTTCCTCGGCGTGTCCAGGCCTATCTCGGACGTCGCGCCCATGCGGCGCGCATACGCCAACCGGTCCGACACGCCGTCCACCGCGACGATCTCGCCAGCGCCGGACAGTGACGCCAGCGCCACCGCGCTCTGTCCCACCGGTCCCACGCCGAGCACCGCGACCGATTCGCCCAGCCGCAGACCGGCGAGGTCCACCGCGTGCAGCGCGGTCACCAGCCCGCACCCGCCGCCGATGAACGTCTCGGGGGCGAGCGCCCTGGGGATGTGGATCATCTTCACGCCGGGCTTCATGTACAGCGCCTGCGACCAGCCGCCGAGCAGTCCGTCGTTGGCGGAGTAGGTGATGCCGTACACGCGGCGCGATGGGCAGCGGTTGGGCTGGTTCGCCACCAGGCAGTGGTAGCAGTGGTTGCAGGTGTCGTGCACGTCCAGGAAGGTGACGACGTCCCCTTCCTTGATAGGGTCGCCATCCACGGTCTTCAGTGCGCCGCGCGTCTTCGCCACCGTCCCCACAGACACGTGCCCCGGGATGATCGGGTAGGGAACGCCAGACAGCTTCCCGTGCAGGAGGTGCACGTCCGTGCCGCATACCTCGGAGTACATGGTATGCAGGAGCGCGGCGCCGGGCTCCAGCTCGGGCTCGGTGAACTCGCGCAGTTCGATCGGCGCGTTCGGCGCGGGCATTACTGCTGCCACGACGGTCGCCACGTTCAGCCCTGCTCCCGGCCGGCGCGGACAAACTGCACCACCTCCGAGACGACGCCCGGATCTCGCAGAATCCGGTAGTGTCCCAGTCCGGTCGTGGTGCGCAGCACCGCGTTCGGCCACGCCGCGGCGATGGACGCGCCATCCTCGTGCGCCGTCTCGCGGTCGTCGCGGTCGTGCACCACGAGCACCGGCGGCGTGGCGATTCCATTCGCCATCGCCGGTACCTCCCAGTCCGTCCATCGGAACCCGAGCATCCGCTCGGTGTTCTCGTAGAACCGACGCATCGCGGCGTCGCTCAGTCCCACCATGCGCTGAAAGGCGTCCTGATAGCGGTGCACGCTTCCCATCGGTGAGATGAGCGCCAGCCGCCGCAGGCGCAGATCGGGGCTGGCACGCAGTGCCCACGCCGCCGCCGTGCCGCCGCCCGAGTGCGCTACCACGCCTGCGATCTCCGGCGCTTCCTGGCGCATCGCGATGAGGACGTCGGCGAAGTCCAGCAGGGTGGAGCGACGGGCGCCCAGCCGGCTGGGGCCGGACTCTCCATGCGCGGGGGCGTCGAACGCCACCGCTTGAAAGCCCGCGTCCACGAGCGGAGGCACGAAGTGCTGCATCTGCGCGCCAAAGCCGCCCCACCCATGCATGAGCACCACGGTGGGGCCGGCACCCCAGCGCCAGGCCGCAACGGGCCGGCCATTCACCGCCAGCTCGAAGCGCTGGCCCGTGCCCAGGAACGCGCGCTGCTCATCCCGGATGCGCGGGCGCGGTGGCGTGAACCAAAGGCGCTCTCCCGCGTGGGCCGCGAGGCCGGGGGCGATGCTGGACAGCGCGCGGAAGCCGAAGCGGATGGCCGCGAGCTGCGCGTCTCTCATGGACAACGAAGGGAATGGTTGAAGGTGAAGAATGAAGGAGAACGTGGCACGTAACTGTGCTCGTTCGTCATTCCGAGTATGAGAACGCGTGTCGCATCGCGCGCCGACGCGTAATCCGGTCCATGAGCCAGCTTGCCAGCCCGAACGCGACGGCAAAGAGGACCATCCCCGTCGCCGAACGGTAGACGAGCTGGGTGAGCACTACGTACAACACCATGCCGGTCATCGTCGAGCCGATCATCACCGCGATCATCCGGCCTCCCTGGGCTTCCTTGTCGATCGGGAGCGAGAACGGCAGTTCGGGACTTATCAAGATGATGAACTGGAGCACGACGTAGCTGATCATGCCGATGTAGACGGTGTGCAGCGCTGCGTGAAGGACGTTCCCGAAGGCGTACACCATGACCCCGCCCAGGATCGCCAGATACGGCACCAGGAAGAACATGGCGATGATGTTGCGCGATGACAGCACGAGCTTCGCATAATCGGACGGGGTGCTGAAATAGATCCACGACGCCCGGTGCGTCTGGCTGGTGACCAGCACCCGCCGCAGTGTTGGGGGGAGGAACAGCAGGGCGACGATGATCAGCATCGACTCGCCGTCGTTCTCGGGGGGCCGTGGAAGAAATGGGTCGGGGGGCAGGCCGCCGAGGTACAGGTAGATCATCGTGATCGGCACCAGCGAAACGAGTCCCATCCGGAACTTCATGTCGTGGCGCAGGTGGCTGCGCACCAGGAGCGCCACGGCGCGCGTCTCGCTGTTGAGCAGCCCCAGCCACCGTCCGCCGGCATCCACGCGCGTGGGACGCGACGCGACGGACGACACGCGCGCCAGATCCTCCGCGTATCCGAGGGAGAGTTTGCCGCCGATCAGCCGGCCGAGCGCCACGATCAGCGCGACGGACAGCAGCGCGGAAATCACCACATATGCTGAGGCGGTCCCCGAACCAAGCGCCACGTAGCTGCCGAACCACGTGCCGGGGTACAACACCCACCACAGGTTCTCCGAGAACGACACGCCTGCCATGGCGCTTTGCCCGAGTCCCTGTGTGGCGATGAAGAACCCGCCCCACGCGACCGTTTGCGCCGCGAACTGCGTGTACGTCGCCCATCGCTTCATCCGCGCGGGTCCGGCGAGCCGCAGCATCCAGCCGTACATCGCCACGACCGCCAGCGTCACGGCGAGCCCGGTGGCGTAGGCAGCCAGCAGGGCGGACAGGGCGCGCGCCGGATGGAGTCCGCCCTTCAACAGAAACACCGCGACGGGGGCGAGCGCGACGGCGCTGGCGATCACCGCGGTGCGCACGAGAATGGCCGAGACGCGTACCGCCAGGTAGGTCCGTGAGGTGATCGGGCGAAAGCCGAGGACGTGGTAATCGGTGGGAGAGATGATCGCCGTCCCCTCGCCGAGCAGCAGCGTGGAGAGCACCATGAAGCCGACGAAGGTGGCCATCATCGCACCGGCGAACAGCACGTCGTTCGCGAACCACGCCATCATCGCGGGGCTGAGTCCGGCAACGGTGTACACCAGGAGCGACAGGCCGATGTTGCTCGCCATCCGTCGCCCGCGGGCTGATGCATTCGGCATGCGGACGGCGGCGAAGTCGGCCCGCAACGACGCACCGAGCAGCGCGCGCCACTGCACGCGGTCAACGTCGAGCCAGGCGAAGAGCGCGTTCACGCGCGATCGAGCGCCGCGAGCAGATCGGCGGTGACGAGTCCCGCGTCGCGCACGCCGGTGAGTCGCGCGAACGCCTCGTCCAACGACGTCGTGCCCGTGTTCGCGCAGATCTCAGCGGCCGTGCCTTGGGTGACGAGTTTCCCCTTGTCGATGATCACGATGCGCGTGCAGATGCGCTCGACCACCTCGAGGATGTGCGACGAGAACATGATGGTGCGGCCCTGCGCGGCGAGCTGGCGCAGCAGCTCCTTCATCACCAGCGCGGTGTTCGCGTCCAGGCCGTCGAGTGGCTCGTCGAGGATGAGCACCTCCGGCCGGTGCAGCAGCGCCGCCGCGATGACGACTTTCTGGCGCATCCCCTTGGAGTACTCCTGGACCTGCTGGTGCTTGGCGTCGCCGAGCCCAAACAGATCGAGCAGTTCCGCACGTCGCTGCTTCGCGACCGCGGGGACCAGATGATGGAGGGAGCCGACAAGATCGAGATACTCGTCGCCAGTGAGCGTGTCGTAGATGACCGGCTGCTCCGGCACGTACCCCAGCCGCCGCTTGGCGTCCAGCGGGTGGGTCAGCACATCGAAGCCGGCGACGGAGGTCGCGCCCGCGTCGGGGCGGAGCAACCCGGTGAGAATCTTCACGGTGGTGGACTTGCCCGCACCGTTGGGTCCGAGGAATCCAACGATCTCACCGGGATCCACGCCGAACGTGAGCTGATCGACCGCGCGCTTGTCGCCGTACGCTTTGGACAGATTCTCGACACGAATCATGGCAACCTAACTTGCACGCCCGTGTCACGCATGTCACGGGCGCGCATCAGCGCCGCGACGGTGCCCACGCGGTACCCGCGCGCGTGCAGACTGTCGATCAGCGGGCCCACCGCGCCCAGCGAGGTGGCTCGGCTGGCGTACCACGGGTGCAGCAGGATGATGGACCCCGGACGCACGCGCTCCATCACGTGCCGCACGATACCGCCCGCCGTCGCGGCCACGTCGGGATAGGAGTCCGGCTCCACGTCCCAGGTGATGGTCAGGCGATCGCGGCGTGCGAGATACCATGGAAGCCCTAGCAGCTTGTAGCCGTACGGCGGGCGGAAATGGATTGCGCCATCGTGTCCGGCCGCGCGGATGAGGGAATCGGTACGCTCGATCTCGAAGGCGATCGTTCCCTGGCGCACGGGCACCATGCGCCGATGCGTGTACGTGTGGTTGCCCAGTTCGTGCCCGGCCTCGTGCAGCGCGTTCCCCAGCTCTGGCGCGCCGGCCAGCGCGCTTCCGACCACGAAGAAGGTGGCGTGCACGCCGCGCAACGCGAGCGTCGCCAGCAGCGTGTCCCGCACCGCGACGGTGGGTCCGTCGTCGAAGGTGAGCGCCACGATGGAGTCTGTGGTCTGTACGCGCGGCACGATCCCGCCGAAGAGCTGGTACACAGGGGACTTCGCCAGCGCCCGCAGCCCCACGGCGACCGCGAACAGCACCGAGAGTGCGGCGAGAAACAGCAGCACGCCCCGCGTGAACTGCGAGCGCCCGGTTACCGTGGCCAGAGCCAGACGAAGATCGCCGCCGTCGCCGCGCCGTACAGCAGCGCGTCGAACATGCTTTTCAACGTGGTGCTCCACTTCCGGCCATACCAGATGGAGTCGTGCACGAGCGCCAGGCCATACCCCAGGAACGCGACGGTGGCCGTGAAGCGGAACACCTCCGCGCCGGCCGCCGCGACCGGCAGCGCGCGTCCCGCAAGGTAGGCGCAGAAGAGGCTGACCACGAGTGAGAAGATGAACCACTCCATCAGATGCTTCGTGAGCCTGATGGCCGGTGTGGGCAGCACGGTCACGATGCCGGTCGGGTTGCGGTTCCGCTTCTCCATGAACGCCGCGTCGTTCGCCTCGGCCGGCGTCGCGGCGTGCGGGAACATGTAGTCTCCCGGGGCCACGTTGTGCCGCGCGAACACGGAGACCACGTCATCCTCGCCGGGAAGCCTGGCAAAGTCGGTGTAGTGATACTTCAGCAGCATGTGCGTCACAAAGCTGACGAAGAACACCGCGACCGCGGATAGCAGCATCGGAAGCCAAAGCGACGTCAGGGAGACCATGTCTCTCTCCGGTTGAGGGCGCCACGAAGTTGCATATCCGGGGGCGCCACGGCAACGTTCGGATGTGACCAGCGGTCCGGTTGTGCTGGTTTCATCAGAAACGCTCACAGGTATCCCCATGCGGACCACCGCACTTGTTTGCAGCGTGGCGCTTGCACTCGCGACCGGCGGCTGCGGATTCTTCACGGACCCCGGACCGACGCCGCAGCTCACCGAACTGCCCCGCGCGCTCACCGCGGACGAGGTGCGCGTCTCGCGCGCCGCGAACCAGTTCTCGTTCCGGCTCTTTCAGCAACTGAACGCCGCGCAGCCGGACAGCAACGTGTTCGTGTCGCCGCTCAGCGTCAGCTTTTCGCTCGGCATGGCCATGAATGGCGCGAGCGGCACCACGCTGGACGAGATGCGCTCCACGCTGGGCTTCGGCGCCGCGGAGCTCGCGGAGATCAACGACGGCTACAAGGGGCTGCTGGCGCTCCAGGGCGGGCTGGACCCCAGCACGACGTTCACGATCGCGAACTCCGTCTGGTATCTCGACGGCTTTGCCTTTCATCAGAGCTTCATCGACGGCGTGCAGCAGACCTTCAACGCACAGGTGGCCGCATCGCCGTTCGACCAGACGACGATCACCGCGGTGAATGACTGGGTGAGCGCCCACACCAATGGCAGGATTCCCACGATCCTCGATGAAATCAAGGACGAGGACGTGATGTTCCTGATCAATGCCATCTACTTCAAGGGGTCATGGCGCGAGCAGTTCGATCCGGCCAGAACCCGCGACCAGGCGTTCCACGGCGCCGATGGCGCGCAGACGGTAAAGACCATGATCCGGCCGGACAAGACCGGGACGATGCGGTTCGGCTGGACGCCATCGACGACCGTCGGCGAGCTGACCTACGGCAACGGCGCGTTCGTCATGACCATCGCCATGCCCAACGAGGGCAGCAGCATCGACGCGCTGGCCGCGGGGCTGGACACGGCGTCATGGTCGTCGCTGCTGGCGCTGATGCAGGAGCATGACTATGGAGTGCAACTGCCGAAGTTCACGCTGGAATACGAACGTCAGCTGGCCGACGACCTGAAGGCGCTGGGGATGAACATCCCCTTTGACCCGCATCAGGCGGACTTCGAGCGCATGACGGCGGAGCAGGTGTTCATTTCCTTCGTCAAGCACAAGACCTTCGTGCTCGTGAACGAAGAAGGCACCGAGGCCGCGGCCGTGACCAACACCGGCATCAGCACAACCAGCCTGCCGCCCTGCCTCTGTGTCGATCGCCCGTTCATCTTCGCGATTCGCGAGCGGTTCTCCGGCACGATCCTCTTCATGGGAAAGATCATCCGGATTCCCGCCTGATCGGATTACCGCTGGCGTGACAGGCGGTGCAGCAGCACCGCCACGCGCCTCGTCTGCGCCGGCAGCTGGCGCAAGTCCGCGGTCTCGTTGACGGTGTGGCCGTCCCATCCGGACAGCCCGATGCCATCGATGACCATCGGCACGAGGTCCGCCACGAACGACACGTCCGCCGCGCCGGCGCGCGCCGGGTCCACCGCGCCCACAGGACCGGACCCCACGTCGCGACTCACCTGATCGAGGATCGCCAGCAGCCGCCGGTTCCCGTCCGTGGGCGCCATCGGAGGATAGCCGTCGTGGAACTCGATCTCCGCGGACGTGCGCGGCAGGTGCGCCGAGACCATCTCGCGCATCGCCGCGCGCGCGCGGGCGAGCTGCTCCGGCGTGAGCCCGCGCAGGTCGCCGCTCACCGTGGCATGCTCGGCGACCACGTTGGACTTGCCCTGCACGGACGCGACGGTACCGGTGCTGTCCACCGTGACCAGCGTGCCGCCGGCGATGAGCCCGGGATTGAAGGTGAGATACTGCTCGCCGGACAGACGCGCATGGAACGCCGTGAGGATGCGCGCGGCCTCGTACACCGCGCCCGAGCCCACGCCGTCGGTGAACACCTGCGACGAGTGCGCCGGCGTGCCCTTCACGCGCAGCGTCCATCCGCCGGCGCTGCGGCGCGCGATTACCGCGGTGCGTGGATCGCCGTCGCCGTCCTCCAGGCCGATCGCGTACGCCGCGCCGCGGGCCGCGTCGCGCAGCGTGGCGCGCGCGAGATCGAGCGGCGCGCCCGCGGACTCCTCGTCGCCGTGCAGCACCACCACCACGTGCATGCCGTCCAGCTGGTTCGCGACCTTCAGCGCGCGCAACGCCGCGATCGCGATGACGTCGCCACCCTTCATGTCAATGATGCCGGGGCCGCGCGCGGTGGAATCCGTCAGCCGCTCGAAGCGCTGGAAGGGGCTGGACGGTTCGAAGACGGTATCCAGGTGTCCGATGAGCACGATCTTCGGTCCCGGGCCCCGGTGCTCGGCCACCAGGTGTCCCGCGCGGTTGAAGGGCGTGCCGTCAACCCACCGCGTGGTGAAGCCGAGCGAGTCGAACTGCGGGCGCAGGACGTCGGCCACGCGCCGCACGCCGGCGAAGTTCATCGTGCCGCTGTTGATGTTGACCACGCGCTCGATGAGCGCGATGGACCGGTTGGTCTGCGCATCCACCGCGCGGACGATCTCACGCTCGGCGCGGGAGGGGTTCGGCTGCGCGGGCAGCGGCCGCGCGGCGGCGAGCAGCAGGATTGGGGTGGCGAGGAGGAGGGGCAGTGTGCGCATCCGGGCAAACTGGTGGCCGGCATCGCCGCTCGCAATGCGCGCGGGCTACGCGCTCAGCGCCATGCGCGCGTGCTGCTGGCCACGCGCCCGGAGATCTCGTCGGGCTCGATCGCGAACACCAGCCGGCGCTCCGGCGTTGGGTCGGCCTCCGTGAACGCCTGCGGAATGATCGTGCGAAGCGCGGCCACCGCGTCCCAGTAGTTCGCGAGCTCGACGGACGTTGCGGTTGCACTCCTGATGGTCACCGTGCCGCGCACCAGGATGCTGCGCCAGTCGAACATCCCGTCCGTCTCGTCCACCTCGAATACCACGTCCTGCTCCACCCACGCCATGGCCTTGGGCCCGAACGACGTGCGCCCCACGATCACGTTGCCGTCAAACACGTAGTGCACGGGGAGGATGCCGGCACGGCCGTTCAGGATGTAGGCGATGCGTCCCACGTGGTTGCGCGTGAGCACGCAGGCGGACTGACGCGCTGTGAGTCGGCGAATCCTGGGCTGGCGGGTCAAGCTCGCGGGCGCGCTCGCGTCGGGCGGCGTGACGGCGTTGTCGAGTGGAGTCTCCATGATGACTTGAACGGTGCGCTGCAGTTGCGGCCGTGGCTGTCGGAGGTTTCACCCACGTTTGTGGAGTGAACCCCTACCATCGCCGCACGCGAGATGCGTCGCTACGGGCGCTGTCGAGCGTACCGCCCGTCGAACCCGGGCTGCCATGTTCGGCCGCTGTCCGTGGAGGTTTCGAACAGCTGCCGCACGGTGTCCGCGTGGATCGGAAAGAAGGTGAGCTTCTGAAGGATGCGGGCGCCACTGGGCGCGAGCGTCCAGCCCTCGAAGCGCATCACGCCGTCGCGCAGCTCGCCTTCGTAGTCCAGCGACGTCCCGCCATCCGCGACCCAGATCTGACGCCACTTCTGGCGGTTGATGTCGAAGAAGTTGATGCTCTTGCCCGTGCCCCCCTGGCTGTCCGTCCAGTTCTCCAGGAGCATGCACTCACGGAGCAACCGTTCCACGCGATTGGTGCCGAGCCGCGGGGCGTTCGGTCCAGGGGGTGCCCTCCAGGGGGTGACGTCCCAGTCGCCGATCCAGAAGTCAAATTCGCGCGCGCGCGCCGTGGTGGCGCAGGGGAAGCGCAGCGCGGCCATGCGCGCGATGATGCCCCGGTATCGCGGATCGGCGCGAACGGAGCGCAGCTCGGACAGCGTATCGAGCACCGGGATCGCCACGGCGCGCATCGGCACGAGCGAATCGAGATACGACAGCGCCCGGTCCGCATTCCCTTGCGCACCGTGGATGCGGGCGAGGCGGTACATCGCCGTGGGCACCTGATATCGAAGGGACAGCGCACGGTCGAACGCGATGGCCGCACCGTCCAGGTCGTTGCGCGCGTGTCGCGCAATGCCGAGACGGATCCACGCCATTCCCTGCGTCGGGAAACGCCGTGCGATGGAGTCATACAGGCTGGCGGCTGCGCGCCAGTCCTGGCGCTGAAACGCGCTGTCGGCGCGCAGCGAGTCTGTCACCTGCGCGTGAGCGGTGGACGAAGCGCCGAGCATCGCGGCGACGAGGAGTGCGGAATGGATCGTCGGCATGGTCGTGGTCGGTGGGGATGTCATGACAACCCCAGCCGCGCGTGGAGCGTCACAGCGGCCCCGAATCTGCCACCACACCGCGTGAGAATGGGGTGATCTCGCACGACGCGCCTTCCAGGAGGATTGATGACGACCACAGGCAGGGAAGAGGGCACCGCCGGCGAGCTGCCGATCTGGTCGCGGCTGCCGGACATCGCGCTGGGGCTGCTGCGCGTGGCGGCCGCGCTGATGCTCGTGCAGCATGGCGTGCAGAAGCACCTGGGATGGCTGCTGGCAGCCGACCGTCCGTTTGGCGGCTCGCCCGGGATGTTCTCGCACATGTGGATCGCGGGCACGCTGGAGATCGGCGGCGGGCTGTTGCTGGCGGCGGGGCTCTTCACGCGTCCGGTGGCGTTCGCGCTCTCGGGGCTCATGGCCTCCGCGTACTTCATCGCGCACCTGCCGCGCGGTTTCTGGCCGATTCTCAACGGCGGCGAGCTGGCGGCGCTGTACTGTTTCGTCTTCCTCATGTTCGCCGTGTTCGGCGGCGGACGCTACAGCCTGGATGCGCTCAGGGGACGCAGCCGCCCAGTGGAGGTGAACAAGATTCGTCCTCAGCTGCCGCGGTCCATGGGCCCCGGCCGGAGAAAGGCCGACCGGGGGACCACGGAGGTGCGCCCTTAGGGAGCCTCTGAAGAATGGAGCTGGAGCGCGGTGTGCCGCGTGGCGCGGGACAGTCTCATTCTCGCGCCTCTCCGGATATCGGAGGCGACTCACGAGTCATGCCGGATCCGGGACGTATGAGCACCGACGCTCATGTCCAAAGAAGATCCGCCCGCCAGGACTGAAACCGTTCTCGCTCCCGTCCCCATTTCCCGGGGTTTCGGTTTCCCTCTTCCCTCTTCCCCCTTACCTGTTCCCTTTCCTCACAGATACCGCGCGACGGCCATGCCCGCGGCGGACAGCACGAGCAGCACCACGGCAATCGCCGTCGCGATGGCGGCCCGCTTCTGGAGCTTCGCCACTTCCGCGGTGATGAGCGCAATGCTCGTCTCGTCCGACGCCGCGCTCTGCGTGAGCTTCCCCACGCGCATCATCGCGGGACGACTCACCACCATCCCGATCAGGAACGCGATCACCGCGAACGCCGCCGAGACGGAGTAGAAGTGGCCCACCCGGTGCACGAACCAGTGCGCGTCCCCGCCGGAGGCGATCATCATCAGCCGCGCGCCCGAGAGCATCGTGAGCAGCGCGCTCACGGGCAGCCAGGTGAACAGCTTGCGCGCCGCGAGCCCGGACATGACCGCGCCACCGGACGGGCCCGCCTTCGCGAGCGCCGGGCCGAGAAAGAACATCATGAACATGGCGGAGCCCACCCAGAATACTCCGCCGAGGATGTGGATCAGCCGAAGGACGAGGAGTTCAGCGTACACAGTGTCTCCGTGGCAATGGTGGGAGAGGGCCGGCAGCGCCCCGGCACAATGTATCTTTCGCGATGCCTTTTGGTGCACTGAAGCTTCATCCCAGTCTGCAGGCCGGCGTCAAGGACCTCGGCTTCGCGAAACCCACGCCGATCCAGATCGACGCCATTCCGCCCGCGCTCGCCGGCCGCGACGTGCTCGCGTGCGCGATGACCGGCAGCGGGAAGACCGCCGCGTTCGTCCTTCCGATCCTGGACCGGATGCTGGCGCACCCGAAGGGGGGCACACGCGCGCTCATCGTCACCCCCACACGCGAACTGGCCGCGCAGGTGCTCCAGGAGACCAACGATCTCGCGGTGCACACGCCGCTCACGGCCGCCGCGGTCTACGGCGGTGTGGGGATGGGGCCGCAGGAGCACGCGTTCCGCAGCGGGGTCAACATCATTGTCGCCACGCCGGGACGGCTGCTGGACCACCTCAGGCAGCCGTACGCGAAGCTGGACAAGGTCGAATTCCTGGTGCTGGACGAGGCGGATCGCATGCTGGACATGGGATTCCTGCCGGACATCCGCCGGCTGCTGAAGTACGTGCCGGCGAAACGGCAGACGCTGTTCTTCAGCGCCACGATGCCGGCGCCGATTCTCCAGCTCACGCGCGAGATGCTGCACAATCCGGCGATGATCAACCTGGAGCGCGTGGCGGCGCCCGCGGTAGGGATCACGCAGGCCGTATACCCCGTGCCGCAGGAGCTGAAGTCGGCGCTGCTGCTCGCGCTGCTGGAGAAGGGGCTGATGCGCGAGGCGCTCGTGTTCACGCGTACCAAGCACCGCGCGAACCGCCTGTGGGAGTTTCTCACGAAGCGCGGTGTCAACGCGGCGCGCATTCACGGCAACCGGTCGCAGAACCAGCGGACGGAGGCGCTGGCCGGGTTCAAGGCCGGCACCTTCCGTGTGCTCGTGGCGACCGACATCGCGGCGCGCGGCATCGACGTGGAAGCGCTGGGACACGTGGTGAATTTCGACGTGCCGCTCCAGTCGGAGGACTACATCCATCGCGTGGGACGCACGGCCCGCGCCGAGCTCACGGGCGAGGCGTTCACCTTCGTGGCGCCGGACGAGGAAGGGGACCTGCGGCAGATCGAGCGCGCGGTGAAGAAGACGCTGCCGCGTGTGACGTTGCCCGACTTCGACTACACGGCGCGTCCGACGGGGAAGCTCGAGGTGCCGCTCGGCGAGCGCATCGCGCAGATCAGGGCGAAGAAAGCCGAGGATCGCGCGCGGTCCAAGGCCAAGGAGGCGCGTCGCGCCACGGGCGGCTCGGCGCCGACCTCCAGCCCGGGCGGACGCAAGCGTGGTGGCGGAGGGCGTGGGGGGCGGAGCGGTCCGTATCGGTAGGTGATGGCCATTCCGGCAGAGCATGGTCGCTTCGACAGAACGTGGTCGGTGAGTGTCCCCTGGCGCGACCATGCTCAAAACTGGCAAGGAGAACGCTTGCCAGTATTGACATGGCCCGCGCCGGGTACACCCACCGACCCCGTTCTGCCCATCCGCTCCCACCTTCCACCTCCCACTTCTCGATTTCCGCTTCCCGCTTCCGCCACACCTTGACGTAGAGGGGCGCGCCGATCTCAACCCCCGCTTCTGGAGCGGGCCGAATGCGAGTGGCGTGGGGCAGCGCGGCGGCGCAAGGCGCGCGGGCGGAGGCGGTCTGGAGGCGTGACGTCGCCGGTTGGCGCAGCGGACCTATCGCCAGTGGAACGGATGATGAGGTCCCGGACGCGGGCCATGTCGATACTGGCAAGTGCTCTCCTTTGCCAGTATCGAGCATGGTCGCGTCAAGGGACACTCATCATTCCGTTCCACCAAGACACAACCTCAATCGCGCTCACCCAACCGAGCAACTCGTGGATTTGACACCAGCCCGCCTCCGCGGACGGTGGCGCCGATCACGATGCCCGCGCTCACGAGCACCACGTTCTTGATGATGTACTGCCCCTCGAGCGTGGGCGCATAGGGCACTCTGGTGAACACCAGCTCGGGAAAGAGGAAGATCGGCGTGACGGTGCCGAGCATCTGCACGAAGAGCAGGAAGAGCGTGGCCCGCATGGCGACGCCGAAGATCAGCCCCAGCCCGATCGCGGTCTCCCAGGCGGCGAGCACATTGATCGCCACCACCTGCGGCACCATCCCCAACGTGAGGACGTCGATCGTGCGCGTCGCCAGCTCTGTGGCCGGGCTGAGTCCCGGAAAGAACTTGAGCGCGCCGAACCAGAAGAACACCACGCCCAGGCTGATCCGCAGCAGCCGGACGCCGTTGCGCGCCATCCACGCGGTGATGCCCGCATCCAGGCGATTGAACCAGCCCGGGAACTCCATGCGCTACTCCTGCCGGCCGGGAACCACCCCCGTGGGCGTGCGAACCCACTGCCAGATCTCGCGCACCTTGGGCGGCTTGCCGGTCATCAGGATGCCGATGCGGAAGATCTTCGCCGATGCCCAGAGCGTGCCCGCGATCGCGGCGACCAACAGGAAAGTGGTGACCACGTACTCCCACAGCGCGGGCGGGCCCGCGGCGCGATTCATCATCACGAAGGGAGTGAATGGCGGAATGTACGACATCACCTTCGCGAAGGTGCCGTTCGGATCCTGCCCGATCGGGATCATGGCGAGCAATGGCAGCATCAGCATCATCATCACGGGCATCATCAGCGCCTGTGCTTCCTGGATCGTGTTGACCACCGATCCGATGCCGATCAGGATCGCCGCGTACAGCATGTAGCCGAGCAGGAAGTAGATCACGAAGCTCGCCAGCAGCGCGGGATCGCTCATGATCGGCGTGAGATCCAGCGAGGCCGGAGCGCCCATCAGCTTCGGCATGTACTTCACGGCGATGGTCGCGGTCAGCACCCAGGTCACGATCATCGTCAACCCGGTGCCGGCGACGCCGAGGATCTTGCCGGCCATGAGCTGGACGGGGGATACAGATGAAAGGAGGACCTCGGAGATGCGAGTGGACTTCTCCTCGATGGTGCTGGTGAGCAGTCCCTGCGTGATGCTGAAGATCGAGATCCAGAGCAGGTAGACGAACACAACCGGCGCGTTCTGGCGTAGTTTGTCCTTCAGTCCCACGGCGGTCTGCTCGCCGGACGCCGACACGGTTCGCTCGGTGAATCGGACCTCATCAGACAGCCAGGCCGCGGTGCGCGGGCTGATGCCCTCCTGCGTGAGCCGGCGCTGTCGCACCACGTCGGTGGCGATCTCCGAGTACCAGTTGCGGAGGGCGTCGTCCGCGAGGTTCTTCGCCACGTAGGCCATGCCGCGGTTGTCGGCCACCGGGTCGCGCCCGATCACGAAATACGCGAACAGCTCCTCATCGGCCACGCGCTTGTTCAGGTCTCCGGTGGCGTTCACGCGCCGGTACTTCCCGCGTGCCGGCGCCTGATGTACGCCCCGGATGGTGCTGGCCGTGGCCGTGTCCCACCATGCCCGGTATTCCTCGCGCGCGTCGAGCACCGGATTCCGCGCGGAATCCGGCAGCGCGGCCGCGGGAGCGGCGTCCCCCGTGGCGAGCGTCCTCGCGGCCGAGTCGAGTTGCGAGGGGGTGAATGCGCCGACGTGCGGCGCGATGCGCGCCAGCACGGGCGGCAGGCTTGCCACGTTGCCGCCCGTGAGCTGCCGGTTGGCAGTCTCGAGCAGGATGCGCCGCGTGTCTGCTATCCCGGATTGACGTTGCACCGCGTCGGCCAGCCAGCTGGAGGAATCGACGACCGCGTACGTGCGCACGCTCTTGGCGCGGGCGAGCAAAACGGGCGCGCCAATCGAGAGCACGATGATGACGGGGAAGAGCAGGATGCCGATCCAGAAGCCCTTCGTCTTCATGGATTCGACGATCTCGCGCTGGGCAACGAGCAGTGGCTTACGCATTGGTGACTCCCCGTGTGGCACTGTCCTGTCCCACCGCGCGCACGAAGATTTCGTGCAGCGACGCCTCGCGGGTATCGAAGCTGCGCACCCGCACCCTGCCGACGATCTGCTTCAGCAGGTCGTCCGCATCGGTTCCTTCCTTCAGGACGAACTCGGCGTGCTTTCCCGCGTCGTTCACGCGCTCGACGCCCGCCAGCGCGCGTAGCACGGTGCCGTCCCCCTCGTAGTCGAGGTGCACGGTGCGTCCCCCGGAATGCCGCACGTCCGAGATGCGTCCGTCGATCAAAACGCGCCCCCGGTTGATGAGCACCACGGCATCGCAGATCTGCTCCGCCTGCTCCATGACGTGAGTGGAGAAGACGACCGTCTTTCCCTCGCGCTTGAGCGTCAGGATCGCCTCGCGCACCGTCTCCACGTTCACCGGATCGAGCCCGGAAAACGGCTCGTCGAGAATCACCAGTTCCGGGTTGTGGATGAGCGTGGCGAGGATCTGCACCTTCTGTCCCATCCCCTTCGACAGCGCCTTGCATTTGGTGGTGATCCATTCACCCAGGCCGTACTTCGTCATGAGCGCCACCGCCCGCGCCCGCGCGTCCTTCTTCGCCAGCCCCTTCAGGCGCCCGAAGTACGTGATCAGGTCCACCGCCGTCATGTTCTTGTAAAGGCCCTTTTCCTCGGGGAGATAGCCCAGGCGGTCCTTGATGCGCTCCGAGTTGGGCTCGCCGAGTATGCTGATGGAGCCGGCGTCCGGATAGAAAATGCTCATCATCATCCGGATGGTGGTGGTCTTGCCGGCGCCGTTGGGGCCCAGAAAGCCGTAGATCGTTCCACGCGGCACCGTGAGCGAGATGTCGTGCACCGCGACGAAATCGCCGAAGCTCTTGCGGATGCCCTGGAGGACGATGGCGTCGGAGGCGGAGGTCTGGGGCATGGTGGGGAAGGAGACAGGATCCAGGAACTAGGAACTAGGAACTAGGAACTAGGAACTAGGAACTAGGAACTAGGAACTAGAAGGGCGCGGGACGAGTTCCAGCGTCGTTTTCCTGCGCGTTGCCGTCGCAAAACCGCGCACGTACTTCCGGTTTGCCTTCGTGGTGTACTTGGTGGCGTACGCATCATCAGCGAGATCGTTGAGACGAGCGCTCTTCACGGCGACTGCCCGAATCGGGACTTCCTCGCTTCCCAGGCGAAGTGTGCCGTGGGGTTCGCGAAGAAAAGCGCGATACCATCCGGCAGGTTTGTCGTTCCACGAGCGAACGATGGCGCGCCCTTGCACGACCACCACCCACACAGCCACGAAGCGATGTTCGGCGCCCGAGCGGACGTACAAGTATTTCACGCCATCCAGCACCGACGCAACCTGCTTCCCGAAGCGCGTCACCGCAGGCTGAGCGCGGCCATGGCGATCATCACCTGAATGACGAAGAGCGAGATCCAGGCGACGAGCCGGCTGTACGTCGGCCAGGACGGGCGGCGTGTCCACCAGTGTCCGACCGCGAGCCCGACGAGAACGTGCACCGCGGCGCCGACGAAATTGAGCACACGGTCGCCGATCGCGGTGAGACCCACCATCGTGTCGAGGTACGCGCCCAGCGCGCCGAGCACCACGGAACCGACGAGCCACGCCACCGCGTAGCGAACGCGACTCGGCGGCCCCGCGAGCACGCGGAACTGGGCCGAGGTGATGAGCATGGCCGCGACCGCCACCAGCGCGATCTGGATCGCCCGCGCGGTCTGCGACGAGTTCAGGTACTCAAACACGCGACCAGATCCTGGTCTCGAGGTCGAGCGTATCCACGAGGCGTTCCGCCAGCCGCACCACTTCCGCGAGGTCACCCATCACGGTGTCGGGCGTCACCTTCCCGCCGAACAGACTCACCTCGAAGCGGTCCGTGGGCTCCGGCACGGTGACGAACAGGGAGTTGTCGTGAAAGGAAAGTCGCACATCGCCGTGCGCGCCCACGATCGCCTGCGCCTCCAGGATCAGCTCCATGAGCTTGGGCGTGAGGATGTAGCGCGCTTCCTGATCGTTGGTGCCGTAGACGCTGAACTCTTTCTCGAAGTCCACGTTCTCGAGCCGGACGAGGTGCTTGCCCTTGCGGCTGCCCGACTCGCCGAACAGGCCGCCGAGAATCTTGCTCTGGCTCTCGGACACCACGACGGTGTGCCCCGCAAAGTGCTTGTTGAAGTCCAGGCGGACGATGACACCCCGGAAGATGATCACCTCGCGCCTGCTCTTGCCGGACTTGACGGTGTACGACGCGCGCACCTCGTGCAGCGAGTACGACACGGCGTTCTTCTTTCCGCAGATCTCGTCCTCGCTCTTCCAGTTCTCGGCGCGCCGATCGAACAGGTCCATGTCGTGAAAGTCCTGGCGCGCGAAGGTGGACTCCGGCGTGTACGTGAGCCCGTTGCCGATGGCCTTCACCACGCGCTGCACGACGATGCCCTTGTAGCTCTTCTTCAGGTCCTTGCGGGCGCCCGCGAGCGCCAGCGACGTGACCGCGAACGCGCCGAAGAACGGGGCGCGCGGGTCTGTATTTCCCTTGCTGACCATGCCCATGTAGACGATCGCGGCCAGGCTGAATGCCGCGATGCCGATCTTCGTCACCCGCGAACGATGCCGCGCGACCTCGGCGTTGACGAAGTTGCACGCCGCCTGGATGCGGAGCAGCGTGGACCGGTCGAGTTGGCTGATCCGGCCGACGCTCACGCCTTGAACAATCCTCGCATGTCCACGTCGCCGCGCTTCTTCTCGTCGGCGACGAACATGGTCCGCGTGCCGAAGTTCATGGCCCCGGCCACGAGCGAGCCCGGAAACTGCTGCACGGCGTTGTTGTACTCGGTCACCGCGCCGTTGTAGCTCCGGCGGGCCGCGGCGAGCTGTTCCTCCACCTCGTTGAGCGACCGCTGGAGCTGCACGAAGTTCTCGCTCGAGCGCAGTTGCGGATAGTTCTCCATGGTGACGTTGAGCTGCCCCATGGCGCGCGTGAGCTGGTTGTCGGCCTCGATCTTCTCCGACGGGTTCCTGCTGGCCACCGCCTGACCGCGCAGCCGGACGATCTCCTCCAGCAACCCTTTCTCGTGGCCCATGTACTGCCGCACCGTTTCCACGAGCTTGGGAATCAGGTCGTAGCGCTGGGTGAGCTGCACCTCGATGGTGCCGTACGCCTGCTCCACCACGTTGCGGCGCCGGATGAGCGTGTTGTAGGCGATGACGCCGAAGAACCCGAAGACCGCGATGCCGCCGAGAACGAAGGTACCCATGGTCGTGCTCCTGTCAGGGAACGGGCTTGTCGGTATGGTCGGACGGATTCGCCCGGCCGCGCATCACGATCCACGCGTAGTGCGTGGCCGCGAGGACGACGATCGCGAGCACGGTCATCCGGGCCAGCTCGCGCAACTGCCTGGCATCCACCATCTCGGTGACGGAAAGAACGCCGAGAATGGCGCCCGCGCCGAGGACAGCGAGCAGCCAGATCTTCAGGATTCGCATGGGACGGGAAGGCAGGAGGAAAGGAGGCGAATCGTCCGGCGGTTAGAATAGCACACCGCCGCGGGCATGGCGAGGATCGATCCCCACCGGGCGGCCCGCTACTTCTCGTACTCGTCCGAGCCCTGCACCCAGATGAAGGACTGGAGATCGATCATGTCGCGGGCGGCGAGATCGCGCTGGTCCTCGCGCACCTGCTCCGCGAACTCGAGCAGGGAGCAATAGGTGGCCCAGTTCGGTCCGGAGGTATAGTGGAAGTCGAATCCGTACTCCGCCGCGGCGCGCCTGGTGACCATCGGCTTGAGGAAGATGTGCGTTTCCGGGTGCGCGACGAACCCCCAGATCGTGGCCATCGGCCAGGTGAGCACGCGCGTCTGCCGCCGGGGGAGTCGCTCGAGCACCTCGCACCAGGCCTCGAACCGATCCTGCTCGCCGCCGGAGCCGTACAGCAGTTCCCAGAGTCCCTCGGAGAACGCTTTGGCGCCCGGGCGCAGCCGCACCGCGTCACGCAGCGCCATCTTTTCGAACGGGAAGAGCAGGTTGGTGCGGGCTTCGATGCTGACGGCATGCTTCGCGATCGTTTCGTACGCGCCTTCGTCGAGCAGGGACTGGAAGAGGGCCCGTCGCATCACCGCGCACCATCGCTCGTGGGCGTCCCATTTGAAGCCGCGCTCCCACTCGACGTAGGTCTCATCCTGGAAGGCCGCGGGGAAGTGGCCGAGGAATCGGCGCCGGCATTGGCGCGCCCTGGTGGAGAGTGCGGAAGAGCCGGCCAGGGTCGGCTTGAAGCGGACTCCGCGTCGTCGGTCGGTTCGCGTGGTTGCCATGGCGATAACTACTCGCACTCTTCGCGCCCGTCCGTCATGAACGGGCTGTGCGGCTGGACGCGGAGACCGAGATGCTGCACCATAGAGCGCGCCCCCCCCACCTTCCATGGAATCCACTCCCCCCCCCAATCGACGAGTCCTTCGCACGCGCACCCGCGCGTGGCCCTCCGCGATCGCGCGGGCACTCGCGCGCGCCGGCGTGACACCCAACCAGATGTCGGTGGCAAGTGTCGTGTTCGCTGCGCTCTCTGCCGCTGCCTTCTGCGTCATGGCGGATCCCATTGGACGAAGCTCGACCGTCTGGCTGATCGTGGCTGCCGCCGGCATCCAGCTGCGTCTGCTGTGCAACCTGCTGGACGGGCTGCTCGCGATCGAAGGCGGACTCAAGTCCAGCACCGGCGAGCTGTTCAACGAGATCCCGGACCGGTTCGGTGACATCCTGATCCTGCTGGGCGCCGGCGTGTCCGTGCAGAGCTATCCCTACGGCCTCGACCTTGGCGTGGCGGCCACGATTCTCGCGGTGCTCACGGCCTACGTGCGGCTGCTGGGCGGCTCGCTGGGGTTCACGCAGGACTTCGGCGGGCCGATGGCGAAGCAGCACCGCATGTTTGCGCTCACGGTGGGAGTGCTCGCGGCCGCCATCGAGATGCAGGCGCGCGGCACGCGCTGGGCGATCGTCGTGGCGCTTGCGATCATCGTGGTGGGGAGCGCGGTGACGTTCATCCGGCGCACGGCGCACATCGCCCGCGACCTGCGCGCACGATGATCGGCCCCGCGCTGGCGGCGTTCGCGCGGATCATCTCCGGCGCCTCGGCGCACTGGACGGCGGCACCAAACGCGGTGCGCCAGCGCGTGTATTTCGCCAATCACGCGAGCCACCTGGACTTCGTGGTGATCTGGTCCGCGATGCCCCCTGCGCTCCGCGCGCGGACGCGCCCCGTGGCCGGCGCCGACTACTGGATGCGGGGTCCGATCAAGCGTTACCTCGCGCGCGCGGTATTCCGCGCCATCCTGATCGAGCGCGCCGGCGCGGGCAGCTCGCCCCAGCAAGCGTCGAAGTCCATCGAGCAGATCGCCGAAGGGATGGGCGACACGCACAGCATCATCGTCTTTCCCGAGGGAACGCGCAGCATGGACGGCGAGGTACTGCCGTTCAAGAGCGGGATGTTCCACCTGTGCCGCCTGAAGCCGGAGCTGGAGCTGGTGCCGGTGTACCTGGCGAACATGAACCGCATTCTTCCGAAGGGGGAGTTCCTGCCGGTGCCGCTGCTGGGACGCGTGATCTTCGGCCCTCCCATGCGCCTGGAGCCCGGGGAGGAGAAGGCAGCCTTTCTCACGCGGGCGCGCGATGCGCTGCTCTCGCTCCGCGATCGATGACCGAATTCCTGAATTCGATCCTCGGCCGACTGGTGAGCGGCGTGGTGGGGCTGCTGGTGGTGGCCTCCATCGTGGGCATCATCCTGTCCACCCGCGCGAAAAGCGAGGGCGCGAAGAAGACCGTCGCCAACCTTAATGCGCGGATTCGCGCCTGGTGGGTGATGGTGCTGGTGTTCGGCATCGCCATCAAGACGGGCGGGCTGGGGTCCATCATCCTGTTCGGCTTCGCGTCGTTCATGGCGATGCGGGAGTTCCTGACGCTCACGCCCACGGTGCGCACCGATCACACCGTGCTGTTCTGGGCGTTCTTCATCTTCGCGCCGCTCCAGTATTGGCTGGTGGGCGTGCAGTGGTACGGGATGTTCTCGATCCTGATTCCCGTGTACGCGTTCGTGGCGATCCCGACGCGGATGGCGCTGGCGGGCGACACCACGCGATTCCTGGAGCGCACGTCCACCGTACAGTGGGGGCTGATGGCGTGCGTCTATTGCGTGAGCCACGCGCCGGCGCTGCTCATGCTGCAAGTGCCGGAGTACGCCGGCAACGGCGCGACGCTGCTGTTCTACCTCGTGCTGATCGCGCAGCTGAACGACGTGATGCAATACGTGTGGGGCAAGCTGTTCGGGAAGCATCCCATCGCGCCCCAGGTGAGCCCGAACAAGACCTGGGAGGGATTCATCGGCGGCACGATCACGGCGGTGGCGGTGGGGACCGCGCTGTACTGGGCGACGCCATTCTCGCCGCTGGTGGCGGCCGCGATGTCGCTGGCCATCACGCTGATGGGGTTCGCGGGCGGGCTGGTGATGTCAGCGGTGAAGCGCGATCGCGGCGTGAAAGACTACGGCTCGCTGATCGAGGGGCACGGCGGGGTGCTGGACCGGATCGACTCGCTGCTCTTCGCGGCGCCGGTGTTCTTTCACCTGACACGATTTTTCTTCGGGCCGTGAGAAGGACGTTCTAGCCGGGGCCTTCTCGACAACGTTCTCGGCCGGGGGG
>JBBDYA010000040.1:0-5905 GCA_040902005.1 Gemmatimonadaceae bacterium | reverse complement strand
GCGGCGGGGCCGGACTTCAAGTCCGGCCTCGTGGACGGCGTCCCGGCCGCCGCCACCGACATCGTCCCCACGTTGCTCCACGTCATGGGGCTCGTGCCCGACGCGCCACTCGACGGACGAGTGCTCGCGGAGGCGCTCGTCGGCGGGCCCGCGCCCGCCGAGATCACCGTCGCGCGCGAGACGCTGAGCGCGAGCGTAGGCGGCTACCGGCAGTCACTCCGCCGCTCACGCGTCGGCGACACGCTGTACGTGGACGAGGGGGACGCCCTCCTGCTCCGTGCTTCGCATGGTCCCGTCACCCCGGTGCGCTGAGCGAGGCCGCGCCTCCGGGCAGGCCTCGTCCCACCGATCGCCCTCCGCGCCATCCGCTGTGGGTCCCTGATGGGCCCGAGCACTCGAGTGCTGCGCCGCGTCGGCGAACGCCGGTCTTGCGCTATGTGAAATTCGATTTCATACATTGCAACGACCGCGCGACGAGTGTTATAACGGGCGCGGTAGTCAACACCATGCGTAATGATCACGCGGCCACGCCCGCCGGCTACCTCGCAGATCACGGTTCGCGCGTGCAGGCGCTCGACCGCGGTCTGGCGATTCTGGACATCCTCGCCGATGCCGATCGCCCGATGGGCGTCAGCGACATCGCCTCGGTGCTCAGGGTGAGCCTTCCCACCGCCAGCCGGCTCGCGGCCACCCTTCGCCAGCGCGGGTTGCTGCACCAGGAGGTTCGGGGCGGACGCTACTCGCTCGGGCTGGGCCTGGTGCGCTTTGCGCGCGGAGCGCTCGACAGCCACCCGCTCGAGCTCGCCTCCGCGGACGTGCTCGTGGGTTTGCTGGCCGAGCTCGACGACACGATCTCGCTCGCGGTGCCGAGCGGCGCCGGCGTGCTCTACGTGCGCAGCCTCTCGCCGCCGGACCGCATCTTCAGCATCTCGTTCCCGGCAGGCAAGCTCCTGCCGTACCACTCCACCGCGACGGGCAAGGTGCTGCTCGCCTTCGGATCATCCGAGCGGGTGGAGGACCTGATCGCCCACGGCCTGGCGCGTCGCACCCGCCACACGATCACAGACAGCGGAACGCTCCGCCAGGCGCTCGCCCGCGTACGCGAATGCGGCTACGCGGTAGACAGCGGCGAGGGCGACGTGAATGTCGGCTGCGTCGCGGTGCCGGTGCACGCCCGCGGGGAGGTGACCGCCGCGCTTGGTTGCAGCCTGGCGCGCGCCGAGCTCTCGCCGCAACGAGTGGAACAGATCGTCGAAGCGCTGGTCGCGGCGGCCGAGGCGATCGAGGCGGCTCTTACGCGGTCCACGGCACAGGGCCGCGCGAACGGCGCTCAGTCCGGGCCCTACGCCCGGAAGCATCTGGAGGGAACGTCATGAACCACGGCGAGAGCAGCTATTGGACGCGGGCAGAACGCGCTCGCCTCACACGGCGGCGCCTGCTGCAAACGGCCGGAGCAGGCGGCCTGGGTCTGGCCGGCCGCCCTCGTCGGCTGCGGCGGCGAGGATGATGCGGTAGCCCCGTCCACGCCGAGCGGCGCGACCGCCGCGCCCTCGACCCCTGCGGCGTCCGCGCCGGATCCGTCCGCGGCGAAGCAGGGCGGTACGCTCCGCATCCACGGTCAAGACCCCATCGGCTTCGACCCCCACGGCAACTTCTCGTTCCGCACGCACCTCAACCAGTCGTTCTTCCGCGACACGCTCTTCGAGTTCCCGATCGGCCCACAGTACGGCGAGGGCGATTTCACGCCTCAGCCGCATCTCGCGGAGAGTTACGAGCAAGCGGACGACACGACTTTCGTGGTGAAGCTTCGGCCGGACGTCAAGTGGCAGAACATCGACCCAATGAATGGGCGTGCGCTCATTGCCGAAGACATCGTCTATTCATACAACCGCATGGTGCAGAAGCGCTTCACATACCGAGACCTGGTCGAAGGTGTCATCGAGTCGATGGACGCTGTGGATGATCACACCGTCCGATTCACGCTGGTGGAACCCTACGCGGACTTCACCAACAACCTGGCGAACCACTACAACTGGATCGTCGCGCCCGAGCTCGACACCAAGTTCAAGGACGATCTCGGCTCCCCCGAGTCGGCGGTCGGCCTCGGGCCGTTCATCCTCGAGCGCTACGACCCGGGAGTGAAGACCGTCTGGGTGCCGAACCCGGACTACTTCCTCGGCGCGCCGAACGTCGAGCGCGTCGAGTACCTCGTGCTCAGCGAAGCGGCGACCCGCGACTCGATGCTCCGTGCCGGCGACCTCGATCAGGTGGGCGTCGCCACGCTCTCGCGCTCTTCCATTGAGCAGACGAATCCGGACATCGATTGGTTCGAGTATTACTCGAACGGAGGCGGCATCTTGTACTACGGCGCCGGCCCCGGCGAGATCGCCAACGACGTGCGCGTGCGACAGGCGATCAACCTCGCGATCGATCGCGAAGCCTGGCTGGAGTCGTTCTTCCTCGGCAAGGGCACCGCCTATAACGGCCCTCCGGTTCTCGCCGCCTACGGGGACTGGCAGGTGCCGCTGGATCAGCTGCAGGGCAACCGCTGGTGGCAGTACGACCCGGAGGAGGCGCGCAAGCTGCTGGACGCTGCGGGCTTCGACCTCGATCGCACGTACAAGATGGACGCAGCGAGCGCCGCCGCCTACGGCGCGGTCTGGGTGGACTACATGCAGCTCGCCATGGACTTCCTTGGCGAGATCGGCATCAAGATGGAGGCGAACCTCAAGGAGTACGGTGACTGGCTCGCCACCGGACATGCCGGCGTCTACGAGCACTTCGCCTTCGGTCCGATGACGCCGCAGCTCTCGATCGACGCCTGGACGTGGGGGCTCTTCCACTCCGCGTCCGGCGTGAACAAGGCGCATCTGCAGGACCCGGAGGCGGACGCGTTGATCAACGCCACTCGCACCAGCTACGACGCTGCCGTGCGCCGCGATGCGGTGGCGAAGTTCAGCCACTACATCTCGGACCAGGCGGTCTACGTCTACACGCCGATCGGCATCGTGAACTTCGCCCAGCAGCCCTGGGTAAAGAACTCGCGCCCGAAGAACGGCTACTTCGTCGGCAAGACAGTGCGCGACGCCTGGATCGACCGGGGCTAGGCAGCGTGCCGGCAGAGCGCTGGATGCGAGGTTGCACCCGCCTCGTCAGATCCAGGCTGACGACGGCGAAGCGTGACGAACCGAGTCCGGCGGCCTGACAGCTAGCGGAACTCGGGGGGAGGGGACGCGGCCAGCCACGTCCCCACCCCCCCAACGGCAGCAGAAACGCGTGAGAACGAGGCGGCCGTGTATCACTACACCCTCGGGCGGCTGCTGGCGATGGTGCCGACGTTCCTGATCATCAGCGTGGTGATCTTCATGATGATCAGAATGATCCCGGGCGACATCGTCGACATCATGGTCGAGAATTACAAGTACGCAGACGACAAGGAACACCTGCGCAGGGAGCTCGGACTGGATCGCCCGCTGGTGGTCCAGTACATCGCGTGGATGGGCAGCGTCGTGCGCGGCGACTTCGGTGAGTCGCTCTGGACCGGCAAGACGATCGGCAGCGAGATGAAGGTGCGGCTACCGCTCACCTTCCAACTGGGAATGGTCTCTATCCTGTTGACGTTGATCATCGCCATCCCGATTGGGGTACTGGCGGCGGTGAAACAGGACACGCTGCCCGACTACACGTTCCGCAGCTTTGCGGTGCTGCACCTCTCCATTCCGGACTTCTGGCTGGCGGTGATGATCATCGTGCTGCCGGCGCTCTGGTGGCAGGTCAACGTGCAGAGCGGGTGGGTTCCGTTCTTCGAGAATCCGCTGGCCAGCCTGAAGGCGATCATGATCCCGGCGATCATCCTCGGACTTTCGCGCTCCGCATCGGTGATGCGAATGACGCGGGCGATGATGCTGGAGGTGCTTCGCCAGGACTACATCCGCACGGCGCGCTCAAAGGGCCTGGGCTCGATGCCGGTGATTTATCGGCACGCGTTAAAGAACGCGATGATCCCCGTCGTCACCGTGCTCGGCCTCCAGATTCCGGCAATCCTTGGCGGCTCGATCATCATGGAGTCGATCTTCAACCTGCCGGGCACAGGGCGCTTCATGCTCAACGCCATCCAGGAGCGCGACTATCCGTTGATCCAGGCAACCACGCTGATCTTCGCAATCATCGTGATGTTCACGAACCTGCTCATCGACCTGCTGTACGGGTTCCTCGACCCACGCATCCGATACGCGTAGAGGGGAGTGCACAGATGACCACCGTCGCTCCCGAGAGCCAGGTCGTTGCGGCACCGCTGGCCGCCGAACGGCGGCTGCCGTGGGTGCTGCAGATCCACTGGCAGATGATCCGCTCGAAGCCGCTGGGCAGCTTCGGCGCGCTGATGATCGTGCTGCTGATCCTGACCGCCATCTTCGCCCCTGTGATCGCCACCGAAAGTCCAACCCGCACGAACCTGCGCGCGATGCTCGAGGCACCGAGCGGCCAGCACCTGATGGGGACCGACATGATCGGCCGGGATGTCTACTCCCGCATCGTGTACGGCGCGCGCGTCTCGGTTGTCGTCGGCTTCGGCGCGGTCGGCATCGGCACCGTCGTTGCGATCCTGCTGGGAACGATCGGCGCGTATGCGGGAGGCTGGTTCGACATGGTGATCCAGCGTGTCGTGGACGCCTGGATCGCGATCCCGTTCCTGGTCTTCCTGCTGGCCGCGATGACGATCCTGAAACCGGGGGTAGGCTCGATCATCGCGGTGCTCGCGCTGGGGGTTTCGCTGAGCAACTCGCGCGTGGTGCGCAGCGCCGTGCTCTCGGTGATGGCCCAACCCTACATCGAGGCCGCGCGCAGTCTTGGCGGCACGGACGCTCGCGTGATCGCGCGGCACGTGGTGCCCAACATCATGGCCCCCGTGATCGTGCTCGCCACGCTCGGCCTGGGCAACGTGATCCTCGCGGAGGCCGCGCTCTCCTTCCTCGGCTTCGGCATTCCCCCGCCTACTGCGGCATGGGGCGGCATGCTGAGCGGGACCGCGCGCGATTACATGTACATCGCGCCGTGGCTGATGATTGCCCCCAGCCTTGCCATCACTGTGACCGTCTTCGCCTTCAATATGTATGGGGACGCGCTGCGGGATCTGTTGGATCCGCGGCTACGTGGCAGCAGGTAGGCGGAGCCCACGGCTCGAGGGACCATCGAACCGTGCGAACGGCGCCATCCCCGGCGTCACATCAAGGCCGGCACAGACGGAGGGAAGCGCCCCCATGCATATGACCGGTGGCCAGGCACTGGTGCAGTCGCTCAAGATCGAGGGCATCCAGACCATCTTTGCCCTTCCGGGCATCCAGCTGGACTTCGCCTTCGACGCGCTGTGGGAGGAACAGGACTACTTCCACATCCATCACACCCGACACGAGCAGGCGACGGCATACATGGCGGATGGCTTCGCCCGGAGCACGGGGCAAATCGGCGCCTGCTTCGTGGTGCCGGGACCGGGGCTGCTGAACGCGGCGGCCGGCCTCTCCACCGCCTACTCCTGCTCCTCGCCTGTGCTCTGCCTGACCGGCCAGATCGCCTCGGATCAGATCGGGCTCGGTCGCGGCCAGCTCCACGAGATCAACAATCAACTCGAGACGATCTCGTCTGTCGTCAAGCACGCTGAGCGCGCCATGCGACCCGAGGAGATCCCCGGCATGGTGCGCCGCGCCGCGAAGGAGCTGCAGACGGGCCGCCCGCGGCCCGTGGAGCTGGAGGTGCCGCCGGACGTACTCGAGCGCGTTGCAGACGTCACGCTGCTCGAGCCGGAGCAGTGGGTCCGCGCGGTCGAGCATCCGGCGGACGAGGATCTGCTCGAGCGGGCGGCGGAGATGCTCGGCCGCGCGGAGCGCCCGCTGATCTGCAGCGGCGGCGG
>JBBDYA010000039.1:0-5935 GCA_040902005.1 Gemmatimonadaceae bacterium | reverse complement strand
GGCCGGGCCGGACGCCGCGGCGATGCGCGTGCGCACCAGCTCCGAGAGGAAGTGCTCGTGCGGGGGGCTGAGCGCCCCGCGCTCCCAGTCGTCGCCGGCCGCGTGCAGCGCGGGGAACAGCACCTGCGCCAGCGCCTCGCCCCAGCCGAGCTCCGCGATCGCCGCGGTCATCGCCGCGTCCACCCCGACATCGTCGAACGTCCCGGCGGCGGTCACGATCGCCGCGACGGCGGGGTGCGGGGGCGGCGGCGGCTCCACCAGTAACTGCGCCGCCGGCCCGCCGCCCCCCTCGGAGTGCGCGGCCTCCGCAGCCTGCGCGGCCGGGACACCCGCCGCGACGAGGGCCCCCATGCGCCGAATCAGACGCAGATCGTCCTCCTCGTAGAGTCGCCGCCCCGTCGGGGAGCGCCGCGGCGACGGGACGCCGTAACGGCGCTCCCACGTCCGAAGCGTGCTCTCACCCACCCCGGTCGCGCGCGCGGCTGCCTTCACCGTGTACCGCATGTGCGTCAGCATACGAACGTGTTCACAAGTGACGCAAACATGCTTCACAGCTGGTGCATCAATGCAGCACCGGATCATCAACTGCTTGCGGCCGGGCAGCCACCTCGCGTGGCCGTACCGCAGCGCAGTCGCCGGCGATCACCCGCGCCCGGAGGCCGTGCTCGCCGCAGTCCAGCGCGCGCCGCCGCGCGCGGCGCGCCGATCGATCGGCCGGCGCCACCGGCCGACGGGTCTCCGCCTGCAGGCGACTGAACGCCAGCGGGGGCGCCATCGCGGCACCCCCGCTGTGTGCTGATCGGCGCGACCGGCGCCTGGGGACTAGCGCGTCGGGCGCGGGTCGATGCCCTGGAACGGCCCGTCGCGCCACTCGATCGCCGCGCGCAGACCCTGCTCCTCCGAGATGCGCCCCCACTCCCCGCCGCCCGGCCGCAGGCGCGAGCTGAGCGCGTGCCACTGCGGGCTCGTGCTGAGTGCCGTGCGGAAGCCCATGATCTCGTACGACTGGTTGAGGGAGAGCTTGTTCGCGGCGAGCAGGTCGGGCGAGATGTGCGCGAGCGCCGTGATCTCCTTCATGACCTCGGCCTCGAGCTGGTCCGACGGGAAGCTCTTCACGACCCACCCGATGTCGGCTGCTTGCTTGCCCGTCACCGAGTTGCCGGAGAGCTGCAGATACTTCGCCCAGGCCATGCCCACCTTCCACGGGAAGTACTGGGTGTCGGGCGTCGTCATGCCGCGCATCGGCGGGTACCCGATGATCGCGTCGTCGGCGACGAAGGCGATATCGCACATCGACATCAACTCGCTGCCGCCCGCGAGGCAGTAGCCGTGCACCTTCGCGACGACCGGCTTGAGCAGATCCCAGATCGTCATCCAGTCGCGAATGCAGGAGCGCGCGAACTGATCCGTCCAGTTGTCGTACCACTTGGTCGAGATGAAGCCGTTGTCGAACTGCTCGTCCGGGCCGAGCCGGCGGGTCAGGTCGTAGCCGCTACAGAACGAGGGCCCGTTCGCGTCGATCAGGATCACCGTCACATCGTCGTCGCGTTCGGCCCGGTGCAGTGCCGCCACGATCTCGTCGCGTAGCGTCCGGTTCAGGGCGTTGCGCTTCTCCGGGCGATTCAGCGTGATGCGCGCGATCCGGTCCTCCACGCGATACTCGATTGCCTCGTACGTCTCGGCCATCGCCTGCTCCCTCAGCTCATGATCGTTGTGGGCGCCCGGGTGCCGGGCGCTCAGGTCGCCACCGCTCGGGCGGCTCGACCGGCAGCGGCGGACGCCGGCTCGCACGATAGGAGTGGTGACCCGCCCGCCGCAACGACGGCATGGGGACGCCGCCGATTGATGCTCGGAGTCTCGAGTCGCGTCCGGTGCTGTCGTGATCCCCGCCCGGCCGTACTCCCACGCCGGCCTATCGGCCGAGGCTTGCCGGGGACGGGTGCCGGAGCGGCGCGCTCAGCCCGTGCCGCGCAGGCGCGGGTCGAGCACGTCGCGAATGGCGTCGCCGAACATGTTCACGGCGAAGACGACGAGCGCCAGCGCGACTGTCGGGCCCCAGAGCATCCACGGCGCCGCGAACATGTAGGAGCGGCCGTCCGCCGCCAGCATGCCACCCCAGGAGGGGGTGGGAGGCGGAATCCCATAGCCGAGGAAGCTCAGCGACGCCTCCGCCAGGATCACGTTCCCAAACCCGAGCGAGTAGACCACGATCACGGTGGGGACGATGTTCGGCAGCAGGTGTCTGAGCATGATCCGCACGTGGCTCGAGCCCATCGCGCGTGCCGCGTCCACGTACATCTCGTTCGATACGCCCATCGTGGCGCCGCGCATCACGCGGCTCCCGACGATCGCGCTGTTGAACGACAGCGCGAAGATCACGTTCCACAGCCCCGATCCGAGCACCACCAGGATCGTCACGAGCAGGATCAGCCCTGGGAGCGCCTGGATGGTGTCGACGAACCGCTGGACGGCGTAGTCGTACCAGCCGCCGAAGTAGGCAGAGGTCATCCCGATGATCACTGCTGGCACCATCGCGAAGACGGTCGCTGCCACGCCCACCTGTAGCGACGTGCGTGCGCCGTGCATCACTCGGCTGAGCACATCGCGGCCGAACTGGTCGGTCCCGACGAGGTGTTCGGCGGACGGCCCCTGCAGCAGCGACGAGCTGTGCACGAGCGGGCCGTAGGGCGAGATCAGATCGGCGGTCGCCGCGATCAGGATCAGCAGGATGATCACCGCGGCGCCTCCGGCGCCCAGCGGCTTCCGCCTGGCGAAGCGCGTGATCTGCGCGATCAGGCGCGCCGCGCCGGAGCGATCGGACGGGGTCCTGGCCACTTGTCCTGCGCGTGCGTCGACGGCCACGGCGTACTCCTACGTTCCCTCGTGCGCGACCCGACGCCGCGCTCGCGCGCTCTGCGAGGTCAGCTGTAGCGGATACGTGGATCGAACCACGCGTACGAGAGGTCGATCATGAGGTTCACGAGCATCACGAAGATCCCAATCAGCACGACGATGCCCTGGATCACCGGATAGTCGCGCTGGCCGATCGCCGTGATCAGGTAGCGGCCGAGACCGGGGATCACGAACACGCTCTCCACGATCACCGAGCCGCCGATCAGAAACGCAACCTGGAGCCCCATCAGCGTGATCACCGGGATCACGGCGTTCTTCAGCGCGTGCCGGTACGTCACACGGAAGCCCCCGAGCCCCTTCGCGCGCGCGGTGCGGATGTAGTCCTGCCGGAGCACCTCCAGCATGGTCGTGCGCGTCAGGCGCATCAGGGACGCGGCGAGATTGGTGGACAGCACGAGTGCCGGGATCGCGATGATGCTCAGGTGCCCCACGGGGTCGTCGCCCCACGTGACGTAGCGGAGGCGTGGTGAGACACCCCACCAGATCGCCGGCATGACGACGACGATCGTCGCGATCGCGAAGTTCGGCATCGCGATCCCGGCGATTGCCACGCTCCGCACGAGGTAGTCGATCGGCGAGTCCTGGCGCAGCGCGGACACCACGCCGAACATCACGCCGATGGACGCGCCGACCATCGTCGCGAGGATTGCGATCTCGATCGTCACCGGGATGCGGCGCAGCAGCTCCGGTCCCACGGGCTTCCCGCCCCACAGCGAGTTTCCGAAGTCGCCCGTGAGCAGCCCGCCGACGTAGCTCACGTAGCGCACCGGCAAAGGCTTATCGAGGCCGAGCTCCGCCATCAGCGCGTCGCGCGTTGCGATGCTCGCGTGCTCCTCCATCATCAGATCGACGATGTCGCCGGGGATGAAGTTCACCATCACCACGGCGAGGAAGAGCAGGATCAGGACCGTCGGCACCATCCCGACCACACGCTTGGCGACGTACTTCTGCATGGGCTGCCCTGCCTCTGCCTGGCACCGCGTCCACCGACAGAAGCGCCCGCCGCACCGTGGTGGGCCGGCGGGGGCCGATCGTCAACTGCGCTCGTGCCCTACGGCGACGGAGCCTACTCGGTGCGCCAGAACCAGCGCTGGAGGCCACCGTAACCGAGCGTGTAGAAGTACGTCCACGTCCCGGACACGAGGTCGACGCCGCCGATGTTGGCCTGCATCGCGTGGTCGGTCATGACCACCGCGTTGTTCAGGAACGGCGGGCCCCAGTCGAACCACTCGTCCTCGAAGTCGCGGACGTGCTGGCGCCGCTCGTCCGGATCCAGCGTCTGCAGAATCTTCTCGATGCCCTCGTCGATCCACGCCTCCTTGAGCCCCGCGTAGTTGCGGCCGCCGGTGGAGTGGTAGTAGGTCATACCGTTCAGCGCGAGGTCGGGCGCCTGCGCGAAGTCGTGCGCGAGCGCATCCCACGAGTGCTCGTTCAGCCGGCGGTTGAACGTCGCAATGTCGGCCGCCGGATCCAGCTCGACCTGCATCTTCGGGAACGCGTTGACCAGCTGGTTGCGCACGCGCTCGCCGGACTCGAAGTTCCGGCCCACTGCGCCCGCGCTCCAGATCTTGAACGCGATCCCCTCCCCGTCGGCGTAGCCCGCCGCCGCCATCATCAGCTTGGCCTCGGCGATGTCCTGTTCCTTCGTCTCGGGATTGAACCCGGGCAGCGCCTTGATCTCCTCAGACGATCGCGCGAACTCGTGCATCGGGTGGAACGGACCGCTGTACTGCCAGCCCGGGGCCGAGATCGGGTCACCGATCTCCTTGAAGTCACGGACGTAGTGCCAGGCCTTGCGCACGCGCTGATCTTGGAACGCCGGGACCGTGTTGGGGTTGATGTTGACGTGCGTAATCGTTGCACTCGGGCTCAGGTAGCGCAGCGCGTCCGGCACGCTGGACTTCACCTGCGCGTCTTCGAACGTCGCGACCGACGCGAGGTGATCCGTCTCGCCCGTGATGAACGCCGCGAGCTGGGCTGCGCGGTCCGGGTACGCCTGGAGGACCATCTTGTCGAACGACGGCCGACCACCCTCGGCGTCTGACCGGTAGTAGTCGGGGTGTGCCGTGAACGTGGCCTGCACCGAGTCGACGTCTTCAGTGACCATCCATGGGCCGAAGCCGGGGAAGGTCGTCATGTCGACAAAGTCCCAGTCGTCGAGCTCGCGGAGCTGCATGCCCTGCCGGATGTCGCCGAACGCCGCGAGGATCGAGGCGTTGGCCGACTTCAGGTTCATTCGCACGGTCACGTCGTCGACCGCGTCCGCACGGTCCAGACCCACGAGCTGGGTCCGCCGGGGGTAGCGCTGCGCAGCCTCCGCATCGAGCACACCGGCCTTGCGGTTGATGCTGTAGGCGATGTCCTCCGCATCCACGATGCGGCCGTTCGTCGGCGGGCGGTTGTGGGACTTGATGCCCGGGCGAATGCGCAGCAGCAGCTCGGAGTCGCTCACCCACTCGAACGACTCGAGCACGTCGAAGTGCAGCTCCTCCGTCCAGCCCTGCGGGTAGACCAGGCGGTCGTTCACGTACTCGGCCGGCGCGAAGAAGCCGGCGACGTCGGGGTCCATCTCCCGACCGCCGAGTGCGCGAGCGCCGCCGGGCATGTTGAGCGTGCCGCCCATGACCCGCGGCTTCGCATTCACCGGAACCGCACCGAACGCAGGCCCGGGGAAGCCCGGCGCGCGTTCGAGCGCCTCTGCACCGGCAGCCGCCGGGGCGCCCCCACCGCCCGCAGCCGCAGTCCCGGTCGCTCCGCCGCCACCGGATGGCGCCGGCGCGTCCTCGTCGTCGCCACCGCAGCCGATCAGCGCGGCGCCGGCCAGGCCGGCAGCACCGATCGTCGCCGTCCTGAGCAGCCGTCGACGCGTGACGCTCGACCGCAGCCAGTAGTTGCCATTACTCATCGCCAAGGGTCCTCCCTCTGGTCGCGTTCGTGAACACAGGCGCGGTGCGCCGGTCTCATCGAAGCGCGATGTCGCACCCGTAGAACATGCACGGTCCGGATGCTCTGCACAAGGTGA
>JBBDYA010000038.1:0-5938 GCA_040902005.1 Gemmatimonadaceae bacterium | reverse complement strand
ACGGCGCGTGCGCCTTGCCCTGCTCGAACAGGTCGCGCACGCGGCTCGCGCCCACCCCCACGAACATCTCCACGAAATCGGAGCCCGACATCGAGAAGAACGGCCGGCCGGCCTCGCCCGCCACGGCCTTGGCCAGGAGCGTCTTCCCCGTCCCTGGCGGCCCCACGAGCAGCGCGCCCTTGGGCAGCTTGCCGCCCAGCTTGGTGAACTTCTGCGGGTCGCGCAGGAATTCGATGATCTCCTGCAGCTCCTGCTTCGCCTCGTCGGCGCCCGCCACGTCCGCGAAGGTCGTCTTCGGCGTGTCGCCCGTGAGCAGCTTCGCCTTGGACTTGCCGAACGAGAACGCCTTGTTCCCCCCCGCCTGCATCTGCCGGAACAGGAACAGGTAGAACCCGATCAGCAGCAGCCAGGGCAGGAAGTTGATGATCCACGCGGTAATGGAGGGCCGCGCGTCCTGCGCCTCGATCACCACGCCCTTGCCCATCAGCAGCTCGACCTCCTTCTCGGAGTTCTCGGCGGGCAGGTTCACGGTGAAGTTGCGGACATCGCGCCCCTTCACGTTGACCGGCGCCCGGAACTCGCCCTTCACGTATTTGCCGGCCTGCACCGTGACGCCGCGGATGTTGTCGGCGGTGAGTTGCTGGCGGTATTGCGTGTAGTTGATCTCGGGCGCCTGCACGCTCCGCTGGCTCGAGAGCTGAATGAGCGCGACCGGGATGAGCAGGATCAGGATCCAGAACGCGAACGTCTTGGAGAACCGTCCCCAGTTCATGTCCTTCTTGTCCTTCGGCGACTTCGGGCTTGGTGGCATTACTTCAGACTCGCTATGTACGGGATGTGACGGAAGTTCTCAGCGTGGTCGAGCCCGTACCCGACCAGAAATTCATTCGGCGCGTCGAACCCCACAAACTTCGTGGGATACTTGAGCTCGTGCGCGAGCTGCTTGTGCAACAGCGCGCAGATCTCCAGTGAACGCGGATTTCGTGCCTTCAACACGTCCATCAACCGGCCCAGAGTGCGACCGGTGTCAACGATATCCTCCACGAGGAGGATGTGCTTCCCCTCGAGTTGCGTTTCCGGATCGTAGAGCAGCCGGACGTTGCCGCTGGAAAAGGTGGCGTCCCCGTAACTGGAGGCGACCAGAAAGTCGACCTGCAGCGGCCGGTTGATCTGCCGCACCAGGTCGCTGAGAAATATAAAGCTTCCCTTCAGCAGACCGAGCACGAGCAACTCCCCGTCCGGGTACTCCCGGGTGATGGCGTCGCCCAATTCCTTCACTTTGTCCGCAATCTGGCCCTGGTCATAGACCACGCGCTTCACCGCGCGGCCCATCAGTTTCGGATCAGCGATGGTCGAACTCACAGCGATAGAGGGCTCCAGGCCGTCCGGGCCGTACGGCTGCCGCGTCGCTGCGGCGCACACCAGGAATCCATACGATCACGTCATCCGCGAGCACCACGGGCCACCGGGTCCGCCTGGACCCGGACACCCGCGCATCGCTCAGGAATCGCTTCACCCGTCTCGTCACGCCATCGCCGAGCCGCATGCGATCGCCCGGCCGCCACTCCCGCACCGACAGCGCCGCATGCGCCGGTAGCTGCGCCACCCAGGCACCCGACGCATCGTCCCCTCGCGGCGTCGTGTCGAAACGCCACCGCTCCCAGCGAGTGCCGGGCGCGAGCGGCATCGGCACGGACGACTCCGACTTCGCGGCGCGGCGCACCTCAAATCGGTCGTGCGACCGCGCGATTTCCCAGCCGCCCGACAATGGAACCCGCGCGCCCGCACGACTCCGTGTTGTAAACGCGGCCGCGCGTTCCGTTCCCCGCCAGTCCATCACCACCCCGAGCCGCGCCGCGAGCGCGGGCCACAGCACGGCAAGCTCGTCCCGCGAGTACCCGGCCAGGTCGGACGCCGCCACGGATAGCGTGCGCGCGTCGACGCCCGTTTCGCCAATCGCACGCGCGTGCGCGTCGAGCGATGCGCGTACCCGCGCGGCGCGACGCGCGATGTCCAGCAGCTCGGACTCGAGCGTGGGGCGCCGGGCCGCCAGCGCGGGCAGCACGTCGCGGCGCACGCGATTGCGCAGGAACGCCACGGACACGTTGGTTGGGTCCTCCACCCACGCGACTCCGATGGCCCGCGCGTAGGCGGCGACGGACTCGCGTGAGAGATCCAGCAGCGGACGCAGCGTGTCCGAGCGCGCATAGAGCCCCGCGAGCCCCCGCGCGCCGGCGCGTCGGAGGACCCGCATGAGCACGGTTTCGACCTGATCGTCCCTGGTGTGAGCCGTCGTGACCACGCCGTCGACGGCCCGCGCGACGTCCCGCAGAAACGCCTGGCGCGCCTCGCGCCACGACGCTTCCGAGCGCCCCGCGTCCGCGGCGCGTCCGATGACCACCGGAAATCCGAGTCGCGCCGCCTCGCGCGCGACAACCGCCGAGGCGCGGGTCGCGGCGCGCCCGGTGCCGTGGTCGAAGGTGGCCACCATCGCCACTGCCCGGGGATTCACGCGCGCGACCGCGTGCAGGAGCGTCATCGAGTCGCGACCGCCCGACACCGCCAGCACCAGGCGTCTTCCGGTCGCGCAGCGGCGCACCGCCGTTTCGATCCGGCGGCTCTCGGTATCCGTGAGGAGCGCGCGTGCTGACACAGACGTAAGGTAGCGCGAGACGGGCGGCGTCGCCTATTTTCTGCGGACGCGCACCATCACCACTTCACCTCGGAGCACACGTGGAAAGCCAGGGTCCTCTCGCCATTCTCTGGGTCGGCATCGGGCTGTGCTGCTTCTACATCGCGCTCGTGTGGCTCAACACGCTCCTCGGGTTCTTCCTCACGCCCCTCTTCATCATCCCGGCCACCTGGTTGATGGACCTGAAGCAGCGGCGCAAGGAAGCGCGGGAGCGGCGCGCCACCTGACGCCACGCGCGGTGATTCGCGGAATCATGACGGGGCTGCGGCGGCTGCCGCGGCCCTTGTTTTTGCTCGCCGCGGCCACGATCGCGAGCCGCGCCGGCGCCCAGGATCCCATCCGCCCGTGGCGGGACTGGCGCACCGCGACCACGCTCAACTACCGCTTTCACTTCCCGGCGGAGCTGGAGCAGTGGACGCGCCACGTCGCCGGCCGCGTGGAGAGCATGGACTCCGCGCTCACCGCACTCATCGGCTTCCGGCCGCAGCGCGCGGTGCACGTGGTCGTGGACGACCCGTTCGGCGTCTCCAACGGCTACGCGGTGCCGTTGCTGGACCTGCCGGCGACGGTCTGGTGGGCCCTGCCCCCTGACCCGCGCAACGACATCGGCAACTATGGCACCTGGGGCGAATTGCTCGCGGTGCACGAGCTGGCGCACCTGGCGCACCTCACGCGTCCCTCGCGAAATCCCTTCCAGCGCCGGATGTGGGAGTCGCTGCCAGCGAACCTCGGACCCATCGCGCGCAGGGCGCCGCGCTGGGTCTTCGAGGGGTATGCCACGCTGATCGAGGGTCGCGTCACGGGCACGGGCCGGCCGAACAACGCCTGGCGCCCCGCGATCCTGCGGCAGTGGGCGATGGAGGGCCAGCTGCCCGCCTACGGACAGCTGAACGGGTCGGACGCCTTTGGCGGCGGCGAGTTCGCATACCTGGGTGGCTCCGCGTTTCTCGAGTGGCTCGCGCGGCGCGAAGGGGGGGGGGACTCGAGTCTCGTCCATGTGTGGCGCCGGATGACCGCCCGCCAGGTCCGGACGTTCGATGACGCCTTCCGCGGCGTCTTCGGCGACGCGCCAGCCGCATTGTATGGCAGGCACCTGGCCGAGCTCACCGCCGACGCGATGGCGGCACGGCGCGAACTGGAGCGCGCCGGGCTGGTGGAGGGAGAGCTGGTGCAGCGTCTGGCGTGGGCCACCGGGGACCCGGCGCTTTCACCCAACGGCGAACGCGTGGCCCTCACCCTGCGGCAGCCCACGAGTCCCGGACGCGTCGTCGTCTGGAAGACCGCACCGCCGCCGGACGACACGGCCGCGATCCGCCGCCGCGTCGAGGCGCTGATCAAGGATCCGGACGACGTGCTGGACCGCCGGTTCCATCCGCCCGCGCGGCGCGCCGACAAGACGCTGCCGGCCATCAATGGCCGGGCGTTCCAGCAGCCCCGCTGGTTCCCGGACAATCGTCGCGTGCTCGTCACCCGCTGGACGCCACGCGCCGATGGCAGCGCCAGCCCCGACCTGTACGTGTGGGATACGGAAACGGGCGACGTGCGAAAGGTCACGCACGGCAATGGCGTCCTGCACGGCGACCCCGCTCCCGCCGGGGACCACGCGGTGGCCATGCAGTGTCACTGGGGCCACTGCGACATCGCGCGCGTTGACCTCGAGCGCGGCGTGATGACGACCCTGCTGGAGGGGAACCCGGAGGTCACCTATTATCGCCCGCGATACTCGCCGGACGGCAGTCGCATCGCGGCCAGCATGGCGGAGCACGGGCGCTGGCGCGTGATCGTGGCCGATCGCGGCGGCGGGAACATGAGTCGCGTGGACCCCGACGACGGCGCGAACCGATACGACGCGGCCTGGCTGGGCCCCGATTCGCTGGTCGTCGTCTCCGAGCTGGGCGGCATCGCGAACCTCGAGCTCATCGACCTGCGCACGCGCGAGACCCGCACGCTCACCCGTGTCACCGGCGCCGCGGTGGCGCCGGACCTGAACCGCGCGGACGGATCGCTCTGGTTCCTCAGCCTGCACGCGCGCGGCTACGACCTGCGGACGCTCGCGCGCGACGGCGCGGTGGCGGACAGCGCGATCGCCATCGGCGCCGATCGTTTTGGCCACGCGGGCGTGCGCGACACGCGCGGAGTGATCGCGCTGCGCGCAGGCCCGGTTTCGCCAACACGGGCGTACGGCCTGGGGCCGCGGCACGAGCGCTGGTTCCCGGGAGCGTACGCCTCGGAAGAAGGGGTGGGAGGGTACATCACGGCCTTCTCCGGCGACATTGTGGGTCGCCTGAACGCGATGGCCACTGGAGCCTACGGTACACACGGCACCTGGCAGGGCGGTTCGCTGCTCGCCACGCTGCGCGTCCTGCGCCCGGCGATCGAGATCGGCGCGTACGGCATGCTTCACGAACCCTCACTCGCCACCGGCGCGCAACTGGCGGCGGACAGCCTGGATGTGGCGCTCGTGCAGTCGCTGCTGGCGGTGTCCGGGCAGCGGATCGGTGATCGCTGGCTGATGCGTGCACGGGCGGGCGGCGGCGCGGGCCGGTTGGCGATGGAGCGCACCGCGGTGTCGCACGCGCGCGGCCTGGGATTCGCGGAACTGGAACTGCAGTTCCGGCAGCAACGTGGCGCCCGCGGCCTGCTCGAGCGGGTTCGCGCGCATGTCACGCACGGAGACACGCGCGGCCGCTACACGCGCACGCTCGGCAGCGTGGAAGTCGTGACGGTCGGACAACAGATGATGCCGCTGGAGCTGGGGGTCACGTTCGGCCGCATCACCGGGTCGCCCGCACCATTCGAGTTGTTCACCGTCGGCGGCATCACGTCCCCGCTGGCCGACAGCTCCCTGCTCTCCCAGCGTCATGCCATGCCGATGCTGCCGACCGGCATCGCGACCGGCAACGCGCTGCTGGCGTGGCGGGTGGCGCTGCCGTCAACGACATGGACGCTGTTCTATGAAGGCGCAAGCGCGGTGACCGCGTCTGCGGCGGCGCCGACGGACTTTGCGCGCTGGCATCGCGCCGTCGGCACGGAGGTCCGATTCGCCATGCCGCCGGTGCCGGTGGTCTTCACGCCCCGACTGTCAGCGCGCGCCGGCATCGCCTACACGCTCGACGATCCGTTCCGCCGGAAGGTGCGCGCCTATCTCTCGATGCGGATGGAGCCATAGGGAAGCTCTGAAAAACCAGGGGCGGGGCGAGGTGTTCCGGCCGGCGCGAGCATAGTACCCAATACTTGGACGACTAC
>JBBDYA010000037.1:0-6047 GCA_040902005.1 Gemmatimonadaceae bacterium | reverse complement strand
CGGGGTTCTCCAGCACGGCCTTGTGGCTGACCGCGGAGCCGATCGTGCTCACCATGCCCTCGCCCACGCGGGCGATCACGGTCTCCTCGCCGGCGCCGCCCACGAGACGGTCGAGGTTGGTGCGCACGGTGACGCGGGAGACGACGATGAGCTGAATGCCGTCCTTCGCCACGGCGGCGATCCGGGGTGTCTCGATGACCTTGGGGATGACGGACATCTTCACCGCTTCGAGCACGTCGCGTCCCGCGAGATCGATGGCCGCGGCCCGCTGGAACGGCAGCGGAATGTTGGCCTTGTCCGCCGAGATGAGGGCGTTCACCACACGCACGACGTTGCCGCCCGCGAGGTAGTGGGCCTCGAGATCGTTGAGCGGAATGCTGAGGCCTGCTTTCGCCGAACTGATGCGCGCGGTGATGATCGTGCCAGGCGGCACGCGCCTCAGCCGCATGCCCACCAGCGTCGCCAGGCCGACGTACGCGCCCGAGGCCCACGCCGCGATCCAGAGGTTCAGCGGCACCAGATACAGCACAATGCCCAGTCCGACGATCACGATGATCAGCAATCCGATGCCGCCGCCGATGAGCTCAGTCATAGTTCGGTTCCTTGTTCGGTTCCTTCCATTACTCCGCGGTGTCGCCGCACCACGATCCGGTTGCCATCCACTCGGCTGACGACGATCGTCGTGCCAGCCTCTATCATCTCGCCGTCCGACACGACATCGACGCGCTCGCCATCGATCTCGGCGATTCCCGCGGGCCGCAACGCCGATGTCGTTCGGCCCGTGCGGCCCAACCAGTTCGTATCCCGTTCGGGAGCGGATGCGTAGCCGCCGCCGGCACTCAATTCCGTCTGGAGCATGAGCTGCCGCCCGAGAGGGAACCTCGGCAGATACCGCAGCAACACGATGCTCGCAGCCAGCGCGGCCAGCATCGAAACCGAAACGCGGCCCACCGCGCCGGCGAGCGTCCGGGCCGTCGCGCCGTCGCCCACCAGCGCCATCGTGAGTCCAGCGAGAAGCGCGCTGAAACCGACCACCCCCGCGACGCCAAATCCGGGAATCACGAAGATCTCCAGCGCCAGGAGCGCTAGGCCTACTCCCACCAAAAGGAGCTCCTCCCATCCCACCAGCTGAACGATCCAGTGTCCGCCGAGCAGGAGCACGAGGCTCGCGATGCCCACCGCGCCGGGCACGCCGAATCCCGGCGTCCGGATCTCGACGAGAATACCCAGCATGGCGACCGAGAGCATGAGCGAGGCAACGATCGGATGCGTGATGAGGCGGACGAGACGCTCACCCCAGTTCGGAGAGGAATACCGCAGTTCGGCGCCCGACAACGCGAGCTGCGACAGCACGTCGTCGATGCTGTTGGCGCGGAGGTCCGCGACGCCATGCTTGAGCGCCTCGTCGGTGGTGAGCGTGAGCAGTTTGCCTTTGGCGATCAGGCCGGGGATCGCCACGTCGGCGTCCACCATCGCTTCGGCGATCAGCGGCGGGCGTTTGCGGCTGTCGGCGGTCGCGCGAAACTCCTTGCGCACGTAGGACACTGATTTCTCTTCGACGGGCGCCGGCGTCGAGCCGGGCTGGCCGATCTGCACCGGCGTAGCAGCGCCGATCGTCCCGCCATCGGTCATCACGACGCGGTGCGCGGCCAGGCTGATGAGCGCGCCCGCGGAGATCGCGCGGCGATTGATGAACGCGACGGTGCGCACCGGCGACGACAGCAAAGCGTCGCGGATGACCACGGCCGCGTCGAGCCGGCCGCCGAACGTGTTGATGTCGAGTATCACCGCGGCGGCGCTGTCGCGCTTCGCCTCGTCCAGAATGCGCTGGACGAAAGGCGCGAGCCCCAAGTCGATCATCCCGTGGATCGGGATGACGTGGACGACCGGACGCTCCTGCGCCGGCAACGCGCGTACCATTGCGCCCATCGCGAGGAGCGCCAATCCGCACGCCGCCAGCGATCGCACGCCGTTCCTTCCGGTTCCGCCCGCTACGCGCATGGTTGCTCGATCGACCTCGAATCCGGGTGTTACCGGACCATGACCAGTCCCGGCCTGCGCGTCAACCTGCCTGCGTCGATGTTCCTCGATGCTGTCATGGCCGTCTATGCGATTCGCGGCAGCACATAGAACATTCCTCCCGTCACCAGCCAGCTTGCCGCCGCGAGAGTCCCGGCCGCGATGGTGCGCCGGCCAGCCATGTGAGTGAGGTCGGGCCCGGCGGCGCCGGCGGCGGCCGTGCCGCGAATGGTGTGGCAGGTCCAGCAACCCGCGGACATGAACACCGACGCGCCGGCGCGCGCAACGGAATCCAGTGGGACCAGCGCCGGGAGCCGCTCGCGGGCGAGCCAGTCGTCGAACTCGGCCTGTGTCTCGGCGACGACCGGCAGCGCCATGTGCGCATGCTGTGTCCCGCAGTACTCGGCGCATTGCGCGCGCGACGTCCCCGGACGGGTGGCCTCGATCCACATTACGTTCGTGCGGCCGGGAACGAGATCGGTTTTGCCATGAAGGTTCGGGATCCAGAGACTGTGGATCACGTCGGCGGTGGCCAGCTCGATACGCACCCTGCGCCCGACTGGTATGTGGATCTCGTTGGCCGCAAGGATATCAGTGGTGTCTGCGCCCTTGTACCTCACTTGCCACCACCACTGGTGGCCGGTGACGTGAACAGTGAGATCACTTCCGGTGTCATGCATTAGGCCGCTCAACACGTGCACCGAGGCACCGAAGAGTGGTGCGAGCACGACTGTCGGCAGGATGACCCCGCCGATCAGTTCCATCGGCTGGCGCCCTTGTCCTCGCCGGTAACGCGTTGTGCGTGAGCATCGCTGGTCTGGCGGCGAAGGAGCAGATACAGCACGAGTACGACGACGACCAGGTAGATCATCGCACCGATTGCGAGCATCGCCCACCATATACCGGCGATGCGCTCGGCGGCCGGGCCGCGAATCTCGAGTGCTGACTGCGCGCCAGCGCACCCGGCGAGCAGAAGTCCCGAGACGCCAGCAAGGCCGGAGTGCGCGATTTCCACGCAACGCCTCGCGCGGGGCACGCGTGACGCGCGCCGCATCACAACGACTTCTCTCTCACGACGTTGCGGAGTCCCCGCATGAGCATTCTCGCCGGGTGTCACCGGACCATGAGCACTCTCGACCGGCGCGTCAACCTGCCACGCTCCTGCTCCAGGGCAAGAAGCCCGCGTTGACGGCCGCCGTCGGCCAGGTGGCGGCAGCGCCGGGTACTTCTAGCCGCCTGAGGCATCCGCGAAGCGTTGACGGCCCGTTCCGGGCGCGCGAGGATTTGTAATGGAAATCTTGGTGCAACAGGTCCGCCTCGCGGCCCGCGGCTTGATCCGCGCACCCGGCTTCGCTGTGACCGCGGCAATCACCTTGGCCCTGGGCATCGGTCTGTCGGCCGCCGTGTTCACCGTAGCCGACGCGCTCCTGCTGCGCAGCCTGCCCGTTGGCGATCAGGACCGTCTCGTCGTGCTCTGGGGTGAGACGCGAGATGGGCGGTTCTCCAATTTCCCGCTCCCCCTCGACGACGTTCGAGAATTCGAGCGACGGTCACGATCCCTGGAGCACGTCGCGTTCTTCACGTTCCGAGGCGCAACGCCCACACCGATCCGCGCGGGCGATCGCGAGCTCCCCCTTCCCCTTCGCAGCGCCCTCGTTTCCGGAAACTTCTTCGACGTGCTCCGCAGCCGTCCGGCGCTCGGCCGTGCCCTGCGGCCCGAGGATGACATCGCCGGGGCCACACCCGTAGTGGTCGTCAGTCACCGCGCCTGGCAGCAGTATTTCGGCGGCGACTCGAGCGTTGTCGGCCGGCCGATCACGATGGTCCAGACCGGGCGATCGTACACGGTCGTGGGCGTCATGGCCCAGGGTCTCGAGTACCCCCGCGGTACCGACGCCTGGGTGCCCGTCATCGCACATGGCGCCGCCGGCGGCTTTCTCGACATCGTTGCCGGAGAGCTCGACATGCTGGCACGCCTTCGGCCCGGCGCATCTCCCGCGCAGGCACGCGCCGAGCTGACGAGCTTCTTTGGCCGGCCCGAGGCGCCGGTGTGGCAACGCGACGTACGCGGAGTCGTGCACACGCTGCCCGACATCGTGCTCGGCGACACCAAGCCCGCGCTCCTCCTGGTGACGCTGGCTGCCGCGCTGCTGCTCTTGATCACCTGCGTGAACGTCGCCAACCTGCTGCTCGTTCGCGCGCTCGGTCGTGCCAGAGAATTCGTGGTACGATCGGCGCTCGGTGCGAATCGCGGACGCATCGTGGCGCAACTGCTCACCGAGAGCGGGCTCCTGTCGATCGTCGGGGGCTTGCTGGGCGTCGGCTTCGCGGTCGCGGTCGTCAAAGCGTTTGTGGCGCTCGCTCCAGGCAGCGTTCCGCGCCTCGACGAGATCGGCATCAACGGGGCCGCCCTCGTCGCGGCCCTCCTGATCACCGCGGCAACGATGCTTCTGTCGGGTTTGGGGCCGGCCCTCTTCACCTCGCGGGTCGACGCGCAGGACGTTCTCCGTTCGGGCTCGCGTCAGAGTGGAGGTCGTCGCGTTCGCGCGGCGGCGGAGCTGCTCGTCGTTGCGCAGGTCGCACTCGCGGCGGTGAGCTTATCGGCCGCGGCGTTGATGACTCGAAGCCTGGTCAAGCTGGTGCAGGTGGATCTTTCGTTTGAGCCGGCGCAGCTTCTCGTCGCCGAGCTTGCACTGCGGTCGGACCAGTTCGGCGACACGCGAACACAACGTGCGGCGCTCGATCTGTTGCTGCCTCGTGTGGAAGCGCTGCCGGGCGTGCAAGCCGTGTCGCCGGCGCTGGAGGTGCCGTTCACTGGAGCCGGCGGCGGCATCGACGGCCGCCTCTCAACGCCGGGACAGAGCGAGGAAGAGACGGCGGCTAATCCGATGCTGAACATGGAAGTCGTCGCTCCCAACTACTTCGCCACACTCGAGATTCCCGTGCTGCGCGGTCGATCATTCCTGGACGAGGACCGCGATGGAGCGGCACCGGTCGTCATCGTGAGCAGCTCGACCGCGCGCCACTTGTGGCCGAGCGACGACCCGATTGGCAAGCGTGTCCGGCTGCCCGGAGGCGAGGGGACAGTTGTGGGTGTCGTGCCCGACACGCGCTACCGAGAGCTGCTCACCGCGCGGCCCACAGTCTACTTCCCTCTTCGGCAATCGCGGTTCCCGGTGGTACCGACGACGCTGCTGATCCGCACCACCAATTCTCCGGCGGAGGTGGTTCCGGCGCTGCGTCGTGCCGTGGCTGAAGCGCATCCGGGCGTGACGTTGGCGGGCGCTTCATCCCTCGAGCTGTTGCTCGATGCCCCGCGCGCCCAGCCGCGGTTGAATGCCATGGTCCTCGGGCTTTTCGCGGCCGCCGCCGTGTCGCTCGCCGCGATTGGCTTGTTCGCCGTCATCACGACGATGGTGCGTCAACGCACGCGTGAGCTCGGCATTCGGATGGCGCTTGGCGCGACTGCTCACGATGTACGGAGGATGGTCATGGTCCGCGGCCTTTCGATGGCGGCGGCCGGCGCCGCCGTGGGCATCGCCGGCGCGCTCGCGACCAGCCGCCTGCTTTCGGCGCTGTTGTTCGAGATCAGCCCGACCGATGGCCCGACGCTGATGGCCGTCGCCGCGCTCATGCTCGGTCTGGCCGCGATCGCGACTTTGGTCCCGGCACAATCGAGTATGCGGATCGATCCGGCCACCGCGTTGCGGACTGAGACCTGATCGGTCACAAGGGTTGAGTCACTACGGCTTCAGCTCCTGCGCGAAGTTCAGGTCGTACCCGTTGAGATCGATGATCGAGAACTCGCGCTGCCCGTAGAACGTGTCGTGGATGTCCGACGTGAACCGGGCCTCCGGAATCTTCGGGTCGCGTCCCGCCAGGACTGCGCTGGCTCGCTCGAGCTGGCGCTGCTTGAGCGTTTGATAGAGATCGTCGATTCGGTCCGTCATGAACCAGAAGCTCACCTCGCGCTGCGTGCTCTTCGTTCCCCAGGGCCCGAACATGATGTAAGCGCCACCGAGGGACAT
>JBBDYA010000036.1:31093-37847 GCA_040902005.1 Gemmatimonadaceae bacterium | reverse complement strand
GGCCGACCGGCGCGCGCAGCGCGCCGCCGAGTACGTACCCGCGGCCGCATGAACTCTTGCGGCCGCGGCCGAGAACAGCAGCACGCGGCCGAGAACGGCTGTCGCCTATCCGCAGTGGCGCGAAGCGCGGTTAACCCTGCGAACGAGGCTCGGGGCAGGCGAGCTGACGCAGCTCAGCCTCACGTGCACGGACTGCTCGTGTGGCCCGACTCCGCGCGAGGTTCCACTGCGTCCAGTAACGGGACCTGCGCGCGTGTCTCTCCCCAGTCCATCGCTCGAGCAGGGTGTTCGCCGCGGCACAACGGTCTCCCGGGGCGGCCACGTCGCCAGCGACATCCGGTGCTGTCAATGCGGACACCAGCGCGGGCACCGCGTCTCCGCCCAGCGATGCGAGGTACTGCAGGTCTGTACCAGCCGCACCAGCCGTACCGGTACGCACGGCGTCACCACGGGCCAGATTCGCCCGAGCCACCAGCGCGCCGGGGTTGAGAAGATTGAGGGTGACGAGGACGACAAGCCCGCTGACCACCAGTCCTGTCGCAAAGGTGCGCGGACGGGAACGCAGTACGGTGAATGCGAGCCACGCGAACACCACGGCCAGCCAGATCATGAACGCCGTGGCGTAGAGTCTGTCCACGGAAATCCCGTAATACCGGACATACAATGACATGCGCGCGCCGGCCGACAACAGGATGGCGCCGAGCAGCACCACCAGCGGCACCGCGAGCCGCCGATAGAAACGGAGCGTGCGGTCGTCGGACGCCGGAATGAGTGCCTGCGCGCCGAGAAGCACCGGGAGCAACAGGCCGGCGACCAACGTCAACTCGAAGAATCCACGCCGCGCGTAGTCGGCGTAGGTCAGGCCGGTCGTCCTGAGCACCAGCGCCTCGCCACCGAACAGCCACCCGATCTGGACGAGCACAAATGCCGCGAACAGCACGTTCAGGGCGCCGAGCGCGACCAGCACGTCCGTGGCGCCGAGTGCGAGTGGGAACGGGGTGGCTGGAGTGCCGGCGGCGTCGGAATGCGCCAGGAGTGAGCGCCGCAGCCAGCCGGCGACCACCCATGCGAAAAAGCCGGCGATGATCACGTGCGAAACCAGGACGTCCACGCGCACGTCCGGGAAGGTGAAGAACGATCCGAAGACCGGGTCCGCGCGCGCCAGCAGCAGCGTGAAGACAAGGAGTATGGGTACAGTGATCACCAGCGCCCGGCCAATCCGCCTGACGACGCCGTCGGTGGACGGGCGGATTGTGGTGTGGAGCTCCGCGTCGCGGATCACCAGCGGGACGACGCCCGTGGCGACATCGAGGCCGGTTCCGAAGGCGGCACGAATCAGGTCGCGGACGCGTGCGAGGGCAAGACCGGGCACGGGGATGGCATTGAGGCTCAGCGCGAGCAGCCCGAGTGCGGTGAGCATGGCCACCACGTCGAAGAACTGGAGCACCTCGGCGTCGCGCCACGACAGGCCGGCGGCAAAGAGAACCGCGACGGCGAGCCAGATGCTGCTTTCGCGCGAGAGCGTGCGCCCGCTCTGGCGCACGAGCGCGATGACGATGGTGGCGAAGGCGACCATCCAGGCCAGCAGCCCCAGCCCCCAGGGGTCGTTTCGTAGGAGCGGATCAGCCAGAATGCCGAGGAGTATCGCACCGAGCAGCGCGCGTCGTGCGAGCAGGGCGCGCGGGGATGGCGGTGAATGATCCATGCAGTCTCTGTGTTGGCAGTAGAAAGGACTTTACAACACAAAGCTCCATCGCGCAAGAGAGGGGCAGTTGTGGCCGCTGCCTTGGCCTTGGCTTCCATTCTGTCTGCATCGGCCTAGTATGCGACTCGTGACTGGCACACTGCGCAGGACACCGATCCGGCGGATCGCCGCCATGGTCAGCGCGATCGCGATGCTGCACCTGGGTGCGGAGCGCGCGCACGCGTGTGAGGCGCACGCGGGTGACGCGGCACTGGCCGAGCGTTCGGCGCCGGCAGGGCACGAGCATCACGCCGCCGCGCCGTCGGACAGCGAGCAGACGCCCGAGCAGCCGTGCAGCGACCGGACGCCGTCCGACTGCTGCGTGGGGATGACGTCGTGCTCCGGCATGCTTGCCTTCGACACCGATGGCGTGTCTGACGAACCTGTGACGCACGCGACGGTCGCCGTCGCCGCGCCCGCGGCGCCGCACTCGCGCCCGACCGCGCCCGAGCCGCCGCCCCCCAGGGGCTGATCCCTCCGGTCGGATGACCGCCGCCGGCAACGCCGGCCGCGAGGTCGCTTCGTCCAATCTGGACGCGCGAGAGGGACTCACTTCACAACTGACTTGCATGATGACTCAACGCCGACCACTCGGCGCGTTCGCGCGTTTCGTGCTGGCCCCGCTGGCCCCGCTGGCCCCGCTGGCCGCGTTCGTGGGAATGCCCGCGGCCGCGAACGCGCAGACCGACTACTACAACACGGACCGGGGACGCCCCTTCCATATAGAAGACGCGTATCCGGTGGAGCGGCGGGCGTTCGAGCTCCAGGCGGCGCCGCTGCGTCTCGAGCGCGGCGCGGGCGGGGTGTACCACTGGAGCGTTGAGCCCGAGCTCGCATACGGGATCCTGCCGCGCACCCAGCTCGAGGTGGGGGTGCCGCTGTCGTACGTGGACGCGGCCGGCGGCAGCACGTCCGGCGTTGCCGGCGTGCACGTCTCGGTGCTGCACAATCTCAACGTCGAGACCAGCCTTCCCGCGCTCGCCGTCGGCGCGCGGGCGCTGCTGCCGGTGGGCGCGCTGGCGCCCGACGATCCGTACTTCTCCTTCGCGGGGATCGCCACGCGCACGTTCACCTGGATGCGCTTTCACGTGAATGGGGAGTACACCGTGGGTGACGAGCCCGCGATTGGAGCGGGGACGGGCGAGCTGTCGCGGTGGTCCGCGGGCATCGCGATGGACAAGACGTTTCCGCTGCGGTCGCTGCTGGTGGGCGCCGAGTTCGTCGCCCGGCAGCCGCTGAGCGGGAGCAGCGAGATGGTGTTTGTGGCCGGAACCGGACTTCGCTACCAGCGCACGCCACGGTGGGCGATCGACGGCGGCATCGGCAAGCATCTCACGGGCGACGATCGCGCGTGGTACGTCACGTTCGGCTCGGCGTACGCGTTCGGTCTCCCCTGGCATCCCTGAGGTCACCATGAAATTGTCCGCCGTTACGATCGTCGCTACGATCGCCGTTATGGCACAACCAGCAAATGCTCAATGGGTAACCACCCACGAGCAATTTTATCTGCAAGCGCCGCACAATTGGGTGTTTCGCGATCGCTACCAGGCCGCGGACCGGATGTTCAACGCGTTCGACTTCGGACACGCGATTCTCTACGAGCGGCTCTGGCGCAACCCGGCCGGCGCCGTGCCGGAGCTGGAGCAGACGTGGTACGACAAGCTGACGAGGGAGATTCTCGTCAGCCCGCCGCGCGTGCCGTTGGAGGAAGCCGCGATCGAGATCGCGTACGTCAAGCTCGCGCCGGAAGCCAAGGCGATGTTCGAGTGGGCGCACATCCTCCACCGTCAACTGTACGACGTGCTGGCGGACGAGCGTCTCACGATGGAAATGAAGGACACGGAGATCGCACGCCTGCTGGCGTACTACAAGACGCGTCCCGACCTGGCGTTCAGCTCGAAGCCCAAGTCCATGGTGCTGATGCAGGAGATGCCGTACTCGCTGGCGTTCCGGAAGAACTTCCCGAAGTTCAATGGACTGATCTGGGCGTACCACTGGCTGCAGGTGGGGCTGTACGAGCCGCTGCTGATGGGGCAGACGTCCGAGCAGCGACAGGCCGGCGTGCGGGCGACGGTCGCGCGCTTCTGGCAGATGCTCGAGCATCCGCCGATGCACATGCCGCACCTGATGCCGATGACGGGCGCTGTCGCGCCGGAGTTCTCGCGGCGGTACGCCGAGGCAGCGATCATCTTCGACAACCTGCACTCGATGCACGACGTGATCAGCGACGTGCTCGCGAACCCGTCGGTTCCGCGGAATCGCAAGCGCGCGGAGATCCTGCTGGCCGCGCGGCGCTTTCGGGACGACACGTCATTCGTGATGGCCGTGGACGCGTGGCGCACGATGGCGGAGCACATGGGGATCGAGAACATGGGGGGTCCGTCGGTGGGGTTCACGCCGGCGCTTCCCACGCCCACCGTGACGTACGGCGCGGTGATGACGCACGACGACCGCACGGGGGCGATGACCGGGTTCGCGTACGGCTCGGCGATCGGTGGCGAGCACGCGGGGCATGCCATGCCCGCGGCGCCCGCGGACTCGGCGAAGTCGGCTCCGGACTCGGCGGCTGTCATGGCCGTCGTCGACCGCTACCACGCGCTGCTCGCGAGCGGCGACAGTGCCGCGGCGCTGAGTCTCCTGGTGCCGGATGCGGTGATTCTCGAGACCGGCGGGCTGGAGACCGTCCCGGAGTATCGCGCGCACCACCTGCCGGCGGACATCGCGTTTGCCGTGGGCGTGCCGTCACAGCGGACCGTGCGCCAGGTGACCGTCCGGGGCGACATGGCTTATGTGGCATCCACGAGCGTAACACAGGGCGAGTTCCGCGGCAGGGCCGTCAACTCCGCCGGCGCCGAGCTGATGGTACTGGCGCGAACGCGGGATGGCTGGCGCATCACCGCGATTCATTGGTCGTCGCGCGCGCGCCGGTCACCCTGACACCCCCTGGCGGGGGTTGTGCATGAGGGCCCCTCTGTCGTATAGTATATTGTACAAAATGTACATACACAGAGGATTGTCCACATGCAGGCAGTGACCGCGGTCAGCGTCGCCGACGCCCGCAGCGACCTCGCTGAGCTCATCAACCGCGTGGCCTACGGCAAGGAACGCCTGGTGATCACGCGCCACGGACGCGAGGTAGCCGCCATCGTGCCGATGGAGGACCTCCAGCTCGTGAAGCGCCTCCGCCGCTTTGTCGCCCGGAAGGATGTGTCCCGCGCGCTCGCCCAGCTCGACGGCGGAAAGACCGCGTCCTGGGAGCAGCTCCGCCGGGAGATGGGACTGTGAGCGCGCCCACCGGCGGTGCGGGCGAGCGGCGCTGGGAGATCCACCTCTCCGCCGATGCCGAGGTGGTGGTGCGCGACGCCACGCGTTCCGGCGCCGCGACCCTGGCGGCGGCGCTCGATGACCTTGCCCGTCGCGGAATGCACGCGGTGACCGTGGACCGTCCGGGCGCCGAGTGGAGCGGCCACGTGACCGCCGGCGACCATGTGATCACCGCCGCGGGTCGCGACTCCGACGTCCGCATCGTCGTGGTCCGCATCGAGCAGGTGGAGCGCCACGCCGCGCACGCCGCCGTCGACGTCCTCCCCTTGCGGCTCGGCACGCGGCGCGCGCTCGGCTCCGTGCTCCAGGGGCTCGACCTCGACCTGCGCTACACCCTGCGCAGTTTGCGCCGCACACCGCTGTTCGCCGCCGTCGTCGTCGCGACGCTCGGCCTCGCCTTCGGCGGCGCCACGGCGCTGCTTGACGTGGTGCATACCGTCCATGCGGGGGCGCTCCCGTTTGGCGACGGCGACCGTCTGCTGCGCATCCGCAACGCCAACGTCTCCACCGCGGGAGAGACGCGCCGCTACAACCTGACGGCGGCCGACTTCGAGATCATGCGCGCGGAGAATCGCAGCTTTACTGAGGTCGTCGCCATGGGGGCGCGGAGCCTCTCGCTGGTGAGCGAGGGCGACGCGTACGCCGAGCGCGTGGGTGCGGCGGGGGTGTCACCGAACTGGACGCGCACGATGCAGTTGACGCCGGCCATCGGGCGCACCTTCACGCCAGACGAGGAGCGGGCGGGAAGCGACGCCGGCGTGGCGCTCATCTCGCACGCGATCTGGCAGCGGCGCTTTGGCGCCGACTCCGCGGTGCTCGGCCGCGTGTTGAGCTTCGACGGCGGCGCGGTGACGATCGTTGGGGTGATGCCACCGGCCATCAACTATCCCTATGACGTGGACGTCTGGACGCCGTGGACCTTCAACCCGGCGCACCCGATCAGCTCACTCAACGTCGTGGGGCGGCTGCGCGCGGGCGCATCCCTCGAGGGCGCGCGCGACGACGCCGTGCGCGTTCACGCGCTGCGCGCGGAGGCGGGGTTTCAACGCTCGGCGAACGGCTTCGACGTGGCCACCGTCCGGACGGACTTCATCCGCGACGACGCGCGCACCATCCAGGCGCTCTCCGCCGCCGTACTCTTTCTGCTCGTGCTCGCGTGCGTGAACGTCGCGAACCTGCTGGTGGCGCGCTTCACCACCCGCCGGGCTGAGTTGGGTCTGCGCGCCGCGCTCGGCGGACGGCGCGACCAGCAGATGCGGCAGATGCTGCTCGAGTCGGCGCTGCTGTTCGCGGCCGGCGGCACCGCGGGGATGCTGTTGGCCACCTGGCTGCGCGGGCTGCTCTCGGTGACGGTGCCGGAGAACCTGCGCTCGGAGTTGGGAGTGGGGACGACCGGCATGAGCGGCGGCGTGATCGCGCTGACGCTCGCGGTGGGGCTCGCATGCGGTCTGCTCGTTGGACTCGTCGCCGCGTGGCGCGCCATCAAGACCGACCCGATGACGCTGCTGCGCCAGGGGGGGGGGGGCCGCGGGAGCGTGGGGCGCGGCGGGTCCGGGTTCGTCATGTGGGCTCGGACAACTCTGCCTTCGGCACGCTTCGACGGGGGGCCCGCGGCGACGCCGGGAGGTTACTCGATCGCGGCGGGCGTCACGCGGCGCGTTGTGCGATTCGAGATCGCGCAGGCGG
>JBBDYA010000036.1:0-31083 GCA_040902005.1 Gemmatimonadaceae bacterium | reverse complement strand
GGGGGGGGCGCGGGGGGCGCGGGGGGCGCGGCGACCGCCGGCTGTTCGACGTGCTCGTCGCGGCGCAGCTGAGCCTCTCGCTCGCGCTGCTCGTGGGTGCGTCGCTCCTCATCGGCCGCTTTCGCGACCTGAGCACCGTGCACCCTGGCTACGAGCTGACCGGCGTCGCGACGCTGCGCATCACCCTGGAGCAGGAGCGGTATCGCGCTGCCGACGTCCGCCGCCGGCTCGCGGCCACGCTGGAGGAGCGCATCGCCGCGTTGCCTGGGGTGACCGCGGCCGGGATCACCACGGTGAACCCGCTCTGCTGCGGCGACTGGGGCGCGCCGATCGAGGTGGAGGGGAAGCCGGTGCTACCCGGCGATCCCGCAACGCTGGTGGCGCACAGCTATGTGACGCCCGGATATTTCGAGGCGATGCAGATCCCCGTGCTGCGCGGTGAGGGGTTCGCGGCCGACGATGGTCCCAACCGTCCGCTGACCGTGGTGGTGGACGAGGCGTTCGCGCGCATGGCGTGGCCGGGTGAGGAGGCGCTGGGGAAGCGCGTGCGCGCGGCGCGCGAGGGCGCCGAGTGGCGCACGGTGGTGGGGGTGGTGCCGGTGACCGAGCACGAAGCGGAGATGCGCGCCGCCTGGTTCCTGCCGTACTACCAGGACGCGATGGGACCGTCCACGGAGCAGCTGCACGTGATGGTGCGCACCACGTCGGTGACGATGGAGACCCTGCGCGACCTGGTGCAGCAGGTGGACCCCGCGCTCGCGGTCTACGGGACCGCGACGATGGCGGCGCTGCAGCGCGACCGCACCTCGCAGGACCGTCTGGGGGCGATCGTGTCCGGCGTGTTCGCGGCGTTCGGGCTGCTGCTGGCCGGGTTCAGCCTGTACGGGCTGCTGTCATACTCGGTGGAGTTGCGCACGGCGGAGTTGGGCGTGCGCATGGCGTTGGGCGCGAGCCGTCGCGCGATCGCGCGATTGATACTGACGCAGGCCGCGGCGCGCGTCGCGGCGGGGATGGTGCTCGGGGTGGGGCTGGCGTTCGCGGCGAACCGGCTGCTGCAACGCGCCATCGAAGGGCTGCCGTGGGTGCCGGTGGGGATCCTGGTGGGGGTGTGCGGAGTGCTGGGGGTGGTGGCGGTGGTCGCGGCCGCGGTGCCGGCGGTGCGGGCGACTCGCATCGATCCGGTGAGGTGCCTGCGCGCGTAGGTCGCGCTCCGAACGTGGCGATCGCCGCCGAGCATCGCGCACGAAACCCTCACGCAGGGCGCCCCGTACGGACACCCAACCTCCGGCGCGCCCGGGGTGTCCAACCCCCACACCTCCACAGGGGACGCGAACGTGATCGTGCAATGGACGACGGACCTTCGTCATGCCTGGCGGGCGCTGCTCCGCACCCCCGGCTTCCTCATCACTTCCGTCGGCACGCTGGCGCTCGCGATCGGCGCCGTGGCCGGCATGTTCAGCGTCGTCAACAACGTGGTGCTCAGGCCGCTGCCGTTCCCCAACGCGGACCGGCTCGTGGTGCTCTCGGGCACCGCGCCGGGCTCGGACCTCCCCGAGCGGTTCGGGTTGGGCTTCGACTTCTACTTCCAGTACAAGGAACACTCGAAGCTGCTGGATGGTCTCTTCGCGTTCGGCGGGGGGACGTCCACGCTGCGCGCCGACGAGCGCGTCGAGCGCATCCCGATGGCCTGGCCCACCAACGACATGTACGCCACGCTCGGCGTGCGTCCGCAGGTGGGGCGCCTGCCGCGCGCCGAGGACTCGGACCAGGTGGTGGTCATCAGCGACCGGCTGTGGGAGACGTGGTTCAATCGCGACCCGAGCGTCATCGGCCGATCGTACTTCGTGTCGAATGGCATGAAGACGGTGATCGGCATCATGCCGCCGGAGTTCCAGTTCCCGAGCGAAGAGACGTTGCTCTGGGTCGCGGGCGAAGCGCGGCTCGATCAGGTGCAGCCGGGAAATGTCGGCCTGCCGATCATCGCACGCATGAAGGAGGGGGTGACGCACGATCAACTCGTGCGCGAGCTGACGCAGCTGTCCAAGGGGCTGCCGGAGCGCTTCGGCGGGTCGCCGCGCTACGCGCGGCTCATCGAGCAGCACAGCGCCATCGTGGAACCGGTGCTCGACCGACTCGTTGGACCGACGGCGCGCACGTCGCTGTTCGTGCTGCTGGGCGCGGTGGCGATCGTGCTGGTGATCGCGTGCGCGAACGTGGCGAACCTGTTCATGGTGCGCGCCGAGGGGCGCAAGCGCGACCTGGCGGTGCGTCGCGCGATCGGCGCGTCGCGCGGGCAGCTGGTGCGTCTCCAGATGGCGGAGGCGTTCCTGGTGGCGTTGCCGGCCGGCGTGCTCGCGGTGATGCTCGCCGGGGTAACGCTTCCGATGTTCATCAGCGCGGCGCCGGAAGGGATTCCGCGGCTGTCGCTCGCGGGGCTGGACCTGCCGACGATCGCGGCGGCGTTCGGGCTCGTGGTGCTCGCCGCGCTGGCGTGCGGGGCGATTCCCGCGATTGGCGCGTCGTCACCGGACCTGATGCGTCTGCGTGAAGGGGGGCGCGGATCAACGGGCAAGCGGCACTGGGGGCGGGACGCGCTGGTCGTGGGGCAGACGGCGCTGGCGCTGGTGCTGCTGATCGGCTCCGCGCTGCTGCTCCAGAGCTTCCAGCGACTGCGCAACGCGAACCCGGGCTACGATACTCAGGATATCTATACGTTCCAGTTCGCGCCGGAGCGCGACTGGACTACGGGCGTGGAGTGGGGGCAGCTGCACAACAGCTTCATGGACCGGCTGGCCGCGCTCCCCGGGGTGACGGGGGTGGGGGTGGTCAACAACATTCCGCTGGATGAGGGGACGGGCACCCGGCGCTTCCTGACCGACGAGATGAGCGATGAAGGGACGGGCGCGCTGCTCGACGTCAATTGGGCCGGCGGCGACTACTTCCGCGTCATGGGGATCGACCTGCTCCAGGGACGCGCGTTCACGCGCGACGAAGCGGTGACGACGAACAACAGCATCGTCGTCAGCCGATCGGTGGCGGCGCGCCTGTGGCCGGATCAGAACGCCATCGGCCAACGCCTGCGCTGGCGGACCAACACCCTGGGACTGATTCCCCTGACGGTCGTGGGCATCGTGGAGGACGTGAAGCAGGACGACTGGCGCGAGGCAGGGGAGTCGGTGGTGTACTTCCCGTTCACCGGGCCATCGGCTGAGCTGTGGGGGATGGGCTCCCCCGCGTACGTGATCAAATCGCCTCGGGCGGAAACACTCACGCGCGAAGTGCGCGAGCTGGTGCGGCAGGTGGCGCCCGAGGCGCCGGTGTACCGCGAGTTCACGATGGCGTTCCTGGCGCAGCGATCGATGGTCCAGCTGTCCTTCACGATGCTGACGCTGGGCGTGGTGTCCACGCTGGCGCTGATACTGGGCGCGGTGGGGCTGTACGGCGTGCTGTCCTACGTCGTGGCTGAGCGGACGCGGGAGATCGGGGTGCGCATGGCGCTGGGCGCGACGTCGAGCGTGGTGCGCCGACAGGTGGTGTCGCAGGGGACGAAGGTGGTGCTGATCGGGGTCGTGCTTGGCGTGGGGGCGGCGGTGGCGTCCACGCGTCTGTTGGGGACGCTGCTGTATGAGGTGCGGGCGGTGGACCCGATGGTGTTCGCGGCGATGTCCGCGATGATGCTCGGGATTGGCATGCTTGCGAGCTACGTTCCGGCGCGTCGGGCGAGCCGGGTGGATCCGATCGAGTCGCTGCGTAGCGACTGAGCTGGACTCGCGCGCCAGGGTTGGCTGGCCCGCCGCGTTAGGCGGGCTTGCCGGCTCCGCACTGGCTGCACCCCGGCTCCGCGCTGGCGTCGCCCCCCCCCGGTCCGGCGCCGGGCCGGTACCTATCAACGGCGCGCCGAGTCTGGCCGGACGAGCGGCACGAACCGCACCGGGAATGTGGTCTGCTCGATCACTCCACCAGGAGTCTTCGTGAGCACCCGCATCTCCTGATCTCCGGTGCCGACGGGGATGACCATGCGCCCGTGCACCGCCAACTGTTGCACGAGCGCCCGTGGTACGTGATCCGGCGCGGCGGTGACCACGATCGCGTCGAAGGGCGCGTGCTCTTCCCAGCCCGCGTAGCCATCCCCAGTGCGAACGTGAACGTTGTCATAGCCAAGCTCTTCGAGTTGCGCCCGGGCGCGCGTCGCCAGCTCGGGAATGATCTCGATGCTGTACACTTCGCGCGCGAGCTCCGCCAGCACGGCGGCCTGATACCCGGAACCCGTGCCGATCTCCAGCACCCGGTGTGCCGGGGAGATGGCCGCTGCCTCGGTCATGTAGCCGACGATATACGGCTGGGAGATGGTCTGCTCGAACCCGATCGGCAGCGGACGATCGGCATACGCCAGGGATTGAAACGGCAAGGGAACGAACCGGTGGCGCGGCACACGCGCCATTGCGTCGAGCACGGCTCTGTCGTTGATGCCCCGGTCCTGAAGCTGCTGCTGAACCATCCGGGAGCGCTCACGCGCAAATGGATCCTGCGCATCACTCCCGGCCGGACGCGAGTCGCGCGCCGGATTCGGCTGGCAGGCGGAGAGGGAGCCTGACAGGATCAGCAGGGTTGCTCGAAGCCTTCCCGGCATTGTTGTGCGCGACGCGCTATGGCGCCGTGCTCCCCCGGTAGTCCAGCGGCGGCGCGCGCTCGCCGATGAGCGGACGATACACAAAGTTCGCCCCACGTTTGCCGTCGAACTCCGTCTTCGCGCGCTGCACGGTCGCCGCGTCGGTGAAGAGATCGTGTGCGGTGAGCGCGAGGGTCTTCGCCGCCACCATCATCCCCTTGTGCCCGATGCTCATGCCGCCGGCCGCCACGGCCTGCCAGGAATGCGACGACGTGCCGGGAACCCACGTGGCCGCGTAGAACCGACCGTTCGGCACCACCCAGCTCACGTCGCCCACGTCGGTGGATCCGCCGCTGGCGACGGTGCGCACCTGGAATGGCAACACGGTGGACGCCTGCGTGAGCGGGGGCGCGTCGGAGCCGAGCGTGACGCGCAGCTTCTCGGCGAACGCGCGCTCGGTGGCGTCGTACGTCACGCCGCCCACGGCGCGGAGGTTCGCGTCCACCACGCGCGCCAGCGTCTCGTTCGGCAGCAGCGCGTACACGCCGTTCACCACTTCCTGCTCCATCCTGGTATCGGTGCCCAGCGCCGCGCCCTGCGCGGCTTTCACCACGCGGTCCCAGAGGTCATTCACGATGCGCGCGTCCTGGTGCCGCACGTAGTAGTACGCCTCGGCGAAATCGGGGACGACGTTGGGCGCCTTGCCGCCGTCGGTGATCACGTAATGCATGCGCGTGCCGTCGGGGACGTGTTCGCGCATCATGTCCACCATGTGGTTCATCGCGCTGACGGCATCGAGCGCCGAGCGTCCGCGCCAGGGCGCGCCGGCGGCGTGCGCGGAGACGCCATGGAAGCGGAACTTGCCGCTCTTGTTCGCGAGCGACGGGCCCGGACTGGCGTTGTTCGCCGCGCCCGCGTGCCAGTCGAGGACGACGCTGGCGTCGCGGAACAGCCCCGCGCGCACCATGTAGATCTTGCCGCCGCCACCTTCCTCCGCCGGCGTGCCGTAGACGCGGATCGTTCCCGCGCTGCCGCTCGACTGGAGCCATTCCTTCACTGCGATCGCCGCGGCGACGGAGGCGGTTCCGAAGAGGTGGTGTCCGCAGGCGTGTCCCGCGTCCTGACCGGCGATGGGCGAGCGCTCGGCGGTGACGTGCTGCGACAGTCCCGGCAGCGCGTCGAATTCGGCGAGGATGCCGATCACCGGCGCGCCGCGCCCGAACTCGGCGACGAACGCGGTGGGGATGTCCGCGACACCGGCGCGCACGGTGAAGCCGGCGCTCCGCAGCTCGGACTGGAGCAGGCGGGAGCTGTGGGTCTCGTGGTAGCCGACTTCCGCCAGCGACCAGATGCTGTCGGCGACGGCGGTATAGCGCGCGGCCTTCGCGTCGAGGGAGGCGGCGATCTGGCGCTTGGCGGCCGGCAACTGCTGCGACAAGGCCGGGGCGGCGACTGCCAGGAGGAGGGCCGGCGCGAGGGCGAGGGGGGCGAGGAGGAGTCGGGAGAGTTTCATGGTCAGCCGTATACGGTGTTGGGGAATGGTTTCCACCCTGGCCTCGGTCGACTGACGTGGTGGCGAGCGTAGAGCTGGACGCGGGCCACCCGAATCTCCACGGAGACCCCGAGTCGCGCGAGGATGTCGATCAGCGTTTCGGTGTTGAACGATACGATCTGGCCCTTGATCAGGCTACTCGCGCGGGTGCGCGAGGTGTTGATGACGTGGGCGAGAGCGTAGTCGCCGAGCTGGTCGCGGCGGACGATCTCGAGGATCAGGTCGAACAGCATGCGGCGGATGAACATGTGCGGCGCGTCGGGGCCGGCGCGTCGCGAGTGCCGGCGGCGAGGGATTGGATGGGTCATGCCGGACGTTCGCACGGCGGCGGTTCGCGCATCGAAGATTTTCATGCGCGCGGGATCATTTCGTTTCGGAACTTTGACGGCGGGGCGAACCCGGCGAGGTGGCCATCTGCGTCTCCTCGACTGTAGTATCAAAACTTAGACAACTGCTTGTCCAAGTTCTGAGACGACGCTTCATGGGAAAGGCCCCTGCCTGTCCAAGTTCTGATACGATGCGTCTGGCGGGAGACGTACATCGCTCGGGAGGTTTCGCCAGCGGAAGGAAACCCTCGGCGGTCAGCCGCGTATCACAGATGTAGACGTTCCCTCCCCGAGACCGGACTCAGTTCCCCATGCTGCTACTGCTGCTGTCGCTGAGTGCCGGCCCCATCGCACCCGTCGCGCCGGTGGCGCCGCATTTCCTGCCTCAGCAGCGGCCCGAGACGGTGACGGTGGTCCGCGACAGCACCCCGGCGGACTCGACGCCCCGCACCGGCCCACGCCGGCGCGCGGTGACGCCGGAGCTGGCGGCCTCGGCCTTTGCCAGTGGCGCCACGCGCGACCTCTATCTCCGTGCGCGTCGCACGCGGATCGCGCATGACTCCTCGCTCATGAGCTATGACGCGAAGGTGCGGCAGCGGCTCTCCGTCTCCGGCAGCATCGGACGGCTGGGCCCGCAGCGTCTCCTGTACCGGCGCGAGAGCGCGGCGCGGGTGCTGTGGCAGCGCGACGTGGGCGCTCGCATCGAGATGACGGGCGGGCGCGTGGCGATCCCGCTCATCGGGTCGCCAGAGGAAGAGCGCAAGTCGATCGAGGAGTCTCTCACATTCACGGAGATGTCGCCGATCCCGTACTTTCCCGGCTCCGAGACGCTCTGGATCGGCGGCTCGGCGCGCGCGGCGGTGGACGAGCGCAACGTCATCCACCCGCTCGCCGACGGCGCCGAGGCGTACTACACGTTCCGCTCGGGGGACTCGGTGAGCTTCCGCTTGCCGGACGGTCGAGTGCTCCTGCTCCGGGAGATGGCGGTGCGTCCGCGCGCGCCCAGCCCGAATGTCGTGGTGGGATCGCTCTGGTTCGACATCGCCTCGGGACAGCTGGTGCGCGCCGCGTACCGGCTCGCGGCGCCCGCTGTGGCGCAGATTGGCGTCTCCAGCGAGGACTCGAATTCCGTCGGGCCGAGGATCGCGATGTTCATGCTCGGCGCCGTCTTCTCCGGCAGTCAGTTCCAGCTGTCGTCCATCGTCGTCGAGTACGGGCTGCACGAGGGGCGTTTCTGGCTTCCGCGGACGCAGACCATGGAGGGGCTTGCCGAAGCGGCATTCGCGCGTGTGCCGATTCGCTTCGACAACGCATTCGAGTACGCCAGCGTCAACGGCGCGCTGGAGCTGGCGGCGATCCACGTGGACACCACCGTGCGCTACAACCCCACGCGGCCGCCACCACCCCCCGGGCTTGACACGGCCGCGGCGCGGCAGTGGCGCGACTCCGTGGGCATCGCGTACACCGGCGCGACCAAGGCGCGTTCAGATTCCGTAAAGCAGGGGCTGCGCGTGGGCTCCATGGCGCAGTGCGACAGCGCGGACACCCGCGTCGTCACGCAGTACCGCTACCGCACGCGCCTGCCCGTGGAGGTGCGCGTGCCGTGCGACCTGGACGTGCTGATCAACTCGGCCGACCTGCCGGAATCGATCTACGACTCCGGGGAGGAGATCTTCGGCGATGCGGAGCGCGACCAGTTACTTGCGGATGCCCTCTCCATGGCGGCGCAGGCTCCGTTCGCGTTCGGCATGCTGCCGCGCGCACAGATCGTGTATGGCTTGCCGATGACGCGCTACAACCGGGTGGAGGGGTTCTCGACCGGACTCACGGTTGAGCAACGGCTGGGCGCGGGACTGAGCGCGGCGGTGACCGGCCGCCTGGGCACGGCCGACCGGGTAGGGAACTGGGCGGTATCGCTGGCGCGCACGAACATGAGCCGCACGGTGAGCGTCACCGGGTACCGGCGACTTGTGTCCGCGAACGACTGGGGAAGCCCGCTGAGCTTCGGCAGCTCCGTGTCGGCGTTCCTGTTCGGCCGCGACGAGGGGTTCTACTACCGCGCGAGCGGCGCCGAGCTGTTGTGGAACACCGAGCGCGGCGCGCGGTTGGAGTGGCGCGCGTTCCACGAGAAGCAGATGCCCGCGGAGCCACGCACGACGTTCTCGGTGGGCGGGTCATTCATCCCGAATATTCTGGCGCCGCGGCTGACGTCGAGCGGCGTGTCGGTGCGGCATCTGGGGACGTTCGGGCTGGACCCGCGCGGCTTTCGGGCGGTGAGCGACCTGCGGCTGGAAGGTGCCAGCGGTGACTCCACCTATGGAAGGGGAGCGCTGGACGTCACCGTATCGCGCGGCTACGGACGGGCTGCCGCGGCGCTCACGCTCGCGGGCGGGAGCAGCGCCGGCGGTGTGCCGTTGCACCGGCGCTGGTTCCTGGGCGGCACGCAGACCGTGCGCGGCCAGAGCGCGGACACGGCGCAGAGCGGCAACGCGTTCTGGCTCACGCGCCTCGAGCTTGCGCGGTCGCAAGTGGGGTATCGCACGGCGATCTTCGGAGACATCGGCTGGGTGGGGAACCGTACGGCGCTGGCCGAGGTCGGGCGACCGATGTCCGGCGTGGGTGTGGGCTTCTCGGCGTTCGACGGCCTGATCCGGCTGGACGTCGCGCGCGGGATCTATCCGCGGCGCCAGACACGATTCGACCTGTACCTGGGGGCGCGGTTCTGAGCTGAGAGGCGGGAGCGGCAGCGCCCGTCGGCTAGACGCGCCTCCGAAGCGTCTGCTTCGTCGTGAGGAGGTCGCCCCAGAGATCGCCAAGCTTTGCCACGCGATCCGGCAGGTTGCGCAGGGTGAACGTTGTGGGGCCAACCGTGCCCTGCTCGATCTCCTTCCACGTGCAGGGCGCCGACACCGGCGCGCCGGCCCGCGGACGCACCGCGTACGCCGCCGCAAAGGTAGCGCTGTAGTCGTTGCGTCCCGTGTCCACCAGGATGCGATCGCCGCGGTCCTTCTTGTAGAACTCGCGCGTGAAGAGCGTCGGGTGGCGTTTCGTCACCAGCGCGCCCACGCCGTGCGCGAACCGGGCGACCGCGCCATAGTCGGACCTGGCGTCCAGCGGCACCGCGATGTGCAGTCCCTTCGACCCGGAGGTCTTCACCCAGCTCCGCATCCCCAGCGCATCGAGGGCGTCCCGCAGCAGCAGCGCCGCCGCGCGCAGCTTGTCGTCGTCATCGTCGGATGGATCGAGGTCGAAGATGGCGACGTCGGGCTTCATCACCTTCGGAACACGCGACGTCCATACGTGCGGGGTGATGCTGTTCTGGTTCGCCAGCCATTGTAGCCCATGCTCGTCCCTGACGATCACGTGATGCACCGAGCCGTCCTTCTTGGGGACCTCGACGCGCTCGAGCCAGGACGGAAATCCCTTGACGACGTTCTTCTGGTAGACCTGTGGACCCGTGATCCCGCGGTTGAAGCGCTCGAGGGTCACCGGCCGACCCACGATGTGCGGCAGCATCGCCGGCGCGATGGCGCGGTAGTACTCGGCAAGGTCGGCCTTGGTGATGCCGTCGTCTGGAAAAAGCACCTTGTCCGGATGCGTGATCTCGACGCGCCTCGTCGCCGCGTCAGCGCGGGCGCGCTTCCGCGTGTCAGGGCGTTTCACGGACGCACTCCCGCGGCTTCTTGTCGGTGCGGATGGCGATGAGCCGAGAATGCCGCAGCTTGTCGTACTTTGTCCACTCGATGAACGAGACCTGCACCACGATCTCCGGCCTCACCCAGTGCGCGCGCAACCGCGGCAGCCCCTTTGCACGCGTGAACGGCGAGCGCTTAATCTCGAGCTTGTCGAGGCGCGCGCGCATGGCGAACAGTTCCTTCCTCCCCTGGCTGGTGCCCACCTTGCCCGCGAAGACGAAGTCGTCGCCGTCGTAATAGCCCACGAGCAGCGCGCCATAGCCCACGCGCGAGCCCTGCGGGTCGGTGAACCCGCCCACCACGAGCTCCTGCGACGCCTCGCACTTCATCTTGAGCCAGTGCGGCGAGCGGCGATGCTCGTACTTCGAGTCGCGACGCTTCGCGATCACCCCCTCCCACCCCTCGGCGCATGCGCGCTCCCACGGCTGGGCATCCGTCAACTGGGGGACGCGCACCAGCGGCGCGCGCAGGCCCAGCGAGCGGAGATCTTCAGCCGTTCCATCAGGGGCAGGGCGGTGAGGTCGCGGCCGTCGAGCCAGAGGACGTCGAACACGTCGACCCGGTCGCCGGACCACGCCAGTTCACCGTCGAGGATCAGCTCGCGGGCGTCGAGCGCGAGGACGGCGTCCCGGATGCGGGGGAGGTCCTGCGGGCGCTGGTTGCGGGAGAGCAGCCGCACGTCGCGCCCCTGCCGGAACGCGAGCAGCCGGATGCCGTCGTACTTCCGCTCGAAGACCCACTCGGGGCCGGTGAACCGGTCCTGGGTGAGGGTCGCGGCCATCGGCACCATCCATCGCGGCGTGGGCATGGCACCAAATTAGGCTGTCATCGGAGGGCCTGCCGAAGGCGTTCTCCCGGTTGGTCAGCTTCATCGCGTGCTGACGCTGTACCTCGGCGCGTAGCGACTCAGTTTGGCGGACGCACGGAACCCGCGCACCGATGCTGCCAGAGCCACGCTGCCAATACATGAGCTTTCGCAACCTGCTGCGGTGACAGAGGTGTCGTCGCCAGCATCGGCGGCGGCATCTGTCCCCTGGCATCGCCGTACTTCATCACCGCCACGAAGCCCGCGGCAGCCTCTGGAAGTCGCAGGCTGAGCGCCGCGACGACGAGGGCGTCGGGGTGCGAGGCAGGCCGGGAGTGCGTCTCGATCAGGTCCACGGGCTCACCCTCGCTGGCGTACGTCACGCTAATCGTCCGAAAGGATGCGTGTGGATCCTCGGGTCCGATCCAGAACTCGTAGCCCTCCCCGCCAGGAACGGGAACGTAGGGCAGTGGTCGGCAGGTCATGCCGTCCCGGGCGGGGATCACGAAGAATTCAGGCAGCATCGGGGAGCGCACGGCAGGCGGCACGAGCGCCGCAGACACAGCGCCCGATGCCGCGAGAAACAGGATGTCCAGTCTCATGCCCCGAAAATGTACTCGCAGGTCTCAACCGGTCCAATCGGAAATCCGGTTTCGTCCACCGCGAGCCTGGTCGTACAGACCCAGCCATACTTGGTTGTCGATCCGCCGAGGCTTGGTCCGGGGAGCGTCTGGCCGGAACTTGTCGGCGCCCAGTGTGGGCTGTTCTGCTTCCAGCAATCATAGAGATTGTAATGCGTCGCAAGGATATCGAGCTTCAGATCAAAGAAGATGACATCGCGAGACGCGACAGACATGCCCACCCAGTGCGTTGCTCGGTACACCTGGGCGTACGGGTGATTGCTTCCAATGGTCATGAAGAGCTCCCTGACGTGATAGTCAAACCGCTCTTTGGCACTTTTCCACTGCTGAGTCTCTGCATAGATGCTTCTGGCGAGATCGTCGCAGGCACCCGATGACAGCGTGGTGATACCAAAGTCGCCATCGACCGTTCCGACGCCGCCAATGCCCCCCGTTGCACAGATCTGGTCGCCGCACCCTCCGGGCTCCTGGTCGAGTTTCGAAACCCCATTCTCCGCAAGTGCCCCCTCCCACTGCGACGCAGGGTCGTCGATGATGCTCTGGAAGCTGGTAGCCATCTCCATGACAACGTCGGTCGGCAGACCTGTAACTCGCTTGCCATTGGGCGCGATCAGCTCGCTGGACGCCGTGTTCAGGACGTAGTCGCCATCGGGCGTCGGCGGCCCCCTTTGCGGGAACAGAGTTGACGGGCCGCGTCATTCGCGCGTCATTCGCCAATGCCGCCGCGTCATCGCGTCAGCTCGGCACGGCTTGTGGCGATCGGCGTACGGCAGGTACGTTCCAGAATGCTCTGCCGCGCCCTCGCAATCGTTGCCCTGACCGCCCTGTCGTCCGCGCAGGCGCAGAATCCGGCGCTCTTCGCCAGCGCGTCACTCGAACGCGCCACGTTCGAGGACTATCGCGCCCCCGCCGGCCGCCTGGAGAACGGCGTCCTGCACGTGACCCTCGAGGTGAAGGCAGCTGCGTGGCGGCCATGGGAAGAGGACGGACCCGCGCTGCGCACGCACGTGTACGCGGCGGACGGCTCCGCGCCGCGAACCCCGGGGCCGCTCATCCGCGTGCGCGCCGGCACTCCTGTCCAGGTCACCCTGCGCAACTCGCTCGACGACCTCCTGGTGCTCCGCGGTCTCACCGACCGCGGCAAGTATCCGGCAAGCGCCGCTCCCTTCGCCGCGATCGGCGCCGATTCCGTGGTCGTGGCACCCGGTGGCGACACGCAGTTCCGCTTCACGCCCACGGAGCCCGGCACGTGGGTGTACATCGCGCGCACCTACAACCCCGCCCAGCCGCCACCGCCGGCGGCGGGCCCACTGCCGGTTCGCGCCGCCGACCGGTCGCTGTGGGGAGTGCTGATCGTGGACGAGCGCGACGCGCCCGTGCGCGCGGACGAGCGCATTTTCCTGATCACGCACTGGGGCGACCCCACGCTTCCCGGCTCGTTCTTGCCGGCCACGCGATTCTTCGTGAACGGCGCGTCCTGGCCACACACCGAGCGGCTCACCTACCAGCAGGGCGACACGGTGCGCTGGCGCGTGATCAACACGACGGGGCGGCCGCACCCGATGCACCTGCATGGCGTGTACTTCTCGCTGGACGCGCGCGGCAACCAGTTGCGCGAGCGGGTGATCGCGCCCGCGGAGCGGCGCCTGGCGGTCACGGAGGTGCTGGACGTCGCCGAGTCCATGCGGCTGTCGTGGGTCGCGCAGGAACCCGGCAACTGGCTGTTTCACTGTCACTTCATGCGGCACATGTCCTGGCTGCAGACGTCGGCGCCGAATGCGCCGCCGGATCGGCACGCGGAGCACGACGCGGCCGGCGAGGATCTGTTGGGCGGACTCGTGCTGGGCATCCACGTGCGGCCGAATCCCGCGTACCGACTGTCCGATGCCGCCACGCGGCGGCGACTGGATCTGCACATCACCCGTCGGGACGGCGTCTTCGGTGGCAGCGGCGCGGGCGGCGCAGGCGCGGGATTCAGCTTTGTGCTCGCGTCCGACGGGCGGGCACCGGCGGCGGATTCTATCCAGTTTCCCGGGAGCCTGATCATGCTGCGGCGGGGGGAGCCGTCGGAGATCATGGTGCACAATCGCTCAGACGTGCCGCTGGGCGTGCACTGGCACGGGCTGGAGCTGGAGAGCTGGGCGGACGGCGTTCCCGGGTGGAGCGGACTCCCCGGCGGGGGGCGGCCAGTGCCGGCGGTAGCCGCGCGCGACTCGTTTCGCGTGCGCATGACGCCGCCGCGCGCCGGCACCTTCATGTATCACGTGCACAGCGAGCCCGGTCACGAGCTGGCGCAGGGACTGTACGGTCCGCTGCTGGTGCTGGAGCCCGGCCAGGCGTGGGACCCGGAGCGGGGAGGGGACCGCGTGTTCCTGCTGGGGTCACTCGGCGTCGGTGACGATCCCCCCGCGGCGATCAACGGCGAGACCGAGCCGAGTCCGATCGCGCTGCGCGCAGGTGAGACGTATCGCCTGCGGTTCATGCACATCAGCCCGGACGACGACAAGCGCGTGACGCTGCTCGGCGCCGACGGCGGGGTGCAGCCGTGGCGCGCGGTCGCGAAGGACGGCGCGGATCTGCCGCCGTCGCAGGCGCGGGAGACGCCCGCGCGGCTGCGCATCAACGTGGGCGAGACCTACGATTTTGCCTGGACGCCGGCGCCCGGCGAGTACACGCTGCGCGTCCTGACCGCGTTCGACCAGGGCGCCCCCGCGTTCCGGCGCCGTGCCGCTCCCGCGCCGCACACCGCCGAGGTGCGCATTATCGTGCGGTGAGGTCCGGAGACGTGATCTCGACGCGTAGCCCCTAGCCGCCGCTTTCGGCGCCCTACGTACGCGCGCGAGGAGCGGAGCGGGGCAGGCCCCAGAAGTGCGCATTATTAATGCTTGCTCATATCCGTGAACCACAGGTGCGACCGTACACGCACTTACGCGTCTGGCGTCAGAAGCTTTCGTGTGACAGTTTGGGGGCGCGAGCCCAAAACGCACGGCAGCACGCACGCATTGGTCAACCCTCATCGGAAGCGACGTGACAAGACAATTATTCAGAGCGGACATCGTGCGGCTGGTCGGCATACTGGCAAGTGCGGGGTGCGGTATCGCGGACAGCTCGTCGCCGGCAGCCGGCAATCGGGGCCTGATCTCTCTGGAGGTCTCGGCGTCCATCGACACGGCGGACAACGTTCGCATCGACACGCTCACCGCCACCGTCGACACGGCCTTCAAGACAACGAACGCGGCGGTGGCATTCACCACGACGGGGAGCACGTTCACCAATGGCCAGGCGAGCATCTCCGTACCGGTAGACAGCAGCGGGAAGGCGCGCGCGCTCCTGCGCGCCCCGCAGGATGCGGCGGTGATAAACGTGACCGCGGTGGCAGGGGGCGTCGCCCGGACGCAATCGATCGTGTTCGTTCCGGCTCTTCCCACCTGGCTGAACGTCACGGCGTCGCCGGTCGTCGTCGCACCAACGGCGGGAAGCGGATCAGACGTCACGGCGACGTTCGTGAGGGAGCGCGGCGCGGTGAGCCCCGGTGGCTTCATGCGCTTCGCGGTGACGAGCCCGTCCAATGGCCAGGTGTCTGCGCGCGTGTCGGTGGATTCGATGATCGCGGGCTCGCAGTCGGCGGGCACGCGCCTGATCGTTCTCGGGACCGACACCGGGAGCGTGTTCGTCCGTGCCGCCTATACCAGAGACGGACGCACGATCAGCGACAGCGTCCGCATCGCCATCGGGACAGGGCTATGAAGAATCAATGGCTACGTGCTTCCGTACTCGCGGGTGCCGTGATGTTGCCCTGGGGTCATGCAAACGCGCAGCTCACCGACTGTGGTGGCAAGCCCAGTATGCTCAAAGGGGACGCGCTGCCAAGCTACTCGTTGCGGCAACTGAGCGCAGTCAGCACGGACTCGTTGCGGAGACTTCTCCGTAACGGCAAGTGGGAGGAGGTCCTGAAGCTCGCACTGACCCAGTACCAGCCCGGGCTTCCCGCATGGATCGTGTACATAGACGAGAGAGGCGGCGTGCGGCAGTGCGTCGTGGCCGACAGCGTTTATGGATCCCAGCTCCGCAACAAGCGCTTCGTCTGGGCCATGGTATTCGCTGAGCGACCGATGCAGGCTGCCGCGTCGCTTACCGCGGCGTCACACATCCGGCTCGCGGGCCTCGAGGCGGAGAGTGTGGCGAAGTCCATCGCAGCCGGGATGTGGGATTCGGCCGCGCGGGTATCGCTGACGCGGATAGCCGACACCCGTGAGGCCAGCATTGCCAACCCCAGCGATGCGGCACTGCGCGATCGTGCTGACAAGGCCGCGCTGGATGCGGCAGACGCGGCCACCAAGTCCGGCGCGGCATCCGCGGCGCTGCTCGCGGCCAGGACAGAGCTGACTCGGGCGGAGATCGATACGGTGGACCTCAGGTTCACGCGTCGCACGGTGGCAGTGCCGCCTGACCCCGTGATCATCAATCTGATCAAGACATTCGCCAAGGGATTCGGCTTGGAGGTGGGAGCCAGCGCTCCTACCGTCATCGATTCCACCCGAACGATCTGGCTTCGCCCGATCGGCGCTGATACCGCGCGCACGCTTTTCGGCGGATTCGCGCGGCTGGGTCTGATCGAGAACGCACAGGTCCAATTGTCATTGTCGCCGCCGCCGAACAAGTGGTTCGCGTACGCCCCCACGGACAGCGCTCAACGGCTGGAAAGCGTGTACGCCAACGTCGCGAACCTCAAGAAGCGGAGTTTCGAGCTCGGCGTTCTCGCCGGCGTGGTTACTGGAGGGAGCGTGCCGACCTATGATGCGAATCTTCGCCTGACCGAGGGGCGAACCAACACCACCTTCGGCACGTACGTCACGATCGTAGTGAATTTGCCCAAGCCGCTCGAGATGCGCGGCTTTTGGTGGAAGGAGCCATGGCAGCGCTCTCCAGTGGGCGGCTTCGTGGGCACCAACATCCTTCCGGGAACGCCGGGGGAACAGCTCATTGTTGGTGGAACGATCGGCCACCTGGTCGGCAGTGCCGGCCTTTCAATCGGGGCTGCCTGGGTACCGACTCAACAGCCGCGCGGAGGAGTGCTGACCACCGTCAAGCACCGACGGCTGATATTTGGTCTGGATCTCCGCTTGTGATTGGAGCGCCCGAATAGCCACCATCGCTCCAGCCCAAAAGCCCGCGTCCGAAGGAAAGCCCTACACCATAAAGGCGTTTCCCCCATGTGTCGCGCACGAGCCGCGATCATATTTCCGTGGCCTGAACTGTGTGCCCGCACCTCCCCTCTCCTGGAGACGCCATGCGCAGGGAATTGGCCCTTCCGCTCACGATCGCCATCGCGCTCGCCACCTGCGCCGACACGGCGTCGGCCGGGATCCCTGCCTTCGCCCGCAAATACGGCCTGAGCTGCGCCTCGTGCCACTCGCCCATCCCGCGACTCACCCCCCTCGGCGAAACCTTCGCCGCGAACGGCTTCGAGTTCTCTCCGGATGAGAACACGGCGAACGCCGACCGCCAGTACGACCAGGACGGCTACAAGACCTTCGCGTTGCGCTTTTCCCAGGACGTGGGACCGCTGCGACTCGGCGCCTTGGGCTACTCCGGCGGCGAATCCGTGGGGGGGGGCGGCAGCGCGGCGACCAATCGCGTGCGGGTGTTCGGGCCCGCACTTGGCGAATTGGTCTTCCAGCCGCAGGGGCCCCTGGGACGTTGGGCGTTTACCGGGCTGGCGAACTATGTGGACGCGAACGCACCGGTTGTGTCGCTGCGGCTGGGCGAGCAGAACACGCCGGTGGGATTTCTTCAGCGCTATGTGACCGCGGGCGCCGGCGCGCACCCCGCAGCCGATGCCCGCGTGCAGGCCGTGGCCGCCGACACGATTTCAGCCGCGCTCGTGGCCGAGGGGAAGAAGGTGTTCGAGGGGAAGTCGGGCGGAGCGCTGTGCTTCAGCTGCCACGGCCTGAACGCGAAGGGTTATCCGGGCATCGGTCCCGACGTGACCGACGCGAAGTGGCTGCACGCGGACGGCACGCTCGCTTCCATGAGCGCGCGGACGATCGGAGATCGGCGGTAGCACACCGTACCTGGGTTCTTCCGGGAAGTCCCGGAAAGAGCCTTCAATGCTCACGGATACCGTATGGTGCGGGCGTTCATCTTCTCAACACGTCGCTCACCAGCATCAGGACGACAAACACGCCACCAGCTATGGCCGCCAGTCGAAGCGCCCAGGCTGACGCTCGTGCTTGTGAACGACATCGCGACCTCCGTTGGTGGTAGCCGAGCATACGCTCGGCGGCCCGGCCGAGTCCAGAGCCATACTGGCCGGCTTTGACGGCCGTCACCTCACGATTTGTAACGCACCTGACTAGTGCGGGACCTCTCCCGAGATCATGCTCTCGCCGGCGAGAATGTCCACCAGCGCCCGATTCATGTAGTAGTTCGTTCGGCCAACCTTCCGCTTCTCGAGTATCCCCCCCTCGGTCAGCGCCTCGAGATAGTGCGACGCGGTCAGGCGCGACACTCCGAGGTCGTTCATCACGAACTGGATCTTCGTGTAGGGGTGGGCGAAGAGATTGTTGATCAGGTCCTGGCTGTAGAACTTGTAATCCGCGCGGATGCGGTGCTTGAGCGCGAGCAGCGCCGAGCGGATCGCGGTGACGGTGTCGATACCTTCGCGCGCAGTCTCCTCCACCGCGGTGAGAATGTACGACACCCACTCCTCCCATGCGTCGCCGTCGCGTACCGCCTGGAGCAAGCGGTAGTAGTCCGTCTTGGTGCGCACGATGTGGCGGCTCATGTACAGCACCGGAGTGTCGAGCAAGCCGTTGAGCACCAGGTAGAGCACGTTGAGTATTCGCCCGGTGCGTCCGTTCCCGTCGTAGAACGGATGAATGCTCTCGAACTGGTGGTGCATGATGGCCATTCGAACCAGCGGATCGGCATCGAAACGCGTGTGGTCGTTGATGAAGCGCTCCAGATCCGACATCAGCGCAACGATCGTGGCGTGATCCTGCGGCGGCGTGTAGATGACGTTTCCCGTCGCCTGGTCCTTGAGCATCGTTCCCGGCACTTTGCGGAATCCGGCTTCGTTGCGCTCGAGCTCCCGCTGCATCTCGATGATGTGGTTCGTCGAGATCATGCGGTGGCGCACCACGTTGGTGAATCCAACGTGCAATGCCTGCCGGTAGCGCAGTACTTCCCTGGCCGCCGGACTCGAAGCGGCCTCCGGGAAGGCGGCATCCCGGAACAGCTCGTCGTGAGTGGTGACGATGTTCTCGATCGCCGAGCTGTCCTTGGCTTCCTGGAGCCCCAGCGTGTTGACCAGGATCCCCTGGTTGGGGATGGAGGCGGCAACCCCCTTCAGCTCGGCGAGCTGGCGTCCCGCCGAGCCCACCTTCTTGAGGATGTCCGTGGTTTCGAACCGCGTCGGATCGAGACCGAAAAGGGCGCTGACTTCAGCCACCGAAAGCCGGCTCTGGGCGAGACATGTATAGAAAATGGTGGTTTTCTATACGCATTGTAAGGACGTGTATAAAATGTCGACCCTTCCCATGCACATCAGCAAAACGTGTATTGACAGCCGCCTCATTACACGTAATATCGTGTAATCGGTCAATTTCACGTTATTTCGTGTAATCCGGCTGCCGCCCCACCTCCTTCTTATAGTATGGCCAACCCCCACCCCACGCCGGTCATCGCCGTCATCGGCGACGTGGTCGCCTCGAGGCAGCTGCCGCCCCAGCGGCGCGCGGAGCTCCAAGGTCAGCTGGACGCGGCGATGCAAACGATCAACACGCGCTACCGCGCGGCGGTGCTCGCCGACTTCCTGGTGACGATCGGCGACGAGTTCCAGGGGATCCTCGACGACCCGGCCGTCTTTCCGGACATCGTGCAGGACCTGCGCGAGGACATTCCCGGGATCGGCTTCCGGCTCGTGGCCAGCCGCGGGATGCTCTCCACGGAGCTCCGGCCCGCGGCGCTGGGCACCGACGGTCCCGCGTGGCACGCCGCGCGCGCGCGCATGGAGTCCATCCGGAGCGCGACGCGCGACGGCGTCGGCTTCGCGGGTTTCGGTGGTGACGACGCGCTGCTCCAGGCGCTGGGCGACCTGCTCACCTGGCACTGGAACCATCTGGTGGAGACGCAGCGCTCGGCCGTCGCGGCGCTGCGCAGGTCGCGCGGGTCGAAGAAGATCGTCGCGGAGACGCTCGGCATCAGTCAGCAAAGCCTCAGCAATCGGGCGCAGTCCGCCGGCTGGCGCGAGTATGACGCCGGTCTCACCGCCTGGCGCGAGGTGCTCGGCCGCCACGCGCCGCGCGGCGCTTCATGACACGCCCATTGCTGGTCCCATCAACGCATGGAACTTCTCGTCACCCAACTGCTTTATCATCTGTGCCTTGTACTGCTCGAATTCCGCCGTATTCGCGATCTTCCGTGTGAGCGATGCAATGCGCTCGGCCTCAGCGTGCGCGTGCCGCGCCTCGGCTTCCTTTTTCAACGCCTCCGCGGTCTGGGTCTTCGCCGCGATGCTCGCGTTGCGCGACTCCCGCCCCCAGTTGAACCAGTTCTGGAAGAGAACGATCGCGCCGGCGCTGCCGCCGGCGATGACGCCGGCCGTGATGAACGACCCGATCCAGGTCACCACCACCGGCTCGCCCTCCTGCCGGAAGATCTCGGCCATGACGTCCAGCCCGTACATGCGACTAATGAACAGGGAGAGCAGATAAGCGATGGGGGCTTTCAGCCCCTGTACGCGCTTGTTCAGCACCTCGAACCAGTGGTACTCGAACAGGAAGGCGAGGGCGCGCTCGAGCAGCATGGCGATCAACACGACCTGTCCGACGATGGCGCTCGTCTCCAGGAGCGATGAGTAGGCGACCTCGGGGTTCATACGCGCTCTCCTTGATGCGCCGCCGCCCTAGGGAAGCTCTGAAAAATCGGGCTGGCTGCGAGGTGTTCCGGCCGGCGCGATCCAGTACCAATACTTGGACGAGAACGCTGTGAACATACACGTAGGGCTCGTGTCATGGTCGTCCAAGTATTGGTACTATGATCGCGCCGGCCGGAACACCTCGCAGCTAGCCCTTGGTTTTTCAAAGCTTCCTAGGGACGGCACGCGGTTGGGGTGATCTGCACGCCGGCGGAGTACGCCTGCACGAGCATGGCCTTGCCGTTGGTGCGGATGACGATGTGGTCGCCGTCAGCATCGGTGGACGCCGTGCGGCCTTCCTGCTCGTCGTCCTGGTCGGTGCGGAGGATCCTTGTTTCGGGGTTGTGCGCGCAGTAGCGCCCCAGGGTGCTGGCGTCGGGGAGGTACGTGCCGCCGTAGCTGCGGCGGCCGGACATCACGACCACGTAGCGGGGATCGACGGCGCGGATGAAGGGCAGGGTGCTGGAGGTTTCGCTGCCGTGGTGCGCGACCTTGAGCACCGTCGATCGCAGCGCGGCGGCACCGGGATTGGCCAGGAGGCGGCGCTCCACGTAGCGAGGCTCGTCGGCGGGATCGTTGCGTCCCTTGCCTTCGGCGTCGCCCATGAAGAGAAAGCTGTGGTCGCCGTAGGTGAGCTTGAGCACGACCGACGCGTTGTTCTCGAGCGTACTCGCGGAGCCCAGGGCGGTGTCCTGCCCAGCGCCGGGCCAGGCATAGAGGAATTCCGCACGCAGCTCGCTACCCCAGTTGGGCGTGGCGAAGTTTTGCATCCCGGCGTACTGACGGATGGGCTGGCCGCCGACGCGCTTGCCGTCCACCACGGACCGGAAGTTGGCGTACTTCACGCCGGTCTTCGGGAAGCCGCCGTCGTAAAAGCTCATGACGTCGAAGTGGCGCAGCAGCCCGATGGCGCCCGGATAGTGGTCGTCGTGCGGGTGGCTGAGGATCATCGCGTCGATGACGGCGCCCTGGTGCGCGTGCGCGTAGAGGTAGCGCAGGAAGGCGTTACTTCCGTCAGAGCCGTCCGGGCCGCCGTCGATGACGATGTTGCGCCCGTCGTAGCGTCGGTTGCCGGCGATGCCGTCGTCGAAGGTGCGGATCCAGATGGCGTCCCCCTGGCCGACGTCCACGAAGTGGACCTCGAGCCAGGCGTCCTCGCGGATGGTGGTCTCCGTGGAAGGCGGGGCCGTGGGTTCCTGGATGAACTTCTTGGCGACCCAGCCGACGCGGGGCGGGGTGTCGAGCGTCTCGATGCGCCACCAGTAGGGGGCGGAGCCCACGAGGCGCAACTGTGCGCCCGCGTACACGCATCCCAGCTCGGCAGCCGCCGCCTGCGGTGAGGCGCGAACGCGGATGCAGCCGACGGCGTCGTCCTTGACGCGCGGGACGGACGCGTCCTGGGACATGGCGCGAGGGGCCCTGCCCACGGACAGCAGCAGGACCAGGAGCAGCGTCAGGTAGCGCATGGCGGGCATGGAGCGATTGTGCTGCAACCGGTTATGTCGGTCAAGCAGCATTTCATGACACGAAGCATGAGTTTTATGACATTCGGCCGCGTCAAGCCTGGCCGTAGGATTTCCTCTCCTCGATCGTACCATCCGAATTGTGGATGCTGTGCTCCACGCCCAGCTTGATCGCGATCTCCCGGCCCGTCGCCTCGGCCGCCTCCTTGAGCCGGTGACGCGTCAGCACCTCGCCGTCCACCTTGTTCCACCAGCCACGCCCCTCGCCGGACGGCACCGTGTGCACTCCGCCTCCTCTCTTCATACCTGCCTCCTGCCGCATTAGCGGCTCGTAAGGTGGGTCCAGCGTCCGAACCACGGAGGGCACGGAGGTCACGGAGGGATGGATCAAGCGGGCGGCTGTTTGGCGCGGATACAAGCCACGGAGGTTACGGAAGAATCAACGGATCAACTTCCTTGGTGATGTGGCGAAAGAGACTCGACCGCCGCGGACAACAGCAATCATGATCCGCTGCACTTTCCGCCCCCTCCGTGGCTTGTATCCGCGCCAAACAGCCGCCCGCCTGATCCATCCACCCACGACCTCCGCGCTGAAGGGTTCCCGAAATTCCCGGAAGAACCAAGTGTTGGTACTATGATCGCGCCGGCCGGAACACCTCGCAGCCAGCCCGGTTTTTCAGAGCTTCCCTAGGCGGCGATCGATCCCTCGCCGACGTTCTCGTCGGCCGTACCGCCAGTCGCAGGGACAGGCGAGCTGCCGCCCGGCACCAGCTGCACCCGCTTCGCGAGCTTCCACTTGGCGAGCAGGTCGGCGTTCTCCCGGTAGCTCTCCCGGATGATCACGTCGATGATCGCCAGCGTCTTCCGCGCCTGGAGCAACACCTTCGTGATCGCGGTCCGCGCGCCCACCGAGCGCCCCACCCCCTGCGCCTTCCCCAACTGCGTCCTCCGCAGCTGGCTCACCACGGCGTCGAACGCCGCCAGGAAGTCGGCCGGCCGTCCGTTCTCGATGAACTGCTGCTCCAGGGCCGCGGCTTCCTTCCGCATGCCCTCCGCCTCGGCGAGCAGCTTCGTGGTGCTCAGGTTCGCCGAGGGAACGCGGAGCGTGCGCTCCACTCCTTCCACGTCGCCCAGCAGCGCCCGCGCCACCTGGGCCAGCGGCGCCATGTGCTTCTCCCGCAGCTCACGCCGCAGCGTGCGGTTCCGCATCACCTCGGCCCGGCTCTGGCGCTGGCCGCCGGCGCGCTCGCTGGAGAACTCCACCAGCTTCGCGACCACCGCGTCCAGCGACTCCTTGTGCCTGGCGTACGCCGCGGACTGCGGGGGGGCGATACTCCCCAGGAAGTCCTGGGCCCGCTGGTACATCTCGATCGGCTGCTTGTGCTTCGCCAACATGGTGCTCCTCCTAATGAAGGTTCCTGGACGCGCCTGGTGCTTCCCGGCCGGCACGCGCGTCCGTCGCGTCCGGCCAGCTACCGCGCCGACGTCCATGGTCAACGTTGGCGCCCAATGGGCGGCCGGTGTCGCGCATTCGCCGGCGGGTAGTCAGCCAATCGCCGGCCGCCTCGTCGCAATTACCGGCGGGTGGTCACCCGATCGCCGGCGCCGTCATCGCAATCGCCGGCGCCGTCATCGCAATCCCCGGCGGCGTCATCGCAATCACCGGCGGGTTGTCATCCAATCGCCAACCGGTTGTCACCCAACCGCGAACCGGTTGTCACGCACCCACTGGCGGTGCCATCGCAATGACCCGCGGGCGGTCACCCATCCACCGGCGGCTTCATCGCAATCGCCTACGGGTGGTCGCCCGATCGCCAGCCGCCTGTCGCCCAATCACCGGCGGGTTGTGGCCCAATCGTCGGCCGATGGCTCGTATTCGCCGGTGGGGGGCTACAGGTCCCGGACGGTGCCTTCCCTCCTCCGGAAGGTCCGGGTCCTTCTCGCCCTCTACATACACAATTCGCTGGAGACCCCGGAAATGATGGTCAGTGTTCAGTTCGAGGCCTCCTGGCGGGGTTTACGAACCCTGGACCATCATTTCCCCCTTCTCCAGCGAATTGCTATATGAAGACCTGAGAAAACCTCACATGCCACGACTCTTCCTTTCCCGTGAACCCAAGGCGCCCGCCCCCGCGCCGTCAGCCGCGCGCCCGGCGGAAGACACCGTCACGCTCGCGATGGCGGAGGAGTGGTTCGAGGCGCAGTACCGCAGGCTGCGGCGCAAGGCGGTGCGCATGGCGTACGGGTACGTACAGGACGAGGCGGAGGAGCTGGCCGACGAGGTGCTCGCCGACCTCTGGATCGCCTGCTACTCGAACGGCACCCTGGACGACACGAAGGTGGACGGGCTGTTCGCGAGGATCCTGCGGTGCCGGCTCGCCGATCACCTGCGACATAAGCAGCGGATGGAGATCGCGGAGCCGGCGCACGTGGTGGACATCGTCCCCCGCCTGCGGCTCCAGCAGGAGGCGCACCTGGCGACTGACGAGCGTGCGCTGAAGGAGTCGATCGCGCGGGCGGTGGATCGGATGCCGGAGGCATGCTCGCGGGTGTACCGGCTGGCGAGCGAGCGTGACTGGGAGATGGCCTCCGTCGCGGAGGAGCTGGGGATCACGGTGAATACCGCGCGCTGGCACCTGACGCGGGCGAAGGAACTGCTGCGGGAATCGCTGGCGGGCCAAGGCTACGATGTACCGGGAGCGCTCCCCAGAGGACGCCTCCGTGGGGGAACAAACAGATGATGAAGAACAACGATGATCGGATTCCGCCGGAGCTGGCGGACGAACACGGCGACCTGGCCGACCTCGCCGTGCAGCTCGCCAACGAGGAGCTGCCGGCGGAGCGTGTCGCCGAGCTGTCGAAGCGGCTGGCGACCGACCCGGTGTTCCGCGCGGTGGCGGAGCCGATTCTCGATGCCTGGAAGGCGCCGCCGCTGACCGACGCGGAGATGGCGCGCGAGTGGCCGGAGTTCCGCCGTCGGGCCGGGATCGCCGACCTGGAGGCACTGGAGTCGCGCGACGATCCGGAGCTGGCCGCGTACGTCGCCCGCGTCCGCGAGCGCACGCGCGCCCAGCGGTGGCGCCGGGTGCTCGGCGTCGCCGCGATCCTGCTGCTGGTCGTGGGGCTGCCCGTGGGCCGCGACGCATTTGACGAGCGCTTCAACTGGATGCACATCGAGACCGGGGCGATCGAGACGACCACCGCGCGGCTGCCCGACAGCACTACCGTCACGGTCTATCCGGACTCGAGGCTGTCGTTCCAGCGCGGCATGGGGATGTGGTCACGCCGCGCGGTGCGACTGCGCGGGCGCGCGGAGTACCAGATGCGCAGCCGCAGCGGTGGAGGGGAGCCGCTGGAGATCCGCACGGCGACGGCGCGCCTCACGCCGTTCTACTCGAACGCGACCGTCACGGCGTTCCCGGATGCGACGGAGATCGTCGTCCACCGGGGCACGGTGCTGGTGTACGCGCTCGACGAGGAGGGCGAGCCTGCGCGCCAGGTGGTCCGGGTGGAACAGGGGGAGGTTGCGCGGGTGGCCGACGGCATCGTACGCGTGGGCCAGGGACCCTCCCGGGAGGCACGCCCATGATTCCACTCACGCCGGCGCTGGTCGTGGCCACGGCGTCCGCCTTCATCGGGCTGCGCGAGGAAGGAGGAGACAACCGCGGCCTCATGATCGAGTTGATGCTCGGCGGCGTGCAGATGCCGGCCGGCCAGCCGTGGTGCGCGGCGTTCGTGCACCACGTGGGCCGCTGGAGCCACTACGACTACGCGTCACGCAGGAGCAGCTGGCCGCTGCCCGCGACCGCGAGCTGCTACGTCCTGGGCTCGTTCGCCAGCCGCAAGGGGGTGCTGGTGAGCCACGCGATGGTGGGCGACGTATTCCTGATCTTCAAGCCGGAGCTGCGGCGCTTCGCGCACACGGGGTTCATCGCGCACGTCCACGCGTGTGGGGCCACGCCCGCGGGAAACCCGTGGTACGACTGCGAGACGATCGAGGGGAACACCAACGAGAAGGGGAGCCGGAACGGCACGTCGGTGCTGCGCCAGCAACGGCGGTTCTACCCGAATGCCAGGGCGGGGGACCAGTTCATCCGCTGGGTGGACCTGGACCCGCGGGCGACAGCTGCAAGCGCGGCGGCATAACCAACGCTCATGAAGCACGCGTGCATCTTCTGCAACCGGCGCCTGGGGGAGAACGACCTGCTGGAGCAGTTCCCGGTGGGACGCCGGCTGGCGTACGACGCCGAGCATGCGCGGCTGTGGGTGGTGTGCGGCAAGTGCCGACGGTGGAACATGGCGCCGCTGGACGCCGACGAGCGGGGCGGGGCGCTGGATGGGCTGGAGCGCACGTTCCGCGACGCGCGCTGGGGGGCCACGAGCGACAACATCGGGCTGGCCCGGCTGGACTCCGGCGTGGAGCTGGTGCGCATCGGCCGGGCGCCCTGGCCCGAGCTGGCGTCGTGGCGCTACGGGCGGTCGCTGGCCCGGCGCCACCACCTGAACACCGCGGGCACCGTATTTCTGGCGTGTGTTGCAACCCTCGCAGCGACCGGCCTGCCGCTGCTTCCCATGATGGGGATCATCGCCACGGGGACGATGGGACAGAAGCTGGTGTGGCGCGTGCTGAAGCTGAAGTCGGGGGGACCGGCGGTGTACCGCGGCAGGCCCGGCGGGGCGGGCGACGCGGAGATCACGGTGCGCCTGGACCACCTGGAGCACGTGGAGCTGGCGGCGCGCGGCGAGAGCGACTGGGAGGTGCGCGCGATGCACGAGAACGGCGCGGCGCGGATCAGCGGCCCGGCGGCGGTGAACGTGCTGCGGCACCTCACGCCCCGGATGAACTACGAGGGTGGCACGCGGGCCGAGATCCGGGACGCGGTGGAGCGGATTCGCGGGGCGGGGCATCCTTCGCAGGTGTTCGCGCGGGTGGCGCGCTCCGCCAGCCGGGGCGCGCGTCTGATGAAGCACTACTCGCGCGACGAGATGCTGGCGATCGAGATCGCGGCGCACGAGGACGCGGAGCGTCGCGCGATGGACGGCGAGCTGGCGCTGCTGGAGCACGAGTGGCGCCGGGCGGACGAGATCGCCGGGATCGTGGAGCGGGAGCTTGCGTGATGACCATCGCGTGGCCGGTCACGGGCGCGGCGCTGCTGTCGTGGGCGCAACTGCTGGTGGCGTGGGTGTTCTCGCTGTACTACATGCCGCCCACGTGGAGCACGTGGTCGCGCCTCAAGTTGCCGTCGCACACGAACTGGCTGGGGCACGCGATCCCGAAGATCGTGATGCTGATCGTGGTGCCGGTCATCGTGCTGGGGCGCCTGCCGGCGCGGGCGCTGCTCATCGCGCTGACCGGCGTGCTGCTGGCGCTGGTGCTGTCGTGGGCGCGGGAGCGCGGGGCGGACGCGTGGAAGACGCGGGGCGCGGAGCTGGAGCTGGGGACGACGGCGGCCTATGTGGGGCTGTCGGCGGTGCTGCTGGGGAACGTGGCGGTGCGACCATTGGTGGCGCCGGTGTCACTGCCGCTTTCTGATGGGCGCGTGGCGGCGCTGGTGCTGTGCGCGGCGATCACGCTGTTCGTGATCCGCGGCGGGACGCAGGTGGTGAGAGCGACGCTGACGAAGGCGGGGAGCCTGCCACGGGCGCAGCAGCAGCAGCAGGTGGATGAGGCGGAGTACAACCGTGGACGGCTGATCGGGGTGATCGAGCGGCTGCTGCTGTCGTGGTTGGTGGCTGGCGGGAGCTACGCGGCGATGGGGTTCATCATCGCGGCGAAGGGGCTGATCCGGAGCAAGGACCTGGAGTCTCGGGATTTTGCTGAGTATTTCCTGGTGGGGACGCTGGCGAGTACGGCGGTGGCGCTGGTGGCGGGGGGGCTGTTGCGGCTCGTGCTGCTGCAGCTCTGGTAGTCGCCGTTCCAGATGGCGACTCGAGCTGCGTCCGGAAGGCGCATGACAGGTGGGGCGACGGGGGGGGGGATCTCAGGCGGCCGTAGTCTCAAAACTTTGACAACCGTCGCTCCCTTGCGCATTCCAGCCAGTTTGATGACCCGTCTCGGATCGAAGGCGTCAGGCACCTCATTGCGACGAACATCCAAGGCATTCATTATATGCGCGAACTTGCAATAGAGGCCAATTGGTGCATATAATGAACCCATGACTGGGGGGGCGCCGCGAACGATCAACGACCGTGAAGCACGCGAGGCATTTCATACGCTGTTGCTCTCACACCTTCAGGAGCGAGTGACTCCCAACCAATGGAAGAAACGTTCACCGTGCGGTCGCGGAGCGTGGAACGCCGAGCCGGCGCCGGCGCTCCGGCCCTGCTTATTGCCAACTCCGGATTGCCAGGCCTCAGGAGTTAGGCGTCGGGTTAGAACGCGACAAAGCTGAGCGATCACCCCACGCACGTCGCCTTGCGCGCAATCAGAGATGGTCCATAAGCCATTGCGAGCCACGATCGTTGATGCCGCTCCAGGCGGCATCGCCCTGATGACGAATCACTAGTAGTTCATCGGTCGAGTCGATAAACTGACGTAGATTATCGCGAATCCCGGCGGCCGAATCGTCCGTCTTGATGATCCAAGTTGAATCGAGGTGATGCCAGTAGGTGCCGTAGGCCTCGATTGCCTTGATGAGTTCCGTGTACTGTTGGCCTGGACGATTGAGGTCATAGCCAATGATGTAAGTCTTCATCTACACCTCGTCAGGGTCGAGATCGTGGCCTACCACGGCTCCGATCAAACTTCCAATGAACGCACCTGCCGGCCCTCCGATCAGCCCACCAATGCCGGCGCCGATAACGCCAACTCCGACGGCGTTCTTCGCCTTCTCTTCCCCGTGTCGCGCACGGATTAACGGTGCTCGACGCCTTCCGTTCCACTTGCGTGCTACAGGGGTTAGGCGAGCTGTCTATCGGCAGGTTTGTAAGCCAGCGGCGCGCGTTCTGCGGACAGCGCGGCGGGCCACTCGCAAGTGACCCGCACGCTGTGGCTTACCGCTTCGGATTTCCAGAGCCGTTGTTCGTGCGGTCGGCTATGCGGTATGTCTCTCCTTTATTTGGCGTCGGAGGAAGCGGCTCGCCACGCACCACCGTGCGCTCAGCACCGGTGCGGCCACCGCGGGGGCCCACGATCTCGTACTGAGCCGAAGCCGGTGCCTTACTTCCTGGAGTAAGTTTCTTCCCGCTCATGCATTGTCTCCTATTAGCGCTTCGAGCCGCCGAGGCAGTAAGCGCAGTTGTCGAAGCCGGCGGATTGCGCGGCCCCGAGTGAGGTGTACGGCTTGTCGTGACCAGCTCGGATGATCTCGTCGATCTGGCAATTCGTGTTCTCGTTGTCCAGATCGTGCACCTCCCGCTTGGAAGCGCTGGTGTTAGCGAGATACTTCTCGCCATTCATGTTCCCGCTGTACCGTCTGGCCATCGCAAGCTCCTGTCGTTCAAGATTGGTGCAGCTCCGGCTGCGAATCCGGTAATCTGCCGATCCGCCGTTACGCAGATAAGCGTACTATTCTCGGGGCACGGGCGCAAGGGCTGCCTTGCATCGTGCTATATTGGCTTAGCCAGGAGCCGCGTTTGGCGAGGGGCGGACGCAACGCCCGTAGAACTGGTGGACACCCATCCCAGATCTAGACAGGACCACACAAAGAAGCCGCCCGAGTCGGTAACGCTTGGTGGCGGCTCTGATAAAGAGCAGCTAGCCGATCTAGCAAGCCACGAAGCTGGCGGACCTTACTCGAAGAGCGATCGCTCGACGCGCTTATCCACTGCTAGACCGAGAACCTTTAGCCGCACGCGCGCGGCTTCGGTTGAAACAAAAAATGTGCTGGCGACTTGCTCGGTCAACTGTCGCCCGAGTGCGGAACCGATTTCCAGTGCCTCGAGGTGCTTGGACGCGCGAAGCTGTCGGTGTACGATTTCCTTGAGCAATCTGCGAGGCATCAACAAAGCCCCACAGACGTAGCCCGCCTGCCACTCCATCCAGTCAGTTGGAGGCGCTCCGACTATCGTTTCGCGCTTGCAGCGCGCGAAGGCGCTCGCCTGCTCCGCATGTCCGCCAGTCGATTCCGTCTGTTGAGACATCGGGGATGCAAAAAGGTCGATCTGCTTGCGCTCCATTTGGAACAGGGAGTCGTGCAGGTGCACATGCGCGAACTCGTGTGCCAAAGTGGTTCGAAGTCTTACTTCGCGATTCGATTCACTGGCGAGACCAGCATCAATGCGAACCCTGGGACGCAATCCTGGGAAGAAATCCGTAACACCCTGGATACTTGCACCCTCGCCCGACAAGTCTGCATACAGGTCTAAACTGGCCGCGTGTGCTTCAATAAGCGTCTGCAGCAAGTCCGTCGAGATGGGGTACTGGAGCTTGGCGTTGCGACGCTCAAGATGCTCCACGAGTGCCCGTTCGCAGATGCTGTCAAGCTCGGGTGGCTGAAAGTGAGGGCGTTCGTGAAATCGCCCCGTGAGGTCGGGAACGTACCTCACGACTTCCGGAGATTCTTGCGAAATGCTTTGTAAGCCTGCTCAATGACAGCGGGTGATGAGCCCTTGGCCGCTAGGTCCGGGGGTAACTTGCCGGCCAAATGAAAGAGGTAGTCCTTAGTGAGCCCGAGCGCCTTTGCGAGTCCCTCAATGACAAGTTCCGCAGGAACGCGCCTATTGTGCTCAATGTCATTGAGGTACTGCGGTGAGATCGGGCTTCCCTTCTCGCTGGGAACGCGGTCAGCGAGTTCGCGAAGACTCCATACTCTCCGCTTTCGCTCTGCAGCAACTACGTCGCCGAAACTCTGGGCGTCTTCGCCTGTCATGCACGCTCTCAGTAGGGTAGATGAGCCGCTCTGTTCAGCAGGATATCCGCTGATCTGCTGATACGTAACCCCAAGGTATAACTTGCGTCAAGCAGTCCTAGTCTCTGGGATGCTCGATTCGTGCCAACACCGCATGAAACGGAATACGTTTCACCGGGTCGAGAATGGAACGCTGGGTGGGGGGTGAGCGCCACGGCGCCGTCCACTGGTAAGCTCCCCTTCGAAGTAGACAGTTAGGTCGTAGACTCGAGGAGTGCAGTTG
>JBBDYA010000035.1:0-38253 GCA_040902005.1 Gemmatimonadaceae bacterium | reverse complement strand
CGCCCGTGGGAGAGTATCTCAAGACCGTGCGCAGTCGCTTCTCACCGGAGGTCATCGTGGATATGCTGTGCCTTCTGCGCCTGCGCGCCGAACTGGGCATCGGGGCCAAGGGCATTCTGATGATGCGCGAGGCCGGATTCGATCCCGCGCCCGATCCCGCCGTGAAGCGCACGTTCGAGGAGCTGCGGTACCTGGAGAAGAGCATCGGGAGAACCGGGATGCTCTCCCTGCAACCGTTCCTCCACACCAGCACCCGCGACCTCTGGCAGCTCAACCTGCTCGACGAGATGCAGGCATGAACCGCATACCCACACCCGCGAGGGGTACGTCGACCACGCTCCGCGCTCTCCCGAAAGCGCTGTTCGTCGGCCAGTTTGGCGCGGATGCCGAAGCCCTGGCGCGTCGCGTGGAGGCGGAAGCATATCTGGTGTCCGCCGCCGCAGATGCGGACGACGCATTGCAGCTGCTTCGGGCCGAGCGGCATGACTTGGTGCTGCTGAACGTGGACGTGCCCGGCATGCAGGGGGGTGGCGCGCAGTTCGTCGAGACGCTCCGGGGCGATCCCGAGCTGGAGAACGTTCCGGTCATCGTGGCCTCGGCGTCGGACGACATCGACGCCATCGAGCGGTGTCTGGAGCGGGGTGCCGACGACTATCTCCCGAAGGTCTTCGGGCCGGCCGTGCTGCGGGCCCGCGTGAGCGCGGCGCTGGACCGCCGACGCGTGCGGGATCACGACAATCTCCGGCGCGACATGACCGTCGCCCGGAACATCCAGAGGGATTTCCTGCCCGAGTCGCTCCCCGTGGCGCGGGGCGTGGAGCTCGAAGCCGCGCTGCACCCAGCCCGCCAGGTCTCCGGCGACTTCTACGATGCCTTTCTGCTGTTGCCGTCCGGCAACCTCGTGCTCGTCGTGGGGGACGTGTGCGACAAGGGTGTGGGCGCGGCCATGTTCATGGCGCTGTTTCGCAGCCTCATTCGCGCCTCCGCCGATCCGGTGGGCGGCGGTGCGATCCAGATGATCGGCGGCCGACGCACGTACGTACAGGAGTCGCTGGCGGCCGCCACGCCGGCCGACCTGCTGACGCGCGTCGCGGGGTTCACCAACAACTACATCGCGCGGCTGCACGGACGGACCAACATGTTCGCCACCGTTTTTCTGGCGGTGCTCGATCCGGCGTACGGAACGGTCAACTATGTCAACGCCGGCCACGAGCCGGCGCTCATCATCGGCCCGGACGGCAGCATGCGGGAACTGCGACCCACGGGTCCGGCGCTCGGGATGATGCCGGATGGGGTGTTCAAGGCGGGGAAGGGCACGCTGGAGCCCGGGGCCACGCTCTTCGCGTTCACGGACGGCTTGTCGGAGGCGCGGAGTCCGACCGGTGAGGTGTATGGCAGCGAGCGGTTGCGTGCGGTGGTGCGGGCGAACGCCACCGGCTCCGCATCGGAGCTCGTCACCGGTGTCATCGACGCGCTCCGGTCGTTCACGCGGCAGGCCGAGCCGCACGATGACCTGACGTTGCTCGCCGCGAAGCGCACGGGCGGGTGAGGCGGGGGAGGGGTTTGGGGCTGGAGGTTGGGGGGTCGGAACTGCACACGTCGGCCATGGTGCCGCTGGTGTAGCTCGCGGACTACTCCGCCCGAAGCACCTCGCGCACCACGTCGCGAATGCGGGTTGCAATGATGGACGGGTCGAGACAGAAGTGGCCTGACGGATTGAGACAGGTCAGGCGGCGGGCATACGTGGAGTGGCGCGGGTTGAAGGTGCCGGTGTTGGCGGTGCGCTGAAGTACACAGCGCTGGGTGTGGAACGATGCAGGGCCTCGTGGAGGACGCCGCATCAGGGTGAGATCGTCCACCGCCAACGGGCGAAACGCAGAGTAGACCGATTTTCACCGGGAATCGGCTCCGATGTCTCGGACATCTGCCGTCACTGCGGGCGTAAGCGGCTACGTGGCAAGCGGTTGAGTGGTCGGATGATTGGCGGATAGGCGCGCTCCATCTTGAGCGCCATCACGCTGGACCAGAACCCGACCTGAGGGACACCAAATGAAACGCCTGACGTTGCTCACACTGTGCGTCGCGCTCGTCGCCTGCGATTCACCGACTCCGCCGGACACAACCGCGCTCGCGTCCTCCCTGGCAAACGCCAAGGTGGGAATGACCGTCACGATCCAGGATCCCCAACTGGAAGTGGAGGTCGGGGCCACGCTGGACCTCCAGGCCAGCGTGATCAATCCGGCCGGCCGCTCGGTGCAGGGCACGGTACACTGGAGTTCGTCGGACGCCGAAGTGGCCGAAGTGGCCGAGGGAACGGAGGTCAGCAAAACCGCCGTGCTATACGCCCGTGCGCCCGGCACCGCGGTCATCACGGCGCGGCTCGGCGCCTTCAGCGACAGCTACTCCCTGACCGTGCTCGGCGAGTCGCCACCGGACCCGGTGCCGCACGTCAATCGAGCGCCGATTGCGGTGATGGATGTCCGGCCGTCAGGCATCGAGGATAGCGTGGCGATCCTCGAACTCACGGGAAGAGACCTGGACATCGAAGAAGGGCACGAAGCGGACTTGCTGCGCGCCTTCATGACGTTGTCTCCCTTCCTCGGGAGTCTGTACCAGGTGCACGACGACGGCACCGTGGACTACAGCAACAGGATCGTCACCGCGGGCGACACGATCATTCCCGTCACCAACCGCAACCGGCTCGTCGCCTACGTACCGCTCCCGAACGTCTTTGGACTCGGCAACACCATCGGTTCGAACTTCGTCTATTTCCTGCGCGACACCCACGACGCGCTCAGCGATGCCGTCCTGTCGTTCGTCGACATCCAGGGAGTGAACGATGTGCCGGTCGCGCTGCCGAGGGTGCACGAGGTGTACGCGCACAATACCCTCGCCGGCATTACAGCGGCCTACTTCGACGACGACAAGACGAGCGACACCCTCACCGGGTACATCACGCGCCTGCCGCAGCACGGGACGTTATACCGGGTTTCACCGAACGGGAGCTGGAATGCACCGCAGCATGAAATCACGGCGGCGGACAACTGGTTCACATCATCCTCCCTGGTCTACGTCTATCCGTTGGGATCCGTGGGAGCGCCGTTCGATTCGTGGGACTGGTACATCAGCGACGGACAGTCGCAGAGCGCCACGGTGACCGATATCATCCACGCGCGGGACGTCAACGATCCGCCGAACCCGGTGTGTCCGTCGGCTCAGGTGTACGATTCCACCGGCCACCCGATTCATGCCGACGGCAATCGCGCTCCCCACACGTGTTCGCCGACGCACGTCGTCGTCCCCCAGGACACCGGTTCGTGGATCGTGCTGGGCGCCACGGATGACACCTTCTTTCCCTTCAGCTCGCAAGGCTTGCTGATCCGTTTCGTGATCACCGCGATCCCGGCCAATGGACTGCTGCTGAACTCGGACAACCAGATCATCACGCAGGACATGTTGCCGTTCACGGTGGCGACGAACTTCTATGAAGTGGGCTGGCCGGTCGCCTTCCTCCCGAATATCGGATACTGGAACACGCCGGAGAGCATGGATTCATTCAGGTTCACGGTCCACGACGAGCGCACCGACCAGACCGGGCAGGTAACGGTGGGCAAGTCCTGGCCGGAGGAGCGGACGGTCCACATACAGGTCCGTCCAACGCCGATCGAGCACCCGCTGCCACCTCCAACCGGTGAAGTTCCGCCGACGACGTAGGCGGGCAGCGATGGTCCTCGGCGTCAGCGGGCAGCGGTCTCGAGTCGGGCCGCTGCCCGCAACGCGTTGGCCACCAGGGGCTGCAGCTCGGCATCGGCGCCAGCGAACAGCACCGCGAACCGCCGATAGGCCGCCGCCGCCGCCGCGGGCTGTCCCGCCCGCTCGAACACCCGCGCCGTCACCAGCATTCCATAAGGAAACACTATCAGATTGCCCGGCGACGTACGCAGCAACCCGATGGCCCGGAACGCCGCGTCGTGGGTCGCCGGATGGAGCGCGTCGAGCAGGGCGAGCTGCAGGCGGACGGGGTAGGTGAAGCGGGCGCGTTCGTCCTCGAACCCGACGTCACGCAGCCCCGCGCGCATGGCGGCGGCGCCGCGCGCGGTGTCCCCGGCCAGGACGTCGGTCCACCCCGCGAGCGCGCGGAACAGCCCATCCGACATCGCGGGTCCGGTCCGCGGAGCCAGGCGCGCCGCCACGAGTTCCACGCGGGCCGCCGCGGCGTCGCCCCCGTGAAGCGCCGTGAGAACGCGAAGCACCGCGGGCGGGTCGCGGGCGGCCACCCCACGCTGCACGCGTTCGGCGTAGTCGCGGGTTGCGTATCCCAGCACCACCGGGCCGATGCCGTTGTCCCAGTCCGGTGCCGCCCGCCCGGCCAGGGCGCGCTCGGCGGCGTGCAGCCGCCCCAACCCGGCAAGCGCGCGCACGAGCGGGGCGTGTGCGTCCATCGGCGCCGAACGCAGGTAGAGCAGGTAGTCGTCCGGCCGAGGCGCATCGGCTCCGAGCGTGGCGGCGGCCAGGACGCCGGTCATCGGTGCCAGGGCGTCGATGCGCCCCGCGCGCACGTCGCGCAGCAGGTCCCGGCCCGCAATTGCCGGCGGCGACCAGCGGTGGCGCTCCGCGTCACGAAAGAAGGGCAGCCGCGGGTCGTTGGGGCTGGCGCGGCCAAGCGCGGCCAGGTAGTTGAGAAAACGCGGCCGGTCGCCCGCGGTCAGCGCGACCTCGATCGGATGGTGGTAGGTGGGGCCGAACGTGGAATCGCGCTCGATCACGCGGTCGAACGCCGCAAAGAACTCCTCCAGGTCGAAGCCGATCACCGGGTTGGCGTGATACGCCATGTCCGCGCTGTAGTAGTGCCCCAGCAGGTCATCCGGATACCGCGTGCGATAGGCGTGCATCGAATCCACCACGGCCGGGTTGCGGTCGTGGAACAGGCGACGCGCGCGAATGAGCGTTCGCTCACGCTCCGGCAGTCGATCCGCGTGCCGCAGCGCCGCGTCGGCCGACGCGATGATCTGCGATGTGCCCGCCGCCGTACGGCGCCACCCGTCTACTTCGCTGAGCCGGGCGAACGCGAGCGCGAAGGTGGAGTCATGGCGAATGGCCGTCTCGTACGCGATGGCCGCGGAATCCCACTGAGCGGTGCGATAGAACTGCGTGCCGCGCAGGTAGCTGCGCAGCGCCGGGAACGAGGCGGTAGTCACCGCGCTCAGCCGCGCGGTGGGGATCGGCTGCGTCGACTGCCAGATTTCACGTAGCAGCGCGAGGCTCAACTGGTCGGCGAGCGCGAGGACGCTGTCTGGCGAGCCCTCGACGCGCGCGCGCGCCAGCAGGCCGCCGCGCACGCGATGCAGTTCCGCGTCCATGCGCGCGCGGCCGCCCGCCGACACCACGCTGCCGATCAGCACCGAGCCCGCCTCCAGCGCGCTCCCGACCGCGAGCGCAGCGGCCAGGTCGGCCTCCTGCCCCCCCGTGGTGCGATGCCACTGCTGCAACGCCGTGCGCGGACTGACCGTGCGCACAGCGCCCACCTGGTCCAGGTTGGACGACAGCAGGTCCACCATCCCCTCCCGCAGCACGTCCATGCCTTCCCCCGAGGTGGTGAACGGCAGCACCGCGATCAACTCCGCCCCGCCCATGACCGCGGACTCGCCCCGACGCGCAGTCCACCAACCGGCGACCAGGACCAGCACAGCCGTTCCCACCAGCACGGACGCGCGCCCGGGCGCCAGCCGCCTGCGCGACGCGGGTCCGCGCGTGGGAGCGGGAGGGGCGGATGCGAGAACCGCCGCATCGGCCACCGGCGGTTCGGAAGCCATCGTGCCGACATCCGCTGCGCCCGCCGCTGTGGCGGGGCGCGCACGGCCCTGCTCGAGCACGGCCGCCACCCCGCGAGGCGGCTCGATGCCCAACTCCTCGCGCAGGAGCACGGCATGCCCCTGCGCATGGCGCACCGCTCCCGCCTCGTCGCCGGCGAGCCGGAGCGCGCCGATCACGCGCAACGCGACGGCCGAATCCAGGGGATCGTGCGCCGCGAGCCGGCGCCACCACGCCACCGCGTCTGCCGCGGCGCCGCGCGCCTCCGTGGCTTCGGCGAGCGTCGTGAGGGCGCGCGCGTAGAGACGCGCCAGCCGGTTGCGCTCGCCGTCCATCCAGTGCTCGAATCCGGACGCCCCGGCGACGAAAAAGCCGTCGAGGAACGGCCCGCCCCAGGCAGCCACCGCCTGCTCCGGCTGGCCGCCGGTCATCGCCGCCTCGAACCGCGCCACATCGGTCGTCGCACGCTCGGGATTCAGCCGCAGCGTATCGCGCGTCGCAAGGATCGTCCCCTCGGGCACCACGCTCCGCAACAGCGAGAGCGAATCGGACAGGCGATGGCGCGCGCGCTCGGCGTCGCTCTCGGACCAGAAATATCCCAGCAGTGTGTCCCGGCTCACGGGCCGGCCACTCGCGGCGGCGATCACAGCGAGTACCGCCATCGCCCGGCGAGGAACCTCCGCGACCGTGGTGCCGTCGCCGCGCTCGATGACCAGGGTGCCAAGCAGTTTGAATCGCAGCATGCGTTTCCCCACCTGGTGGCGTCCTGCGCGGCGAACCTGCCGCACGGACCGGCTCCGCGGCACTCTCAATGTTCAGGGGTTCGCTGTGATGCACAAGGCTTCATCGCATGACTGGATGTCTACCGCTGCGTGCGATTCTCGATGGATCCACACCTCCACGCGATCGAGGGAGCGCGTCTCGCGACCTTCGCGACCGCGTTCGAGGAGCGCACCGCGGGAATGCCGGTGTGCGAGCCGCGGGATTGATCTCGCCGTCGCCGCTTCGCTCGAGCTGTGTCACGTCGGCGCTGTTCCGGTCGAACGCCGTGTTCGGGGCCGAGGACCCGGCCCTGCGACCGGTCGTCGGGGCCGGATACTTCGTGTCGCCGGGATTCCTCGCCGCGGTGGGGGCGCGTCGTCGCGGGCGAACGCGCGTGGCGCGGGAATAGCGGCACCGTCGTCCTGACTCGAACGGCCGTCGCGGCGTTGTATGCCGGCGAAGACCCCCGACTTGCCGTCGGCCGGATGGTGCCGATGCGCGCGAACAACCGGAACGTCGTCCGCATCGCCGCCGTCGTGGAGGATCTTCGTCTGAGCGACATCACGGCGGATCCGCCGCCGGGAATCTTTCTGCCGCTGGGCCTGCGGCATCCGGGCATGTCGGTTTCGGCATTCGTCGCATCGGAGGAGCGGCCGCAGCGACTCGCGCAGCCCATGCGCCGCGCGGTCGTCGCCATCTCGCCGGAGCTGCCCGTGTTCGATGTTCGAACCGCGCGTGCCGCGGTTGACCAGCAGTTCGCCGAACGGGACGCGATGGCGCGCGCCGCATCAACGCTGGGGTTGACCGGGCTCCTGCCCAAGGATCCCGCCGCTCGTCCTGCGAGCGGTGCAGCGCTGCCCGACGCCGTCACCGACGCACAGGTGGTGCGCGCTGAGATTGCGCCGAGCATTCGTGAGTTTCTCGCGTCGGGCCGCACCGCGGCGGCGCAGGCCATCGGGCTGGGGACCGTCTGGTTCGGCGTGCTGGAAGTGATTCCGCGGATCGTGCCGCGTCCGGGGCTGCCCGGCCATCCGCTCGATCCCGCCATCGGCATACGCTCCGCGGTGACCGTGATCGTGGCGCTCATGCCACTGCGCAGCGCGCGCGGCGTGCGACGCGCGGGGCTGGACGAGCGGGACGTGGCCCGCGCGGTGGTGGCGAACTCCATGGTGCTTGATGTCAACGTCGATTACGAGGCGGCTCGCGCGCACCGCCTTTCCAGGCGTCTCGGGCATCCCGCTGCCCGTGCAGTCTTCGCCGGGTTGGCTGGCGTGATCGTCTGGTGGATCACGAAGTACGGACTGCTCCCCTCGATCCAGCACGACGCCATGGTGCGGGCGGTGGCGATGGCGCTCAACATCGCGGTGAACGCCGGGTTCCTCCTCTCGCTCGCAATCGCGCCGACGAAGGTGGTCGCGCTGTTCACGCGCGGCACGGCGGAGCAGTCCGGCGCACTGCGCCGGTTCTGGGAGGGTATCGTTGGCCGGGGTCTTTTCCGCGTGGCGGGAATCGGACTGTCCGGCGCGCGCGCCGCTCGACCAGCGACTCCAGGCCGCGGTCTCGGCCCTGGAGAATCTCCGGCTGGATCTGCTGCGACTGCGCGCCGGTGTGGGTCACCCGGATGACATGACCGCGTCGCTGGAGGAAGCTCGCTCGGTGCGCCGTGCCGTGGACGTCGAGCGCGAGGCCGTTCGGGAGATGCGCGCCGCCGTTGCGCCGGCACCATGAATGGCGCTGGCGCCGATGTCCCGACGCGACGGCCAGGTCATAGATATAGAACCCGTGCCCTCATGGTGGCCGGCGGTGGCGCGAATCGGCACGCCATCATGTTGGCTGGGATAGGCGTCATTCCAGCTCGGCACGGTGCTCGAGCGCGAAGCGCAGGAGCGCTTGCGGCCCGTGCAGCTGCAGTCGCGCCGAGATGCGCGCTCGATGGTTCTCCACCGTCTTGGGACTCAACGCCAGGTCAGCCGCGATCTGTACCGTCGTGAGATTCCGCGCGACCAGCCGCAGCACCTTTCGCTCGGCTGGACTCAGGCGGTCGAGAATCGCGCCGCCCTGCGCGGCCGCCGCCGTCGCTCGGTTACCGCGCTCTACCAGCGACGAGGAGAGCGCCGCGCTCACGTACATCCGGCCGGCGCTCACCAGGTTGAGGCAGGTCAGGATGTCGGTCAGGGCTCCGTCCTTCAGGACGTACCCCCTGACCCCAGCGGCGATCGCCCGCTCCAGGGTCTCCGGATCGTCGTGCATGGTGAGCAGCACGACGGCGGTGTTCGCCTCGTCACCCCGAAGTGCTTCGGCCACGGCGATCCCGTTGCGGCGCGGCATCTCGACGTCCACGATCGCCATCGCCGGGCGATGCTGCCGGATGCCGGCTAGCGCCGACTCGCCGTCTTCGGCTTCGCCCACCACGTCGTACAGGCGGCTCTGCCGGATCACCTCGATCAGGCCCCTGCGCAGCAGTGCGTGATCGTCGGCAACGAACACGCTGGGCAAACCGTCAGGCATGGACGGGCTCCGCGTGCAGGCCGTGTGACACGGGGATCCGCGCCTCGTGTCGCGTGCCCTTGCCGGGGGACGACACCGTGCGCAGCGTGCCTCCCAGGATCGTGACCCGCTCGGCGATGCTGCCGAGGCCAAGACCGGCGTGCGGTCGGGCAGCGGCCTGATCGAATCCACGGCCATCGTCTTCCACGAGAATCTCCAGACTCGCGGGCGGTCCGGGGTCCAGCCGAACGCGGATGACAGCACTCGAGGCGTCGGCGTGCCGCACGGTGTTGTTCAACCCCTCCTGCACGATGCGAAACACGTTGATGCGCGCTTCCTCGGTGAGCAGGGCGTCCACGTCGTCGCACTCCAGTGTGATCAAGACGCCGCTCGCCTCCGCTGCCGTGCGCATCACGCCCTGGAGCGCGGCGCGCAGTCCCGCGTGCTCCAGCTGGCGCGGCGCCAGCGTTCGTGCGAGATCCCGGATGCTGCGCAGCGCGTCGGCGGTCAATTCGCCGAAGCGCTCCGTGTACTCGCGCGCGGCGCCCGGGTCGCTGGTGAGCGCCAGCCTGGCGTAGTTCCCCGCCAGGAGCAGATCCTGTCCCATGCCATCGTGCAGCGCGGCGGCGATCCGGCGTCGCTCGCGTTCCTGCTCCTGGATGAGCGCCCGGGCCAGGGCCTGCTGTTGCTGACGCTCGCGATCGAGCGCCGCGAATCGGCGCCGCACGAGGAGCACGATCGCCACCAGCAGCAGCGACAAGAGCCCGATCCGCACCCACGATGTTTCCCAGAGCGATGCATCCACGCGCACGATGAGTTCCGACGGCGCGCTCCACAGGCCGGCATGTCCCGCCGCGCTCACCTCGAACCGATAGTCGCCCGGTGGCAGGCGCGGGAAGTACGCGACGCGGCGGTGGCCGGCGTCAGTCCATTCCTTTTCATAGGGCGTGAGGCGGTACCGGAAGGTGAGATGCTCCGGCGCGGCCACGCCGAGACCGGTGTAGTGCAGTTCCAGGCTCGGGCGCCCCGATTCCAGCGCCAGCTGGCCCTGCAAGGCGCGAATCGCGCCGTTCACGCGGACTTCGTGGACCGACGGGGTGGGGGGCCGTTCCGTCACCGCGGCGACCGCTGGATTCACCACCGCGACTCCCTCGAGCGTGGGAAACCAGAGCAATCCATCGCGTGCTCTCCACGCCGCGGGATGGAATCCGCCGTTCGTCTCTGGCTCGAGCAGGCCGTCGGCGCGGCCGTATGCCACCGAGTGCACGCGGCGCAGCTGGCCGTTCGCAAAGGAATCGAGCTCCGCCAACCGCGCCCGGAACACGCCGGCATTGCCGCTCATCCAGATGTTGCCCGCGTCGTCGGGGAGGATCGCCGAGATGGCGTCCTCGGCCAGTCCGTCGCGCTGCCGAATCGCCACCAGCCGCCCGTCTCGCAGCCGCGCCAGGCCGCCGCCGTAGGTGCCAAGCCAATGCGCGCCGTCTGCCGCGTGATGCACACTGCGCACGTAGTTCGCGCCGAGTCCGTGCTGCGTGGTGTACGTGACCCAGGTGGCGCCATCGAACACGACCACGCCACCAACGGTGCCGATCCAGATGCGGCCATCCCGGTCGCGCGTGATGAATCGCACGTCGTCGTGCGGGAGTTCCGCGCCGGACCGCAAGCGCCGCTGTGTTCCGTCCGGCCCGAAGATGAACACGCCGTTGCCGGCGGTGCCAGCCCACACAGAGCCGTCCGGCATGGCGTGCAGTGAGACCGCATCCCGCACGGCAGCTCCGTCGGGGCTGTGCATGACTTTTCCGACGCCGCCGCGCACCATCACCAGAGCGCCCCAACCGCCCACCCACAACTGGCCAACAGCGTCCTCCGCGAACGATGTGGCGCAGCTCATCTGCGGACCGCTCCACTGCATTCGGTTCACGATGCCGCTTCCCGGCGGCTTCGTGTACACCCCCCCGCAGATGGAGCCGAACATCATGCTGCCGTCTGCCCGCTGCATCACACCGGCGGCCACGCGGGGCGCGAAACCCTGTTGCGCACTGTACACGCGGAACGGACTGCGTCGAACTCGAAGCAATCCTCCGGCTGCCGTTCCCGCCCACACGACACCCTGGCCATCCACCAGCACCGTCCCCACGGTGGACGCGCGCGGCAGGTATACCGGTTGCGGCACGTCGTCGTCGCCGACGGCCAACAACCCATCCCCGAACGTGGCCAGCCACACCGTTCCGTGGGGATCGCGCGCGACATCCAGCACTCTCCCCACCGACGTTGCCCCCCGGAGCCGCACCGCGATGCCGTCGCGCACGCGTGCACTGCTGCCATAATCAGGATTGCCGAACCAATCCGTCCCACCGCTGTCGGTGCCGAGGAAGATCCGTTCGGGCCCCATCGCGCCTGCGACGTCCAGGCGGTCGGCCGCCAACGCACGATGCGGAAGGGCACCCGAGCTCCCCGGCCACGTCACCCAGAGCAGACCGCGGCCATCGAACGCGAGGTGAACCGCGCGGCGCGGATCCACTCGCGCGGCACGCCCGTGGCGGATCGCGAAGACACCACCGCCGGTGCTCGTCCAGACCGTGCCGTCGGGCGCGACGGTCAGTGTCGAGACGGCCTGCACCGGCGACCCATCCAGATCCACCCTCGTGAATTCCCCGTCGCGGTACCAGAGCAACGCCACCTCGGTGCCGATCCAGAGCGTGCCGTCGCGGCCCAGCTTCAGGTGACGCACCCGGTCGAGATTTGCGTTGGCGGAGTCCGATCGTTTCATCAACTCGAAGCGGGCGCCGTCGAACCGCACGAGCCCGGCGCTGGTGCCCAGCCAGAGGTAGCCGTCGGGCGTCTTGGCGAGCGCGTTGATGCTGTTCTGCGGCAGCCCGTGCTCGGTGGTCCACACGTCCACCACGAACGAGTCCGCGGGCACCGGGGGAGGCCGGCGGCGGCCGGCGATCTCCTGCGCCGCCGCGGGGATGGCAAACGTCGCGCTCCAGACGACGACTGCTGCCAGTCGACCCCACTTCATATATGAACCGCGAACTGCTGGCCCATCGGCGGAAGGGAGGGGGGAGGAGAAAGGCTGGCGCGAATATGCATCCAGCCTTCCTCCCGGTACAGGCTACGGGGCGGCGATGAACGAGATGCCGTCGAGGCTGAGCCAGTCATGCGAATTGTCGGCATCGATGAACACCTGCCCATCGGGAAGGATATCCACGCGAACGGGGCCGAGGTGCGCACTAACGGTGAAAATGAGCCGCGCCACGGGGCGGTACCCAGCGGGCAGCCGCGCCACTTCGCCTGCGCCGGCGCCGCGAACGGTGCCATTGAGAACCACCACGCGACCCTGGCGCGCGGCCTGCGGCACCTGCAACCCGCCACCGTAAGCGGAACGGCCCGGGCTGAGCGGGAGTGAAATCACGTCCAATGCCGGGAATGTGCCGGCGGGACCCTCAGGACCGGCGACTCCGGCATCGCCCTTGTCACCCTTGTCACCCTTGTCGCCCTTGTCGCCCTTGTCGCCTTTCGAGCCGGCGGGGCCTGCGACGCCGGCATCACCCGGGTCGCCCTTTGCGCCCATTTCACCCTTTTCGCCATTTTCGCCCTGGCTGCCATTTTCGCCCTGCGGGCCGGCGGGACCAACCTCTCCGCGCTCACCCTGCGCGCCGATGGCGCCAGCTTCACCGCGCTCACCCTGCGCGCCGGCCGGTCCTGCCAAACCAATCTCGCCCTGCGGACCCTCCGGCCCCTGCGGACCCTCCGGCCCCTGCGGACCCTCCGGCCCCTGCGGACCTTCGGCGCCGCGCATGCCTTCCATGTTCCAGCTGAACTCCACGTGCTGGTTGGGGCCGTTCTTCGGCCCGGAGCAGCCGGCCGACAGCGCCTGGTGGCGGATGCGGTAGATGGTGCCGGTGGCCGGGACGTAGCAGGCGTAGATCACCGTGGCTTGCGGGTCCGACAGCGCGACGTGCGGTGCAACTTGCGCCACGATCGGCTGGCGAGTCACGGAGTTCTGGGCCTTGGCAGCTGCCGGCGAAAGCACACCGGCGAGGGCGGCGATGGCGGCGATGGCGGCGATCGTTGCGGTCTTGGATGGGCGGGGCATCGGTCTGTCCTCGTGTGAGTGTGGGGAGGTGGAGATCAGTTGATGGCGGTGACAAGACGTTCGATCACGAGCTGAACGACTGAGTGCTCGGCGGGGTGTCCCAGCGCAGCGGCCAGCAGCGTGTCCATCGCGCGGTTCGCCGAGCGGGTGGCCTGGAGCGTGGCGTGGGCGTCGGCAATCCGGATCGCGCGCTCGGTCTCCGCCAGTGCGGTGGTGAGCTCGCCGCCGGCCACGCCGATTGACTCGGAGATCCGCGAGCGCGCGTCCGCGATCGCCACGGCCAGCGCATCGCGCTCCTGCGCGTCGATCTGGAACGCAGGAATGTCCTGTTCCGGCTGGACCCGATGCGGCGCGGTGGCGTCGCGGCATCCGGCCAGCGCCAGCACGGCCGGGATGATCATGTGTGTGAGTCTCATCGTTCGTCCTCCTGGGGGTTGTGCAGCGAGGGGAGTACCTGCCGCAGCACGTCGGGCAGGCGGGAGAGGTCGTCCTTGAGCACGAAGGCGCGGGCGCCGGCGCGCACGGCGGCGCGGCGCACATCGTCATCGTTGATTCCGGTCACGATCACCACGGCGCAATGGGCGTCGTGAGCGGTGATGCGGCGCGCCGCGGTCAGTCCATCACCGGGCATCCGAACGTCGAGGAGCACGGCATCGGCGCCCAGCGCCGAGTGCAGTGCGACGGCGCTCGGCGCATCCGCACACTCGTGCACGTCGGCGAGATGGCCGATCATGAGTCGGATGAGTACGCGGATGCCGGCGTTGTCGTCTGCGACGACGATGCGCGGGCGGCGCGGCGGTGTTGAGGGTTCGTTGAGCACGACGGCATGATGCCATCCTTGCCGGCAGCCACAAAGGAGTGGTGCCCCCCAACGGATTAGGTGCTACCACCCAATCAGACCGCCATTCCCCTCAGACATTGAAATCAGAATGTGACCATGTTAATATGACCATTATGTCACCCTCGAAGAAAGCGCCGAAGGCGACGGGTAAACACGGAAAGACCGGGGGCCACAAGGTCGTGAGGGAGCCGGCCGTGAAGGGGTATACAGCCATGAAGGCCAGCGTCTTCAAGGCCAAGTGCCTCGACCTGATGGACGAAGTCAACGAGCGCCACGTCTCGATCGTCGTCACCAAGCACGGGAAACCCGTGGCCAAGCTGACTCCGGTCGACGATACGCCGCCGAATCCCATCGGCTTCCTGCGTGGGACGATCGTGAGCGATCACGGAATCCTCGGCCCGGAGGATGAGGCCTGGGGGGAGGCCGAGTTAGAGCCGCTTGGCTAAATCAGCGATCGCGCTTTGGAGAGCGGCAGACCGGCCCAGCCATCGTGGGCCGCTGCTGCTCGACACGCATGTATGGGTCTGGATGCTCGAGGGCGACACGAGCCGGATGTCGGCAGAGACGCCGACCCTGATGGCGAACGCCGCCGCGGACGGAAGCCTCTACGTCAGCGACATCTCGTCGTGGGAAGTGGCAGTCAAGACAGCAAGGGGAAAACTCGCCTTTTCCATCGATCCCCTCGTCTGGCTCGCCCGCGCCGAGCGCGCACCGGGAGTCGGCTACGTGTCGCTCGACAGAAATATCCTGATCCAGAGCACTCGGCTTCCGGGCGCCATCCATGGCGATCCGGCGGACCGGATACTGATCGCCACCGCACAGCTGCGGTCCATGTCGCTGGTCACGATCGACGACGCGATCGTAGCATATGCAGCCGGCGAACCCGGAATTCCGGTGTGCGACGCGCGACGGTAGCCCACGACGCTTCTCCGCGGCCCGATGGTCCGGACCGCGGAAAAGCTCACCCGAGGGGGTGACGTCAGGCCGCTCGTGGAACAGAGAAGGGAATCACCTGCGGATCCGCCGCAGTATGCTGCTCGGCGGGTGCTTCGGTGGTGTCGCCGGTACGAAGAGCGCCCGTGACCGGCCCCGGTCGAGCGTGTACGCGCTTCATCGCGCCCCACTCGGCGAGTGTACCTCCGTCCTTTTCATAGTAGACAATGAGCTGGGAGTCGAACACCGGGATCAGCGTCCGCGCACGGCGAAGGGAGTGCGCCAGCGCCGCCGTGGCGCCGGCGTGTGTGGACGTCGCGTCGTTCCGTTCGCGCACGCACGTCGCCAGGTGCCTGACGGCGGCGTCCAGCCGTTCGGCAAAGTCGGCCGGACGTCCCATGCTGACCATCAGCGCCCGGTGGGACGCGGCGATCCCGCGAATCGCGTTCGACTCCGCGATGAGCTGCGTGATCGGAAGCCGCCGGCGGGGAAGCTGGAGTCCCTTCACGATGCCGGGGATGTCATCGCGGAACGCATGCGCGATGGCCACGATGGGGCGCAGGTGCTGCACGCGCAGCGCGCGCTCGGCGTGCCTGATCTTCGCCGTGGCGGCGCGCTGGCGCCGGTGTCCGACGATCTGCTGCGTGGCCCACGCGCACGCGCTGTCCAGGTGCGCGCTGAAGTCGCGCACGAGCGCGTCCCAGGCGGGCGTGGCCTCGGCGGGACGGCGGTCTCGCAGGAACGCGCGCGTTCGCCAGAGTGCTTCGATGAGTTGCTTCTGTCTTGCCAGCATAGGGTTGACTCCCTGGTACGGGTGGTCGGGCGCGCCGCGGGTGCGGAACGCTCGTCCGACAGTGGGTGACGGTCGTCCGCCGTGTGCGGACGGCCATCGGGTTGTGGTGGACGCGTCGTCCGCAGGGGCGGCGGCGCGTCCGGAAGCAGTGGCACGGTCATCCGGCAGTGCTGGCAACCGTGCCGACAATGGACGCATGCCCGTTGACAGCGTGGGCGAACGTCCGGAGCGACTGGACTCGCGACCCGGCACCGGGAGCGCGGCGTCTGACGGCGGCGGCCGGGTCGTCCGGATGGCGTGGCAGTCAACGTGAAGGCTCGGGACAAGTGGGCGGCTGGATGGACAGCTGCCCCGGAAGCCGAGTCAGGTCGTCTGCAACGCGGGCACACGCGTCCTGCAGCGGGAGCGTGCGATCCGGGAATACCGGTCCTGCGCGACGTCTGTGTGGCCGAGCGAGTCAGGGGGAGGAGGCTTGCGCCGCCTGAGGCCCTGCCGCTCACCCTGGGTGCGGAGTCCGCACGCCGGGCGCATGGATCCCGTCAGCCCAGCGGTACATCGCGCCTGGGAACAGCCTGACGAGGGTGCAGCCATTCCGTCGACTCGGCGTACTGTGAGGAGGACTAGTCCCTGAGGACTTTGGCGACGTGTGCGCCGTCTCCCGATGTTTCGGCCAATGCGACGATCCTGCTGTGAGGAATGATTAGTCAGGCGTTCTGGTTGACGTCAAGTCCCTCGTTAAGTGCTGATAACGCTGGTAGTTGCAGACTCGCATCCAGAGTTTCGAAACGGCACCAACCAGCCGGCTCAGTGCCGGTGACTTCCTCGCATGCTCCCGTCGGCGATACCGAGGTGGTGGACCGTGTGATGATCGCCGATGGTGAGCACCCCAACGAACCCGAGCGCCCGGATGCGCGCCACCATCCTGGCGTTGCCGGCATCGGTGGCGAGCACGGTGACCCGCGCACCGTCCGGCGTCTCGACCGCCTGCCACGTGAAGCCGTCGGCCGGCGTGACGGTCGCGCCGTGCGACATGGACATGCGCCGGATCGCAACACGCACGGCGCCCGTCCCGTGTACGTCGAACGCGGCCCCACCGGGGACGTCCGTGCGCTGAACCACCGCGCGCATGGTCACGTTGTCCATGTCGATCAGGTGCTGCCGCAGCGCCTCGAGGTCCACCCTGGACCAGTCCGTCCGTGGATCGGCGTCGAGGATCCGCACGATTTCGCCAATCGTGGCGAACGCCTCCTGTCCCGCCCGCGTGGGCCTCGCCTGCGCGGTCGTCTCGTGCGTCGGCATCTCGTGCGTCGGCATCGCAGCCGGCGGCGTCCTGTTCGCCGGTGACATCATCGCCTCGCGCATGGCCGCCATCCCGCGTTCTACCAGGCCCGTTATCTCGGCGGCATGTGCCTGCAGCAGTGCCACTGTCGCCGAATCGCCGGACGTTTCGGTGACGATGACGCCGCTGGGGGTCACTTCCGCATGGCGGGCGATCTTCGTCCCGTTGCGCAGCACTCCATGCAGGGCCGCCGTGGACATCGGAAGGTTGGGATCCACTCCCGTCGCCACGAATGCTCCCGTGGACGCCACGTGGGACTTGATCACCTCGGCCATCCGCGGATCATCCGACTCGGTGACGGTGCGCACGCCGTTGGGCAGGTTGATCACCGTCCGGCGGATCTTGTCGTGGTTCATCAGCATCTCGTGCACTCCGCTCATGATGGCGGCCGACGCGGAATCTCCACCGCGCATCCTCCCGCCCATCATTCCACCCATCCCGCCGCTCATCCTCCCGCCCATCCCGCCCTGCGCCCAGGCATCCGACCCGCCGAGGAGGATGGTGGCCAGCGCCGTGAGGACCATTCGATGCCGATGCATATGACTCCCGTGTGAGGTGCCCACGTTCAACTCGTGTGTGCCGAAGCGAGGCTGCGTACTGCGTCGGTCGCGCCGGCGTCCGACACCAGGATCCTGAGCGCATCCTGTCCCGCCGGCGACTTTGCCTGCATCGGGACGATCGTCGTGCGCCGGGCGAGATCCTTCTCGACCGTGGCAATCAGCGGGAACTCCGCCTCCGCTCGCGCTCGCAGCAGCGGGTCGGTCGGCCCGGCGGCCGCGAGACTCTGATTGATTACCCAGCCGAACGGCTCGACCCCCGCGCGCCGCAGCTCCGCCTGGAGCCCGGCCGCTTCGAGTACCGGCGTGGTTTCGGGAAGGGTGACGATCAGGATCTTCGTGTACGCGGCATCCTGCACGCGCATCAGGGGAGTGGTGATGCGTTCGGCGGGAATGGAGCTGGTGCGCAGGACTTCGCGATGATAGGAGCCGGCCGTGTCCAGCAGCAGCAGGGTATGGCCGGTTGGGGCGGTGTCCAGCACCACGAAGCCGCCCCGCGCTTGGTTCACGAGCCGCGAGAAGGCGTGGAACACGGCCACCTCCTCCGTGCACGGTGACCGGAGATCCTCGGCCAGCAGGCGACGCGCGTCGTCGTCCAGATGCTTGCCCCTGGTCGCCAGCGCGCGGTCGATGTACCGCTGCGTCTCGACCGCCGGATCGATGCGCGAGATGGTGAGGAGGCTCGCGGGCTCGTCGATCACGTTGGCGATGTGCGCGGCGGGATCGGTCGTCGACAGGTGCACGGGGACTCCGCGCGACGCGAGTTCCACGGCCACCGCCGCGGCGATCGTCGTCTTGCCCACGCCGCCCTTGCCCATCACCATCACCAGGCCGTGATCCTGTCGGGCGAGTTCGTCCACGAACCCCGCGAGGGGCGGGGGAAGGGTCCGGTCAGGTTCATCCACGGTCGCCGGGGGCAGTTCGTGGGAATCGTCGCCGAGGAACGCGCGCAGCGCCGGCACGCCGACCACGTTCGCCGGCCGCAGCGGGACGGTGTCGCTCGGCAACTGCCTGAGCGACGGCGGCATGGCGGCCAGCGCCTGGGCGCCGCGCTCCTGCAACGCCATCGCCAGCGGATCACGCGGGTCCGTGGCCGTGAACAGGCCATTGACCACCACCCGCTGCCCGCGAATGCCGAGCGCGGCGAGTTCGGCGCTGGTGCGCGCGGCCTCCTTGAGTGCAGACGCTTCCGGGCGGGTGACCAGCACGATCGTGGTGGACGCCGGGTCGGCGAGCTGGCGCACGGTGTCCGCGTACTGCGCCTGCTGCGCCGTCAGACCGGACGCGGGTCCCAGGCATGACGCGCCGCCGGGATTGTCGTCGATGAACGTGCTCCACGCGGCGGGCAGCTGCAGCAGGCGAATCGTGTGGCCGGTGGGCGCGGTATCGAAGATGACGTAGCTGAAATCGCGCGCGAGTTGCGGGTCCACGAGCAGGCGTGTGAACTCGTCGAAGGCGGCGATCTCGGTGGTGCACGCGCCGGACAACTGCTCCTCCAGCTGCGGCAGCTGGTTGGGCGCGCCCGAGCCGCGGAGCGGCGCCAGGATGCGTTCGCGATAGGCGGCCGCCGCGGCGTCCGGCTCGATGTTCACCGCGCTGAGCCGCGCAACGCCGGGCACGGATGCGATCGTCGGCCCAATGGCAGCACCGAAGACCTGTCCGAGATTGGACGCCGGATCCGTGGAGACCAGCAGCACCCGCTCGCCGCGGTCCGCGAGGTGCACCGCGGATGCGCAGGCGATAGACGTCTTGCCCACACCGCCCTTGCCCGTGAAGAAGAGATGGCGCGTGGGACGGTCGAGGAAGCTGAGCAGCATGAGCCGGAACCCGGATGGGGTCAGGAAGGTGCGGCGAAGGCCCTCGATGCGGGACGAATCGCACGCCTTCTCATGCACCTAATATGGTAGTGCGGAACCCATCTGGCCGTCGGGCAGGTTCCGCCCCATGGACGGTGAAACCCCGACACGAGGGGTGGGCGCCGGCGCGGATGGCCGGGCGGCCGAATCAGCCGCGGCCCGAAGCATGTCCAGTATGGCCGCCACCACGCGGCCATGTTGCTCCGGCGCCGGAATCGTCGCAAAGCGATCGCCTGGCTGGAATCCGTACCAGCCGAATTGCGAGTGGTTGCCCCCCTCGATCCGGATCCAGCGAGTTGACGGTGGCAGCAAATGGCGGTTGGCGTCCGACTTTCGTTCGGGCGCGATACCGTCCCTGGTCCCCACGATCTTGGTGACCGGCGCCGTGAGCGTCGCGAGATTAACGTCGCGCGGATGCGTGGTGCCAATGAGGACGAGGCCGGCCAGGGAAGCTGGATACGTCGCGGCAAAGTTCGTCGCCACCACGGCGCCGCGCGAATGTCCGGCCACCACCCAGCGGCGGGGACCGCCGCTCCTGCGCGTCAAGTCCAGAGCGTGATTGAGCAGGTCGGGATCGTCGGCTCCGCCAAACGCCCCGCGCCGTGGCAGCTCGACGAGCGTGACCGGGACGCCGGCGGCCGCGACCGCCCGCGCCAGAGGTGCGTAGGCGGTCGGGTCCACCAGTGCGCCCGGGAAGAACAAGAGCCCCGCCTTCGCCCCCCCCCCACCCCCCTCGGCGCGCGGCGATGAGAACATCCAGACGCCGCCACCGCGAACGTTGACGACGACGGAATCGCTGATCGCCGCCAGCCGCGCTTCCGCATTTGGACGGTAGGCGATCAGCGACCAGGCGACGAACACGATCGTGGCGGCGATTCCCGTCGTGATCCAGGCGCGCTTGATCACCATCAGGATTCTGCGGCGATTCATGGGCGGAGCAGGGGCGTCAGTCGCCCGCGGCTGCGCCGCGCGGCTCATTTCCGTTTCGGCACCGTAACCGTACCACTGCCTACAGTGACGTTGCCGTCGCCGTCCGTGGCCGTTGCGGTGATCGTGTAGACCCGGCCGTTCCCGTTTCCGGAACGCTCCGAGCGAACCGCCACGTCGAACGTGCCGTCGCCGTTGTCGGTCACCAGCCAGTCGACCGACGAATTGCCGTCGCCCGTGCCGTTGAGGTGCTCATTGCTGCTGACCGTCACGACAAGACTCGGCGTGCCACAATCGTCTGACGCCGAGACGCCCCGCGCCACCGTGATCATCTTGTGATTCGGCGGCCAGAGGTGGGTGGGCGACACCGCCAGCGAGACGGTCGGCGACTCACCGCAGACCGGACCAAAGACCTCGTTCCCCGGAATCGTCACAGACCCCGCGGTGCCGCCGATGAAGTAGATGCGGTCGTCTGCGCCGAGGACTGCGCGTGCGGCGACCTTGAGCACGTTCGGACCCGGTACCGGCGACCACGTGTCGGTCGATTCATCGTACGCGTACGCGTCCGTCAGGAACGTGGGGCCCTGCGTCGCGTTCGCGGTGCCGCCCATGACGTAGATGCGACCGTCCGCGCCGCGCGTCGCCGAATGGAAACCGCGGGTGCCGGGCAGGCTCGCCACGGCAGACCAAGTGTCCGTCGTCGGATCATAGGCGTGGACCGCGGCCGTAGCGGTGAACGGGCCGGGGTTGATCGCGCCGCCGATGGCGTAGATGCGGCCGGAAGGTCCCGTCGCCATTGCAAATGACGAGCGCTCCAACGGCATCGGTGCGATCACGGTCCAGGTGTTTGTGGACGGGTCGTACACAGCCGCCTCCGTCAGTCGCACTCCGACCGTGGCTCCGCCCGCGATGTATATGCGGCCGTCCAGGCCCGCCGTGCCGGCCAGGTTCTGGCGGGAATTTCCGGGAATTGGTGCGGCACTCGCCCACGTATCGGTGGCGGGATCGTAGGCGTGCACGCTGCCGGTGGCCGTCACACCCGGCGCGCCGGTGAATCCGGCGATGTTGTAGATGCGTCCGTCCGATCCCAATGCCGCGACATGATTGGCTCGCCCGATCGGCATCGGCGCGACGAACGACCACGTGTCTGTCGCGGCATCGTACACTTCGACGCTGGGCTGGGTGCCGAACCCGATCGAAGAGATCTGGCCGCCAAATACGAAGATTCTGCCATCGTCCGCGGTGACGACGCCAGGCAGAAACCGGGGCGCCTCCAGGGTGGTCGCCATCGGCGTCCATGCGGAGATGACGGAAGCGCCCGTCCAGCGACCGAGGGACACCGGCGTATCGGAGCGTGGGGCGACCGAGTCGGCGCAGCCGACGGCCAGGGTAGCGACGAGCAGGGGCGTGACTACCGGGCGTGCGCGCATTGGTCTTTCGGTTGTGTGGGAATCAGCACAGCGGCGGGTCCCGCCTCAGCGGGTCTACGGCAGCAGTGTCATCGTACGTCGGGCTCGTGCAACGGTCAACGCAAACATCCGGCGCGCACGCGATACTTCGCGTAGCGTGATCCTAGTCGACAACGCGGTTGAACTTGACCAGCGCCGTGAAGGTGAAGCCCCCGGAGGTCACCTCGCACGCGGTTTCGCCACGGTACTGGGAGCCCGTTCCGGCCGGTGGCGCGGTGATCACAATGGTGCAGGGTCCGGTGGGGAAGAACGTCTGGCCTCCCGGGGAGTTCCACTGGAACGAGACGCCGGCCTCGCTGGTCGATCGCGTACCCGCCGCAGTAACCACATCGAGCTCGAACAGGACATAGCCATGTCCAAGCCCGGCGGCGTTGTCGTACACCACGCTCGGCAGCATCACGCCGAAGTCATCGAGGCGCACCGCGTACGTGTCGGTGCGGCCCGCGGGTACGTCGTTCACGTCGGAGCCGTCGCCAAAACCTTCGCCGGACAGCATGACGTTCGCCTGGTTCGGCCCCGGCGCGCTCAGATCGCTGAGTTCAAAGATCAGCTCCGGTTCCGAACCCGAGTCACCGCACGCCGCGCCGAGCAACACGACGAGTCCCGCGACTCCGGGCTTCCACAGGCGAGCCATCGTCCTTGCGATGCACATGGTCAGGTTCTCCCTTGGCGAGACAGTCGACCCCCCCCGGGCGCGTGGATGCGCTCCAGGGCACGACTCCGGCCCGACCGCCATTGGTAGGTGGATAGCATAGGACAATCGATCCACGCCAGCCAGGATTTTCTTTAGCCAACGCCGTGGATCACGGCTGGCGTGCATGCACGCGATGACGAGGTCGGGATCGCGATGCTTCGGCGGAATCTCCAGCGTGATTCGCGCATCCATCCTGTTGTCACTTCGACCGCGTCGAGAAAGCGAGCGCCAAGTCCGCTCGACCGCTCTTCGTACCAGCCATATGCCTCATCGATGTCAGCCTCAGCCTCGGGCCGAACCACGAAGTTGGAGCTCACCGCAGCCGGCGTGATTCGATTCGCGACCTCACCGCGGTCCAGGCGGCTCCTGCCTTTGGATCACGACGGTAGGCGTCGATCCGGCGCAGCAACTCACTGTGCTGCGAGTCCGTGATGGGTGCCTCATCGGAGTCCTGCTCGCCACAGTTGAGCAGGGTATGAGGATTCGCGAAGCATGCACGAATCAGCGATAGCGCCGCGGACGATGTCCGGCCGCGAAGCCGCCGTTTGTTTGGGGCGGCCACGGGGTCGCCCTGCGCTCCAACTGGCTGGGCGAGGGCGGGGGCCTTACGATCTCCTCGCCCCGCCCGAAGCTGCGGTCAGTCCTTCAGGATACGCGCGTCCGCCGCGCCACCGGCGCTCGCGGGATCGCCGTGGATCGACGCGGCCGCTAGCAGCGGTGCGCCGAAGGCCACGGGGCCGGGAAGGTGCCGGCTGGTCAGCGTGCCGTCCCCGAGGGTGCCAGTTTCATTGCGACCCCAGCAGTAGAGCGCGTTGGCGGTGGTGCGTCCGCAGACGAAACCCAGGCCTGCGTCGATCTCGGCCCAGGCATGGCCGCCCTCGACGGCCACGGGGACCTCGCTGCAGGGATGCGGCCCGCCGGGTCCGGCCTCCGGGCAGGCGGCCATGGACGCCGCAGTGCCCAGCTGACCGTAGAAGTTCGATCCCCAGCAGCGGGCGGCATTGGCGTCGTCGATGCCGCACTGGTACCAGAGGATGTTGTTCGCGTCCGCGCTGTGGATCGCGCGGAAGACGTGACCGCCGCTGACCGGGACCGGAACGGAGCTGCCGGCGAAGGTGCCGTTGCCAAGCCAGCCGTAGTTGAGCGGGAAGGTGCTCCAGCACCACGCGGCGCCGGCGTCGTCCAGGCCGCAGCCGCCGACGGCGCCGAAGCCGATGCTCTCGAAGAGGGGAGGCGAGGCCACCGGGCTCGGTGTCGGGCCGCTGGCAACGACCCCGTTGCCGCCCTGGTTCCAGACGTCACTGCCCCAGCACCATGTCTGGTCATCGGTGGCGATTCCGCAGGTGGCGATCAGCCCCGCATCCACTGACCGGAAGCGCAGGGCCCCAGCGCCGGCGACGGGCGCGAATGCGTCTGGGCCCACCACACCGAGGGCGCCATTATTATTGCTGCCCCAGCAGAAGAGCTGCCCCGCGTCGTCCATGCCACAGGCGTGCCGTTCCCCGGCGTCGAGGGCCGCGAACGCGATGCCGCCGGCCACCGGGACTGGCGCATCGCTGAACGGGAGTAGCGGGTCCCCGGCGCCCAGCTGTCCGCCGATGTTCCACCCCCAGCACCACGCCGCACGCGCTTCGTCCAGCCCGCACGTGAAGTTGTTGCCCGCGACGAGGGAGACCAGGGGCGGGGCGCCCTGCACCTGGACCGGCGTGAGTGACTGCGTCACGCCCGGCACGCCGAGGGCCCCATTGGCGCTGGACCCCCAGCACCAGGCGGCGCCGGCGCCGTCAAGGGCGCAGGCGTGGGACGACCCGCTGGCCACGGTCCGCGGCTGGACCAGGCTCACGGCCTCGAACCCGCCGGGGCAGCCGCCGGCGCCATCGTCGTCCCTCGCGATCGTCCGCTCGCCGGCACGCGGAGACGCCTTCCCCGACGCGGGGACCGTTTTCACACACACGATCCCGTTGCCGTTGTCATCGTACTCGGCGGGATTGGTGACGGTGGCGGCGCCCGACGCGCGGGCGGCAGCAGCGAGGCCGGGAGAGAGGGGGAGCGCGGTGGGCGCGTCGCAAGCCGTCGCAGTGGCCAGGACCAGGAACGCCCCCCACGGGAAGCGGGATCTGGACATGCTTCCTCCGGGGTTGGGGTGAGGGAACCGATACCGACGGGAGTTTGAACTCCCTGACTCAATAGGAGCCCGCTCTGGCCATATGGCAAGGGCCGGGGTGAGCGGCAGGATCGCGGAAACGCTTTAGTTCGATGATCCAGGCTCGGGACATCCTTATGGTGGGGCCCTGTCAGGCGGTCTTGCCGGGCGACTCGGGCAAAGCCAGATTGGGGCGCTTTCGTCGACGCAGGCGGGAGCGATAGTGATTGTGATTGTACGGAAAAACGAATGGCCGGAGGGCCGCCATGCACACGCGTTCGCGTCTCGGTTGGAACTGGTGCCTGCTCCCTGCGGCCCTTGTGGCAGCCCTGTCGTGCAGCGACCTGACGCCGACCGCGCCGACGTTCGCGCCCGTCGCCACCGGACCGGCCTTCTCAACGACACTCACCGAGTTCTTCGGCCCGGCACGGTTCACACGGCAGCGCGGCCAGCCGTTCACCGAGGCCGTCACCATCTCGACGGCAGGCTACGCCGCCCCGTTCGAGCTGCGGGTGCAGAACGGCAACGCCAACGGCACCAATCGCGTGTCGGCCGCCACGGTGCTGCTCGACGGCATCCCGGTGCTCACCCCTTCGGACTTCAACCAGCAGGCGGCGGGCTGGACGTTCGCCGTGTCGCCGGGCGCGACGGCGACGCTCGCGGTGACGCTTGCCGGCGCGCCGGGGAGTTTCCTGGAGATCGCGCTGGCGGGCCAGCGCGGGGCGACGTTGTTCTGCCCCGCGGGCGGGCCGGGCGCGTATCTCGACCTTCAGGCCGCGATCAACGCCACGGATCCGGACGGGACGATCGTGGTGTGTGACGGCGAGTGGGACATTTCGGAGGCGCACGTGAACCGGCCGCTCACGATCCGGTCTCAGAATCCTGGTGGCGCCACGCTGGGTGACACGTTGTCGTCTGGCGGGAATCAAGGATCCCCGCCGGCGATCTGGGTGGATAGCGTGCCGTCCGGGCTTGTACGCTTTGTGGATATCGGATTTGCGATGCGAGGCCGTGCCCTCGTGATAGGCCGGTCCAACACCGTCGGCGTGTTCGATCGCGTAGAGATCGACAGCGCCTGGTTCGTGGGGCGCGGAACCACTGAGTTCGCGATTGAAACGTTTTTCAGTCCGGTTCCGGGTGCGGTCACGGAGATCACGCACAGTCATTTCCGCGGCGTCGACATTGCCGTCTTCGCGGTGGGCGCGACGCCGACGAACGTGCGCCGTTCCCGATTCGATTCAAGCGCCGTGCTGTATTCCACGAGTTTCGGTGGAGGAGTCAACTACGGGCTTGGCACGGTGGAGGACAACATCTTTAATCACTGCCAGCGACCCGGACCCAGCCGGGGGTGCATCACCGTGTTCAGCGTTGAAGGCGCGGTCACAATCGCGCGAAATCGGATCACCCAGATGGGACACGTGCTCCTGCAATCGGCCGCAATCACCGTCAGCCGAGGGGTCGCGCCGCCGGGTTCCCCACCGGTCGGCCACCTCGTGATCGAGGATAACGAGATCGTTTCCCATGCGACCGGAGCGGCTCCCACCACGCCAGGCGGGTGGGCGCTGAACGCCGGCGTCTCGATCGACGATCCGTTCAATACGACGGTTACCCACACCATCCGCCGCAACCGTATCGTTGACGCGTTCACGGGCATCATCTTCGCGAGGGGCCCCGCGGACGCGCGCGACAACGTGATCCTGGGCGGAGTGTTCGCGTTCAGTCAGCCGACGGCCACAAACATCGTGACGTTCCAGCGCAACGATCTCGCGGGCGCCCTGAGTTCCTTTGTCGCCGCGTCGGGCGCCGTGTCGAGCAACTACCAGTGCAACTGGTGGGGCTCGGCAAGTGGGCCAACGACACCGCCGCCCACGGTGCCGGCATCGCGCTACACGCCGTTCTCCACCGTGCCCATCGCCAACCAGCCGTCGGTGGTCTGCCCGTAGTTGTTTGCGGGCGTCGCCACGGGCCGCCGCGCGTCGGGTGTGATGCTCCTGGGATCCGCCACCCGACGTCACGGGCGCTGCGATGGAGGTTGCAGGAAATTCAGCGCGGCGTCGAGAAACGCCGTCTTGCTCCGCGGGAACTCATGACCCGTTGTCGGTACAACCCAAAGTGCCGCGCGCGGGATCGAGCGGTAGAGCTCGACCGGGATAGCGACCGGGAAGAACGGATCGCGATCCCCGTGCACAACAAGGGTTCGCGCCTGGATCGTGCCGAGCAGCGGCGGCGTGAAGTTCATGTCGTCATACGAGTCCTTGAACGCGCTGAATTGCGCCAGTAACTCGCCGACCTGCGTCGCCCCGCGCGTCGCGCACTCGGCATAGAGTTGTTTGACCGGCGCGGGGATGCTGTCGGGCGTGGCAAACCGGCGCATGATCCGGCGCGCTTCCGCGGGAAAGTACGTCGTCCCGCTCACCAGGATCATGGCGTCGACCCGGAGTGGCTGCTGTGTCGCCATGTGCAGCAGGGTCATCGCGCCGCTGCTGACGCCGATGGCGCGGAATCGCTGAATGCCCAGTGAATCGAGGAGCGCGAACAGGTCCCGCGCTGCCTGACGATGCGTGAACGTCCCGGCCGGGTTCGTCGATGCACCATGTCCCCGGAGGTCCACTACGATCCCGCGGTAATGCGCCTTCAGCTCATCGAGGTAAGGCGCCCACGTCTGCTTGCCGCAGCTTCCAAAGCCATGAATGAGAAGGAGGGGCGAGCCGGCGCCCTGCACCTCATAGTGAATGCTGGCCCCACCGGTGTGTACAGATTGCGCGGTCCCGCGCGCGGAGAGAACGAAAAGTGCGAAAAGTCCCGCAAGTAACCGAGATCGCTTCCCCATTGAGAACTCCCATTTGTGTGCGCCGATGACGGTTGATGGCACTGCCAGCACCGCCAGGTGACCTGGCGCGTCACGTTCTCTTCGTCTGCCCTCTTGCGCGAAAACTCTCTGATGGCGCTAGGTGGCGCCTTCTGGAAGTCTGCCATGTTTGTACATGTCAAACCACACCTGTTCGTCCGCGGCGTCAAACACCCTGAGCTCATGAAGAATCGCGCGCGCAAAATCCACGGCGCCGAGGCCGCTCGCCGTGATCACGCGAGCGTCTCGCACCACCAGGGCATCCCGGTAGAGTGCCGAGCCCGCGTACTCCGGGCCGCTGGCAGAAAGATCGCTGCGCATGGTGCTCGTGTGCTGCCGCTTGTTCAGAATACCGGCCCGAGCGAGCGCGATCGTCGCACCGCAAATCGCTGCGATGGGTACATCCGCGGACACGAGTTCCTGGAGAAGGCGCTCCAGCTCGGGTCGAGGATACTGACCTGCGGACCACAGATCACCACCGGGCAGAAGGAGCAATTCGACATCCGCCGACCGCACGTCACTCAGCGTGGAATGTGGCTGGACCTGTACGCCGCCCATGGAGTGCACCGGAGCGCTGCTGAAACCGATGGTCCGGATGGAGCGATGTCCGAAGCGGCGGAGTTCGGCCAAGGCGTGCGCAGGCTCCCAGTCGGCGAAACCCTCGAACACGACGAAATAAACAGATCGCAAAGAAGGCATTCGACCTACCCCTCAACGGGAGCCATGTCGTCCATCTAACCGCCAGGGCCAAGGTGCAACCGGATCATAACCATTCGCGGCGGCGAGCGCAGCGAGCCGCCGCGTTCCGCGGCGCCGGCAATAGTCTCGCAGCGCTTCGGTCGGCTCCACGCGAAGCGCACGGAGCGTCGGCACGATGCACGCGATGAGGCACACAGCCGCCATCACGGCCGTGTAGCCACCAAGGAACAGGAGCTGGTCAGCCGACGGCAGACCGCCGTCGATGCCCCCGAGCAGCGCCCACACCAGCAGGGTGCCGGCGGCCAGACCCATACCGAGCTGTCGCAGCGGTTGCGCGAACACCGCTCGGACGATCCGCGGCGGCGTCGCCCCCAGCGCGACACGGACGCCGATCTCTCGCGTGCGGCGTGACACGGCGAACGACATGACGGCATAGATCGCAACGAGGGACAGCACGAGCACCATCGCGCTGACGATGGTCGTCATCTTCACCCAGAACTCGTAAAACGCGACCTCCGCGTTCACCACGTCCCGCAGGGGCATCACCTCCGCCAATCGCAACGTCACGTCCACGTCTGTCGCGACGGCGCGAAGACGCGGGCCGAACGCGTGGGGATCCCCGCGCACCTGAATGGCGACATTCAGCGGATACGTGCCCCTACGGATGAGCGGGTGATAAATCCCCGCGGGTCCCCATCCGGAGTTCGTTCCCATGTCGGGTGCGACGCCGATGATCTCGTACCACGGCAACGTGTCGCGCAACCCACGCCAGGGGTACCGGATGCGCCGCCCGATCGGATTCGTTCCGCCCATCACGCGATCGACGAAGGCCTTGTTCACCACCGCGACCCGGTTGTTCGGAGTGGATTCGCTGCTATTGAACCAGCGGCCGGACAACATCGAGACGCCGAGCACGTCGAGGTACTTCTGATCGACCCGGGTTGACGCCACGACGTGACCGCGTTCGTCATGCGCTGCGACCGAGCCCTCGTTGACCTCGACCTGATTGTTCTGGTGATACTGTCGCGGGAGCAGCTCCGCGATGACCACGCCCGACACGGCCGGATCCGCCAGCAGTCGTTCCTCGAGCCGGGTCGTTGCCGTCAGGTAGCGTGCCTGGAACGCAGCCACGCTCGTGTCGGCACCGGCCTCGGGAGCGAAGCGTTCCATCTCGAGGCGAGCCGAGAGATACTGGTGGACGGGGAAGGGCAGCGGCTGCGTCTCGATCCGCACGGCGTCCTTGCGCACGAAGAACGTGACGACGGGGAAGCCCATCGTCACCGCGAGCTGCAGGACAATCACGGCGGTCCACAGCCCGCCGAACTGCGTGCCACCTCCCCCGGCGGTCGCGCGCTTGAGACGATCCCCGAGGTTGCGCGTGACCTTGAGCCCCGGGAGAACTCCCGCGATCGCGGCAGCGAGAAGAGTGAGCAGCGCCGTGTACACGAAGGTCAACGGCGAGAGCGTGCCGTCGACCCAGAACGCAAAGTTGCCGCTGCCGTCGGTGAGCTCGCCGCGCATGAGCTCGAGCCCCCACCGCATGCCCCAGCCAGCCGCGGTCAGTCCCACGACGGCCGCGACGGCGCCGAGCACGAGCGCTTCCGCGAACAACTGCATGACGATGCGCCGGCGGCTGGCGCCGAGCGCGGCCCGCACCACGATCTCGGCCTCGCGTGTCGCCGCGCGCGCGAACATCAGCAACCCCACGTTGGCGCACACCAGCACGAGCAGCATCACGACGAACACGTTGCCCGTCAGCAGCGTCATCCCCTCGCCGGGTCCCCCCAGCGCTCGCACCGACTCGGCAAACGTGAAGAGCTGCGGGCGAAGGTGCTCGTGGGTGTGCGGGAAGTCACCTGCGGCAATCCGTCCCAGATTCGTCAGCTCCGTTCGCGCCTGCCCGAGTGTCGCGCCAGGCGCCAGGCGCCCGACGATGCGGATCGTCATTCCCTGGCGTCGCTCGTATCCGGTGACGTCGATCCTGAGCGGGGCCCACAACTCCTGCGTCTGCGGAAAAGCAAATCCATCCGGCATGACGCCGACGATGGTCGTGGGAGCACCCGTAATGCGAACCGTACGTCCTATGACACCGGAATCGCCCTGAAAGCGGCTCTGCCACAGGTCGTGTCCAATCACAGCGACCAGCGGCGCGTCGGCGCGCTCGTCGTCGTCCAGCAGCGTGCGTCCGAGCAACGGTGGCACCCGCAAAACGCGGAACGCCGATGCCGTCACCTCGGCGGTGAACACGGGTTCGGCCAGCCCCTCGGTGATCATGAGGTTCCGGGTAACCGTACGGTACGCGCCAAGGTCGTCCACGGACTGGAGCGCCTCGCGCCATGCCACGAAGTCGTGCGTCGCGCGGAACTCCGGACGGTTCGCCGCCGCGTCCCAGTTCTGCATGACGACGATCCGGTTGCTCTCCGGAAGCGGAATCACGGGAAACACGAGTTGGCGAATCGCTTCGAAGGTCCCTGCCCCCACCCAGATGGCGAACGCCATGGAAATGCCGCCGACGATCGTCAGCACCGGGTATCTGATCAGCATCCGGCCGCCGAGCTTCACGTCGAGCCAGGAGAATCGCATCTCGTCGAACCAGCCCAGGCCGCGTGCGGTGCGCGCGTTCTCGAGGTGGTGCTCCGTGCTTCCGAACTCGGCCCGCGCCTTGCGCGCCGCGTCGGCGGGTAACATGCCAGCCCGCACCAGGTCTGACGCGCGCAGTTCGATGTGCAGCGTGAACTCTTCGTCGAGGTCAGCGTCTACCCCACGCGTGCGGACGACACCGCGCCAGAGCGAGCGCACCCGGGCCATCAGTTCGGCGATCATCGATCACGCCTCCCGCGGCTTTGCTGAAAGAGCAAGCCCGATCGCATCCGACAGTCGCTTCCAGCTCGCGGACTCCTCCCCGAGCGTGCGCCGCCCCGCGGGCGTGAGACGGTAGTATTTCGCGCGGCGGTTATTCTCCGAGGTGCCCCACTCGGAGTCGATGAGGCCCCGATGCTCCAGGCGCGCGAGCGCCTGGTAGAGGGCGCCCTGCTGCACGAGGAGCGCGCCGCCCGAGATCTGTTCGATACGGAGCAGCACGCCGTACCCGTGCAACTTGCCGAGTGACACGGCCTTGAGGATCAGGACGTCCAGTGTTCCGGGCAGAAGCTCGGCAGAGGTCATTGGGGCTCTCCTTAGATGCTAAGGAGAACAACGATGGCGCCGCAGCGCGAGTTTCAATAGGGTCGCTAAGAGCGGGGATTCAGCACTAATGAGGCGTAATGACACGGCCCTCGAGCGATTTGCCCGACCGAGACGCGAGCGCCTTGGCTGTGAAACGCTCAGCCTCACCAATGCGCTCCACTTCCACGGCTATGGCGTCCACAGCGATCGTGAGCTGCTCGAAGTGCGCGTTCATGGCTTCTAGCTCGCGAGATACCTGTACATGCTGCTGCCTGCGCGCGCGGCGCCAGGCAAATGCCAGGACGATAGTTGAAATGCAGAAGCCGGACGCCAATACAAGCAGTGAAAGTGCGATCATAACCATGTCGCTCATAGGACCTCCAGTCGGAGCGCTGAGGGCGGCCTAACCGCCATTGGAGTTTAGCTGCAGCGCTTCCATGACAATAGCGGCCAGCGAGCGGAGCCAGCTGGCCGCGACCAAAGTGTCACCCATCATCCCGGTTAACTGCGTTACCTATCTTCCCGGTGGCTCGCGTGGGGATCGTTGCGGCGCGTATCCTTGATTAGGAACACGGCCAGCAACAGGACCGTGACGGCCCACACCGCGACGGCGATATGCCGCGATCACGCCCGTGCCGAGTTGACCCACATGTGTGAACCCCTCGTGAGGATGTCGCACGACATCGCACCAGCCTACCACAGCACATTGTGTTACCGATATTACCGGCTGTTCACATTGAAGCGAAACAGGATGCGAGTGGTGTGCGTTGGAGCGCTGGTACCTTCGGAGCCCGTCAGCACCTCGATCTCCGCGCTATCGAAGCCGATATAGCCTTCGGCCGGCTGGTATGTGTAGACAGCGACCCAGCCGGTCTGCGCATTGCGACGGATCTCGCTCACGGTAAAATGCCGTGCTTGAACGACCAGCCGCGCGCCTTCCTCGTCGCCTCCCACGGTACGGTGTTCGAAGAGCTGGCCAGGGGCGAGAGAGACGTCAATCGTGCTGAGCGGCTGCGAGTCACTACAGCCCAGCAGCAACGCGAGCGAACCAGCCATCGCAATGCGTTTCATGACTGCGCGAAGGCGCTACTGCGAGGCAGACTTGCTCGTAATGAGGATGACGCCTCTGGTGGCGCGGTCGCCGTAGCGGCTGGCTGCGGCTGCTCCCTTGACGACCTCGACGCTCCCAATTGTGGAAGGATCAAGGCTGCGTGCCTCCGCCATGCGGATGGCTCTGCCATCCAGCAGTACCAACGGCATATCATCGGTGACATCCATGCTTGCCTGATGCTGGCGAACCGCCTCCTGGGCGGCTGGTCCGGTCAGACGTTCACCGGAGCACGCACTGAGCATGATCGCAGCGGCGATGACAACAAGAGTCCTCATGATCCCTCCCTGGGCACCGGAGCAAACCTCAAATACGAAACTCGTCGTATGCAACCAATCGTCACGTCGGCCTGACAACCGCGGAGCGGTGCAGGGGCTTCGCCGACGACCACGAATCGGAGCAGGATGCGCGCTGTTCGTTACAACTCACCGTTTGGCGGCGCCGCGACAGTGGTGGCTTGCTCCGCTTCTTCTTCGGTCTGGCGCGTCACTCGGATAGCGAGTTCTGTGGACACGACGCCAAGCAAGCCGAGTATGCCGAACAGGAATCGGCCATCCGCTCGCGCCCAATCCCAAAACACAACGGCATTCCATGCAGCGAAGCCGGCCACGCTCATCAGGTTGGCAAAGTGTGCGGTCCTGGGGTGCGTTCTGCGCAGAGAGTAGTAGATAATAGCGCCACCGAGTAGTGGCGTGAGCATCGTTGCACTGACGACGAGCAAGCGAGCGAGCGTGTGACGTCCTGGCATTATGAACAAAGTCTCGCGTTCGCAGGAGCCTTCAACGCCTCGTTACTTATCATCCCGGGTGCTCACTATGACACAACGAAGGCCACGGCGGCGCTCGCGCCGACAATCGCGACCGAGATGAGTGGCAGGCCCCACCAAGGCGCTCGGCCAGGGACCAGGGGACGGCCGGAGGCCAGAAGCGCACGGCGCGCCGCACGCGCGCGCACGGCTACCGCAACGAACGCCATACCAGTGGCGACGACCATTCCCGCGAGCACTGCCCCGAAGTACGCGCCGAACGACAATAGCGGGAAACGTGCGGCGACAAGCGCGAGGGCAACGAGAAGGGCCGCGTACACAGGATAGATGAGCGGGCCGCGGCGACTGTAGATATGCGTTAGAACGAGGCCAATGCCACCGAGGATGCCGACAACGCCTGCCCGTAACAGGAGTGGCAGCCAAGCGATCGGATCGGACATTGGAAAGCCCCCAAGCACCTCGTGTGGTCCAGCCAACGCGCCGGAGTTAAGGCCGCGGCGCTCACTGTGAACTGCTCAACCAAACTGCTTGGGGTCGCCGTCGGCTTCAACTCCACATTGGACGGCGGCCAATCAAGGCCGCAGTTGGTAGGGCTCTGCATTGGGCGCCAGGAGAATCACCGTCGTCGCGGCTTGCACCTGCGGTGGCACCGTGAAATCGCGACGCTCAGTCACCAGCATGTCGCACGGCTCATCCGGCGTAATCTTCTGCAGCCAAATAGAGGCAGAGGTGGCCTGACTCTGAGTCCGCAATACGAAGGTGTGACTGCCGCGGCAGCCGCCATATGAAACCGTCAGGCTTGCGGTAGTACTGCTAAGAACCGGGGGATCGGGCTGGCTCACCACCTCATAGTGAGATCCAAACGGTTCCGAGGGCGTCGTGCCACCCGCGCAGGCGGCAGCTGCCGCGCCTGCCGCGAGGCTTAGGCCAACTCTGATCAGAAGAGGCTTCATCGATATCGTACTTTGTAATACACCGTGGCGTCTAACGCGGCGGAGTTAAGCCGCGGCGCTTGATAATAATGCGGCAGGCGAGCGCAGCGAGCCAGCCGCTTCCGATCGAAGGCGCCGTCGGCTTCAACTCCACGTTAGCCGGCCGTCGAGATTCTCTTCTGCAACCAGAGCTTCACCTCATCGGGATATTCGGGATAGGCCCCGTGCACCGCGGCAACTAGGACGAATCCCGAGTGGAGATAGAAGCGACAGGCCGGAACGTTGATGTTTTGCGTTTCGACTCCAAGAGACCGCGCGCCTCGCCGTCGCGCCCAATCTTCAGCGTGCTGAAGGAGGCGGGTGCCAACGCCTTGGCCGCGGGCGGCGGGAGAGACACGAAGATCCCATAGGACTGCCTGATCCTGCGCGACTTGGAACGCATCTGCCGGGAAGACGACGGCTGCTCCGCCAATGGGTTCCGAGTCTGAGCGGGCCAAAAGCAGGCCCCAGTTGGTCAGATCAAACCGCTTCGGCCAATACAGCGGCCCGTTGTCTTGTGACGCGTCGTAATTCTTGACGGCGGGCAGCGCCAACGTGCGCACGCGAGTCAGCGAAGTATCGGACAGTTCAAAAGCGGAGCCGACATCGAGAACTTCACGTACCTCGAAGACGCTCGGGATGGCCGCGTAGGCACCCAGTGCCGCGGCCGGAGCTTCCGCGATCTCGACCTTCACGAACCTCCTATGGTCCGGCTAGCGCCAATTAGGCCGGTAAGAAGAGAGGACAATCGCTGCGAGCACGCAGCGATAACGCTCATTTACGTGCGCAATACTGCAATGATTGCAGCGTAATCACAACCTCCGCCGGTGTCATACTGCGCGAGACACCACGCTGCGGCGCACTGCGCTTGACCGCGGCGCTCATTCCGCGCGGAGTGCCGTCATTGGGTCGATGCGCACGGCGCGTCGCGCCGGCATGTAGGACGCCACGAGCGCTATCGCCACCATGAGCAGCGCGATCGCGACGAAGCTGACGGGATCGACGGGACTTACCCCGTATAACAGGCCCGTCAACAAGCGGGTGCTTGCGAACGCACCGAGCAGGCCGACCACCAGGCCAATCGCCGTGAGCTTGAGACCTGCACCCACAACAAGTCGCTCGACGCTACGCTGGTCGGCGCCGAGCGCGACGCGCACGCCGATCTCGCGCGTGCGCTGCGTAACGGAATAGGCGATCACCCCGTACAGTCCCACCGCGGACAACACGAGCGCAACCAGGGCGAACGCCAGGAGCAGTGCCATGGCGAACCGTGTCGGGGCAAGCTCTTCGCGGATGAACGACTCGCCGACCGTCACCGAGCGGACGATCGCGCCGTACGGATGCCGGCTCGCGGCGCGCAGCGTCACGTCGAACTCCGCGACCGCGCGCCGTATCGCGGCGGTGATCTCCGCCTCCGACAGCGTCGTCCGGAGGAGCGCAGGGACGTCGCCGAGGCGCTGCGGAACGGGCGCATACACGTTTGTCGCGCTCGCCACGCTTCGGCGGCTGGGAAGCTGAATGTCCTCGACGACGCCGACGATTCTGAGCTGCTGGCTCGGTCCGGGAGGCCCTTGCCTCTCGCGCAGCTGCTTGCCGACGGCATTTCCCGGCCCCCACACTCGGTTGGCGAGGCTGCGATTCACGAGCACCTCGGGCGGGTCCATGGTCCCGGCCTGCGGATCCGGCAGACGCCCCTCCACGACCTGCATTCCGGTGATCCTGAAGTAGTCCTGCGTGACGAACGTCGTGGACGACTCACCGAGCGGTATCGACTGGCCGTCTGCGGTCTCCGCTTCGAGGCCGTAATGAAGCCACCCGAGACCAGGCATCATTCCGTACGTCGCCTCGCTCACGCCGGGGATGGCGCGCACCTGCTCGAGCAGCTCGGCGCGTCTGGCCGCGCGAGCCTCGATGCTCCAGTCGCGCGGGAACATCATGATGACATTCGTCGAGACCAGCCCCCGCGGCTCGAAGTTCAGCGGTGTCGCCTGAAGCGCCGCGAACGACCGCACCAGCAGCCCGGCAGCGACGAGCAGCACGAGCGACAACGCGATCTCGCCCACGATGAGCGCCGAGCGCACGCGTCGCAGCCCGGTGCCGCTCGTGGCGGTGTGTGTCGCACGCCGCAGGACGTCGCCGACGGCGCGCCCGCCGGCAAACAGGGCAGGCGCGAACCCGAAGAGGATGCCGGTGCCCACGGAGATGAGCGCGCTCCAGAGCAGCACCGGCGTCGCGATCCGCACCCCCGCCAGCTCGTCGAGCGAGGCAGGGCGCAGCGCCAGGACGACCTCGAGGGTGCCCCACGCGACGGCGACGCCTGCCACGCCCCCCGCGAGTCCAAGCAGCACGCTCTCCGTCAGCATCTGCCGTGCGAGACGCGCGCGTCCCGCACCCAGCGCGGTGCGCACCGCGAATTCCCGCGTGCGTGTCCACGCGCGGGACATCAGGAGGTTGGCGACGTTGGCGCACGCGATGAGGAGCAGCACCGCCACGGCGACGAACAGGACCTGGACGGTTCGCAGCGCACGCGGATCGAGAAAGTCCTGCGCGCGCATCGCGCGGACCTTCAGCTCGCTCGGTTGGCGAAGCAGCCCTTCGCGGGGCGGCGGGGCGGGCAGCGACTCCCTGATCGCCTGCAGTTCCGCCGAGGCCGCCACTGCCGATACCCCGGGGCGCAGCTTCGCGTACACATGGTCGAGCAGGATCGAGTCCAGGCTCGCCGGCAGCCAGAGCCCCGGTGCGCCCTGCCGCAGATCGCTGTTCACGCCCACGGAGAACGACATCGGGATGGCGATCTCCCTCGGCATCACCCCGACGATCGTGTAGAGGCGCTCGTCCATCTCCTGTACCCGGACCGTCTTGCCAAGGACGTCGGCGCCGCCGCCGAACTGGCGCTGCCACCGGCCGTAGCTGATCATCGCGACCAGCGCGGCGGCGGGACGCTCGTCGTCGGGGGTGAAGCCGCGGCCGAAGGCCGGCTGGAGTCCGAGCAGTCCGAGGTAGTTGGAGGTGACGTGGGCAGGAATGGTGTCCTGCGTGTCGCCGAAATCCTGGAGGTAGAGCGCGTCGACGCTGACGACGGCGATCGTCTCGAGGGAGCGCGCGCGATCGCGCCACGCGAGCAGGGACTGCCGCGGCGGATAGCCAGCCAGCCGGTCGCCGTCCATGAGCACGAGCCTCACGATGCTGTTCCCGTCGGCGAAGGGCAGGGGAGCGATGATCAGCCGGTGGACGACGCTGAAGATCGCGCTGTTCGCGCCGATGCCGAGCGCCAGCGTGAGGACCGCGAGCGCCGTAAAGCCCGGGTTGCGCCGGAACTGCCGCGCGGCGAAGCGACCGTCCTGCGCCCACTCGCCCAGCCACTCTGTCAGTCCGTGCGAGCGACCGCGCCGTACGGCTCGGCTCTCCGCGTATGCGTGATACTCGTCGGAGCTGCCGAAGCGACGCAGCGCCTCGGCGTCGGCGTCCGATGCGCTCATCCCGAGGGCACGCAGCTCGTCCATGCGCATGGCGATGTGCGCGCGGGCCTCGTCGTCCATCTCGCGCAACAAGCGCTCGCGACTTGGCGGAAGCCGGAACAGGCGGCGCATGCCGTTCGGGAGCATGGTCATGCCGACTCGAGCACGTTCGAGATGGCCGACACGTAGCGCTTCCAGGTGGCCGTCTCCTCGCGGAGCCGCCGCCTGCCCCTGGGCGTGAGCGAGTAGTACTTCGCCTTGCGGTTGTTCTCGGAGACGCCCCACTCGGCCTCGATCGCGCCCGAGTCCTCGAGGCGGTGCAGGGCCTTGTAGAGCGCCGAGTCGACGATCTCGAGCTTGTCGCGCGTGCGCTGCTCGATCCATCCGCTGAGGCCAAAGCCGTGCAGCGGCTGGATGGCCAGCGCTTTCAGGACAAGGAGGTCGAGTGTGCCGTGGAGCAGGTCGCTGGTGTCGCGTGCCATGGTTCTCCCTGCACGAGGTTAGGGGAGAATGTGTCGCGACCCACT
>JBBDYA010000034.1:0-6144 GCA_040902005.1 Gemmatimonadaceae bacterium | reverse complement strand
CCCCCCCCCCCCCCCCCCCCCACGGCGGAAGCGGGGAAGCTCCCGCCTGGCGGCGTCGCCGTGGCGCCGGTGTCCACGGTCGTGCTCGCGGTGGATGGCAACTATTCGCCCACCGTCCTCGAGCTGCGCCGCACGCTGGAATCGCAGCGATCGACGCTGGCGCCGCACACCCTGCACGTGCTCGAAAGCTCGCTCGCCATCATCAACGCCGCCATCCACGAAGCCCGTGCCGCGCTCGCGGCCGACCCCGCGAACGTCGCGCTCGTGGACGTGCTCACGGCGGGCTACGAACGCAAGGTAGACCTGCTGCAACGGGCGACTCGGCTGTCGCCCTCCCTCTGAGGTAATCGCATGCGACTGTCCTTTTCCCTGTTCCCGGTACTCGCGCTCCCCGCGCTTTCCGCGCTCATGGCGCCGCTCACCGTGGCCGCGCAACAGAAGGTGGAGATCCACCGGGCCGCCGCGCCGAACGTGTCGGTGCGCATCGGCGGCGCGTTCTCGTCGCTGAAGGTTTCCGCGTGGCCCAGCGACTCGATCGCGCTGACCGGCGCGGTCGGCGTCGGCAGCCGCCTGGACGGCGGCTCGATCAACCGCACCGGCCCGGTGACCGGCATGAAGTTCTTCGTGATAGCGACCGAGAACGCCTCGATCGCCGGGAACAGGCTGGAGCTGCGCGTGCCGCGCGGCGCGCGCGTGTGGGCGAAGGCGGGGAGCGCCGACATCGAGGTCAACGGCGTCGCCGGCGGACTCGATCTCAACATCATCGGTGGCTCGGTACGCGTGACCGGGAAGCCGACGGAGCTGATCATCGAATCCATGGACGGATCCGTGAGCTTCACCGGCTTCACCGACTACGCCCGGGTGAAGACCGCCACGGGAGACATCACGCTCTTCGGCGGCGGAGAGGATCTGTCCTTCTCCACGGTGAGCGGCAACATCAATGGCTCCAATGGCGAGCGAACCATCGCGCGCGCGCGGTTCGAGTCCGTCACCGGGTCGATCACGTTCGCGGGCGACCTGCCGCGCGGCGCGGATCTGCGCTTCGACACCCACAGCGGCCCCATCGCGCTGAGATTGGCGTCGAGTCGCGTGGATATCGACGCGATGACCCACACGGGTGCGATCGAGAACGCGTGGTCGTCCGAGCGACCAATCGCCGGCCGCGAAGGTCGCGGGATGGAACTCGGCGTTTCAAGCGCTGGCAGCTCGGCGCGCGTCTCAATCAGGAGCTTCAAGGGGAATGTGAGCATTCGCCCCTAATCACCCGTCACTGGAGTATGCCATGCGTATCGCCCGCCTGATTGCCGTCACCGCGCTCGTCGCCACCACCGCGTTCGTCTCGTCCGGTCCGCCGTGGATCTCGATCGAATATCCCGCCAATCCGCATGACAGCGGGTCCCGCGGCGCGTTCCTGCTCGTGCACGCGTTCCATCACGGAACACCCATGGCGTTCCCCGTCTCGGGGACCGCGGAAGGGTTGGTGAACGGCGCGCGTCGCACGGTGTCGCTCGAGTTCAAGGGCACGTCACGCCCCGGTGTGTACGCGCTGCACAAGCAGTGGGCCGACGACGGCGTGTGGACGCTCGTGCTCGCCGTGACGCAGGGGAAGGAGGACGGAGCCACGGCCACGGCCCTGGTGGAGCTCAACCCGAACGGCACGGTGGCCAGCGTGAACGTGCCCACGCGCCGGCAGGGGCAGTGGCTGATCCCCACAGGGGTCGCGATCGCCGACGTCGATCGTGGGCTGCGGGCGCGCGCCGCGCAGCTCGCGGCGCGGTAGGCCCACTCCTACCAGGGCGCGGTCGCGGCGCTCAGTCCGATGATCCAGGTGCGCCCTGGCGACGGCTCGTAGAATTTGGCCGTCGTCAGGGTGCCCGCCGCGTTCACCGCGATGGAGCCGGCGTATTGCCGGTCGAACAGGTTCTGCACGCCGACCACGGGGCGGATCCACGGCCGGCCGAACGCGGACGTGATGCCCGCGCGCAGGTTCGTCACCGTGAACCCCGGGGCGGTGGCCTCGTTGGCGTCGTTCAGATACGCCTCGCTCTTGCCCAGCCATTCGGCCACCAGAAAGGCGTCGCGCGCGCGCAGGGTCACGTTCGCCTGGAGCTGATGCTCTGGGATTCCAGGGATCACGTTGCCCGCGTACTGCGGCGACGTGCCCGTCTGGTAGTCGGTGAACCGGAAGCGCGACAACGTGTACGCCAGGTGCAGTGAGGCCGGACCCATCGCCGTGGCCAGCGCCCCTTCCATCCCGCGGCGGCGAGTGCGCCCCGCGTTCCGGAAGTACGTGCGCCCGCCGCCGCCCGGCACCTCGAACTGGATCAGCTCATTGCGAACCGCCGTCGTGAACAGCGCCACGTCGTACTGTACGGTGCGCAGCAGTCCTTTCGCGCCCACCTCGTACGTGGTGGCATACTGCGGGTCCAGGTCGGCGTTCAGCCCCGCCGTGCCGTCGGGCTGGTTGCCGAGTTCCGTGGTGGTGGGCGTCTCGAAGGCAGTGGAGACGTTGGCGTACACGGCGTGCAGCGCCGCCAGACGCGCGACCACGCCGGCCATGGGACTCACCGCGCGCATCGTGCGCGTGCCGGAATCGTCGCGGCCGTCGGTGAGGAACGCGTCGCGCACCTCGAACGTGGTGGCGTCCGCTCGCACCGCGAGCGTGCCACGCACGCGCCCTCCCGCCATCTCGGTCTCGCCGCGTACATACGGCCCCACGCTCGTGACGATCTCGCGCTGATCGATCTGGAGCCGTCCCTGCTCGGTGCCGAGCGTGGGGCAGTTGGCCGTGACCGCGGTGACGCCGTTGCAGTTCGACCAGTTCCGGCGCGCGTCGCTCATGCGCTGTGCGTCCACGCCCGCGCTCACGCGGTGCGTCAGGGTGCCGGTCGTGACCGGAAGCGTGGCGCGCAGCGACGCCCCGCCCGACGCGCGGTCGATGCCCACGACCGCGAACGCCAGCGGATTGTACAGCGAGCGCGTGCCACCGAACACCTGAGCCAGGGCGTCGCCGCCGCCGCCGCCCAGCGGCCGCAGCGCCGACACACCGAGCTGCGCCTGGCGCACCTCCTTCCGCGCGTTCCGCGTGATGTTGATCGGATCCGCCATGTGCGGTGCGGAATCGAACTGCGCGCGCGTCAGCGCCCCGGGATTCTCGGCCAGGGGCATGTCGAGCGCGAGTCCCACGACCGTGATCGCCGTGCCCTTCGCGACCGTCGACGCCCGGGCGAACGCGTTGGTCAGGCGCTGGCGCGCGTGCGCGCGCGCGCCGTCGGCGCTCGTGCGCCCCACGTTCGCGGTGTAGTTCGTGACGCCGCTCGACCCGCCGAGCAGCGCCGCATGGCGTTGCAGTCCGTTGGATCCCGTCCAGCTGCGCCCCTGGAGTGCCGCGGACGCCCGGGGGGGCGGCGCGGTGCGCAGGTCCACCACGCCGCCGGACGCGTTTCCGTAGAGCGAGGACGCCGTGCCGCGAATGATCTCGACGTGTCCTACCGCTTCGAGATCGAGGTAGTCGATCGGCGTCTGGCCGTCCGGCAGCGTGAGCGGCATGCCGTCGCGCAGCACGCGAATGCTGCGCACGCCAAAGGGCGACCGCGCGCCGAACCCGCGAATGGAGAGGCGAGCGTCCTGCGACGGATTCGCGCGGTTCGCCACCGTGACGCCCGGCAGGGAGCCAAGCGTCTGTTCCACCTGCGTGTGCGCCTGTCCCGGTGCCAGACTGTCCGGTCGGACGGTGGTGATCGCGTACGGCAGGTCCAGCGGCGAGCGGCCGGCGCCGGCGTCGCGCGTGACGACCACCGCCGGCAGGCGCGGCGGGATGGTGTCCTGCGCCGCGGCGCGCCCGTGAACGGCCACCACGCCCACGACTACCATAGTGAGACGGAGCGAAATGGTCATTCCTGGTTCCTATTTCCTGGTTCCTATTCCTAGCTCCTGGTTCCTAGCTCCTAGTTCCTAGTTCCTAGTTCCTCGCTCCTAGTTCCTATTCGGCACTCCCTGTCCTGCCTGGACCGCTGCCGGCGCCCGCGGCGCCACCTGGTCCCGCCCCTTCGCCAGGTACGGAACCCCCTTGCGCATCCATTCCGGCGCCGGCTTGCCGCGCAGGTGGTGGTCGAAGAACTGTTCCATCCGCATGGCCATGTCCTTCTGGTTCGCCCGGCTCTGCGGGTTGTGCACGTCGTTGTTGTAGTTGATCAGGTACACCTCCTTGCCCAGGCGGCGGAGCGCGACAAACGCTTCGATCCCCTGGTACCACGGCACCGCGTCGTCCATGTCGTTGTGCATCATGAACACCGGCGTCTGCACGCGGTCCAGCCAGAAGAGCGGGGAGTTCTCGATGTAGCGCATCGGCTTCTCCCACAGCGAACCGCCGATCCGGCTCTGTCCCGTCTCGTACATGAACGGGCGGGCGAGCCCCGACCCCCAGCGGATGCCGCCGTAGGCGCTCGTCATGTTCACCACGGGCGCGCCGAGCATCGCGGCGCTGAAGATCTGCGTCTGCGTGATCATGTAGAGACCTTGATAGCCGCCCCAGGATTGCCCCTGGATGCCGATCCCCTTCGGGTCCACGTAGCCGCGGCCCAGCAGCATCGTCACTCCCGGCACGATCGACTTGAGCGCGCTGGGCCCCGGGTACCCCTCCTCGTAGTGAATGTCCGGCATGAACACGAGGTAGCCGTTGGACGCGTAGTGCGATGCGACGATCACGTTGCGACCGAACGGCGCGACATAGTTGTGCAGGTTCTGCGAGAGCTGCTCGTAGTGGTACACCACCATGGGATACTTGCGGGTGGAATCGAAGTTCTCCGGCTTGTACAGCAGCCCCTTGAGCGGCACGCCGTCGCTGCTCGTCCAGCGCACCAGCTCCACCGTGCCCCAGTTGTAGTCCTTCTGCTGCGGATTCACGTCCGAAATCCTCGTGAGCGACGCGAGTGACGTTCCGGTGTGCAGATCCGGGAATTGCTCGAAGGTTCCCCTCGTCACGAGATAACGCTCGGCGTCTGCCGCCTTGATAAGGTTTCCGAACGCCGCGTCCGCCACGACGAGCGGCTCCGGCGCCTTGGTGACGCCGAGATGCTCGCGCACGAATCCCTGCGAGCGCGTCTCTTCGTTGACTCCGCGCAGGAGCAATGGCCTGGCCGGGTCGATGCCACGCTGGTCTGCGTCGTCCTCGTCGTCGCCGCCCATTGCCAGGCGCAGGGAGACGCCGGTCTTGCGGCCCATGGAGTCGGTGACCATCACCGGCGCCCGCGCGCCCGCGGGATCCACCTCCCAGATGTCGTACCGGTCATAGAGCAGCAGCGACCGGTCGCCGCGCGTCCATCCGGCGATTCCCCATCCCGGCGCCGTCGACGGCCTGTTGTGCGTCTCGCGCGCGAAGCTGATTCCCGGGATCCGCTCGGTGAGGTCCACCGTGCGGCCGTTCGCCAACGAGTGGCTGTAGTACTTACCGTCGTCGTAGTACACCACGTACTTCGCGTCAGTCGAGAGCTGGGCGTTGCCCGTGATCTTCTCCTTCAGCAGGCGGATGCTGCCCGTCATGCCGTCGATGAGGTAGACGTCCGTGCCCGCGTCACCCCACATTGCCTCCACCGCGTACCGGTAGCGTGAATTGGCAACTGCCACGCGGCCGTCGTCCGACACGGAGACGGTCGGAATCGAATCGGTGGCGAGCCGCGCGAACCGGCGCGCGCTCACGTGGTAGATCGCCTGGAACGAACGGTTCCGGTCCCGCGCGGCCTGGAGCTGCTGTGCGGGCTGGAGCTGTGCATCCTGGTAATGCCACAAGTCGAAGACCGAGCGGTCGCGCAGCGAATCGGCGACCAGTGTGTCCACCGGCGGGCGCGCCATGCCGAACAGCACGGCGTTCCCGTTGCGCGTGAACGACACGTTGGCCGCCTGCGCAACGAGCATTTCGCTCAGGGCGGACGGCGCGACCGCTGCGCGAGCGGCTCCGTCCCGGACCGACGCCTGGTACAGCGTGTACCGCTTGTCGCCCGCGAAGTCGTCGCGGTTGGACAGGAAGGCGACCTGCGTTCCCGCGCGGTCCACGGCGATCTGCGTGTAGTCGCCCCGGCCGGACAGCACCGGCCTCGAAGCGCGCGTCGCCAGGTTCATGATGAACGCGCCGTCGCGCGTGGAGTC
>JBBDYA010000033.1:0-38560 GCA_040902005.1 Gemmatimonadaceae bacterium | reverse complement strand
ACCCGCCCAGCGATTCGAGCGAGAGCGCGATCTCCTTGGCGCTGCGGCGGCGCGTGCCCTTAAACACCATGTGTTCGAGCAGGTGGGACACGCCCATGCGGTCGCGCCGCTCGTGCAGCGATGCCGCGCGCACCCAGGACCCGATAGCAACCGACCGTACTCCCGGCATGAATTCCGAGAGTACGGTCAGGCCATTGGGCAGCGTGGTGCGACGGAGACCCCCCCCTTCTCGCGCCTCGTCGCGGACGCTCACCTTTCGCGCGAGCGCTCCCTGGGACGGCCGCGGCCACCGCGACCACCGCGGCCTTCGCTGTGGCCTTCGCTGTGGCCTTCGCTGTGGCTCTCTGGACGGCTCTCGCCTCCGCCGTTGCCGACGTCGCCGCCCGCCCCGCCACCCGCAGGGCCGCCTTCGCCATCCGGCGTTCCCTCGGGCTTGGGCATGAGCGCCTTTCGCGACAGGCGCAGCCGGCCGCGCTCGTCGCGCTCGATGAGCTTCACCTTCACCCGGTCGCCCTTCTTGACCACGTCCTCGGTCTTCTCGGTGCGGCCGTGGCGCATCTCGGAGATGTGGAGCAGTCCCTCGGTACCGGGCATGATCTCGATGAACGCGCCGAACGCCGTGGTGGACTTCACCGGTCCCTCGTAGATCTCGCCCACGATCGGCTCTGCGGTGATCGCCAGGACCATCTGGCGCGCCCGCTCCATGGCCTCGCCGCCGACCGCGGCGATGGTGACCACGCCATTGTCGTCCACGGCGATCTCGGAGCCCGTTTCCTCCTGGATTCCACGGATCGTCTTGCCTTTGGGGCCAATGAGGTCGCCAATCTTTTCCGGGCTGATCTGCACCGTCACGATGCGCGGCGCGTAGGGGGACAACTCCTTGTTCGGAAGGGACATAGCCTTGTCCATCTCAGCCAGGATGTGAAGCCGGCCGGCCTTCGCCTGGGTCAGGGCTTCCTTCATGATCTTGAGATCCAGCCCCTGCATCTTGATGTCCATCTGGATGGACGTGATCCCGGTGGACGTGCCGGCCACCTTGAAGTCCATGTCGCCCAGATGGTCCTCGGTGCCCAGGATGTCCGTGAGGACCGCGTACTTCTTCCCTTCCTTGATGAGGCCCATTGCCACCCCGGCCACCGCCGATCGCAGCGGAACGCCGCAGTCGAACATCGCCAGGGATCCGCCGCAGATGGATGCCATGGAGGACGATCCGTTCGACTCCAGCACGTCGGAGACGATGCGAATGGTGTATGGGAACTCCTCGAATGCCGGCAGCACCGACTGGAGGGCGCGTTCGGCCAGGTTCCCATGACCGATCTCGCGGCGGGACGTGCCGCGCATGGGGCGCACTTCGCCCGTGGAGAATGGCGGGAAGTTGTAGTGCAGCATGAACGACTTGGTGGTTTCCTTGGCCTCGTCGATGCTGTCCAGTCGCTGTACGTCCTTCGAGGTCCCGAGCGTCACGGCCACGAGGGCCTGCGTCTGTCCACGGGTGAACAGCGCGGATCCGTGTGAGCGCGGCAGCAAGCCGGTGTCGACCGTGATGGCGCGCACCTCGGCCGGCTTGCGTCCGTCCACGCGATATCCGGAGTCGAGCACCTGGCTGCGCAGCGTGTGGTATTCCACGTCGCCGAGCAGGTTCCTGATGTGCGACGAATTGTCCGGGAAATCGACGAGCAGCTTCTCGGCGATCTCCATCTTCACGCGCTCGACCGCCTCGATGCGGGTGTGCTTGTCCTTGCGGTTGATCGCCTCGGTGATCTTCCCTTCCGCGAGCTTCTTGACGCTCTCCTCGAGGCCCTCGGGAATCTGTGCCTTGGTCCACTCCATCTTCTTCGGGCGATCGATCTTCTTGAGCAGGTCCTCCTGCACCTTGATCAACTCACCGATGCCCTTGTGGGCGATGGTGAAGCCCTCCACGACGTCCTCTTCGCTCACTTCGAGCGCGCCGCCCTCGACCATGATGATCGAATCGGCCGAGCCGGCGACCACGATGTCCATGTCGCTGAATTCGAGCTGCTGGAACGTGGGATTCAGCACCCAGTTGTCCTGGAGCCGGCCCACGCGAACGCCGGCGATCGGGCCCATGAACGGGATCTTCGACGCGTTGATGGCGAACGACGCGGCGACGATCGCGAGCACGTCGGCGTCATTCTCCTGGTCCGCGGAGATCACGTAGATGTAGCACTGGACCTCGTTCTGAAACCCTTCCGGGAACAGCGGGCGAATCGTGCGGTCCACGATGCGCGCGGACAGAATCTCGCCGTCGTGTGGCCGGCCTTCCCGCTTGATGAAGCCGCCCGGGATCTTCCCTGCGGCGTACGTCTTCTCCTTGTATTCAACGAGGAGGGGGAAGAACGGGAGCGGGCTCTGCTTGTCGCTCACGGTGACCGCGGCGAGCACCATCGTGTCGCCGTACTGCACCAGGGCGGACCCGGCCGCCTGTTTCGCCATGCGGCCAGTCTCGATCGTGAGCTTGCGGCCGGCGAACATCGTTTCAACTCGTTGCATGATCTCTCTCTGGAATGGATTGCTTTCGTACGTCCGCGAAGGCCAGAGCTCGACACGGTGTCGAGCCGCCTTAAGCGGAATGCAAAACGCGCGGGCCGCAATCATTGCGCCCGCGCCTCGGCCTACTGCCGTCTAGTAACGGAGCCCCAGCTCCTGTACCAGCGAGCGGTACGTCTCAACGTCCGTCCGTCGCAGGTAGTTCAGCAGTCGGCGACGCTTGCCTACCATCTTCAGGAGGCCGCGGCGACTGTGATGATCCTTCTTGTGCTCCCGGAAATGATCCGTGAGGTAGTTGATGCGCTCGGTCAGTACGGCTACCTGAACCTTTGCGGAACCGGTGTCGCTTTCGTGCGTCCGGTGCTTCTCGATCGTGGGAGCTTTGTCGAATGCCATTGCGTGAACCGCGTGTCTCTGTATCGGGTCGAATTGTTTGTAGCCATTGAACTTAGACAATGCGTATGGGCAAGTAAAGTGTCCCCCATTCCGCCCTGCCCGCTCAGCGGAACAGCGCCCTGGTGTCGTTGAACATCACGAGCACGAACAGCAGCAGGATGACGAACAATCCGCCGCGCAGGATGTACTCTCGCGTCTGGAGGCTGAACGGCTTGCGCCTCGCGGACTCCAGGATGTTGATCAGGATCTGGCCGCCGTCGAGGATCGGGATGGGCAACAGGTTGAGAATGCCCACGTTGATGCTCAGGAGCGCAATCAGGAAGAATAGGCTCTCCAGCCCGGACCGCGCTGCTTCCACCGATGCGCGGGTAATGGCGATGGGCCCGCCCAGCTGGTCCATGGAAACGCGGCGGGTGAACAGGTCGCGCACGGTTCCGATGATCGACGTTCCCATCGCCCAGGACATCCGGGAGCCGAGCGTGATGGCCTCGCCGAAGGACACCGGCTCACGGGTGGTCACGTCCGGGGCGAACGCGCCGATCTTCCCTACCGGCCCGCGCACCCCCGTCACGGGGTCGATCCCGTCCATCGGCTCCGGTGTCACCGTGAACTGCTCGCGAACGCCAACGCGGATTACCTCAAACGACAGCGGACGCTGCGGGGAGGCCGCCACCCGGTGCACCATGTCGCTCCAGGTGTGGATCGGCGCGCCGTCGATGGCAACGATGCTGTCTCCCTGGCGCAGGCCCGCTTGGGACGCCGGGTTGCCGGGGAGCAGGCCGCCGAGGACCGGAGGAAGCAGGTAGTCCATCGCCAGGGCCACGTCCCGCGCGGCGGGCGCGCCGGGCCCACCGAGGGGTATCGTCACTCCACCGCGGTTGCTCTCGATGGCCACGCTGTCCACGCTCGTCGCGATCGCCTCCATCGCGGCGGACCAGGTCTCAACCGGCGCACCGTTGACCCGCAGAATCGTGTCGCCCGGCTGCACGGCGCCGGCGAGCAGCGCCATGCCATCGATGGGCCGCACGGCGCCGGCCACGCGCGAGGGAATGACGGCCTTGCCGTAGTACGCCGCGAGCCCGATCGCCACGACGAGGCCCAGCACGAAGTTCATCGTGACGCCCGCAACGAGGATATAGAGCCGCGCCCACAGGGGTTTCGACTCGAACCAGCGATCCTCGGGCACCGGCTTGGGCCCGAACGGAATCATCGCCTCGGGATCGTAGTTCGGATCGTTGTAGGAGCGCTTCGCGCTCTCCTCACTGCCACCCTCAAGGGAGGCCGATGCGTCGTCCAGCCGTGACGCCATCCGGACGTACCCGCCCAGTGGAATTGCCGCCAGGATGTATTCGGTCTCCCCGCGTCGCCGGCGCCAGAGCGCGGGCCCGAAGCCGATCGAGAAGCGGGGGGTATACACGCCCACGGACTTGGCCGCGAGGAAGTGCCCCAGCTCATGCACGAAGATCACGAGGCCGAATACGAAAATCGGCGCGAGGATCGCGAGGATGCCCGTCACGCGAACTGCTCCCGCACCCGCTGGCGTGCCGCGGTATCCGCATGCCGCAGGGCATCCAGGGTCTCACCCGGCAGCTGCCTGAGTGCGTCGAGCGCGTCAGCGATCGCGCGCGGAATATCACCAAACGTCATTCGACCCTGGAGAAAGATTTCGACCGCCTGCTCGTTGGCCGCGTTGTACACCGCCGGCGCGGCGCCGGCCGCGCGTCCCGCCGCGATTCCCAGCCCCAACGCGGGAAAGTCGTCGTGACGCACGCGCTCGAAAGTTAGCGGAGAGAGCGCCACCGGATCGAACGGAACGGCGGCGGTGTCTTCCACCCGGTCCGGATGCGTGAGCGCGTAGAGCACCGGAAGTTCCATGCTCGGCGCGCCCAGCTGTGCGACCACCGAGCCGTCCACGAACTCCACGAGACTGTGGACCACGCTCTGCGGGTGGACCACGACGTCGATCTGGTCGAAGGTCAGGTCGAACAAGTGATGCGCTTCGATCACCTCGAGCGCCTTGTTGGCGAGCGTCGCGCTGTCCACGGTGATCTTCCGCCCCATGCTCCAGGTCGGGTGCTTCAGCGCTTCCTCGGCCGTCGCGCGCGCCAGCCGCTCGCGCGGCCAGTCGCGAAACGGACCGCCCGAGGCCGTGAGCACCACGCGGCGCACGTCCGCGCGCGCGCGCCCCGCCATGCACTGGAGAATGGCGCTGTGCTCGCTGTCCACGGGAACGATCTCGCCGCCCCCCTGCTCCATGGCCTGGCGCACCAGGTGCCCGGCCATGACCAGCGTCTCCTTGTTGGCCAGCGCCACGCGCTTGCCCGCGCGAAGCGCCGCCAGGGTGGCATCCAGCCCGGCGGCACCGACCACGGCATTCAGCACGATGTCCACGTCGTCGCGCGTGGCGGCCTGCACGAGACATTCGCCCCGGCCATTGCTCACCAGCTCCGCGAAGGCGGGACGGAACTCGGTCACCTGCTGCTTCAGCAATTCCGCGTTGGCGAACGCCGTCAGTGCCACCACGCGAAAGCGGTCGCGGTGCCGGTCGAGCACACGCAGCGCCGTCGTCCCTACGCTGCCGGTGGATCCCAGCACCGCCACCCCCACGGCGCCGCTCACCGGGGTGCGGGAATCAGCATCCAGCCCAGGAGCAGATGCGCAACCGGCAGCACGAAGAAGAGGCTGTCCAGGCGATCGAGCACGCCGCCGTGGCCCGGCAGCAGCGTGGAGCTGTCCTTCGCTCCGACCTCGCGCTTGAGGAGCGATTCGACGAGATCCCCGACTTGCGCGGCGACGCTGATCAGGGCGCCGAACGCGATCAGCGCGAGGGGGGTCATCGTGAGCTGCGCGGCGGGTCGAAGGAGGAACGTCACGTACAGCCAGGTGACGACGATGCTGACGACGACTCCACCGACGGCGCCCGCGACGGTCTTTCCCGGGCTCACGGCGGGAATGAGCTTGCGTCCCCCGACCGCTCGGCCCACGAAGTACGCGCCGCTGTCGGTTGCCCAGGTGAGGATGATGGGCAGCCCGAGCAGCACGCCCCCCGCGGCGATGGGAACAGGCCCCACCGTCATGCCGCCGATCGCATAATCGTGGTAGCGGATCGCGTACGCGAAGCTCAGGAGCGCGCCGGTGTACACGACGCCCATGAGCGTGGTGGCGACGGCGCCGATCGGCTTGCCAGCAGTGCCGCGCATCCAGATCGCGAGGGTCAGCAGGAGCAGGACCACGATGGCGAGATACACGAGGCGTGGCTGCACCAGCCCCAGATACCGGGCGTGCACGGCGAGGGGGAGCAGTCCCGCGAGCGCGGCACCCAGGTCGCCAAAGGGGGTGTGACCGGCGGCGCGCGCGAGACGAAAGAATTCCCACGCGGCGATCGCGGAGGCGACGGCGAGCAGTCCGGCCAGCGCCGCGCCTCCCGCGAGCACGATGGCGATGACAATCGGCGCCGCGATCACGCCGAACGCGACGCGCCGCGTAAGCTCGGACATCACACCGACATGATTTCGGCTTCTTTCGCCTTGATCAGGTCGTCCACCTTGTGGATGAAGTCGTCGTGGATCTTCTGGAGGTCCTTCTCGGCGTGCTTCACGTCGTCCTCGGATACGCCCGACAGCTTCTTGAGGATGTCGCGGCCGTGGGTGCGCGCATGGCGGATGGCGATCTTCCCGTCCTCCGCGTACTTGTGCGCGATCTTCACCAGTTCCTTGCGGCGTTCCTCGTTCATGGATGGGAGCGGGACGCGAATGATGCCGCCCTGCTGTGCGGGATCCAGCCCGAGGTTGCCCTCGCGGATGGCCTTCTCGATGGCCTTGCCCTGCCCCTTGTCGAACGGGGTGACGAGGAGCAGGCGCGGCTCCGGCGCTGAGACCGTGGCCACCTGATTCAACGCCATGGTGGTGCCATACATGTCAACTTTCACGGAGTCGAGCATCGTGGGCGAAGCCTTGCCCGCGTGGAGGCCGGAGAACTCGCGCCTGGCCGCGTCCACGGCCTTTTCCATCGCGGTGCGCGTGTCCTTCATGATCTGCTGGATGGGTGTCATCGCACGAGGGTGCCAACGCGTTCGCCGCGGACCGCCGCGGCGATAGCGCCTGGTCGGTGGATGTTGAGAACGACCAACGGCATCGCGTTCTCCTTGCACAACGTGATCGCCGTCTGATCCATCACCTTCAGCTCCGCCATCATCACGTCGCGATAGCTGATCTCCTCGAACAGCCTGGCGCTCGTGTCCTTCTTGGGGTCGGCGGAATACACGCCGTCCACGCTGGTGGCCTTGATGATCAGGTTCGCCTTGATCTGAATGGCGCGCAGCACGGCGGCGGTGTCCGTGGAAAAATACGGGTTGCCCGTTCCCGCGGCAAAAATCACGGTCTGCTGTTTCTCCAGGTGTCGCAGCGCGCGGCGCCGGATGTACGGTTCCGCCAGCTCCTCCATCCGGATGGCGGTCATCACGCGGGTCTCGATGCCCTTGCGCTCCAGCACGTCCTGCACGGCCAGCGCGTTGATGACGGTGCCGAGCATGCCCATGTAGTCGGCGCCCACGCGTTCCATCCCCATCTTGGACAGCTGCGCGCCGCGCACGATGTTCCCGCCTCCGATGACGAGGCCCACCGCGGCGCCCAGACGGACCACCGCGACGACCTCGTCACACAGACGGCTCATCGTTTCGAAATCGAACCCAAATCCCTTGTCGCCGGCGAGCGCCTCGCCGGAGAGCTTGATCAGAACACGCGGGTATTTGAGTTCGGTCATGAACCGTGGGCTGGTGTGTTACTCGCCGATCTGGAGGCGCGAGAAGCGGCGAACCTGGATATTCTCCCCGGTTTTCGCCGACGCTTCCGTGACGAGGTCGCCGATCGTCTTCTTGTCGTCACGCACCCAGGGCTGGCTGAGGAGGCAGCTCTCCTTGAAGAAGGCCTCGAGCTTTCCGTCCACGATCTTGTCCACCAGGTTCGCCGGCTTGCCGCTCTCCTTCACCTGCTCGGTGAAGATGCGACGCTCCTGCTCCACCTTCTCGGCGGGAATCTGGGTCTTGTCCACGGCCAGCGGCGCGGCGGCCGCGATGTGCTCGGCAATGGACTTGACCAGGTTCTTGAAGTCGTCGGTGCGCGCGACGAAGTCCGTCTCGCAGTTCACCTCCACCAGCACGCCAATCCTGCTGTTGTGGTGGATGTAGCTGCCGATCAGTCCCTCGCGCGTTTCGCGCCCGCCGCGCTTCTCCGCCTTGGCCATCCCCTTCGTGCGCAGCAGCTCGATCGCCGCGTCCATGTCTCCATTGGTTTCCTGGAGCGCGGCCTTGCAATCCATCATCCCCGCGCCGGTACGCTGGCGAAGTTCGGCGACCTCTTTCGCGCTGATTCCCTGGGCTTTCGTCGTCATCTCGCAATCCCTTCATTCGTGGAAACGCCGCCGAAGTGATTCCGGCGGCGCAATGGAAAGTATACCGGCCCGCCGACGGGTGGCGGGCCCTGTGCGCCCTGTTTACTCGGCCGGATCGGTCTCGGGCTCGCTGATGTCCGGTTCGGCACTGTCCGGGTCCCCGATCTCGGCGCTCTCCACTCCCGCCGCGCCCTCCACACCATCGACGCCACCTTCGCCTGGCGCCCGCATCCGCGCGGCGATCGCATCCGGCTTGGCCCGGCGGCGGCGGGGGCGACGCTTGCGCTTGCGATCGGAGTCCTCGGCCGCCGGCTCGGCGCCGCGGTCGGAGCTGTACGTGTAGCTCTCGCTGTCCTCGACTTCCTCGCGGACCGGCGCCTCGCGGCGCGCCTCCGAGATGGAGTCCGCAATCGCTTTCGTCATGAGCTCCACCGACCGGATCGCGTCGTCATTGCCGGCGATCGGCACGGTGATTTGGTCCGGATCGGCGTTCGTGTCGACGATGGCGACGATCGGAATGCCGAGCTTGTTCCCTTCGCTCACCGCGATGCGTTCCTTCTTGGAATCCACCACGAACATGAGTCCGGGCAGCCGCGTCATGCCTTTGATGCCGCTGAGGTACTTGTCGAGTTTCTCTCGCTCGCGCGAGAGCATGAGGAGCTCCTTCTTGGTGTAGTTCTCGAACTCGCCCCCGGCTTCCGTGCCCGATTCGAGCTCCTTCATGCGACGGAGCTGCTTCTTCACGGTCTGGAAGTTGGTGAGCAGGCCACCGAGCCAGCGTTCGGTGATGAACATGGCGCCGCAGCGTTCCGCCTCGGCCTTCACGATGCCCGACAGCTGGGCCTTGGTGCAGACGAACAGGACGCTGTCGCCGCGCAGGATCACCTCGCGCGCGAGCTTCTGCGCCAGCTCGAGCTGGCGGAGCGTCTTCTGGAGATCGATGATGTGGATCCCGTTGCGTTCGGCGAAGATGAACCGGCGCATCTTGGGATTCCAGCGGCGCGTCTGGTGTCCGAAGTGGACGCCTGCCGCGAGCAGTGCTTCGAGTGTCGGCTGGTTGTCAGCCATGAGACGTGTTCCTGTTGATTGGTTTGTCGTCCGCACCCTTCATCGCCCGTCCCGACCGGGTTGCCCCGGCACCAGGAAAGGCTCCAGGTGCGTGTGAGATGACCTGCGACTGCCTGATGTACCGCTGGTTTAGCGCTTGCTGAACTGGAACCGCTTGCGTGCTTTCGGACGGCCCGGCTTCTTGCGCTCCACGGCGCGCGCGTCGCGCGTGAGGAGGCCGAGATCGCGGAGCTTGCGACGGTGACCTTCATCGAGCTTCACGAGCGCGCGTGCCACCGCGAGGCGCAGGGCGCCCGCCTGACCGGTCTGGCCGCCGCCCTCCAGATTCGCGCGAACGTCGAAGCGTCCGAGCATGTCCGTGGCCGTAAAGGGCTGCTGAATCGCTGAAACGAGGGCGGGACGCGGGAAGTAGTCTCCCAGGGTGCGTCCGTTCACGTCCCACTTGCCCGAGCCGGGACGGAGGTAGACGCGGCACACCGCTTCCTTGCGGCGGCCGATCGCGTGGATGACCTGCGTGTCAGCCATGGTTACTTCTCGTCCTTGCTGAAGGTGAGCGGGGTGGGTGACTGGGCCACGTGGGGGTGCTCCGCGCCGGCGTACACCCGGAGCTTGCGGCGCAGGATCTGCCGCCCCAGCGCCGTTTTCGGGAGCATGCCGTACACGGCCTTCTCGATCACCCGCTCGGGGTGCTTCTCGATCATCGTCGCGAAGGGCGTGAACAGCTCGTGGCCCATGTAGCCGGTGTGGCGGAAGTACCGCTTCTGCTCCGCCTTGCGGCCCGTGACCCGCACCTTCGCCGCGTTCACCACGATGACACCGTCGCCGGTATCCATGTGCGGCGTGAAGATGGGCTTGTGCTTGCCGCGAAGAATCTTCGCGATCTCAGAGGCGAGGCGACCCAGCACCTGGTCCTCTGCGTCGACGACGAACCAGCGCTTGGTGATGTCGCGCGGCGTCGCGGAAAACGTTTTCATCGGAGAGTCAACTACTGAAATAAGTCCTGCGCCTCACTGGTGCGGATTGCAACCCGGGTCTCGGCTGCCCGAAGGCATTTTTGAACAGACTCGCAAGCTACTTGGGGCAAGCGCTTTACGCTACGGTGGCCGCCCTCGGACTAGTGGTCAGTCACCCACCACCCGCCCTCAGGGAGCGCGGGGCTCGTCCGCCACGAACGCGAGTCGCGACCTGTCCGGGGAAAGCGCCAGCCGCGAGATGTTCCGGATGCCCTGCCCGCCCAGATCCACGGCCTCCTCCCATGTGCCGGCGGGCAGCTGAAGGCGCAGGAGCCGGCTTCCCGACGCAGAGTACACCTCGGTCGCCGAGCGCCACACCACGTAGTCCGCGCCTGGCGGCATGACCGCGATGCTGTCCACCCGGAATGAGCCGTCAGCGCGCACGTCGGGATCCACCGTCTTGAGCACCCACTGGCCGCCCACCCGGTGCAGGAACGACGCGCGCCGTCCGCCCGGGACTCGCTGGAGAGAACGTCCGATGCCGGTCGCCACGACCGTTGCCTCGCCGGTCCGCGTGTCCGCGATGCGGAGGGTGTTGGGGGACCCGAGCACAAAGAGCGCGAGCACGGTTGAATCGAGCCAGGCGAAATAGCCAACGGGGCTGATGTCAGGCAGGATCACGCTGGGCCCGCTCCCGTCGAGCGGAAGCTGCCACAGGCGCTGCGTAGAATCCAGTTCAACCCGCACGACGGAAATGGCTTTCCCATCGGGAGTTATGGTTGGCGAGTATTCGCTCTCTGGCGTCGCAAATATCCTGGAGATCGCCGATGACTCGAAGTTCACCTGGTAAATCTCCGTCTGGCCATCCTCCTGCGCGGTGTACAGGATGCGCCCGTTGCCGTCCCACGATGGCTGGTTGTCGTACCCAGAACGATTTGTGATGTTGAAAACCTGGCCGGCTGCGGAGGGAGGGGTGAAGCGATAGAGGTAGATGTCGGTCGATGGCGGTGCCTCGGGCACCGGCGTGGCAGCTTCGGGGCTGCGCGAGCAGGCCCCCACGACCGCCAGGAAGAGCAGGGTCGTCCGCATGGTCATGCCTCCATTTCGAGTAGCAGCGCCCCCTTCTCCACGGCGCTGCCGGGTGTGGCCACAACTCGTTTGACGACGCCCGCGGTGCCCGCCCGCAGCTCGTTTTCCATCTTCATCGCTTCCATGACGACGAGTCCCTGCCCTGCACGCACCTGATCGCCGGCCGCGACGTTCACCCGCACGATCATCCCGGGCATGGGCGCGATCAGATGCAGTGGCGCGGTGGGCCTGGTGGAGAGCCGGGAGAGATCGCGGATGACCCTGGCGCGGTCGTTCAGCGCTTCCACCGCGAGCCTGTGGCCCCCGATCGACAGGTCGTATTGCGAGCGCTCGTCACCCCGCCGGTCGAGCACACGATACACCTGGCTGCCGATCGTCACCAGCTTCACCGGCGTGCCGGGAAGATCTTCGACGTGCGCCCGCACCTTGGCGCCGTCTATCAGGACCGTTTCCCCGTCGAGGACGACCACGTGCTGCTCGCGCCCCACCGTGACGAAGTACTTCATGCGGCCGGCTCCAGCTCGCACACTGTTTCCACGTGGGCGGTCTGCGGGAACATGTCGAACCCGCGCACCGATCGCACCCGGTACCGCTCCATGCGGCGGATGTCCCTGGCGAGCGTCGCCGGGTTGCAGCTGACGTAAATGAGTGCCCTGGGTCTCTGGCCCTGGGTTCTGAGCGCCTCGGCCACGCGGGCATCAACTCCGCCGCGCGGCGGGTTGAGGATCACGACGTCCGCGGGCAGGGTGCCAGGCAACGCGTCCTCCACCAACGCCGCGACCGCGCGCGACCCCTCGGGCAGCCGCGCGGCGGAAACGCGCGAGGCGTCGCGATCGCGTTCGATGGCGGTGACCCGCGTACCGGCCGCCGCCAGCGATGCAGCAAAGTCTCCGGTCCCTGCATAGGCGTCCACTGCCGTGACCGGCCTGGCGGCGGTCGCCAGGGAGACGACCCATTCCAGCAGCTGCGCGGCCATTCCGGGATTCACCTGAGTGAAGCTGGCGCCCGCGGAATCGTTTGAGGCGCGGGAGTGCAGCAGGCGTCGCGACTTGCCCGCGGGGTGCCACCAGAGCTCCGCCATGGCCGGGACGAGCGCGAAGAAGTCCGCGCTCCCGGGCCAGGTGCGGGCACCCTCCAGCGTGAACGAGAATCCCGATGGGAGGATGCGCACCGCCCCTCGCAGTTCCCTGTCTGCCGGCAGCAGGTGCTCAGTGGCCATCACGGCGCGCCAGTGGACGACGGCGCGTTCGTCCGTGATGGGACAGTCGCTCAGCTCGAAGACTTCGTCGGGCGCGTCGAAGCGGCGGAGTCCCGCGATCCAGCGCCCTTCCCGGCGCCGAAGCGCCAGCGTGAGCTTCCGGCGGTAGCGCCATTGCTGCTCGCTGGGTGAGATCGCTGGCGCCGCCACCGTCAGCTTGCCGATTCGCGTGAGTGCGTCCCGGATGATCCCGGCCTTTTCGCGCAACTGTGCCTCGTAGGAGACGTGCTGCACCTGGCAGCCGCCGCATCCGTCGTGCACGTAATGGACGCACGGCGGTTCCACGCGATCGGGCGAGGGTTGCAGGACCTCCAGCAGCCGCCCGCGCATCAACCGGTCCTCCTGAAGCGCCGACACGCGCGCCACGTCTCCCGGCGTCGTCCGGGGCACGAAGACGACAATCCCGTTGTGCCGCCCCACACCGTCGCCTCCGGCGCCGATCGAATCGATCCTCAGGTCGAACGTCTCGCTCATCGCAGTCCCTCGCGGCGCGCGACGCGCGTCCAGCCGTCGTCGGAGAGAGGCGCGGCGCCTCCCGCGGCGCTGGTCTTGCGCCGCGGCGCCTGTCGATCGCGCTCCGCGAGCAGCGCTGCCGCGATCGCCGCCACTCGCGCGAGATCGGCTGGCGGCTGCACCTCCACCAGTGACGCCATGTTTCGCTCCAGCCACTGGATGTCGATCGCGCCGTTGCGAAAGTCCGCGTTCTCCATCATGCGCAGGTGAAAGTCGCGCGACGTCTCGACCCCCGTGATGGTCAGCTCCAGCAGCGCGCGATGCATCCGGTCCACTGCCAGCTCACGCGTGCGGGCCCAGGTAATGAGTTTCCCGATCATCGGATCGTAGTAGAGACTCACCTCACTGCCCGTCTCGATTCCGCCATCCCAGCGCACGCCGGGACCCGAAGGCACATGCAGATAGCTCACGGTGCCCGTGGACGGGAGGAAACCGTGCGCGGGATCCTCGCTCGTGATGCGACACTCGATGGCCCATCCGCGAGGCGTGATCTCCTCCTGCGTGAAGGCGAGCGCCTCGCCGGCTGCCACTCGCAACTGCCACTGTACCAGGTCGATGCCGGTCACCAGCTCGGTCACCGGATGCTCCACCTGGATGCGCGTGTTCATCTCGAGAAAGTAGAACGCGCCATCTGCCGAGAGGAGAAACTCACAGGTGCCGGCGTTGACGTAGCCCGCCGCCTTCGCCGCCGCGACCGCGGCGGCGCCCATGCGCGCGCGGAGCTCCGGCGAGACCGCCACGCTTGGCGCCTCCTCGATCATCTTCTGGTGGCGGCGCTGGATCGAGCACTCGCGTTCCCCCAGGTGCACCATATTGCCGTGCGCGTCGCCGAGCACCTGGATTTCCACGTGTCTCGGCCGGTCGATGTACTTCTCGACGTACACGGCATCGTCGCCAAAGGCGTTCGTCGCTTCGCGTCGGGCGGCGGCCAGGGCGTCTTCGAGTTCCGCCGGCTGGTGCACGACGCGCATCCCCTTTCCGCCACCCCCCGCGACCGCCTTGAGCAGTACCGGATATCCGAACTCGCTCGCGACGCGCCCCGCCTCGTCCACGTCCTTGAGCGCACTGGTGGTGCCGGGCACCACGGGTGTGCCCGCGGAGATCGCGAGTTGCCGCGCGGCCGTCTTGCTGCCCATCGCCGCGATGGCCTCGGGCGTGGGGCCCACGAAGATGAGCCCCGCATCCCGAACGGCTCGGGCAAACCATTCGCGCTCCGAGAGAAAGCCATAGCCGGGGTGAATGGAGTCCGCTCCGACGCGACGGGCGGCCTCGATGATTCGCTCCCCGACCAGATAGCTTTCAGCCGACGGTGACGCGCCGATGTGCACCGCCTCGTCTGCTTCCCGAACATGCACCGCGCGAGCGTCCGCGTCGCTGAACACCGCGACGGACCGGACGCTCAACTCCCGACAGGCCCGAATCACGCGCAGTGCGATTTCGCCGCGATTTGCTACCAGCACCTTTTTGAGCACGGGACTAAGCTACTCGGCCCGTTTAGACTAAGGACATGGTGACGCAACCTCCCCACTCGCCTCCTCCCCCCGTTCGCCTCCTGGTCGTCGATGACGACGCGGCGATCTGTCAGATCTACGAGGAAGTCCTGACCGGCCAGGGCTACGCCGTGGTCACCGCCGGCAGTTGTGCGCAGGCCATGGAGCGGATGGACGCGATCGCGGGCGATGCGCAGGTGCTCGTGGTGGACCTCGGGCTACCCGATGGCGACGGCGGCGACTTCGTGCGCGATGCGGCGGCGAAGTACGGACCGCGGCCCACGCTCTACGTCAGCGGGTGGACTGACGAGTTCTGGCAACTGGGCGATGTGCCGGGCCGCTGGCTGATCATGCGGAAGCCCGTGTCGATCAAGAAACTCACGGCCGCAGTGCGCTGGCTCGCCCACGGCGGAGACAAGCCAGCGGAGCTGGACGAAGCGGACCAGTAGCTATGGCCGGCGCCGTGCCCCGGCCCCGGCCTCGGCAGGACGGGCCTGGCTCATTTCGGCGAACTTCGCGCGCAGCAACTGCGCCGAGTCATCGCGATGTTTCTCCAGCAACGGTTTCGCCGCCTCGCGCTGTGACTCATCGAGAACAGCCATCGCCTCGCCGAGCGTGGCGACGTAGCTCGCACGAATCGTATCGATGACGCCGCGCAGGTCTGCGCGCGCAATCGACATGAGCGTCGTTTCCTCTTCCGTCATCGCCGTCTGACGGGCGCGGGCGACCCGCCGCAGTGTATCAACCGCCTGGAATCCCGATTTGTTGGCTTCCTTTTCCTGATCCGCGAGGGCGTTGAGCTGCTTGCTCTGCTCGTCGGAGAGCTTGAGTTTCTTGCGCTGATCGATCAGCACCTTGACGGCGCTCAGATTTTCGATATCTCGAACGGTGAGCGGACTGGTGGATCGTGAAAACTGGTCCACCTCTCGCCAGTTCGCCTCGGGCTCGCCCATGGTCCGGCGGCGCTGGGCGGACGCGAGGGTGGGAATGGCAACGAGGACCAGGATCGCGACGCGGAAGCTGATCATGGGGACCGTCCTCAGGGTTGTGACAGGGTGGCGTGTATTGAGTGCGAGCGGAGGGATTCTCGGTGCGTACATATAACACACGGGGACGCCGGTGCGAAACCCTGCTGTTGCTCGCCGGCCTCATGGGTCCTGCGGCGGCTGGAGCGCAAACCGCCCGGGGCACGGTCACTGATGCCATCTCGGCGCCGCTTGCGGGCGTTGTCGTCCTGCTCCTCGACAGCACGGAAAGCGTTGTCAGACGGGCAATTACTGACCAGGCAGGTGCCTTTGCCCTGATCGCGCCGGCCACGGGCACGTTTCGGGTGCGCGCCATGCGGATCGGATTCCGCCCCACCACGTCCAACCCGGTGGTGTTCACCGCTGGCCCGAACCTGCTCGCGCCGCTGCAACTGACCGGGGTCGCGATTGCGCTCGACACCGTTCAGGTGGCGTCGCGCAGCCTGTGCGGATGGCGCAACTCGGATCCCGGCTTCCTGGCGATCTGGGAGCAGGTGCGAGCCGCACTCGCGGCCACGCAACTCACGGCGGCGTCGCGTGGCGTCACCGCGACCATCATGTCCTACGAGGGCAGCGTCGACCAGCGCACGCGGCGGATGCGCGACCAGACGTCACGGGTCACGACGGGCTTCGTGACGCAGCCTTGGAGGTCCACCCCCATCGGCATCCTGCGGCGGGAGGGGTACATCGTGAAGGACGAGGAGGGATTCGTCACGTACCATGCACCGGGACTGGACGCGCTGCTGTCGGACGAGTTCGTCGAAGACCACTGCTTCCGCATCACCCGCCCGCGCACGGGCAGCCGGCTGGGCATCGTCTTCGACCCCACCCGCGACCGCCGAGATCTTCCGGAGATCAAGGGCACGATCTGGATTGACCGGCTGACCTCCGCGCTGCTGTCCCTGGAGTTCGGATACGCCAACGTGTCGGCCGTCCAGGCCAACGAGGCGGGGGGCACAATGGAGTTCGCCCGGATGGCGAATGGCGGGTGGGCGGTGTCGCGCTGGAGCATCAGGATGCCGTCGCTCGAGCAGGAAATGATCGACGGACGGCCGGTCGTTCGGTTGCGGGACCTGATGGTCACCGGCGGCGAGCTGACGCTGGCCATGCGGGGCAGTGACACGCTGTGGACGCGGGCGATGGTTGCGTTCGGCGGGTCCGTGCGCGACTCCGCGACGGGCGCGCCCATTGTGCGCGCCCGCGTAAGCCTGCGGGGTACGCCGCTCACGGCCGAGAGCAGGATCGACGGCGGCTTCCGGCTAACCGAGGTCATCCCGGGCGAGTACACACTGGAGGTTCGGACCGCGGCGCTGGACTCGCTGGGCGCGATCCACGAGATGGCAGTGGCGGTTATCGATACGGCGGAGAACGTGGCGATTCGCATCGGCCGACCGCGTCCGCGTTTGGCGACGTTTGCCGGCGTCATCGTCGCCGATTCCGCAGAGCTGCCGATCGCCGAGGTGGAGGTGGCCTTCCCCGACCTCGCCCTGAACGCGTTCACGGATGACGGAGGCGCCTTTCGCCTGACCGACATTCCGATCGGCGAACACCGGGTGCTGGTGCGCCGGGTGGGCTTTGGCGCGCTCGATACGACGCTGGCCTTTGCGCCGGCGCGGACGGTGAACCGGCGCATCGTGCTCCAGCGCACGCCGACGCTGGACACAGTGAGCGTGATCGCGCGGTCCCTGATCCCGTCGTTCGATGAGCACCGGGCGATGGGCCTGGGCGCCTTCCTGACTCGTGCCGAGCTCGAGAAGCAGAGCGGGCGGCGCACCTCCGAGGTGATCGGTCAGGTCGAGGGCGTGCGCATCGTCCAGGCGTCCGGCAACAAGGCGTATCTCGCGACCCGTCGGCGCAGCGTTGCGTCCTATCGCCGCGTGGATCCGAGTGACTCCAGGCTCCTACAGGAGGAGAATTGGTGCCTGGCGACGGTCTACATGGACGGGGCGGTGATCTACAGGCCGCAGCCAGATGTGCCTGGCTTCGACCTCAATACCGTTTCCGTGGACCAGATCGAGGCCATCGAGTACTACGCCTCCGCGGCTCAGACCCCGATGCGCTACAGTCGCGGCGACGTCGGCTGCGGCGTCCTGGTGATCCACACCCGCCGGGTGAGTCCCTAGAGCGGAATATTCCCGTGTTTCTTGGGGGGATTGCGGTCGCGCTTGGACTTGAGTGAGTCGAGGGCGTCGATGAGTCGCGGCCGTGTGTCGCGCGGATCGATGATGTCATCCAGATAGCCCCGCCCCGCCGCGATGTAAGGATGCGCGAACTTCTGCCGGTACTCCTCGATCCTGGTCTCGGTCGCCGCCGCCGGATCCTTGCTCTCCGCGATTTCCTTCCGAAAGAGGATCTCCACCGCTCCCTTGGGTCCCATCACCGCGATCTCCGCCGTGGGCCACGCCACGTTGTAGTCGCCGCGGATGTGCTTGGACGACATCACGTCGTACGCGCCCCCGTACGCCTTGCGCGTGATCACGGTGAGCTTGGGCACCGTGGCCTCGCAGAACGCGAACAGAAGCTTCGCCCCATGCCGGATGATGCCGCCGTGCTCCTGCGCCACGCCCGGAAGGAATCCGGGCACGTCCTCGAACGTCACGATCGGAATATTGAACGCGTCGCAGAACCGCACGAATCGCGCGGCCTTCACGGACGCGTTGATGTCCAGCACCCCGGCCAACACGGCGGGTTGGTTCGCCACGATGCCGACGCTCGTGCCGCCCAGGTGCGCAAAGCCGCAGAGAATGTTGCCCGCGTAGTCCTTGTGCACCTCGTAGAACTGGCCGTCGTCCACGATGGGCCGGATGACGTCGTGCATGTCGTACGGCTTGTTCGGATTGTCGGGCACGACGTCCAGCAACCCCTCCGTGCGGCGGTCGCGCGGATCGCTCCCTGTGCCGGCGGGGGGCGCATCGATGTTGTTGGACGGGATGAACCGGAACAGATCACGGATGGCCTGAAGGCAGGCGGGTTCGGAGTCCATCGCGAAATGCGCCACGCCTGACACCGATGCGTGCGTGTCCGCGCCACCCAGTTGTTCCATCGTCACGTCTTCGTGCGTGACCGTCTTCACCACGTTCGGCCCGGTCACGAACATGTACGACGTGCCGCGCACCATGTACGTGAAGTCGGTGATCGCCGGGGAGTACACCGCTCCACCAGCGCACGGTCCGAGCACCGCGGAGATCTGCGGCACCACGCCGGACGCCAGCGTGTTCCGCAGGAAGATCTCCGCGTATCCGCCCAGCGAAACGACTCCTTCCTGAATGCGGGCGCCGCCGGAGTCGTTGAGACCGATCACGGGGGCGCCGTTGCGTATGGCGAGGTCCATCACCTTCACGATCTTCTCGGCGAACGACTCCGACAGCGACCCGCCGAGGACCGTGAAGTCCTGCGAGAAGACGTAGACGAGCCGTCCCTCGATGCGCCCGTAGCCCGTGACGACGCCGTCACCATACACCGTCTGGTCCGCAAGCCCGAAGTCGGTGGACCGATGCACGACGAAGCGGTCGAGTTCGACGAAGCTGCCTTCATCGAGGAGAAGATCCAGTCGTTCGCGCGCCGACAGCTTTCCCTTCTCGTGCTGCGCCTTGAGGCGCTTCGTGCCTCCGCCGAGCTCGGCTTCCGCCCGGCGCTTTTCCAGCAGCTCGAGTTTTTCGCGCATGGTCATCTGCCGGGGGCGGGCTCCAGGCGAACGACCGCGGTGGGTTCTCCCTGACGATGATCGATGGCGAGGTAGATGAAGCCGTCCGGCCCCTGGCGCACGTCGCGAATGCGTCCCAGACGATGGACGAGCGTTTCCTCCGACATCACTCGCCGTCCGTCGAGGGTCAGCCGAGCCAGTTGCTCGCCGGCCATTCCACCGGAGAACAGGTTGCCCTTCCAGCGCGGAAAGGCGTCTCCGGTATAGAGGAGCAGGCCGGACGTCGCGATGGACGGGACCCACACCTTCACCGGCGGCTCCATCCCGTCGCGATGCGTGCCACTGTGGATGGCGGCGCCGCTCCGATAGTTCACGCCGAATCCCACGACCGGCCATCCATAGTTCTTGCCGCGCTGAATCAGGTTGAGCTCATCGCCGCCCTGCGGCCCGTGCTCGGTGGCCCACACGTCGCCGGTTCCAGGGTGGATGACCATTCCCTGCACGTTGCGATGACCGTAGCTCCAGATTTCTGGCAGCGCGCCCGCCTGTCCCACGAACGGATTGTCGGCGGGGACGCGCCCATCCTCGTGCAGGCGGACAATGGCGCCGAAATGATTGGAGAGATCCTGCGACGGATGTGCCTCGAGGTTCCCGGCGGGCGCGACCTGCCGGTCGCCCAGCGAAATGAAGAGGAAACCGTTTGCGTCGAACGCGAGTCTCGATCCGTGGTGCCCGCGCCCGCGCGACCAGACTTTGGCTTCGAAGATCTCCTGCACGTTGGTGAGCCGGTCGTTCTCGAACCGGGCTCGGACCACCGCCGTGGTTCCCTCGGAGCTGTCGGCGTTCGGCTTCGAGTAGCTGATGTACAGCAGGCGGTTGGTCGCGAAGCCGGGATGCGGCACTACGTCGAGCAGGCCGCCCTGCCCACCCGTCCGAATCACGGGAAGACCGGGCACGGAGTCCGCGAGCAGGCGGCCGTTCCGGACGATGCGCAGTCGGCCGGCGCGCTCGGTGACCAGCATGTCGCCGCCTGGCAGGAAGGCGATCGACCACGGGTTGCGGAGCCCTTCCGCCACGGTCACGATCCGATAGTCGTGGAAGGTGGACGGGTGGACGGCCGGCTGCGCGGCAGCAGCAGACGCCGCGGTCGCGAGGGTGGAGAACACGAGGACGGAGCGCATGGTCAGGAGGGTGCGAGTCATCTGGATCTCAACACAGGAAGGTTGGTACATATACTAGGGTAATATTGGCTCCCCGCCCAAACCCCGCCCTCATGTCGCGCTTCCGTCTGTTGCTCGCCGTCCTCGCCCTGCCCCTGGCCACCCAGAGCGTGGCACAGGAGGTCAATCTCAGCGAACGGCTTCCCGTCGACCCCAAGGTGAAGGTGGGGACGCTCCCCAATGGGCTGCGGTACTACATCCGCCAGAACGCCAGGCCGGAGAATCGGGCCGAGCTGCGCCTGGTGGTGAACGCCGGGTCCGTGCAGGAGCACGACGACCAGCGCGGGTATGCCCACTTCGTGGAGCACGCCGCCTTCAACGGCACGCGCAACTTCGCGAAGAATGACCTGGTGAAATACCTCCAGTCCATCGGCGTGCGGTTCGGCGCGGACCTGAATGCCTACACCTCCTTCGATGAGACGGTGTACATCCTGCCCGTGCCCACGGACACGCCCCGCATCGTGGATCAGGCGTTCACGATCCTCGAGGACTGGGCGCATGGCCAGCTGTTCGACTCCGCGGAGGTCATCGCGGAGCGCGGCGTGGTGCACGAGGAATGGCGCAGCGGAAAGGGATCGGGCGAGCGGATGCTCCAGCAGATGCTCCCCATCGCGCTGCGAAACTCGAAGTACGCCGACCGGCTGCCGATCGGCACGGAGGCCAGCATCACATCGGCGAGTGCTCCGGGGCTGCGCGGGTTCTATCGCGACTGGTACCGCCCGGACCTGATGGCGGTGATCGCGGTGGGTGATTTCGATCTCGCGGCGATCGAGGCCAAAATCCGCGCGCACTTCTCCGGCATTCCACGCAATGCGCGCGCCCCCAAGCGGGAACCCACGCCGATTCCCGGAAACCAGGCGCCGCTGGTGGCGATCGCGACTGACAAGGAGGCGACGAGCACGAGCGTCAGCCTGCTCTTCAAGCTGCCGAAGCATCCGACGACGACCATCGGGGACTATCGTCGAGACCTGCTGGGGCAACTCTACGTCCGGATGCTCAACGCGCGGCTGGGCGAGATCTCGCAGAAGCCGGACGCGCCTTTCATTGGCGCGGGTGCGTCGAAAGGCGAGTTCGTCGGTCGCGAGCTGGAGCCGTTCTCGCTCGGCGCCGCGGTGCAGGACGGCCACGTGGAGCGCGGACTCGAGGCGCTGCTGATCGAGGCGCGGCGGGTGGATCAGTTCGGATTCCTCCAGTCGGAGCTGGACCGGGCGCGCACGAGCATGCTCCGCGGATACGAACTGATGAACGCGGAGCGCGACAAGACCGAGTCCGTGGAGTATGCGCAGGAATACATCCGGGCCTACCTGGAGGGCGAGGCGATTCCGGGCATCGAGTACGAGTACGCCATCGTCCAGCGGCTGCTTCCCGCCGTGACGCTCGCGGACGTGAATACGCTCGGGGCGGACTGGATCACGGACGAGAACCGGCTGGTCATCGTACAGGCGCCGGAGAAGGACGGCGTCCCCCCGCCCACGGTGAGCGGGGTCCTCGCGGTCTTCGACCGGGCGGGGAGCGTCCCCGTGGTTGCGTACACGGAAAGCGTGTCGGGTGACGCGCTGGTGGAGTCGCTTCGCCCCGCCGGACGCATCGTGCGCGGTCGCGCGTTGCCGGCGGGCGTCAGCGAGTGGACACTGTCGAACGGCGCGCGCGTGCTCGTGAAGCCCACCGATTTCAAGGCGGACGAGCTGCTGTTCGGCGCGTACAGCCCGGGCGGTACGGGGCTCGCCGGGGATCCGGACTACGTGTCGGCAGTCTTCTCGTCGCAGGTCTCGGCGTTGAGCGGCCTGGGCGCGTTCAATCGCATCGATCTTGGCAAGAAGCTGGCGGGCAAGGCCGCGCGCGTCTCCCCGTCGATCCAGGAAATGACCGAAGGGTTGAACGGCCTGGCGTCGCCGAAGGACGTGGAAACGCTGATGGAGCTGATCTACCTGCACTTCACCGGTGCGCGGCTCGATTCCACGGCATTCGCCGCGTTCGCGCAGAACGCCATCCCCTTCCTGACCAACCGTGGCGCGTCGCCGGAGCAGGTGTTCAGCGACACGATGCAGGTGACGATGAACCGCCACCACTTCCGGTCGCGTCCGCTCACCACCGCCACGTTCGCCGAGATCGACGCGGCCCGATCGATCGCATTCTTCCGCGACCGCTTCGCCGACGCGGATGATTTCACGTTCGTCTTTGTGGGCACGCTGGATACGACGGCGTTCAAGCCGCTGGTCGAGCGCTACCTGGCCTCGCTCCCGTCGCTTCCGCGCGTCGATACCGCGCGCGTGGCGAGCGTGAGTCCGCCACGTGGCGTGGTGGAGCGCGTCGTCCGGAAGGGCGTGGAGCAGAAGGCCACCACGGTCATCACCTTCACCGGCGCGTGCGATTACACGCCGGAGAACCGGGTGGCGCTGCTGGGGCTCGCGGATGCGTTCGAGCTGCGCCTGGTCGACGCGTTGCGCGAGAAGCTGGGCGGCACCTACAGCCCGTCTGTCGGCGGCCGCTGCTCGCACGCGCCGCGCGAGGAGTACGCGCTGCAGGTGCACTTCCAGTCGTCACCGGACAATGTCGAGATGTTGACCCAGGCCGTGTTCGCTCTCGCGGACACGCTCAGAACCCAGGGCCCCACAGCGAGCGACGTGGAGAAGGTGCGCGAACAGATCCTGCGCACCCGGGAGGTGAGCCTGCAGGAGAACTCCTACTGGCTCAACGGCATTCTCTCGAGAGAGCAGTCCGGCGAGGACATCGGCGGGCTGCTGGAGCCGTTCGATGCCATCGTTCGCGCGCTCACCCCGGCAACAATCCAGGCGGCCGCGCGGCGCTACCTCGACGTTGGCAACCACGCGCGCTTCATTCTGCTTCCGGAAACTCCGGCCAGCCCGTGATCGCGAACGCTCCCCCTCCCCCCTCCCCCTCCCCCTTCAGACTGCTCATGAACTGCCGCACACGTTTCGTCATGCCGCTCCTGCTGGCCGCTGCTTTCACCGGCGCTGGCGCGCAGCCGTCGACCGTCATTCTCGTGCGGCACGCAGAGCGCGCGGCCGAGCCACGCAACGATCCGGGACTCACCGACGCCGGGCGGGATCGCGCGCGCGCCCTCGCGAACGCACTTGCCGGGGCGCGGGTCACGCGGGTGGTCACCACGCATCTCCAGCGCACGCAGCTCACCGCGCAATACATGAGCGAGTCTGTCGGTGCGGCCCCGATCATTGTGCGCGCGGGCGGCCCGACGGCGGCGCACGTCGATTCGGTGGCGGCGGCGGTGCGCCGGCTTCCCGCCGGCGAGGTGGTCCTCGTGGTGGGACACAGCAACACTGTGCCCGCCATCGTGGGTGCCCTGGGTGGTCCCAAACTGCCAGATCTCTGCGAGACGCAGTACTCGATGCTCTACATCCTCGAGTTCCCCGTGAGCGGACCCCCGCGATTCATCCAGGCGACCTACGGCGCGTCGGATCCTCCCGCCAGCGCGGACTGCAGCCGCGCGATGCGATGACCGGTCGGCGCGCTACGGCGCCCCCGACAGGGCGGCGCGGAGCGCGCTCGATTCGTACAGGCGACCGGCCCGCATCACTCGCTCCACGTTCCGCAGATCCGCGACGCGCTCGGCTGGCCTGCCGTTGACGATGATGATGTCGGCCACCTTGCCCGGCGCGATGCTGCCGTACTCCGCGTCGTCCTTCATCGCGCGCGCCGACACGATCGTGGCCATCTGGAGCACGCGCGCCGCGGGAATGCCAGCGCGCTCGTAGAGCTCGAGCTCCGCGTGGTAGCTGCTGCCGTCCGTGCCCGGCACGATGGGCACACCCGCGTCGTACAGGCGCCGGAGCATCCGCAGGTAGTTGGCGTCGGAGCGCCGCGCGAGATCCGTGGTGGCCGAGTACGGAATGCCGAGCGTGGCAGACGCCGCCGCGCCGCGCGTGGAGAGCCAGAGATTCCACGTGCCGTCGATGACCGTTCCCCGTTCCCGGAACAGATCGATCATCGCGGTGACCTCCGGGCCATCGACGTTCACGTGGGGCGCGACGATCTGTGAGACGACCGAGTACGCGCGCATCACCGGCGCGTAGAGCGAGTCGGGGTAGAACGTGGAAAACAGGAAGGCCGCGTGATTGATCTCGTCGAAGCCAAGCCGCACCGCCGTCTGCGTACTCATGCCGCGCGGGACGTGACCACTGAGCCGCATGCCGCGGCGGTGCGCTTCGTCCGCGATGGCCGGCACGAGATCCGGATGAACCAGGTTGTACAGCTTGATCTGCCTGAAGCCCAGGCTGTCATATCGCGCGACCCAGGCGCGCGCCTCTTCCTCGGTGTGCGCGATCGCTTCGCTTGGACCAGCCCAGCGTCCCGGCCCCTCGATGAATCCGCCAAGAATCGCGCGTGGTGACGCGAGCAGGCCGGCGTCGGCACGATCGCGATGTGACACCGCGACGTCGATGTCCGCCGCCAGGTCGCGAATCGTCGTGATGCCGTTCGCCAGCTGCGCGATCGAGCCCGCGGACTGGCTTGTGAGCTGAAAGTGCGTATGCATGTCCCACAGGCCGGGCATGACGGTCTTGCCGACGGCGTCGATCACGGTTGCCCCACGAGGGATGCGCGTTTCCGCCGACGGACCAATCGCGATCACGCGATCACCCCGAACCACGACCGTGGTCCTCGGCATCATGACGCCCCGCTCGCTATCGAAGACGTCGCCGTTCACGATGGCGATCACGCCGGCCGGGGGCGGCGCGACGCCAGCCGCCAGCGCAATCCCCTGCGCGTTCCGGTAGCCAATCTCGATGGCCCGCAGCACGGGCAGCAGTTCCTCGTTACCGCGTTGCACCGTGACGAACCAGCCCACCTGACTCGCGACGAGGGCGTTCCGGTCGTCGAGCCACACGCCCCCGTCCACGGGAGCGGAACCGATCCGAATCATCGCCAGTCGCATGCGCTGCGGTCCCGAACGCGTGGTCAGGACCGTGTCCGCCACGATCGCGAGACGCGCGGATCCCGTCGGCAGGATTCGCGACGAGCGGCCGGGCTGTCGCAGAAGATGCCGTGCGAGCAATGCCTGGTCGAACGCGGTGCTGCTGCGCAGGCGATAGTAGCCACCACGCGCGCGCGGCTCACCGCGCGTGGAGTCACGCACCTGCCAGAGCACCGAGTCGCCGACGACCTCAAAGCGGTCGAGCGGCTCGCCGCGGGGCGTCGGCTCCGCCCCATAGAGCGGAAGCTGCCACGTGGCGCCCCCAACGACCTCGCTGTCTGCGAGGCGGTACCTGGTCTCCACCCGCGGCCCGCGCTGCCGGTCTACGTGGTGGTACTTCACGATCACCGAGTCGCCCGCGGTCACCACGAGCATCTCGCCCGCGGGACGCCCGTGGTTCAGAACGACATAACTCGTGGTATCCGCGGCGAGCGTGAGGGCGAAGGCGAGTGCGAGCATCTGGCCTGATTCAGGGACGGCGGAGACACGAAAGCGCCCGGGGGGGGGACTCCGGGCGCCTTCAGATGCGCGTTCGACTATTCGACGACCTTGAACTTCACTGACGTGACCACGGTCTCTCCCTGCACGACATCGCACCGCCAGTCGCCCGCCGCGTCTTCCCCGAGCGTCTTGAAACTCCAGGTACGCCAGGGCGAGCCGCCGATCTTGAGCGTCACACGCGACGTCTCCGTCTCACCCTTGTACCACACATGCTGGACCTCGGTGTCGGAGGCGTTGGTGATCCGCATGTAGCAATAGAGCCTGCCGGTGGACACCGGAAATGACTCCGCGGTGCCGGTGAGCTGCCGGTCGGCGACACCGGTGCCGACGGCGGCTTCGGCCATCGCCACGGTGGGTGCGCCGGCCTGCGAGGGTTCCTGCGCGGAGCTGCTCGCGGGACTCGCGACAATCAGAAATGCGACGAACACTGCGGGCCAATACATACGCATGGCGCACCTGTGGAAAGAGGTGCTCAATAATGCAGCGATCTCGCGGGCGCGCAACCGGTTGCCCGGTGACGCGAGTCACACGCTCCTTGCGGGATCCAAAACAAAGCGCCCTGCATCGCTGCAGGGCGCCCAGGACGACGCGACGGCCTACTCGATGTCGTCCGGGATCTCGTAGTCTACGGGCGGGACCGCCGGCTGCTCGAGCGCATCCATGCTCTCGACCTTGCTCGGCTCCGCGGGACGCGGCGGCTGCTCCGCCGGAATGCTGGTGACGCCCAGGACGATGCGGCGGTGGATGGGGTCGACCTCCATCACGCGCATCTCGAGATTCATCGTCTCGTACACCACATCCGTGGGGCTCTCGACCGTCTTGCCGTCCGGATCGAGCTGCGTGATCGGCACGAACCCCTCGATGTCGTTGCCAATATCCACGACGATTCCCTTGTCCATCAGGCGAACGACCTTGCCGCTGACATTCATTCCCACGGGGTAGTTCTCGCCGATCTTGAGCCACGGATCTTCCTCGGCCTGCTTGAGTCCGAGCGAGATGCGCTTGTTCTCGGCGTCGATATTCAGGATCACGACATCCACGTCGTCACCTTTCTTGACGACTTCCGACGGATGCTGCACGCGCTTGGTCCAGCTCATGTCGGAGATGTGGATCAGGCCGTCGATGCCCGGCTCGATCTCCACAAATGCGCCGAACGACGTAAGGTTGCGAACTTTCCCACTGATGCGGGTTCCGACTGGATACTTGAGGGGCAGCACGACCCATGGGTCCTGCTCCGTCTGCTTCATGCCGAGCGAGATCTTCTCCTCGTTCGGGTCCACCTTGAGCACGACCGCCTCGATCGTTTCGCCGATGGAAACGAGCTTGGAGGGATGCCGCACGTTGCGGGTCCAGCTCATTTCGCTGATGTGCACCAGGCCTTCGATGCCAGGCTCCAGCTCGATGAAGGCGCCGTAGTTGGTGATCGAAACGACCTTCCCCTGCACGCGAGTCCCGACCGGGTACTTCTCCGCGACGTCCTTCCACGGATACGGGTGCAGCTGCTTGAGGCCGAGGGAAATGCGTTCGCGCTGCCAGTCGATGTCGAGCACCTTGACCTCGACCTCGCTGCCGATCTGCACCATTTCGCTGGGATGCTGGATGCGTCCCCAGCTCATGTCGGTGATGTGCAGCAGACCGTCCACGCCGCCAAGGTCGATGAACGCGCCGAAATCGGTGATGTTCTTGACGACGCCCTTCCTCACCTGGTCCTTTTCGAGCTCCTTCATCAATTTTTCGCGCTTGCCAGCCCGTTCGGATTCCAGAATCACCCGACGGGACACGACAATGTTTCTACGACGCTTGTTCAGCTTGATGATCTTGAACTCGAACTTCTGACCGAGCAGCTCGTCGATGTTGGGCACGCGGCGCAGCGCGATCTGCGATCCGGGGAGGAATGCGTCCACGCCCATGAGATCCACCACGACGCCACCCTTGATCTTCTTCTGCAGCACCCCCTCGACCGGCTGATCGCTCTCGTATGCGACGCGGATGCGCTCCCACACGCGCATGAAATCCGCCTTCTTCTTCGAGAGGACGACCGAGCCTTCCTGGTCCTCCAGGTGCTCCAGCAGGACCTCGACTTCATCGCCGGGCTTGAGATCCGGCATGTCCTTGAATTCCTCGAGAGGAATCGTGCCCTCGGACTTGAAGCCGATATCGAGCACCACGACGTTGTCGCGAACGCTCTGCACCTTGGCCTTGACGATCTCGCCTTCATCGATCGAGGCGAGGGAACCCTGGTACAAGTCCATCATCCGCTCATAGTCCTCGGATGTGTACTCGTCTTCGTCGTAGAGTTCGGGACGACGATTGATCAGCGGACGCAGCGTGGCGCGTTCCAGGTCGCGACGCTCTTGCGCCTTGGTGCTCGGTTTGGTCTCGAGGTCAACAGGCATTACGGGACAGTCTCCACATCGCGGATGGATCGCTCGCCGCGCCGAGGTTCAGGTGATAGGCGGTAGAACAGAGCCTGATATAATACCACTTCCGGTCAGGGACCGGAAGTGCCGTCTCCACGGTGAGTTACAGCGTTCGCAAGCGCCACGATCCGGTCCACCTGCTCGGCCTGGGTGAGGTGGGTGGTGTCCAGCACGACCGCGTCGGATGCCTGCCCACTCTGTTGGGCGTCACGGTGGTCGCGATGCATCAGCCGGTCCACCTCCTCGGCGATCTCCCGCTCCGCGGGCTCGTGACTCAGCCGCTGGCGCAATCGCCGACGAGCACGCTCCCAGGGGTCGGCGACCAGGAAGATCTTGAGGTCGGCCTCCGGGAAGACCGTGGTGCCGATGTCGCGACCGTCCACCACGATGGAATGCGTTGTCGCCGTTGCCTTTACCTGCTCATTCACCCATGCCCGCACCCCCGGCATCCGCGCCACCGCGGAGACGCGCGCCGTGACGTCACCGCTCCGAATCTCCTGATCGGCCGCCTGCCCGTCGAGCTGCGGAAGGAACGATCGGTGGGAGGGTACCAGCCGCACCAGACGCCGCGCCGCCGCGAGCACATCCGCTTCGACCCACCGATCGGCATCTCGCTCACCCGGTTCGCGGAGACGCGCGGCCGTTGCCGCCCGGTACAGCGCGCCGGAATCCACGTGCTGGAGCCCCAGCCGCTCCGCCACGCGAATGGCCGTTGAAGACTTCCCCGACGCGGCCGGGCCGTCGATGGCGATGATGATCCGTGTGCTCATGCCTGAACGCTATCGAGGTCGCGCCAGAAACCGGGATAGGACACCGCGACGCAGTCCCGGTCGTCGATGACGATCCTGTTGCCGGGGAGCGCGCCAAGGATGCCAAAGGACATGGCCACGCGGTGATCGCCGTGCGTCGAGATCGCGCCATGGAGCGCGCCGCGCGCACCGGTCACACGGAACCCGTCCCGAAGCTCCTCGGCCTCGGCGCCCAACGCTCTCAGATTGCGCACGATGGTGGCAATGCGGTCGCTCTCCTTCACCCGCAGCTCGCCCGCCCCCAACACGACGGTCTCTCCCGCCGCGCGCGTCGCGATGCACGCGAGGAGCGGCAGTTCGTCGATCAGCGCCGGAATCTCGTCCGGCCCGATCTCGATTGCGCGGAGTGCTGACGGGCGGGCCACGATGGTGCCGGTCATCTCGCCTCCGTCTTCGCGCCGGTCCATCACGTCGAGCTCTGCGCCCATGCGCCGCAGCACGGTGAGAAAGCCGGTTCGCGTGGGATTCAGGCAGACGTCGGTCATGCGCAGTTCACCCGCGCTCGCCAGCGTCGCGAGCGCGACGAAGTAGGCCGCGGACGACGGATCAGCCGGCACGCGCACGTCGGCCGGACGCAGGCGCTGTCCCGCGGGGACCTCCACGCGGTTCCCTTCCCGGGCGAGGGTCACGCCGCGGTACACCAGCATGCGCTCGGTGTGGTCGCGCGACAGGAATGGCTCCGACACCACCGCGCGAACGCCTCCGAGCACGCCGGCGAGCAGTATGGCGCTCTTCACCTGGGCGCTCGCGACGACGGACTCCCACTCGATGGGGCGCAGTGGCCCGGATGCGATGACCATCGGCAGCCCTCCGTGCGACGCGACGTCCACGCGCGCGCCCATGGCGCGCAGCGGTTCGGCGATGCGCGTCATCGGGCGCCGGCTCAGGCTGGCATCGCCAGTGAACGTGGCCGTCAGCCCTGCGCCAGCGATCACCCCCGAGATCAGGCGCGCGGTGGTGCCGCTGTTGCCACAATCGATCGGGAGCCGCGGCGAGCGGAGATAGCGCGGCTGGATCCCCGCCACGAAGAAGTCGTCGCTCAGCGGCGGGATTGCGGCACCCAGCAAGCGGAGCGCGGCGGCCGTCGCGCGCACGTCCGCCGACTCCAGCACGTTCGTGATGCGCGACTTGCCCCGCGACACCGCGGACAGGATCAGCGCGCGATGCGAGATGGACTTGTCGCCGGGCGGTCGGATGGTGCCACTGACGCGAAGCGCGTTCAGCGGAGCCATGCCTCGAGGGCGGTCGCGAGGTCAGTCTTTTCGTCCCGATACTTGACGATCACCGGCGTTTGCAGAGAAACGCCCTGACCCGCGCCCCAGGCAGACGTGACCGCGCGCGCGCCGGGCACAACGACCGCGCCTTCCGGAATCTCCAGGGGAGCGTCGCCGCTGCCCCTGATGACGCGCTGGTTCTCCAGGTCGAACACGGGGGTGCCGCGCGTGAGCACCACGCCCGCGGCCAGCACCGCCTTCCGGCGCACGACCGTGCCCTCGTAGACGCCACAGTTGCCGCCCACAAGGACATCGTCCTCGATGACGACAGGACTGGCGTTCACCGGTTCGAGCACGCCACCGATCTGCGCCGCGGCGCTCAGGTGCACGCGTTCGCCAATCTGGGCGCACGAGCCGACCAGCGCGTGCGAGTCGATCATGGTGCCGGCACCCACGTACGCGCCGACGTTGACGTACATGGGCGGCATGCAGACGACGCCCTTCGCGACATACGCGCCGCGGCGCACCATCGAGCCGCCGGGCACGACCCGGACCCCATCGTTGACGTCCAGATCGCGCGGTGGAAAGAGGTGCTTGTCCACGAAGCTGAACCGGATGGGAGGCGTCAGCCGGGCATCCGGCAGCGACATGTCCACCAGGCGTCCCATGCGAAATCCAAGCAGAATGCCGCGCTTCACCCAGGGCACCGCCTGCCACACGCCGTCGCTTCCCCGGACGGCGGACCGCACATCGCCGGTCTCGAGCGCATCGAGCAGCTCCTGGACGACGAGCTCCGCGTCCTTTCCCAGCGTCGCCGGATCGCGCTCGGCACTGAGCTCGTCGATACGCTGCTCGAGCGTCACGTCAGCGCCCCAGCCGCGCGAAGCGCCTCGCGGACCGCTCCCGCGTGCGCATCCGCGAGTGGAACAAGCGGCAGGCGGAGGCGGTTCTCCATCCTGCCCAGCATGGCCATAGCCGCTTTCACCGGAATCGGATTCGACTCGACGAATGCCGCGCGCATCCAGGGAAGCAGGCGCATGTGCAGCGCTCTCGCGGCGCTGAAGTCGCCGGCCGCGGCGACCTCGCAGAGCTGGGCCATGCCGCGGGGCGTGGCGTTGGACACCACGGAAATCACGCCGTCGCCACCGGCCGCCATGACCGCGAGCGTCATTTCGTCGTCGCCGGACAGCACCGCGAAGTGATCCGGCCGGTCGCGCAGCACATCCGTGATCTGGCCCAGGTTACCGGATGCTTCCTTGACCGCGACCACATGGGGTACGGCCGCCAGCGCGAGCGTCGTCTTCGCTTCGATGTTGCTTCCCGTGCGTCCCGGAACGTTGTAGACCACGATCGGCAGGTCGGTGGCGTCGGCGATGCGCCTGAAGTGTTCGATGATACCGCGCTGCGGCGGCTTGTTGTACATCGGCGACACGTGCAGCAGGTGCGTGGCGCCCGCCGCCTTCATGTCCTTCGAGAACGCAACGGCCTTCGCGGTGTCGTTCGAGCCGGCGCCGGCGACGACCGGGACGCGCCCCTTCGCCTGCTCCACGGTGATCTCCACCACGCGCCGATGCTCCTGCGGCGTCAGTGTCACGGCCTCACCCGTCGAGCCGCATGGCACCAGGTAGTGGATGCCTTCGGCGATCTGCCAGTCCACGAGCTTGCGGAGCGCCGGCTCGTCGATGGCACCGTCCCCGGTAAACGGCGTCACGAGCGCCGTGCCGCATCCCTTCAGTCTGTCTGCCATGTCAGTCACCGCCTGGTTCGCGGCGCGTCACGCCCGCGCATCACGGCCCGCCAAGGACGTCCGTCATGCTGAAGATTCCGCGCCTGCCGATGAGCCACTGTGCCGCGAGCAGCGCGCCGTCCGCAAACACCCGGCGATCGCGCGCGACATGCTCGATTCGAATCTGCTCGAAGGAGCCATCAAAGAGAAACTCGTGTGTTCCGGGCACGGCTCCGGTTCGCACGCTCGTGATGGGAATGTCCCTGCCCCACTCCGAGGCCGCGAGCTGCCGCAGACTGGCCGCCGTGCCCGATGGCGCATCCTTTTTTGCGGCGTGATGGGTCTCGATCAGATGCGCGTCGAATCCCGGCGCCGCTCGGAGCGCGCGCGCGGCCGCCTTCACGATCTCGGCGAAGGCCGCCACGCCCACCGAGAAGTTCGGCGCGATGAGCAACGCGCCCTTCCGGTCCCGCGCGAGTTGCTCGATCTCGGGGCGCCTCTCGTACCAACCCGTCGTGCCGACGACGACGGGGCATCCGGCGTCGAGCGCGGCGGCGATGTTCGCGGGCGCCGACGCCGGCGTGGAGAACTCGATCGCGACCTCCGCGCCGCGCAGCGCGGCCGTGGTCACCGCCGGTGCGTCGCCCCCGTGGGGATCGATGCGGCTCACGACCTCCAGGCCGCGATCCGTCGCCAGCTGCTCGATCGTGCGGCCCATCTTGCCCAGTCCAATGATCGCAATGCGCGTCATGCCCCGCCCCCCCCCTCGAAGAACTCGGCGTGCAACCGCTGCATCAGCGCGTTGACCTCGTCTCCGTCCACGACGATCGTGAGATTGATTCCCGTCGCGCTGAGCGAGAGCATCTGGATGCGAGTGTCGCCAATGGCGTGGAGGGCGCGGGACATCGCTTCGCTGTGATCGCTCAGCGACGCGCCCACGAGCGCCACGATCCCCCGATTCCGCTCGATGGCGACATCCCCCAGCTGGCGGAGGTCCACGAGCAGCTCTTCCAGGCGGCTCGCGTCGTCCACCGTCACGGAAACCGACACTTCGGAGGTAGCCACCACGTCGACGGACGTCTTGTGACGCTCGAAGACCGCGAACAGTTCGCGCAGAAACCCCTCCGTGAGCAGCATCCGCGGGGAGCGCACCTTCACGAGCGTCACGTCGCTCTTGCCCGCGATCGCGGTCACTGGACGCTTGGGCGCGTCGAAGGTGATGAGCGTGCCGCGGCCCTCCGGATTGCGCGAATTCAGCACGCACACGGGAATGCCGATCCGCACCGCGGGCGCAATGGTGTAGGGGTGCAGGACCTTGGCTCCGAAGGACGCCAGCTCCGACGCTTCCTCGAACCCCACCTGTTCGATGGTGCGCGACCCGGGCACCACGCGCGGATCCGCCGTGAGCAGACCGTCCACGTCCGTCCAGATCTCGATGCAGTCCGCCTTGAGTGCCGCCCCGAGGAGCGACGCGCTGTAGTCTGATCCGCCGCGGCCGAGCGTGGTGGTGATGCCGCCGGCGGATGTCGAGCCGATGTACCCGCCGAGCACCGGAACGCGTCCTTCGCGCATGATCGGCAGCAGGATCTGCCGCGCTGCATCCGCGATCGCGTCCGGTTGCGGCTCCGCCCGCGTGAACTGGTCGTCGGTGATCATGATTCGGCGCGCGTCCACGTGCTCGGCGGGGATACCCAGCTTGGAAAAGGCGGTGGCACACATGATCGACGACAGCTGCTCGCCGAAGGACGCGACCGCATCCAGGCTGCGTGGCGTCATGTGACCCAGCACCGACAACGCCTCCGCGAGGCTGGCGAGTTCGTCGCAGATGCCGCTGAGCTCCGCGCCGATGTCCGCGCCCTCGTCTCCCGTGCCCAGCAGGGCAGACGTCTCTCGCAGGTGCCGCTCGCGCAGCCCCTCCACGGCGCGCAGCGCGCCGATCAGCTGACCGCGGGACGCCTGCTCCGCGAGCGCGAGCAGCGTGTTGGTGGCCCCGCCCAGGGCGGAGACGACCACGATCGGTTGGCGATCCAGGCGGCTCTGGACGATACCGGCCGTGCGCCGAATCGCTTCGGCGTCGCCCACCGAGGTCCCGCCGAACTTGCAGACGATCACGGTTGCCTGATGCGTCCGGTGGAAGCCATGAGCTCGGCGTTCAGCACCGATGCGCCGGCCGCGCCGCGGATGATGTTGTGTCCCATGACCACGAGCTTCACGTCCAGCAGGGTGTCCGGTCGCACGCGCCCGACGGTCACGGTCATGCCCTGCCCCGCATTCACGTCACGGCGCGGCTGCGGGCGATCCGCCTCCTGCGTAACCACCAGCGGCTTGTCCGGAGCGCTCGGCAACCCCGCGGCATCGGGCGAACCGCGCCATTCAGACAGCGCACGCTCCACGTCGGCGATGGGCGCCTTGCGATCCAGTTCGATGGACATGACGATGGTGTGTCCATGCTCCACGGGCACGCGACTGGTGTGCGCGCTGGCCACGAGCGGTGCGTCCTGAATGCGATCGGCCAGCCGGGTGCCCAGGAACTTGCGCAGCTCGGCTTCGACCTTGGGCTCCTCATCCATGATGTACGGGATGACGTTGCCAAGGATGTCGAGCGAGGGGACGCCCGGATAGCCCGCGCCGGACACCGCCTGCATCGTGGCGAGAAACACCCGCTTCACCCCGAACCGCTCCTGAAGAGGCGCGAGCGCCATGACCGCGACGATCGCCGCGCAGTTGCCGTTCGTCACGATGCTCCCCGTCCATTTCCGCTTCGCGCGCTGCGCCTCGAGGATCAGGAGATGCTCCGGGTTGACTTCAGCGATCACCAGGGGCACGTCTGGCTCCATCCGATAGTTCCTCGCGTTGCTCAGGACGTGACGCCCGGCACGCGCGAACGCCGCCTCGACGTCGCCGGCCACGCTGGAGTCGAGCGCGGAAAACACCACTGGCGACGAAATCTCCGAGGGATCGCAGGCCCTCACCGTGAGCCCCGCCACCGCGTCGGGAATCGCATCGTCCCCTATCCAGCGCACTGCGTCGGCGTAGGAGCGACCCGCGGAGCGTTCGGACGCCGCCACCTCCGTGAGTTCAAACCACGGATGGCGCGCCAGCAGCCGCACGAAGGACTGTCCCACTGCGCCGGTGGCGCCGAGCACCGCCACAGGCAGGCGCGCCGCACCGAAGGGAGCGTCGCGCATCACGACTTCAGCAACGCGCGGACGATGCGCTCGTACGCATCCACCGCCCCCCGTAACTCATCGAGCGCGACGAACTCGTCCGGGGTGTGCGCGACGTGGATGGAGCCCGGTCCGAACATGAGCGGCTTGCCCCACTTCGTGAGCAGCGGAATGTCGGAGGTGTAGGCCACCGGCTGGGCGTCGAATCCGGAAATGGTCTCGAATCTCTGCGCCGGAATGTGCGATCCGTACTCCAGCTCCGCCCTGGAGCCCACCCATTTCTCGATCGCCTTCTTCACGGGCTTCACGTCACCCACCAGCCGGAACATCAGCTCCACCTCTGCGAGGTCCGGAATGATGTTCCCCGCTGTGCCCGCGCGAATGATCCCGATGTTCACGGTGGTCGCTCCAAGAACCGGATCGCTGGGGAGTTCGAGACGGTCGATCGTGGGGAGCAGTTCCAGCATGGGCGCGACCGCGGACTTTCCGAGCTCGGGGTATGCCGAATGCGCGGCACGGCCGCGGAAGCGAAGCGTGGCACGCAGCGAGCCCTTTGCGCCGCTGGCGAGCTTGCTCTCGGTGGGCTCGCCGTTGACCAGGAACTTGCTGGTGGGAGAAAGGCGGTTGGCCGCGCGCGCGCCATCCGATCCCAGCTCTTCGCCTACGAGAAAGAGGAGGTCGACGCGCTGCTCGCCGCTCTTGGCGAGGCGGTCCGCGGCGGCCAGCATGGCGGCGGCGATTCCCTTCGCGTCGCAGGCACCGCGGCCATACAAGCGCCCATCCTCCTCGCGGGGCGGAATGAACGGTGGCACGGTGTCGAGATGGGTGGACATCGTGACGCCCTTGCCCTTGCGCGTTGCCCACACGTTCGCGCGTCCCTTGCTCACTTCCTGCAGCTCCACGTTCCAGCCGCGGGCGAGGAGCCAGCGCGAAACGAACTCCACGGCGTCCCCCTCGCTTCCCGTGGAGGAATCGAGCGCGAGCAGTTCCGCGGCGAGCGCGACGACGTCTGTCATGGGCGAAAAGTTAGCTATGGGCCGGTTCAGTCGAGCACGGTGCAGTTTGCGGGCCCGCCGGACTGAGGAATCGCCAGAAGGTCCGCTGAAAGTCCGCGAACGCCGGGATGCGGGAGACATCGAGGGCGCCGGGCCCGAGGACGACCGGCGCATCGAGAAGGTCTGTCACCCGCGTGATTTCGATGCACAGCTGGCCGCCCGCTCCCGCGCGCTCGACACGAAACCAGTATTTGCGCTCCTCGTCCACGAGGACACTGGGCCGGTCGGCATACGGAAAGAACCGGCCAGCCACGAACGGCGGAGGGGGGGGGGATGCGTTCGTCGACAGCAGTGAGCGGCCGTCCGAGTACGTCTCCGCGAGGGCAGCGGGCGTCACTCCCAGATGCGCGAAGATCGTGGGCCATGCGTCCACGTGTGTGGTGTTGCGCGGCCGGCGAGCCTCCAGGGATGGCCGTGCCCCTGGGAGGCCGAGGGCGAACGGCACCTGGATCTTCTCGTTCCAGAACGTGGGCGATGCATGGCCGAAGCTGCCGTGTTCGCGAAGCTCCTCTCCGTGATCCGAGGTGACCAGCAGGAGGGTGCGACCCTGCTCGTAGTCGCGGCGTACCAGCTCGAAGGTCTGCCGGAAGTAGTCGTCGGTCTGGATGACGTCATTCATGTAGTTCGTGCGCGCCTTGGAGCCGACGGACGGATAGCGGCGCAGGTGCGGCTTCGCGGACGTGAACGGGAAGTGTGGCGTGTAGAAGAACGCGAGCACGAAGTACGGCTTGCCATCGGCACGCCGGGCCGCGACAAAGCGCGTGAGGTGCTCGATCGCCTCGTCGTCGTCCGTCGGGTACGAGACTTCGTCGAAGGTCCGGATGAGCTGGTCGGTGGGGTACGGATTCAGCCGCGAGCTGGACAGGAAGTAGGTGTGGTAGCCGTTTCGTTTCAGAAGTTCGATGGGGTATGCCGGCACGCGCGCGCCGATGAACGCATTGAAGGCATGGCCGTTCAGCGAGTACAGCAAACCGAAAATGCCCGCTTCCGAGACGTGCCCGGTGCTGAAGTGGCGCCGCGAATGAATGACTTCCGGTCGGGCGGCGAAGTCCAGGATGTGGGGTGTCAGCTCTTCCCTGATCATGTCGGCGCGCAATCCGTCCGGCACGAAAAAGACGATGTTCGGCGTCGTGGCGAGCCGCGGCGCGGACGCATCCGCCACGAGCACCGGATAGCCGCCGGAGCCCAGGCGGGGATCCACCAGTACGTGCGGACCGGACGCCGTGCGGAACAGCAGCTGGCGGCCGAGCGGAAGGGCGCCCACGAACTCCGCGCGCGCGACGCCAATCGTGTCCTCGCTCACGTGGAAGGCCGCGAGCCCGCCGGGGACGCCGATCAACATGACCGCGCCACAGGCCCGTGGCAGAGCGCCGTTCCTCCAGGCCGCGAGGCGCGCGGCGGCGGCCCAGAGCAGCAGTTGGCCCATGAGCAGTCCGATCGCGGCGAAGGTCACCCGGGCGACCTCGGCGGGCTGGATGCCCAGGTCGCGGCGCAGCGCGGCGTCCGCGAGGATCCCCGCGACGTCGAATTCGTAGAAGTGGATGCCGTAATCCTGAAAGATCAGGACTTCGATGAAGACCACGACCACCGCCGAGGTAATGGCGACGGCGAACGCCGCGGTCGAGGCGATGGTCGCCCAGCGGCGCGGCGGCGTGGTGGGCGTCGAACGACGACCGCGCCTCATCCCCCACCGGAGCAGCATGAGCGCGCCAACCGCCAGCACCGCGAAGAGCGAAACGGCGTACCAGGTGAAGCCGGTGTACGCCCGCTCCATTCCCGTCCAGTCCGGGTGTTGTGGATCGAACAGCGCACGGAGCAGCCGTTCGGTGCGTCCCTGGAGGAACAGGATGAGTCCGATCGCATTCGCGAAGATGACCAGTATCGCGGCACGAATGCGGGGTGATGCCGGGACCGGGACTCGAACCCGGATGGGGTTGCCCCCAAGGGATTTTAAGTCCCTTGCGTCTACCACTTTCGCCATCCCGGCCGTCTCAATCCGACGGGCCCGCTAACAGGACAGAAGCCACGCGCCATGCGTCACAGGGGAAAAGCAAACGGCGGGATCGCGGCCACGCCGCCACCCCGCCGCACATCAGATGCACTCCAAACACAGAGCGGGAAACGGGACTCGAACCCGCGACCCCAACCTTGGCAAGGTTGTGCTCT
>JBBDYA010000032.1:0-1006 GCA_040902005.1 Gemmatimonadaceae bacterium | reverse complement strand
TGAGCAGCTGCCGGATGATGTGCGCGCGATCGGCGCCGAGCGCCGCGCGCACGGCGACTTCGCGACGGCGGACATCCGCGCGTGCGAGTTGGAGGTTCGCGACGTTTGCGCACGCAATCAGCAGCACGAAGCCGACCGACCCGAACAGGATCAGCAACGCGTTGCGCAGGCCGCCGGTGATGAACTCCTGCGCGGGAATCACGCGCCGCGCCAGCTCGCCGAGGCTGCCATCCGGGCGCGCGCGGACGTCACCGGCTTTCACCCACCGCTCGGCGACGAGCGGCAGCTCGCTTGACGCGCTCGCCGGGCTCACATCGTCTTTGAGGCGCGCCAGCCCGGAGTACGAACGGCTGCCCCACGCGCCAAGGTTGGAGGGATTCACCACTTCAGGGACCCAGGCCTCCGTCGGCCGCAGCGACGCGAAGTCGTTCGGCAGTTTGAACGACGCGGGCATCACGCCGATGACGGTTCGCGCGCGGCCGTTCACCTGGACGCTCTGACCCACGATGCTGGCGTTGGCCCCGAAGCGCCGCTGCCACAGTTCGTGGCTGATGACGATGACGTCGCTCGAGCCGCCCGCGGTGTCGGCGGGCGTGAAGGTGCGGCCGAGCATCGCCGGCGTGCGTGTGACCTCGAACAGGTTGGGCGTTGCGGAACCCGCGCGCACCAGCTCCGGCTCCTGTCCGCCGGTAAAGCTCGCGTCGTATTCCTGGTAGCCCGCGATGTCGACGAAGCTCTTCGCTTCGCGCGGATAGCTGAACACCTCGATTAACGACAGATGTGTCGTCTCCGCCCGATCCGGTCCCGAGATCACCGTGAGTCGATCGGCGTCGCCGTAGGGCAAGGGGCTCAGCAGCGTGGCCTTCACCAGGCTGAACATCGCCGTATTGGCCCCGATCCCGAGCGCCAGCGTGACGATCGTGACGGCGGCGAAGCCGCGGTCGCGGATCAGGCGGGAAAAAGCGTGGCGAATGTCCTGGAAAAGGCGGTCCATGCCCGCCTTTGA
>JBBDYA010000031.1:0-6288 GCA_040902005.1 Gemmatimonadaceae bacterium | reverse complement strand
GAATGCCAGCTTCCCAAGCTGGACGTCGCCGGTTCGAGCCCGGTCGCCCGCTCTCAGCTATCCCGTTGAGACAATGCCTCTTGCACGAACGCCGTGATCATCACGATCGCGGCGTTTTGTTTTGGCCATCCCCAGTCTGCCACGTGATTCCGGTGACTTTCCCCGTTTGAACGAACGGTGGCCGGTTGTCGTGGTATGTGTTCGTCAGCGTCCATTCGGCGACGACCGGAATCCCGCTCACCAGCTCGCGGAAGCGGGCGCGGACGGCGTAGTCACGGACAACACGATTGTTTGCCGGAATGCGATTCAGCCACATCATGAGCCCGACGATCTGGTAGTCACCGACGCGCAAATAGATGATCCCGGCGATGTCCACTTCTCTGGCAAGCCTCGGTACCGGCTCGAAGTCCACCCGGATCACCGAGTCAGACTCGAAGCGCTCCTGCCCCGCGTAGCTGAGACAGTGGTTGTTCGTGAACGCCGTATCCGCGAGATCGGGTAGCTCGGGGAGCTTGACGATCTGCGCCGGCCTCCCGCTGAGCAGTCCCTGCCTGATCACCTGTCCTGGCGCGTAAGGGTGCGTAGGCATTGGCGGTCGCGAATCGGTCAGGACCGTACGTGCCCCGATGATGTCGTTGTCGCGGTCCCGCAGGCCTTGTTCGAAAGTCGTGTGGATCGTGAAGGGCTTCTCCTGCGCCAGCAGTCGCATCCGTTCCGCGTTCTGCCGCACCTGATCGAAGAGCGCAGCGATGTTGACCGGCGGCGCTTCGAGCGGAGTGCGATCGGTACAGCTTCCGTCGACCACCACGCTTGGCAATGAAATGACGAGCCGCGTCATTTCGATGCGGACGCGCGCGCTGTCGCCGGTGGCGACGGTGAACGCGGTGTCTTTCGGCACGAAGCCAATGCGCTTGAAGCGCAGCCTCACCTCGCCCGCCGGTAGATCGCGTAGCAGGAACGTGCCGCTGTCGGTCGCAAGCAGCTGCCTTCCCTGGGCCAGCACCGCGATCGTCGTGTAGCCGAGCGGCTGCCCGTAGTCCCGAAGTACAACCGTCCCGGACACGGTGGCGTGTTGCGCCTGTGCTGCGTTCAGCGCCAGGCCGACGATGAAAATGGTTCGCATACTCATAGGACGCTGGTGCGCTCCGTTACCCCTACGGTCTCAAACGCAAGACAACCGAGTAGAATTCGTTCCCAGGCTGAGCCGGATGGTGTGGCGCCTTTGAGGAACCGCAAGGCTGATATCGGCGCGAAGGGCGCCGCCGAAAAACCTACCGGCGCGCGAAGCGCGCCGCCGAGAACGGACCGGCCCGCCCAGGCCCGGGGGGGGGCCGCCGAGAACCGTGTCTTACATCAGCCACATGGTGGCGAGCGTGAGGAATATTCCCATGCTCGCCACGTCGGTCGCGGTCGTGAGAAAGATGCTCGACGCCGTGGCGGGGTCGGCGCCCAGCCGGCGCAGCGTCAGCGGGATCAGCGCGCCGGAGATGCCGCTGATGATGCAGCTGCCGATCATCGCGATGAACACGATGATCGCGAGCAGGAACGCATTCGGGTTGCTCTGCATCGAGGCCACGATGAACATGCCGGTGCCCGCGGTGAGCCCCACCATGCCGCCATTGAGCAGGCCGAGCAGCGCCTCCTTGGCGACGAGCGGCCGCTCGGAACCCATCTTCAATTCGCCGAGCGTCATGCCGCGCAGCGTGACCGCGAGTGCCTGACAGCCGGTGTTGCCGGATTGGCCGGCCAGCACCGGAAGAAAGAGCGCCAGGATGACGATCTCGTCGATCGTGCTCTGGAAAATGCCGACCACGGCGGCGGCCAGGAACGCGGTGACGAGGTTCAACTGGAGCCACGGGTGGCGGAACTTGAGACTGGTGACCCACGGCGTCAGGAGACGTTCCTCCTTGTCGACACCGACCATCGTACCGGCCTGCGCGCTGATCTCGAACGCCTGTTCCTCGAACATCGCCTGGCCGCGCACCAGTCCGATCAGGACGCCGGCGTCATCGCAGACCGGGTAGATCGGGAAGTGGCGGTTGAGCACCAGCTTCATCGCGTCCATCAGCGGCATCTTCGCCTTGAGATGGAAGGGATTCTTCAGCATGATGTCGGACAGCTTCGTCGACTCGTCTGCCACGAGCAGATCGCGCATTGTCACGATCCCGATGAGCTTGCGCTCGTCATCGCAGACGAAGCAGTAGGTCACGAAAATCTTCTTGACCAGTTCCTTCACCTGACTGCTTGCCTCGCCAACGGTGTCGTGGGGGCTGAAGATTGCGGTGGGCGGCTCCATGAGCCGGCCGATCGCGTCCTCACCGTAGCTCTGGTTCAGCGTCCACTGCTGCGTGAGTGACGCCGGGCTGCTGGCGAAGAGCTGCTTTTTCCGGATTTCGTCGAGGTGGCCGATGATGTCGGCCACGATCGCGGGGTTGACCCGCTGGAGAACATCGACGGCGAGCTTGTCACTCAACCCATCCACGATGCTGGCCGCCTCCCGGGTTCCCATCCGGGTGAGATCGGCCGCGAGCTGGTCCGGGTTGATGGGGGTGAGCTGGAACGGGTTCTCAGGACGTTTTGTGGTTGCGTCCACGGGCTCTCCGCATCGGTTGGTGGTACTACGCCGTGGTGGGGTTCGGCGCGCCCAAGATGTGACAGTGCAGGGGGTTAGCGCCAGAGCGAAGTTGCGGGAATCGGCGTTTCTTCGCCGCCACGGTGCGCCAGAGCTTTGCTCATGACCATGAAACGGATTAGAATTGTGATACTCACGGAGGCGGCATGACGACTGACGTGCTCGACCGGGAAGAATTTCTTGATTCACATCGCGCCCTTGCCGTGTGCGCGCGCGAGTTCGATCGGCTTGCGGAGGACGTGGCGAAGCGGGTGGCCGACCTCGCCGACGAATCCAAAGGGTTGAAAGCCGACGTGCGCCGTTCCCCTGGCCGCTGCATCGTACAGCTTGGCCCGGTGGCGCTCACCCTCTCGTGGCTGCGCACGCGCGCGGAAACGGTGTCGCAGGGGCGGTTGCTCGTCGTCGAATGGAATGGGACCGTGGGAGCGAACGGCGCCCAGGAATACGTGAACGGCGTGCCAACGGTGGCCGTGACGCAGACCGCCAAGGTGGTGCGCGAGACCGTCTTCCTCGCCGATGCCACGGACGAGAAGAGCTGGACCTGGCGCCGGGAGGGGAAGAACCTCCGCAAGGCCTACCGGTCGACGGACCTGGCCAAGCAGTGCGCAACCTCCATTTCGGGAACTTTACGGGAGAGCGCCGTCCGCCGGCCCAGGGCAAAAGCGAGTTGATTTAGTGCGCGTTTGGTGTACTTTAACTTCAGCGACAGACGCGCTTTCCGCGCGTTCGGATGTCTCATGAACGGGGCTCGCAGTCGCGGAGCCCTTTTTCGTTGTGATCCCCGGGTTGCGCCCCACGTGGAGGCGGTCCACGACATGGTTAGTCGGCACGTACGGCATTTCCGGACCCCGACGAACTACAACACTCAGGAGCATGGCAATGCGTACGGTCGGGACGGTCAAGTGGTTCAACGATCAGAAGGGGTTCGGTTTCATCACGCCCGAGGGCGGCGCCAAGGATTGCTTCGTGCATCACTCGGCAATCCAGGGCAACGGCTTCAAGTCGCTGGCCGAAGGTGAGAAGGTGGAGTTCGACGTGGTGCAGGGGCAGAAGGGCCCGGCCGCGGAGAACGTCGTCAAGCTCGGTCGCTAACGCAGCACGGATACGGGTGGCGCGTCGAGCATTCGGCGCGCCACCGGTCTTTCACTCCCGGGAGCGGAAATGGTAGAAGTCCACCTGGCGGACGGCGACCGGATCGATGCGGCGCTCCGCGTGTTCAAGAAAAAGGTGCAGCGGGCAGGCGTGCTGCAGGATCTGCGTCGCCGGCGTCATTACGTGAAGCCCAGCGAAGCGCGCGCGCGGAAGTCCGAAGCGGCCCAGCGTCGCCTGCGCTCCAAGGCTCGCGGAAAGGAATCGCGCCAGTAGCGCGGCCCGTCAGTCCCGCTTGAGGAGTTCAGCTCGCAGTTCGGTCCACCCGTCTCGCTGAAAGTACTCCACCCGAATCCGGTGCCGCCCCGCGTTCAGCGGGGCTTCGTGTATCCGGGACTCGTGCACCGACCAGTCCTCGATCACCAGCCGGTCGTCGACGTACACGCGAATGCCGTCGTCGCTGATGGTGCGTAGCACGTAGCGCCCCGCTGGAAGATCCACCTCCGCGGTCGCAGCGACCCCGGCGCGCTCCTGCGGCCACCCCTGCACCCGCGCCGGCGGCCGGTACCACATGTAGTCCAGCCGCGGTGACGTGAACGACAGTGCCGGCGCGCCGCGCTCCCCGCGCAGCAGCGCCGCGAACGCCGCCGCGGAGTCCACGGGATGCGTGACGCTGTCGGTCCACGCATACACGGTCACGTTCCAGCGCGGGCGGGCGTCGAACCGGGAGTAGGCGAAGACGTGCGGACCCTGCGCGAGACGGATCGTCCAGTCCTCCACGGCCCCCCCCCCGGCGTCCGGCGTGACGACCACGGTGTCACCGATGCGCCCGGACTGTCTCGAGACGCGCGCGCCACGCGCCTCCACCAGTTGCCACGCGCCGCCCGCCTCGGCGGGGGTGGGGGTGGGGGGGGCGCCAAGCACGCGCAGCTTCAGCGGCGTGGAGAGCGAGCTGTCCACGGGCCAGAGTCGTGGTGCGGTCCAGTCGTACGGCCCCCATTCGTCCACGATGATCGTGGAGCGCGGCCAGTCCGAGTAGCGGGTGAACGGATCCATCCCGCCGGCCAGGGGCGGCACGGCATACCGGCTGACGTCGTACCGCGAACGCGCCTCGCCCGCGGCCGCGGGCACCAGCCGGAATCCCGACGTGTCGCCGCTCAGCACCAGCGCGCTGTCGCCGCTCACGCGGATCGTATTGCGCTCGGCGCTTACCCCCCTCGTGTCGCGGATGCGGAGCGCCACGCGCACGGGTTGCATGACGTTGTCCGCGATGCCGTAGTCGCGGCTGCGCGTGTCCCGGTGCCTGGGGTAGCCCCAGTCCGACGGCTCGATACGGTTGGCCCAGAGCGAGATCGTGGTCGAGTCACCGTCGAACGTGTTGCCGATGATCCGGTTGTCCTGGCCGTGCTCGATGGCGAGCCCGATGCGGTTGCGCGCGAACCGGTTGCCCGCGAAAAGCGAGTTGTAGCTGTAGCCGCCCCACACGCCGTAATCGCTGCCGATCACGGTGTTCTCGACGAACACGTTCCGGCTGAACGTCGTCTCGATGCCGTTCGTGGGCGCCCAGCTGAAGTCGTTCCGATAGAACAGGTTGTCGTTCACGCCGCCTTCGCCGGTGTCCATCGTGTGCTGCCCCGCCCAGATGAACACCCCATCGCCGCCGTGCGTGACCGAATTGTGCGCCACCACGTTCGAGTCGCACTGCTGATACATGAGTATCCCCGCGGAGTCCTGGCCGCGCCGGTAGAACCCCTCGCTGTAGCCGCGGACGTTGTAGTCCACCTTGTTGTGCATGATCCGGTTGTGGTCCGCGCGGTACATCCCGATGCCGAGTCCCGAGTTGAAGGAGAAGTCGTTGTTCCACACCAGCAGGGAATCGGTGTTCGCCATCATCAGGCCGTTCATCCCCTGGCGCACCGTGTTCCCGCGAATCTCCCCGCCACGCACGTCCCGCAGGTAGATGGCGCCGCCGTGGCGCAGCCACTCGTCCTTGTCGTTCTGGTGAAAGGACAGCCAGTCGGCGAGACTTTCGTGCTCCACGATGCTGAACAGCCGCGGCTTCCAGTTGAAGCTCAGGTCGTTGTCCAGCAGCCGCAGGCCGCGCGTGCCTCGCGCCCGGATCGCGATCTTGTAGCCGCGGATCGTCGCGTTGCGGATGGTGACGTTGGTGCCGCCGTCCACGAGAATCGCGACGCCCGCGCCGCGGTCGGGATCGGAGCCCTCCGGCGCCCCGACCAACTGGACGCCGGCCATGTCCACAGTGATGTCGTCGCCGCGAACGACGATCACGGCGGAGTCCATGCTGGCACGCGCGGGAAGCAGGTAGCGGCCCGGCGCGAGCGTCGTCGATGTGGTGATCACGAGCCCGGCCCTCGGGATCGTACCGGACGGCTGCTGCGCGGCGGCCGACCCGGCCGACGCGGCGGACGCGATCAGGCAACTCGCGACGATGAGGAGTTTTGGCATGTTCCGAAGTTGGCCGTTCCCGGCGGCCGTTGCAAAGCCGCCGCATCCCGGTGTGGAGTTGCAGGCGGACCGCGCCGAAGGCGCGCCGAGAACCGACCCGG
>JBBDYA010000030.1:22409-39131 GCA_040902005.1 Gemmatimonadaceae bacterium | reverse complement strand
GCCGCCACCCCCGCCACTCCCACCACCACCGGTCATTGCGCGGAGGACGTCTTCGATTGCCACCGTGCGATCGAGCAGCGCGAAGCGTACGAGCATCGTTTCGACGAGCAACTGCTGCTGTCCGCTCTTCCGGAACCGGATCTCGATTTCGCCGATCGCGCTCAGCATGCGGAGGAGATCGGCGGCTTCCAACTTTCCACGACGCGCGACGAGTTGCGCGCGCGCGGCGTCGGAAACGTCCAGCGCCTCACCGCCGAGGGCGACGGTGAGTTGCGCCCGCAGGATGTCGCCCAGCCCGCTCAGGAACTGGCCGAAGTCCACGCCCCCATCCGCCAGGCGGCTCACGAACGGGAAAACGTCCTGCGCGCGGCGTTCGGCGATGATGTCCAGCAGCTGGATGTATTCATCCTCCGGGATCAACCCCAGCGCGTCGCGCGCGCGCCCGGCGGTCAGGGTTCCGGTGCCCATCGCCAGCACCTGGTCGGTGAGACTCAGGGCATCGCGCATGGATCCGTCAGCCGCGCGCGAGATCATGGAGAGCGCCTCCGGCTCCGACGCCACCCCCTCCGCGGCCAGCACGGACTCCAGCCGCTGGCGGATGTCGGCGGGGCCGATGCGCTTGAAGTCGAAGCGCTGGAGTCGCGAGAGGACCGGGGCGGCCGACTGCGCGATCTTGTGCGGTTCCGTGGTGGCGAAGACGAACACGACCCGGGGGGGCGGCTCCTCGAGGATCTTGAGCAGCGCGTTCCAGGCCTCGCGGGTGAGCATGTGCGCCTCGTCCACGATGTAAACCTTGTACCGCTCTTCGCCCGACGGGGCGTACATCGCCCGCTCGCGCAGCTCGCGGGCGTCGTCCACGCCGCGATTGGTCGCCGCGTCGATCTCGATCACGTCCAGGGACGTGGATCCCGTCCAGATGCGGCTGCACGACGTGCATTCGCCACACGGTTCGCCGCCGGGCGCGCCCCGTTCGCAGTTGAGCGCCATGGCCAGCACGCGCGCCAGGGTCGTCTTGCCCACGCCCCGAGGGCCCGACAGCAGGTAGCCATGGGCGACGCGCTTCGCCGCGATGGCGCCCTTGAGCGTGTTCGAGACGTGCGACTGGACCGCAACGTCGGCGAAGGTCTTGGGTCGGTACTTCCGGGCGAGGGCGAGCATGGCAATCGGAATCTAGTTCCGATGCTGGAATCCGCAGTCAGGAAAAGGAAGCGCGGGGTCCTTCCGAGAAGGAGCCCCGCGCAGTGTCCCAGGCCGACCAAAGCAACGAAAGACATCTCATGCCGCTGCTACCTTTCGGTCCTGACGGAATTAGAGAGCTGACGCCCTCCGGGACCTGGGACATCAGCAAGGTAGTCATGCAGCGGTCCTGCCTCAAGCGAGTTGATTCGTCCGCCAGACCAAAAAAAAAGCCACGGGCAAGAGGCGAAGCTCTACACTCCCGTGACTTTGCAGGGGGAAACCGCTCCATGGCTTCCGTCAGCCGCGGCCCCTGTATTCGGATCGGGCATTCGTTCCACCCGCCGTCTGCCGGGCAGAAGAGCAAGGGCAATGCCAGCGTCTCAGCGCGCGATGCGGTCCACCCGCGTGCCGACCAGGACGTACATGGCTCCATCAGTGCCGAACGCCAGGCCCGTGGGGAAGCCTCCCACCTGAGCGAAGGCGTACACCGCATTTCCGTTGGACACATCCAGGCGGTAAACCCAGCCCTGCACATAGTCGGCAAAGAAGTAGCTGCCGACATACTCGTCGCCGAAGAGCGGTGAAGGCGGGTGGTAGAACGCGCCGCCCACAATCGCGAACCCTTCAAAGAGCGTCGGGCTGTCGGAATGGGCATATGCCAGGATCGGCGCATCGAACGACGGATTGGAGGTCGGGCCCTCGCTGGCCGGCCAGCCGTAGTCGGCCCCGGCTCGGCCAAGGTTGATCTCCTCCCAGTTGCTCTGGCCGACGTCGTTGATGTGCATCCGACCAGTGCCCGGCTGGATCGCGAAGGTGAAGGGATTGCGAAGGCCACGCGCCCAGATAGCGCGATTGATGCCGGTTGTCTGGCCGAAGAACGGGTTGTCGACAGGAATGCTGCCGTCGGCGTTGAACCGCAGCATCTTGCCAAACGTGGACACCAGGCTCGGGGCGAGCGAGCCGTCCGCGTTGTCACCGACGGCCACGTAGAGCTTTCCGTCGATACCGAAATGCATGGCTCCCCCGTTGTGCTTTCCAGCCTCGGACAGTGGTGGGAGATCGACCAGGACCTGTTCTGGTCCAGCGGCCGTGTCGCCTGACGCGACGAACCGGCTGATGCGATTGTGTGCGCCGCCATCGGCGGACGTGTAGTAGACGTACACCAGGCCGTTGACCGCGAAGTTCGGATGCAGCGTGACGCCGATCAGGCCCCGCTCGGACTCGTCCAGCACCGGCAGTTCCACGAACGGCGTGGGCAGCAGGGAGCCGTCGCGCACCACCCGCAAGCGGCCCGACTTCTCGGCCACGAACAGGCGGCCATCGTCCGAAACGGCAACCGCCGTCAGAATATCGCTGAAGCCACTCGCGTATACCTCCCGCGTGAATCCTTGCGGCAGGTTCACGCTGCCCCCGAACGTAACGCGCGCGGCCGCCCAGTCGGACCAGTTACCGGCGTCATCACGAGCCCGCGCGCTGAAGACATGGACGCCAGATGTGAAGGCAGCCGTAGACGCGAGCGATGCGCCGTACGGAGCGAGGCTGTCCCTCGCCAACAGCTTTCCGTCGACGTAGAACTCCACGAGCCACACGCCGACATTGTCCGTCGCCGATGCCGTCACGGCCACGGTCCCGACAAGATCCAGCGTTCCGTCGAGTGGCAAATCGATTGTCACGACCGGTGCCAGGCCATCTCCAGGGCCGGGCGCCTGTACAGTGACAGTGCGCGGCGCGGCGACAGTGACTGCGCCATGGTTGTCCGTGGCGCGGGCAGTGAGCTGACGACTCCCAGTGCCCGCGGGGATCCATTCAACGTCAAATGGGGCGGATGAATCGACGCCAACCTCCGCCTGGTTCACGAAGAACTCGACTGCGATCACGTCGCCGTCTGTGTCCGAGGCCTCCGCCGCGATTCTGATTTCGTCGCCGGCGGTAACGATCGATTCCATGGCGGGCGCGATGAGCGCGATTGCCGGAGGGATGTTGGCGACCCCCGCTTCCTGGAAGACTGCCGTGAGGGTCTCATTACCGTCCGCGACGATCACCTGCGTCGCGAGACCACCGTGCGTCCACCGTGCGAACTCGTAATCCAGTCCACCTTTCGCCTGGGGTCCCGGAGCGCCTATGACGCGTTCGACGCCGGCGACCGACGAAACCGTGAGCGGACTTTGCCGGGGCTGATGATCCAGCGTCACAGTCAGACCGGGCGGCTGCGTGAGCAGCGTGAGCTCGACGAGCCGAGGGATGAGATCCACCTGCGCCGTGTCGCTCAACCCGCCGGCGTCGGTGGCACGAACACTGACACGATAAAAAATGTCGGCGTCCGTATGCCCGACGCGCGGAATCCCGAAACGACCGGGCACGCCATTCGTGACCGGGATGAAGGGATGCGTGTGCTCGCCATGATGCAGGACCACCCACCAGTCCAGCGACGCCGCTCCGAGAGTACCCTGCTGTGCGTCGGTGGCGCTGGCCAGCACGTCGATCGAGTCGCCGCCGGCAAACTGACCCGGCACCGGCAGCAGTATCATGACGGCGGGCGGCGAGTTGTCCCCGACGGCCACGGGTTCGCCAGCGCACGCTATCCCTCCCACGAGGGATAGCAGTGCCAGGCGGAGCGCAGCGCGTTTCTCCATGCGACGGAAAATGGCCACGTGTCGTCGGCCGCGACAGCGAAGACGCACGCGCCGAGCGCCAATGAGCAGAAAGCGCCCCCGGGACCGTCCCGGAGGCGCTTCCATGTCCTTCAACTGCTGATGTCGAACTACGGCGTAATCGTCGCCGTAAGGGTCACGCCGGTCACGGGCTCTGTGAAGCCGCCGCCCGTCCAGGCGTGGTAAGCGATTGGGTACGTTCCTTCGGCTAGCGCATTGGCCCCCGTGCGCGAAATGGCCTCTGTATTCCCGCTGGCCCCGGAGAAGCAGCCACCGTTAGTCCCACACAGTATGGGGGGAATTGTCCCGAACCCACCGGCAGGCGGCGTTGATGGATTGACACCCGCTACGAGCAAGAAGAGGTCGCCGTCGCCAGTGGCGCCTGCGTCGCTGGTCACCGAGATGCCCGCGCCGCCGGCCGGCACGACGAGGGCCCAATACTTCGACGTTCCCGACGCTATCGTCCCGCTCGGCGTGCCGACGCCACTGACGAGAATTGGGGCGCTCCGGATCGTCAGCGTACCGCGGACGAGAGTGCCAGTGCCGTCGTCAACGTCGGCGCGGATACTCGCCGTGCCTTCACCAACGAGGGTAACGAGGCCGGTCGCGCTGACCGTGGCCACCGACGTGGCCGATGACGACCAGGTGGCCGTTGTTCCCGCAATCACGGTACCCGACGCAGCGCTCGACGCGTGCGTCGCCTGGATGGTCTGGGTAATGCCGCCGAACGTCGCCGGCGCGGTGACTGCCACGGATGCGACAAGCGGCGCGCCGGACACCGTCACGGTCGTGGTTCCCAAGACGTTGGCAACGTCACCAGTATTATTGACGGTTGCCGTGATCGTGACGACGCCATCCGTCACTCCGGACACAACGCCAGAAGAGTTGACCGTGGCGACGGCAGTGTTTGACGACGCCCATGTGACTGTCCGCCCGAAGCCCGCGACCCCAGCGGCGTCAGTCAGCCCCGCCGTGAGTGCGACGGTGCCTTCCCGACGGATGGTCTGATCGACAGGAGTGAGAACGACCGCCGTGATGGGGTGCTGCACGTTCAGTGGGAACGTTCCGACCTGGCCCCCTGCCGTCGCGGTGATGTTCACATCGCCGCCCGCGGCCGCGCCCGTGCCGATCGTGACGAGGCCGGTGGCGCTCACCGTTGCCTTTGCGGCGTCGGACGACGCCCATACGACTGCGGTGTTGACGAACAGGTTGTTGGCGTCGTGCGGTGCTGCGAGCAGCTGCCGCGTCACGCCCCGCACCAGGTTGGTCGTCGATGTCCCAACGGGAAGCACCACGACTTCGACGCCGGTCACGGCGCCTGGGCCTCCTATCGCATCTGGACCGGTGGCCGGATCACAGCCTGCCGCCGTGAATGACGCCAGAGCCAATACCGCGGCGCTGGCGGAGACACGCCGAAAGCGCGTCATGGACCGAGTGAGCTTCTTCATTGGGACTGGGGGTTTGGGTAAAATGCCGCGCGATCGGGCCGAGGGGGCTCGAAAGAGGTTTGCCGACCCCCAGTATGAAACATGCGGCGTGGACTGACAAGACCCTATCGACAAAAGACTTCTGTGCGCCCCTGGGGCCCAAAACCGTCAAAAATCGCCCTCAGGTGAACACTTCCCTTTGCAGCTTCCGGGTCCGGCGCAGCTCGTACACCTGTCCGACTTCACCGCCAATGAGGAAAATCAGCGCCGCATAGTAGGTCCACACCACCACGATTACAAGGGCGGCGAGCGTGCCGGTGTAAATGGACTGCGGGGTGATGGACATGAGGACGACACGAAATACCTGCTTCGCCACCTCCAGCAGCACCGCGGAAAACCCGGCCGCCAGCCAGGCCGTGCGGGTCCGCACCTTCCGGATCGGCAGGTACTTGTACAGCGCGAAGAACATCAGGGCGATGAACGCGAAGGCCAGCCCGCGGCCGATCCAGTATTCCAGCCCCGTCATGACGTCTCGGCGCAGGCCCAGGTCCTGGAGCGCCGACAGCCCCCGCGTGGTGGCCAGCGCCAGGTACGTGCTCACGAACGTGCTCGCGACGAACAGCACCGTGGATACCACCGTGATCTGGATGTCGTAGATCTTTCCCTGGATGATGCCGCGCTCGTGCTCGATGTCGAAAACGTCGGCCAGGGCCGACCGGAGTGACCCGAACAGGCGCGTGGAGAGCCAGGTGAAGATCAGCGCGCTGTAGAGGGTCACGGTCCCGCGCGATTGCATGATGTCATCCAGCATCGTGTGGACCCAGTTGTCGGTCACGGACGTCTGCCCTGGCAGCAACCGGTCGATGAACTGGTAGATGGCGACGGTGGAATCCACGCGCGTGATCGCGGGCAGGAGGTAGGTGACTCCCGTCACCAGCAGCAGCACGAACGGGACGGCGGCGAGGAGGATGTTGAACGCGATGCCCCCGGCCAGGAACAGGAGGTTGTTCTCCGAGGAATGGTCCCACACGCGCTTGATGTACTCGCGTGCGGTCCATCCGAGACTGATCCACCACGGCCGCTGCTGGGTCATGGCGGGCCGAACGCGCTAGGCGTGTCGTCCCTTGGCAGCCGTGGCGCGACCCACGGCGCGGTCTGCCCTCGCCTCCCGCGCGACCTGCGCGCCGGCGCCATAGGCGGCCTTGGTCTCGGTCAGCCGCGACTCGAGTTCTTCCCGCGCCTGCTGGGCCGCTTCACGACCGGCGCGGACGGCGCGCTCCACCTGCTCGCGCTTCACCTCGATGGCGCCGCGCGTTTCCTCGATCTTTTCCTCCACCCGCTGCCGCGCCGTCTCGAAGGTGTCTCCCACGCGGCTCGTCACCTCGCCGACGGCGTCTTCTGCGGCGCGGCGCGCGCGGCGGGCGCCGGTGTTGATTCTTCGACGCGTTTCAGCGCCGGAGTGCGGTGCCATCAGCAGCGCGGCGGCCGCGCCAAGGGCCAGTCCCAGCAGGAACGATCCCACCCCGCTGGAACGCTTGTCAATCACGACGTAGGGCTCGTCGTCAAACTCGTAATCGCGCATGATGCAATCTATTTCTTTTTGGAGGACTTCGCTCGACGGGGTGCTGCCGTGGCCGCCGCGCTGGCCGACGGCGTGGTGGATGCCCGGCGAACCGCGGCCCCGCCGCGGGCGTCGATCGTCTCGCCGGCCACGGCACCGTTCAGGAGCGCCAGGAGCTCCCGCCGCACGTCCTCGGCCGGCATGCCCAGCAGCTTGCCGGCCCGCTCCACGTCGCCGCTCGCGTTGGCAAAGGTGCGCAACACCAGCTGCCGTTGCGCGTCCTGCAAGGACGACCCCACCGAGATTGTGAAGGTGCTCGGAATCTCGCCGGCGCCCTTGAGATGACGTGGCATCAGGTCCTGCAGCGTAATGCGCTCGCCGCGGGCCATGATCACGCCGCGTTCCACCGTGTTCTTCAGCTCGCGTACGTTGCCCGGCCAGTGGTAGGTGAGCACCCACTCCCAGGCATCGTCCGTGAAGCCGCCGATGCTCTTGCCGTTCTGTTTCGAGAACCGCTCCAGGAACTCCGACGCCAGGAGCTTCACGTCGCCCATGCGCTCTCGCAGCGATGGCAGCGCTATTTCCACGACCGCGAGCCGGTAGTACAGGTCCTCGCGCAGCTCCGCGTCGGCCAGGGCCTTCTGGAGGTCCCTGTTGGTCGCTGCCACGACGCGGATGTCCACGTCGATCTCCTTCTTGCCGCCCAGGCGCCGCACCTGCCGGCTTTCCAGCGCGCGGAGCAGCTTCACCTGGATGTCCGTGGACATTTCCGCCACTTCGTCCAGGAAGATCGTCCCGCCGCTGGCCAGCTCGAACGCGCCCTGCTTCTCGTTGGTGCTCCCGGTGAACGCGCCCTTCTCGTGCCCGAACAGCTCGTTCTCGAGAATCTCTTTCGGGAGCGCCGCGCAGTTGAGCGCGAAGAACGGCCCCTTGGCACGGTCGCTCTTGGTGTGAAGCGCGCGGGCCACGAGTTCCTTGCCCGTGCCCGACTCGCCGAGGATCAGCACGGATGCGGTGGACGGCGCGACCGCGGCGATGACCGAATAGACGTGACGCATTTCCTCCGACTGTCCGGTGAGTTCCCCGTAGTGCGTCAACCCTTCCAGTGTGGCCGAGAGCTGCCGGTTCTGCTCCTGCATCGCGAATTGCCCGAGCAGTTTCGGAATCTGGACCTTGAGCTTATTGAGCCGCTCAGCGTTCAGGGGCTTTTCGATGTAATCGGCCGCCCCCTCCTTCATCGCCTCGATGGCCAGTTCGGTGGATCCCTGGCCCGTGATCATCACGAACTCGGTCGGGATCTTCCGTTCACGTATGGCCTTCAGCAGCGCGATGCCGTCGAGCTTGGGCATCTTGAGGTCCGCGAGGACGACGCCAAATCGCTCGGTCTGGAGCCGGTCGAGCGCCTTCTGCCCGTCCGCGGCGATTTCGACCACGTAACCGGCGTCACTGAGAATGGCACTCAGTCCGCTGGCGATTGCCGATTCGTCATCGGCAATGAGGATGCGGCCCTGCGGTTTGGAATCGGTGCGAGGCATGATGCGTTCGTCGGGAGTCAGGGTCCTGGAAATTCGAGCAGCAGGTCTCCATCAGACCTCTGAACATGGATGTCGTCCGCCACAATCGCCGCGGCGATCTCGGGGTCCAGGTCCAACGCAGCAGCGGACTCGTGCGAAAAACGGACCACTGTGGCGGAGCCTGATCCAGCGGCGGAAAGCCCGCACAGGCCGTTTCCGCCCCTTTTCGTCAGCACGAGCATCGATGAGCCAAGCGCCAACCGGACGGCCTGCGCCCGAACAGATGTCGGTGTCGCCGCGCCGTAACCGGTTACTGCCAGCGAGCATCCATCTGACCTGGTCGCTGGCACGAGCAGCGCCGCAAGGTGCCTCAGGGCGAGGGCGACATCCGCGGGATTGCGCGCGGGACGCCCAAGGAACAGCAGCGCCTCGACCCGGTCGGTCAATACCGCAAGCTGGTCGGCCGCGGCCACGGCGAACGGCGCCACCCGTCCTCCTTCCATACCGGCGGCGGTGCCGGACCGCGACCGAACGACCTCGAGGTTCAGCGACACGCCGTTGAGGACGTCCTTGAGCTCGTGCGCCGCCATGTCAACGATTTCCTGAAGCACCGCCAGCCAGAGCCGGTCCAGCGTATCGTCCGGCATCGAACCACGCATTCGTCCCTTGCACTGAAGTTCCCGCGCGGCCTGCCCGCCGCCCAGCGTAAGCTAGTCGCTCAGCGAGGTATCGTCTGGAGCTGCGGCGACGGCAGCCTGCCCCCTCGACGGCCACGGCCGGTGCTGCACGGGCGGCTTCACGTACCGGTCCACGTACTGGCTGGTGCCGCCGATGGCGAGTTGCTGGAAGAGGAAGGTGAATTTCTCGTCGTATGCCTTCCCGAGCCGTGCCCGCAGGTCGCCCGGCAAGTCCCAGAACATCTTCTTGAACGGTCCGAGCGCCTTTTTCCGGGTCTTGTAGAAAAACTGCTCGTCGGTATCCGTTGCCTTGCGCTCGTCCTTGGCGTGCTCGCGCAACCAGGCATAGATCTCCTCGCGGATGGTCGCGGGGAGATGGTTGAACAGCATGGTCTGGAAGTTGGTGGCCAGGTGGATCTCGGCCGTTTCACGAGCGGGGAAGTTGTTGAACGCTTCGTCGGGCAGCGTGGAGGCGCCATGCTGCACCGCGCCGGCGAGCCCGTACTCCTCGCGCGCCACGGTGGACAGGCGCTCCAGCGTATCGAGGTCCAGCGCGACGTCCGCGATACCGCCATCCGCGAGCACCACTCCACCGTGCGACGTCCCGGACTGCACGCTGATCTTGGACAGGCCCACGATGCCCTCTGGCAGGGTGCGGTTGAACCCGTCCATGTACGCGCGCAATTCCGGCTCGGTGCTGTTCTCGGTGCCCACCTCGCCGATCTCACCGCCCACGGAAATCGTGACCCCGACGGGCTCCTTCGCGCGCACGGTCCTCAGGATGTCGATGCCCACTTCGTAGTTCAGGCGCTGCTGCTCGGCGAGCGTGGTCTTCGCGAGGTCCACGAGCGTCGAGGTGTCGATGTCGATGTTGTAAAACCCCGCCGCCACGGCTTCGTGCACGAGCGCTTTTACGGCGTTCACCTCGGTGGCCGGGTCCACGGCGAACTTCTTGTGATTGACCTGGAAGTGGTCGCCCTGAATGAACACCGGGCCGCGGTGACCCTCGCGCAGCGCCGCCGCGAGCATCACGGAGACGTATTCGGCGGGGCGCTGGTCCGTGTAGCCGATCTCGGATCGGGCGATCTCGAGAATGAAGGCGCCGGCCTTCAGCGTCTTCGCGGTTCGGAAGATCGAGCGCCCGGTATCGTAGGAGAGGCCGCGGACGTTGATGGCGGGGACGGTGAAACCGCCGATTTCACCGCGGCCGCGGGCGATGTACAGGTCGTGGATGGAGGCGGCGCGAACGCCAACCGCCTGGCCAATCTCCCACACCAGCCAGCGCGCGTACTCCCGTGCATCCTGACCACCGAACACGGCCGCGCGGACCAACGCGTCCATCCGGTCGGACTCGAGCGCCGTGGGATCGTTCACGGTGACCGTGTCGCCCTGCACCGTGACGGCGTCGTTGAAGAAATCGGTGGTCATGGCCCGTGCAATCTACACGATGCAGCGGGGGTCGGGCTTCGGCAGCCGGTCCCATTCCGCCCGCGCATCGTCGAAGCCGGCGCGGCCGAGCATGGCGTAGGTGAACTGCTTGCCGAGCTCCACGCCGGGCTGATCCAGCGGATTCACGTCATACAGCGCGCCGGCATAGATCGTCGCGCACTCGAGCAGCATGAAGAGCGCGCCGATGGACGCGGGACTCACGCGTTCGAGCTCGATGGTCATGTTGGGGCGTCCGCGGCGCGCCAGCGCGCCCGCCGTGGCCCGCCGCTCGATGTCGAGCACCGCGCCCAGGGTATGACCCCCGAGATACGCGAGGTCCGGGATGCCGGCGTGCAGGCGCGGAATTTCGACGTCTCCGCCGCGGGTTCCCACGGCAATGAAGGTGATGGTCTTGTCCGCCGGCCCTTCCATGAACAGCTGCACCTGGCTGTGCTGGTCCGTGGCGCCGAGCGCCGCCAGCGGCGTCGGACCGACGTGGTCGCCCGACGCGCGCGCCTTGCCGAGGCTTTCCGCCCACAGCTGCACGAACCACGCGGCCATGTCCCGCAGCGCATCGCTGTACGGCATCAGGACGTGGATGTGCTTCCCCGCCCGGGTGTCCGCCATGAACTGGAGCGTGGCAAACACGCCGGCGGGGTTGTCCGCCAACGCGGGCGAGAGGCACCGCGTCGCCATGTCACCGGCGCCCGCGAGGACCTGCGTCGTCTGGATGCCCACCAGCGCCGCAGGCAGCATCCCGACCGGAGACAGGACGCTGAAGCGGCCGCCCACGTTCGCCGGGATGTCCAGCGCGGGTATGCCCTCCGCCGCGGCAATCGGGCGCAGTGCTCCGTTGACCGGATCGGTGACGAAGACGATGTGATCGCGGGCCGCGAGCTGCTCCCGCTCCAGCTGCTCGCGCACCACGAGGTACTGCGACATGGTCTCGGCCGTTCCGCCGGACTTCGACGTGACCACGAACAGCGTGCGCTCGAGCCGCACGCGGTCGAGCATCGCCGTGATGGTGAGCGGATCGAGATTGTCGAGTACGTGCAGCCGCGGGCGCATGTCCCGCTCGCCCGCGTCCAGCATGTTCCACAGTGGCTTGCGCAGCGCGGTGCGCATCGCGACCGGCCCCAGGGCCGAGCCGCCGATGCCCAGCACGACGACGTCGTCGAACTTCGCGCGCGTCCGTTTCGCGAAATCGGTGGACTGGGCGTGCAGCGCCGCGTTCGCGGGGAGATCGAGGAATCCGAGTTCGCCGGCCTCGCGCCGCCGCTGCATGCCGGCGTGCGCGCGGGAGAACAGCTCACCCGCCTGCTCCCAGTCGGCCCGCGGCACGCCGCCCGCGACGGTCGGACCCAGCATGTTGGTGAAGTCGATGCGTATCATGTCAGTCGATGCGCACGGTCAGGCCGTCGAATGCCGGAGTGACGCCGCGCGGCAGGAGTTCGGACTCGAGGTCCGCGTGAAAGTTCTCGTGCGTCAGGTGCGTGAGGTACGTGCGCTCGGCGCCGACGGCCCTCGCGACGTCGAGCGCTTCGGGAATGCTCAGGTGCGTGGGGTGCTCCGTCCGGAAGAGCGCGTTGATCACCAGCACGCGCACGCCGCGCAGCCGCTGCACGACGTCGGGCGGCACCTCCTTGGCGTCGGTGACGTACGCGACCGGCCCGATGCGATACCCGAACACGGGCCAGGGACCGTGGGGCACGCTGACCGCGAGGACCTGCGCGTCGCCCACGGTGAACTCCTCGTTGGCCGCGATGACGCGCGCGCTGCCTTCGGGCTTGGACGTTCCGGGCAGCGGCCGCACGTCCTGGTCCAGGATGTAGCCGAACTTGTGCCGCAGCGAGTCCATCGTTTCCGCCGATCCGTAGAACGGCAGCGGCCCGCTGCGCCGGACGGAAATGGCGCGGAGATCGTCGATGCCGTGTGTGTGATCGGCGTGGTCGTGCGTGAACAGCACGGCATCCACCCGGTCGATGCCCGCGTTCACGAGCTGGAGTCGCAGTTCGGGCGGCGTGTCGATCAGGATGCGGGTGCCACCACGTGTCTCGACCACGGCGCCCACGCGGGTCCGCTTGTCGCGGGGGTCCGGGGACCGGCACACGTCGCAGTGACATCCGAGCTGCGGGACGCCGAACGAGGTGCCGGTGCCAAGAAAGGTCAGCTTCACCGCTACGCGGTTTCCACCTTCATGGTGTTCGTCGTTCCCGGCACGTCGAAAGGGACGCCCGCCGTGACGACCACCTGGTCACCCGCCTTCGCCAGCCCCCGACGGCGCACCGCGTCGAGCCCGAGGGTCACCATCTCGTCGTAGGTGTGGCAATGCTTCACCAGCTCCGGGATCACCCCCCACACCAGCGCCAGCTGCCGGTACGTGCGCGGTTCGTCCGTGAGCACGAGGATCGGCACGCTGGGGCGCTGGGACGCGACGATGCGCGCGCTGAATCCGCTCTTCGTGAAGACGATGAGCGCGGGCGCGCCCAGCATGCGCACCGCGGCCCCGCTGGCCGCCGCGATGGCGAACTCCGTGGAGACCGCGCCGCGCGCCTGGCGCTCGTCGCGGCGGGTCGAGCGCGGATGCTTCTCGATCTCCGAGATGATGCGCGTCATCGCCTCCACGGCGAGGCGCGGATACTGCCCGGATGCCGTTTCCGCCGAGAGCATGACGGCATCCGTGCCGTCGAGAATCGCGTTCGCCACGTCGCTGGCCTCGGCGCGCGTGGGGCGCGGATTCGTCACCATGGACTCCAGCATCTGCGTTGCGGTGATCACGGGGCGGCCGATCTGGTTCGCCAGCCCGATGATTCGCTTCTGCGCGAGCGGCACCTGCTCGAAGGGGAGCTCCACCCCGAGGTCACCGCGGGCGACCATGACGCCGTCGGCGGCCTGCACGATGCTCTCGATGTTCTCGAGCGCCGAATCCTTCTCGATCTTGGCGATGAGGAGCATCCCTTTCGGCACCAGCGCGCGCAGCGCGTCCACGTCCTGGGAGCGTCGCACGAAGCTGAGCGCGAGGTACTCCAGGTCCTGCGCGATCGCGAAGGCCACGTCCGCGCGGTCCTTGTCGGTGAGCGAGGGCGCGGTCACGGTCACGCCGGGGAAGTTCATGCCCTTGTGGCTGCGCAGCGCGCCGCCGTGCAGGACGCGCGCCGACACGCGCGGCGCCTGCACCTCGACGACCACGAACTCCAGCAGCCCGTCATCGACGAGGATGCGATCGCCCACGTGCAGGTCGGTGGCGAGCCGCTCGTACGTGACGGGCACCTCGTTGGCCTGCGCCAGGTTCTCCGGCGTGAGCACCACGTCGACGCCGCTGTCGAGCTGGCGTGGCGTCGCCAGCTCTCCGATGCGGATGCGCGGACCCTGCAGGTCGCCGAGAATCGCGACTGGCCGTTGCAGCTCGTCCGCGACCGCGCGAATCAGCCGGATCGTTTCCGCATGCTGCTCGTGCGTGCCATGCGAAAAATTGATGCGGGCAACGTTCAACCCGGCCGCCACCAGCCCCTTGATCGCGTCGCGCGTGGCAGTGGCGGGACCCAGCGTACAGACGATCTTCGTTCGGCAGAAGGTCATCGCGTGCCGACGAGCTCCCGCTTCCTGGCAATGCCGGCGATCAGCGCGTCGAAGGACTTCTGGAACGACGCGAGGCCCTCGACCAGCAGCTGGTCGGTCACGTCGCGCATCGCGATCCCCGCGCCCTCGAGCTGCGCGATGACCTGCCGCGCGTCGTCCAGGTTCGCGTCCACCGTGCGCGACACGTGGCCATGGTCCCTGAAGGCGTCGAGGGTTTGCGGTGGCAGCGTATTGATGGAGCGCGGGCCGATCAGCTCCTCCACGTACATGACATCGCGGTACGCGGGATTCTTCGTGCTGGTGCTCGCCCACAGCGGCTTCTGCACGCGCGCGCCCTGCGCCTCGAGCGCCTTCCAGCGCGCGCTCGCGAACCGATCGACGAAGAGCTGGTAGGCGAGTCGCGCGTTCGCGATGGCTGCTTTCCCCTGCAACTGACGGGAATCGCCCAGTCGCTTGTCCACCTCCGAGTCCACCCGCGACACGAAGAAGCTGGCCACGGACGCCAAGCGGTCCACGGGCAGGTTCCGCTTCACCCGCTCTTCCAGCCCGGCCATGTAGGCGTCAATCACGCGGTCATGCGCCTCGAGCGCGAAGAGGAGGGTGATGTTCACATTGATGCCGTCGGCGATCAGCCGCTGCACCGCCTCGGCGCCCTGGGCGGTTCCGGGCACCTTGATCATCACGTTGGGACGGTCCACGGTGCGCCAGAGCCGGTTCGCCTCGGCTACCGTCGCGGCCGCATCGTGCGCGGCGCCGGGGGACACCTCGATCGAGACGTAGCCGTCGTCCCCATTCGTCCGGTCGTACACGCCGCGAAACCGATCGCACGCATCGCGCACGTCCGTGGTTTCCACCAGCTCGAACAGCTGCAGCGGCGTGAGGTCGGCGGGCGCATCGCGGAGCTGCGCGTCGTACGCGCCCCCCGTCGCCAGCGCCTTCTCGAAGATCGTGGGATTCGACGTCATGCCCGTCAACGCCTCGTCCCGGATGCGACGCTCGAGATCCCCGTCGTGCAGCATGGTGCGTTCGATGAAATCGAGCCAGATGGAAACACCGGCGTCGTGAAGCGCGTACAGTCTCGTAGGCATTCCAGCTCCCCTGAGGCAAGATCGTCCGTTGCGAGAAGATACCGCGACCGCGTACGCGCTGCACCCTGCGCCTCGACCCTGCCAACCTTCGGCCGCCGAGGGCTGTCAGACCAGGCGACCCAGATACATCGAATCGGAGAACCACATGTCCAGAATGTCCACCGCCCTGTTGCTCGCCCTGTTCGCCTCGCCAGTGATCGCCCAGGTGCCCGAGTCCCGCGCCGAGCGCTTCATGCGGAATTGCGACGACTACGGCGGCCGCCGGGAGCGGTTCTGCGAAGTACGCGACGCGACGATCGCGGCGCCGGCCAGCATCCTCAGGGTGGACGGCCGGGACAACGGCGGGGTCTCCTTCCACGCCTGGGATCGCAAGGACGTCATGGTCCGCGCCCTGATCCAGACCCACGCGGACACTCGCGCCGACGCGGAATCGCTTTCCAGGGACGTGAGGATCTCCACGGATGGCGACCGCATTCGCGCCGACGGTCCTGCCAACCGCCGCTACACGAGCTGGTCGGTGAGCTATGAAGTCTGGGTCCCTCGCGCGACCAACCTGGACGCCGAGGCGCACAATGGCGGCATCAGCGTGGATGGTGTGGATGGCCGTATGGAGCTCCGCACCGTGAACGGCGGCATCTCGCTGCGGGACGTGTCGGGCAACGTGCGCGCGGAGACCACCAATGGCGGTGTGTCGGCGCAACTGTCCGGCACGACCTGGACCGGCGGCGGCCTGGACCTCCGGACCACCAACGGGGGTGTCACGCTCGACGTTCCCCGCGGCTACAACGCGGAGCTGGAAACGGGCACCGTGAACGGCGGCATGAACATCGATTTCCCGATCACGGTGCGCGGTTCCATTGGCCGCCGGATCACGACGACGCTGGGCAAGGGCGGTCCGCGGGTGAGCGCGACGACGACGAACGGCGGTGTTCGGATCCGCGAGCACCAGGGGCAGTTGCGTTAGGTCCGGGTAATTCATAAATTAGGCACACCTAATCCATGGTGTGCCCGTGCATCGCAGCTCCCATGTCACGCCGGCGACCCGGCTGCCACGATTCGTTGCCGCCGTCGCCGTCATTCTCGTCGCCGTATCGGCGTGCGACCAGCTCACGACCGTCGGGCCCCCGGACGGGGACATCTTCGACGCGCCGGTGGAGGGACTGTCGCAAGCCGAACTGGCCGCGTTCGCGCGCGGCGACGAGGAGTTCGGTCGCCAGTTCGCGCCCAACACGGGGCTGGGCCCGATCTTCAACGACGTGTCCTGCGCCACGTGTCACAGCGGCGACGGTCGCGGGCTGCTGCGCAACGCCCTGATCCGCTTCGGCACCGAGGCCGATGGATTTCTGAGCGAGCTCGGCGGGCCGCAACTGCAAACGAAGGCCATTTCCGGCGCCGAACCAGAGGTGTTTCCGGACGGACCGTACCCACGCTCCATCCGGCTGCCTCCGCCGGTGTTCGGCGTGGGGCTGATCGAGGCGATCCCGGTGGGGGCGATCCTCGCCAACGTGGATTCGCTCGACGTCGATGGCGACGGGATCTCGGGGCGCCCCAACCTGGTGATGGCGGCGCCGTTCGTGCCCTCGAGCGAACCGGGCGGGGGGGGGGGGGGGGCCGCCCC
>JBBDYA010000030.1:12404-22399 GCA_040902005.1 Gemmatimonadaceae bacterium | reverse complement strand
CCCCCCCCCCCCCGCCCCCCCCCCCCCCCCCCCCCCGCCAACTGGGCCGTTTCGGCCGGAAGGCGCAGAACGCGGTTCTGCTCCAGCAGGTGGTGCAGGCGTACCACCAGGACATCGGGATCACGTCACCCTTTCTGCCGGTCGAGAATCGCAACCCGCTCTCGAGCGTTCCGACCGAAGCGGTGGACCGGGCTCCCGATCCCGAGATCGACGAATCCGTGGTGCAGGCGGTGACGCACTACCTCCGCGCGCTGGCGCCTCCCCTTCCCGGCGGCGACACCCAACGCCGGGAGGAAGGGCGCACGCTCTTCACGCAGATCCAGTGCGCCGGCTGCCACGTGCCCTCGTTCACCACCGGACCGAGTCCGATTCCGGCGCTCTCGAATCGGCTGGTGGAGCTCTACTCCGACCTGCTGTTGCACGACATGGGCGACGATCTGGCGGACCACCGCCCGGATGGACAGGCCTCCGGCAACGAGTGGCGCACTACGCCGCTCTGGGGACTGCGCCTGATGCAGCGGTTCCTGAACGGTCAGGCGCTGCTGATGCACGACGGCCGCGCGCGCACGGTGGAAGAGGCGATCCTGATGCACGGCGGTGAGGCGCTTGCATCGCGCAACGCGTTCCAGGCACTGACGCCGTCGCAGCGCGCCGCGCTGCTCGACTTCGTGGAGTCGCGATGAGCGCGGCCATGGATCGGCGGGCATTCGTCGCGACCTGCGCGGCCACGTGCGGCGGATTGATGCTGGGCGGTTGCGCCTCGCTCGTGACGCATCCGGTGCCGGTGCTCGGCGGCCAGGTGCGGTTGTCACTCGCAGCCTACCCCGAGCTGGCGAAGCCCGCGGGAGCGATTCGCATCCAGCCCGAGGGATTCGAGGACGCGATCTACGTGCTGGCGTCACCAGCCGGCGGGGAGGGGGGGGGGGACGAGTTCACGGCCCTTTCGCCCATCTGCACGCACCGCGGCTGCACGGTGGACGTACGCGGCGAGCGACTCGTGTGTCCGTGCCACGGGTCCACGTATGATCGGGAGGGGACGGTCCTGCGCGGTCCGGCGGAACGCCCGCTCACGCGCTACGCCGTGCAGCGAAGCGGCGAGACGCTGGTGATCGAATTGGGAGGGGGAACATGATGCGCGCGACCGGCGCCACGCTCGCGCTCGCGCTCACGCTCGTGGGGCTGGGTGCCATTCCCGCGTGGGCGCAGCTGCCGGATTCCGCGCGCGCCGATACGACGCGCCCCTTCGTTCGCGGCGGGGTGTACGACAAGCCGTACCAGACGCGCCTGTTCGGCCGCACCGCCATCGGCGGCTACGCGGAGGCGCACGCGCGGTGGGAGGAAGTGGAAGGACTCACGGATCACGCCGGATTCGAGGCGAAGCGCTTCAACCTGTTCACGCACACGCGGGTGAGCGATTTCGTTCGCGTCGGTGCGGAGCTCGAGATCGAGGATGGCGGGCGGGAACTCAAGCTCGAGTACGCCGCGATCGACTTCCTCGCGCATCCCGCGATCGCGTTGCGCGGCGGGATGATCCTCTCGCCACTGGGCCGATTCAACCTGGCGCACGACAGCCCGTTGAACGAATTCACCGACCGGCCGCTCGTTTCCACCGAGTTGATCGGCGTGGCGCTCTCCGAGCCGGGCTTTGGCGTTCTCGGACAGGTGGGAACAGGGCGCGGATCACGGCTCACGTACGAGGTCTATGCCACGAACGGATTTCACGCGGGGCTGATCGACGACTCGGAAGCCGGCACGCGCATTCCGCTGGGGCGAGGAAACTTCGAGGACAACAACGGTTCACCCGCGTTCGTCGGACGGCTGGCGTTCAGCCCCGCGGTGGATCACGAGATCGGCGTATCGGCGCACCACGGCGCCTGGAACGTGTTCAACCTGGAAGGCACCGCCGTGGACGAACGACGGGACCTGACGATCGCGGTGCTCGATGCCGAAACCCGGGTCTTCGGCACGACGATCAGCGGCGAGGGCGCCGTGGCCCGAATCGACGTTCCGCCAGGACTGGTGGGGATCTACGCGTCCGAGCAGTACGGGTGGTACGTGGAGGCGGTGCGCGAATTCGGATCGGGCCTGATCCGGACGATGCCATCGTCCGCGTTCGCGATCAAGGCGCGCTGGGACTACGTGAAGTTCGACGGCGGCATGGATGGCGAGAGCGCCGGGCAGTTCACCGCCGGGCTGAACTTCCGTCCCACGCGCGATTCGGCTCTGAAATTCGATTTCGTGCGCGGCCGCGGGCGGGACCGGTTCAACAACCTGGCGCAGCACGCCTTCGTGCTGGCATCGCTGGCCACGTACTTCTGACCAGCCTGGCCCCCGTCCGAACCACGGAGGGCACGGAGGGCACGGAGGCCTCTTGATCAACTTCCACGAAGTCCATCTCAAAGATGGCCTCAAACGCATGGTGACCTCTCGTAGCCATGTTCGCGATCGAACTCCCCGGCTTCCTCCGTGTCCTCCGCGCCCTGCGTGGTTCGCCTACCGACGCAGACCGGGGCCCGCGCTGAAGAATCCCGGCAGCGAGACAGGCGACACTCCGGTGATCGGCTCCACGCCAGCCAGCGCCCGCGCTGCGGCAATTTCCAGGGCGTCGCCAACGCCGTAGGCGTTCACGTACGCAACGGCGCGCGGGAACTGGCGAATGACGTACGGATTTCCGAACGAGATCACCGCCGCCCGGGGGCTGGCCGCCACCGAATCGATCCAGGCGGCAACGTGCGGCGGCACCGTGGTGCGCCCCTCCCCCTCCACGCGGCGCACGTACGCCGCGATCACGATGGCCTCCGCGCCACTGAGCGCCACCGTCAGCGAGTCCAGTTGGGATGCGACCGTACCGGGCGAGAGACTGCCCGCCACGCGGGTGCCCGGGCGCAACCGGCTCATCTCCCGGGCGAACGCGCGGCCCGCCTTCAGTTCGGTGGCGGGCATGTACTGCACGATCGCCACGCGCAAACCAGCGCCGATGGGCACCATCCGCGCACTGTCGCGCACCAGCGTGATGGCGCGCTGTGCCACGGCCTGCGCGAGCGCCCGGTGCCCGCTTGATCCGACTACCTCGCGCAAGTCGCTCAGGGAGACCTCGCGAGTCATCGCCAGTCCCACGCGCGCCTTGGTCCACAGCACGCGACGGACGGACTCGTCTATCCGCGCGGGCGTCAGGTCGCCGCGCTCCACGGCCGCCACGACTGCGGTGATTGCGCGCGTGACGTCGTCACCCGGGCGCAGCAGGATGTCGGTGCCCGCCCGGATGGACTGCACCACGCTCTCTTCTATTGAATAGCCCTTCCCCACGCCTTCCATGCTCAGGGCGTCCGTGATGGTGACCCCGCGGAAGCCCAGCGAGTCGCGGAGCAGCCCGGTCATCACGTCCGCGCGAAGGGTGGCGGGCGTGGCCGTGTCGCCGCCCAGCGCGGGCAGCGCGATGTGCGCGGACATCACGAAGTCGGCGCCCGCGGCAATCGCGGCGCGAAATGGCACCAGCTCCACCGCGTTCAGGCGCGCGCGGTCGGCGTTCACCACGGGCAGTCCGACGTGTGAGTCCACGTCCGTGTCGCCATGCCCCGGAAAATGCTTCGCGGTCGCGAGGGCGCCGCCCTCATGGGTGCCGCGCACGAACAACGCGGAGAGGTGGGCCACCCGCTGCGGATCCTCTCCGAAGGAGCGCGTGCCGATGACCGGATTGTTCGGGTTGACGTTGACGTCCACCGTCGGCGCGAAATTGATGTGGATGCCAGACGCGCGCGCCTCCCGCGCGATGGCGCGCGCCACGTCACGCACATCCTCGTCGCGTCCCGTGGCGGCGAGCGCCATGGCCGTGGGGAACGAGGTCGCGCCGCCGGTTTCCAGGAGGTAGTGCGGGAAGATCGCCCCCTCCAGCCGCATGAGCGCCGGTTCCAGGTCGGCAGCCACCAGCAGCGGAACGCGCGCGCGCCGTTGGAGGTAGTTGATCTTGTCGGCGACCTCGATCGGCGTCCCCAGCGACATCGTCAGCCCGCCAACACCTTCCTGTTCGACCCATCGAACGACCTCGGCGAACATGGAATCGGTGGTGCTGGTGTAATCGCCGAGGGTCCAGAACATCACCATCTGCGCGACTCGCTCGCGCAGGGACAGAGAAGCGAGCGTACTGTCCGCCCAGAACGCGGTGTCCCGCAGTGGCGCTTGCGCGTGCGCCGCGGGCGAGTCAGCGGGTGGAGTGGCCGTCGCGGCGTCGCTCGCACCGCCGACGGAACCCGGCACGGTGGCGATCGCGGGAGCGCACGCGGAGAGCACTGCAATGAAAGCAAGACGTCGCATCTCGCAATATAGAAAAGAAGGCGGCGCGGATGGCGCGCCGCCCTCATGCCCTGCCGCGTGGCGGATTCAGCCGCGCGTACCCGCCCCCACGCCCTGACTCGACGGCAATCCCCCGTGCGCCTTCACGCCGCCCCACTCATCGGTCGTCTCGCGGGGGGACCACTTGTTCAGCAGTCCGCCGAGCGCGAGCCCCATGAGGGCGAAGCCGATGGTGCGATCCACCACCTGGACGGCGGTCCAGGCCCCCGGATACCCCCACCAGTTCCAGTTCGACACGAACGTGGACAGCGAAATCGCGAACGCCGCAACCGCGAACACGAGCGCGTACTGGCTGGTGGTGAGTCGCGGCAGCCGCTGCATGCCCAGCAGGAGGACCAGCGCCACCACGACATTCAGTGCGATCTGCTTGCCCATCATCGGCCCAAGCAGGGTGGACTTGTCGATCATGTCCGGCGTGATCGAGACGGCCGCGACGACGCCGCGCATGTCATAGTACAAGCCGTTCTCGGGGGCGAGCGTCCTGATGGCCTGCGCCGCGCCGGCGCTGTCGGCAAAGGTCCGCATCGTGGCGGTGTGCCACGGGAGCGCGGCGTTGGAGATGGTTTCCCAGCCAAAGAGCGTCAGGGCTCCGGCGAGTGTTCCGACAACCAGCAATTTGGCTTTCATGGGAAGCTCCACAGTACAGGAATGGGCGGCAGAACATGCAGCACGGGCCATCAGTGCACCAGCGGCCGTGTGCGCCAGGTCACCCCGGACGCCGGACCGCCAGCACGATAACTCTCGTCTGCGGGTGGACTTGACGGCGCTGAAACGGTCGAACATTTTTCCCCGCCGAGTTTTCACGCTGCACCCCTTCCCTACTGCGATCGCGAAGCATGATGGCCTTCGACCGCACGCCGGCAGGCCCTGCCCTTGACCCGACGACGATCGCGGAACTGCGCGAGGCGCTCTCGCGTTCCGTCGAGGCGGGCGACCACGGCAAGGACCTGAAGAGCCTGCTGGGCCGGGCAGCGGTGAATGCGCGGAGCAAGGGCATCCAGGCCGAGCAGATGCTCATTGCGCTCAAGGAGATCTGGTATTCCGTGCCCTCCCTGTCCGCGCACCCGGCAAGCGACGTCCAGACGCGACTGCTCGAGCAGCTCATTGCGCTCTGCATCCAGGAGTACTACGCGGGGTAGCAGTCGAGCATGCGGATTGCAGCGTCACCGCCGCAACTCCACCGTGGTCGCGCGTAATAGCTTCCGACATGAAACGTCAACTCGTGGTCTTCTCGCTGCTCGTCACGACGGGCGTGGCCGGCGCGTGCGGCGCGCAGCCGCGTCCTGCCACCGAGGTTCGGCCAGGGCTGGAGGTTCTCCTCTCGGATTCGCTGCACGTTCTGCGCGGCAAGCGCGTGGGGCTGCTCACGAATCACACGGGCATCGACCGGGAGCGCCGGCGCAACGTGGACCTGCTCCACGCCGCGCCGGGCGTGCAACTGGTCGCACTCTTCGGTCCGGAGCATGGATTCGCGGGCATGGTACGGGGCGGTGACAGGATCGGCTTCGACACGGATTCGGCGACGGGCCTTCCGGTACACTCGCTGTATGGCGACACACGGGTGCCGACCGCCGCAATGCTCGAGGGCGTGGACGTGCTGGTGTACGACATCCAGGATGTGGGGGCGCGGGTGTATACCTACGTCTGGAGCATGGCCCTGGCGGCGGAGGCGGCGGCGCGGCTGGGCAAGTCGTTCGTCGTCCTCGATCGCCCCAATCCGATTCGTGCCGACCGGGTGGAAGGCGGCGTGCTGGAGAATCAGCACCGTTCGTTCGTCGGCCAGTACGACGTGGCGCTGCGGTACGGGCTCACCCCCGGCGAACTCCTGCGCTATCTCGTGGGCACGGGACGGGTGCGGGCGAACATCCAGGTCATTCCGGTGCACGGGTATGGCCGGAGCATGTGGTACACGGACACCCGATTGCCCTGGGTGAATCCGTCGCCGAACATCCGGGACGAGGAAACCGCGGTGCTCTACCCCGGCACGGTGTTCTTCGAAGCCACGAACCTGAGCGAGGGACGCGGCACCGACGCGCCGCTGAAGCAGGTGGGCGCCCCGTGGATGACCGACGCGCCCGAGATCGCTCGCGAGCTGAACGACATGGGCCTTCCGGGGGTGCGGTTCGAGGCGACGACGGCCGCTGTGGCCGCGGGTGGGGACAAGCACGGGGGAAGGACGATTCCGATGGTGCGGATGCATGTGACCGACCGGAATGCCATCGAGCCGGTCGCCGCAGCGGTCTGGCTGCTCCGCACCATCTACAAGCGCCACCCGACGGCGTTTGCCTGGCAGCGTGGAACCGGCGCGGAGCGCCTGTCCGGGACCGCGGAGTTCCGCCGCGCGATCGAGTCGGGCAGCGTGAGCGCGCTCCTGTCGCGCTGGAGCCGCGAGTCCAGGGCATTCCAGGACTCGACGCGGGCATACTGGCTGTACGATTGAGACGGGTGAGACGCGGAATCTGAAACCGGATGGGACCCGGGGACCGTAGGCATCCCCATGTCCATATTGCGCGATCTGCGGTACGGTTTCCGCTCCCTCCTGAAGAGCCCCGCCCTCATCCTCGTCGCCACGCTTGCCCTCGGCGTGGGCATCGGCGTGACGGCCACCATGTGGTCCATCATCTACGGCGCGATGTTCAAGGGGCTGCCGTACGATCAGGCAGAGCAGATCGTTGCCGTCAATCGCACCAACCCGGCGCGCGGCATGGATGAGATGGGCGTCACGGTGCACGACTACGTGGACTGGAAGGCGCAGCAGCGCACGTTCGAAAAACTCGGCGCCAGCACCTGCGGCACCATCAACGTCAGCGGCACTGACCGCGCGGAGCGCTACTCCGGCTGCTGGATGACGGCGGATGCGATGGCGATTCCCCGCGTGAATCCGCTGCGGGGCCGCCTCTTCCAGCCGGACGACGACGCCCCGGGCGCCGCCCGCGTCGCGATCATCAACGAGGCGATCTGGAAGGGCCGATTCGACGGCGCGGACGACGCGATCGGAACGCTGATCCGGGTGAACGGACAGCCGCACACGGTGATCGGCGTCATGCCGGAAGGCTTTCTCTTTCCGGAAAACACACAGATCTGGGTCTCACTGCAGATCGACCCACTGGGCGCCACGCGCACCACCGCGCCACAGTACGCCGTGGTGGGGCGGCTGCGGGCGGGCGCCTCGGTGGATGAGGCCAATGTCGAACTGAACGCCATCGCGAAGCGCATCGAGGTCCAGCACCCGGAGACGAACGAAGGCATCCAGGCGCTGGTGCAGCCGTACGTGAAGGCGTTCATGGGCAACGGCCCGTCGCAACTGCTCTACACCATGCTCGGCGCCGTGGGCCTCGTGCTGCTGATCGCCTGCGCGAACGTCGCCAACCTGCTCCTGGACCGCGCGGCGCATCGCACCAAGGAAGTGGGAATCCGGACCGCGCTCGGCGCCTCGCGCTTCGCGGTGGTGCGTCAGTTCCTCGCCGAAGCGCTGATCCTTTCGGGACTCGGCGCGGTGCTCGGCACGGTGATCGCCTGGTTCAGCATCGGCGTGTTCAACCGCGCCATCGTGGACTCACAACCGCCGTTCTTCATCGACATCCAGCTGCATCCGCCCGTGCTGTTCTTCATCGCGGGCATTGCGATCCTCACGAGCCTCGTGTCCGGGTTCCTCCCCGCGTTCCAGTCTTCGCGCGCGGACATCAACGAGATCCTCAAGGACGAGTCGCGCGGGGCCTCCAGCCTGCACATCGGCAAATTGAGCCGGGCGATCGTGGTCTTCGAGATCGCGCTGTCGTGCGGCCTGCTCGTCGCCGCCGGGCTCATGACGAAGAGCGTGTCCAAGCTGCGCAACATCGATCCGGGCGTGGACGTGTCGAACGTGTTCACCGCGCGCGTGGGCTTCCCCGCCGGCTCCGCGGATTCCATCCAGCAACGGCTCTTCTTCGAGCAGCTCCCGGAACGGCTGGCACAAATCCCGGGCGTACAGGCCGCGTCGGTGAGTTCCGGACTGCCCGGCGTGAACATGAACAACCGCGCAATCGTGCCGGAGGGCAGGACATACGACCGGCCGCAGGACATGCCCAGCGCACGCTCGCTGAGCGTTACGCCGAATTTCTTCACCACGTTCGCGCTGCGAGTTCGGCAGGGGCGGGAATTCGGGACGCAGGATCTCCCGGGATCGCTGCCCGTCGCGATCATCAACCAGAAGTTCGCCGAGACGCACTTTCCGGGCGCTGATCCCGTGGGACGCCGGTTCCGACTGCCCGGCGGCGCGGACTCGCTCGTGTGGCGCACGGTCGTGGGAGTCATCCCCAACGTGTACGTGGGGGACAACGAGAACCCCTGGGCGCCGGCGTTTCTGCTTCCCTTCAGCCAGCAGGTCACGCCATTCGCGAGCATGGCGGCGCGCACCACCGGGGCGCCGATGGCCATCACGCAGCAAGTGCGTGACGCGGTGTCCGCGCTGAACGACGACCTGGCCATCTACTGGGTGTACAGCATGGAGGAGGCGCTGGCGCGCCCGACATGGTTCGTTCGGGTGTTCGGCACGATGTTCATGATCTTCGGTGTCATCGCGCTATTCCTGGCGGGCATCGGCCTCTACGCCGTGATGGCATTCTCGGTGAGCCGTCGCACGCGCGAGGTGGGCATCCGCATGGCGCTGGGCGCGAAGACCGGCGACGTCATCCGCCTGATCTTCGGCCAGGGCATGCTCCAACTGGGGGTGGGGCTGGGCCTCGGCATGCTGATGGCGGCGGGCGTGTCGCAACTGTTGAGCACGATTCTCTTCGACGTGCAGCCGCGGGATCCAATGATCTACGGCGGCGTCGTGGCCGTGCTTGCCACGGCAGGGCTGCTCGCCTGCTACCTGCCGGCGCGACGCGCCACGGCCGTGGATCCGCTGATCGCGCTGCGCAGCGACTGAACGGCACGAACGCTGCGCTGAGCCGACTCCGTTGGTCACATCAACGGAGACAGTCACAATGGCCGAGATTCACGTCGCACCCCAGCGGCGGAACCGCGCGGTAGTGTGGATCGTGCTGCTGGTGCTCGTGGTCGCCGCCGCGGCGTGGTATTTCCTCGCGGGTCCTGGCGTCAACGCCATCGCCGGGATGGGGGGGGGGGGCTGAGCCATGGGCAAGAAAAAAGAAGTCCGGAACGCCGGAGACGCCGCGGGCACGGGCCCATACGCCCGAGAGATGCAACGCCTGGTTCCGCTGAGCGAGATGCGCGGCTGGAACGTCATCAAGGGAGAGGCTGACATCCGCGGCTGGGAGGTGAAGACGGTGTCGGGTCGCGCGCTGGGCAACGTGCGCGAGCTGCTCGTGGACGCCGACGCCGGCGAGGTCGTGATGCTCGACGTGGACCTGGGAGGAACAGACCGGCACTCCTTCGTGCCTATCCGGGTGGTGGAGATCGATCGGGCGCGGAGAATCGTTCGCGCGGATTCGAGCGACCTGGGTGACTCGCCGCCGGCGCATGAGGAGCGTCCCGCGCGCGAATTCGGCGCGGCCGGCGAGGTGCGCTACGCGGATGCCAGTGAACGCGTGGTGGACAGCCGGCCGATGGTGGAGGAGACGGTCGTGCGACGCCGCGACGTGGATCCGGACGCGCGTCCCTAGGGAAGCTCTGAAAACGGGCGAGTAGGAAGCGCGGTAGCT
>JBBDYA010000030.1:0-12394 GCA_040902005.1 Gemmatimonadaceae bacterium | reverse complement strand
TCCCCGCGGCGCGCCCGGGGAGCTACCGCGCTTCCTACTCGCCTTTTTCAGAGCTTCCCTAGCGGACAACCGTCCCGGTTCTGCAGGTTCAGGCGTGTTCGCTGGCAGCGGCTGAAAATCCCCCCCCTTCCCCGGTCCCTTCCCATGCACGGTCAGTTCGTGTGGTACGAGTTGATGACGCCCGATTCCGAGGCGGCGAGGACGTTCTATCCCGCCGTGACGGCATGGGGCACGGAGGATTGGGACAAGGACAGCTACTCGATGTGGACGGCGAATGGAGAACCGATCGGCGGCATCGTGCAACTTCGTCCGGACCACCTGGCGGAAGGGATGCGTCCCATGTGGATGCCGTACATCGAAGTGGACGCCGTGGACTCCGCGGCGGCGCGGTTGTCGTCACTCGGCGGCACCGTGCTGTTCGGCCCCAAGGACATCCCTGGCACCGGGCGCTTCGCCGTCGTGGCCGACCCGCAGGGGGCGACGTTCGCCATCCATACGCCGCAAGAGCCGGCCTATGCCTTCGACGGAACGCGCACGCCGGGACGCTTCGTCTGGCACGAACTGATCACTACGAATCCCGACGCCGCGTTCCAGTTCTACAGCGGGATGTTCGGCTGGGTCAAAACGAATGACTTCGACATGGGGCCGAACGGCAAATACCAGATGTACGGCCACGGCACGGCGGAGTACGGCGGGATCTACAAGCTGTCACCCGAGTGGGGTGCTTCAGCACCGCAGTGGATCTGTTACGCGCACGTGCCGGACGTGCGGAAGGCGACCACCGCCGCCGCCAGGGCGGGCGCGAAGGTCATGATCGATTACATGGAGGTGCCTGGGGGCGACATCATCGGAATGATGACAGACCCGCAGGGCGCGCTCTTCGCCGTTCACCAGCAACCCGCCAAGCCGGCGCCGAAAAAGCCAGCGACTGTCGCCGGAGCAAAGCGCAGGAAGGCGCACGTCAAGGCGAAGCCAAAGGCGCGACCCAAGGCCAAACAGAAAGCGCGAAGCAAGGCCAAGCCGCAGGTGCGGGGGAAAGCACGGAAGCCGGTGAAATCCAGGCGGCCAGCGCGGAAGACGGCCGTGAGAAAGTCGAAGCGCGGTCGGCGCCGTTAGCCCGTCAGGAGTTGCCAGAAGAGTCGGGCGATGAGCACGGCCACCGTCAGCGCGCCAATCAGTACCAGGAGCAACGCGACGACGACGCCGGCAACGAGCGCCTTGCTCCGCCTGACCACGGGCTCCGGCCGGGCGGCAAACCGCTCCAGCAGCACGGCGTTTCGCATGTTCGATCTGAATGCCACGTCGAACAGGTCGCCGAGCACCGGGATCGAGCCGACGGCGGTGTCGAGCAGGACGTTGCCGAGCATGCGGAGGATCACCGGCGTCGGCGCGCCCGCGCGCACCGCGGCAAGCACGATGTAGCCGGACAGCCCGGCGCCGATCACGTCGCCCGCGCCGGGGATCAATCCGATGACGGCATCGAGCCCGACGCGAATGTTCGTGCCGGGGATGCCCACGGCCGAGTCGAGGACGCGGGCCAGGGTGCGCGCATTGGCAAGCTGTTTCTCGTTCATGACGCGCTCTCTCCTTGCAAGAATGTCATTCCGAGTCGCGCAGCGACGAGGAATCTGCCATTAAACCTCAAGAACTGCAGATCCCTCGCGGAGTTTACCCCGAGCCAACCGCAGATTCCTCGCTGCGCTCGGAATGACATTGGCGAGGGGCTCGGAATGACAGGAGCGAGGCGGGTTGAATCGCCCCATCGCAGCGCCTATCCTCATATCTCACACGGAGATGGCAATGTCACGCATGCAGTCCCCTCCCGGTTCGTACCCCCGCCTGACTCAACCGCTGGTTCGAGTGAACGGCGTCCTTCGTGAAGCATCGTGGGAGGCCGCGCTCGACGCGGCCACCGAAGGATTCCGCCGCAACCTCGAGCGCGGGCCCAACTCGCTCGGGATCTTCAGCTGCTCGAAGGCCACGAACGAGGTGAATTTCATGGCGGGCAAGCTGGCGCGGGTGGCGTTCGGCAACAACAACATCGACAGCTGCAACCGAACGTGACACGCGCCTAGCGTCGTCGGTCTGGCGACGGTCTTTGGCGCGGGCGGCGGGACCAGCTCCTATGAGGAAGTCGAGAACACCGACGTCATCTTCCTCTGGGGCTCGAACGCGCGCGACGCGCACCCGATCTTCTTTCATCACGTCCTGAAAGGCGTGCGGAATGGCGCGCGTCTGTACGTCATGGACCCGCGGCGCACCGCCACGGCGGCCTGGGCGGATACGTGGCTGGGGCTGCGCGTGGGCAGCGACATCGCGCTCGCCAACGCGATGGCGCGCGTCATCATTCGCGAAGGGCTCGCGAATGATGACTTTGTACGACGCGCGACGAGCGACTTCGAGACGTATCGCACGTGCGTCGAGAAGTACACGCTGGAGCTCGCGGAGCAGGAGACCGGCGTTCCGGCGGACGCCATCCGTGACACCGCGCTCGCGTACGCCAGGGCCGACCGCGGCATGATCTGCTGGACGCTTGGCATCACCGAGCATCACAACGCCGTCGAGAACGTATTCTCGCTGATCAATCTCGCGCTGCTCACCGGCAAGGTGGGACGGTACGGGTGTGGACTGAACCCGCTGCGCGGACAGAACAACGTGCAGGGGGGCGGCGACATGGGCGCCATCCCCAATCGCCTGGCCGGCTTTCAGGACATCCTGGATGACGACGTGCGCGCGAAGTTCGACCGGGCGTGGAACACCACGATCCAGCCGCGGAACGGGTGGAACCTGACGCAGATGTTCCAGGCGATGGATGAGGGCGCGCTGACATCGCTGTACGTGATCGGCGAGAACCCGGCCCAGTCGGACGCGGACCTGCATCGCGTGGACCGACTGCTGACCGGCCTCGATCATCTGGTGGTGCAGGACATCTTTCTCACGAAGACGGCGCAACTGGCGCACGTCGTGCTGCCGGCGACGTCGAGCTGGTGCGAGGCCGAGGGGACGGTGACCAACAGCGAGCGCCGCGTGCAGCGCGTGCGCAAGGCGGTGGAACCACCGGCTGGCGCGCGCGACGACATCTGGATCATCACGGAGGTGGCCAGGCGCCTGGGCAAGGATTTCGGCGACCCCGGCGCGGAGCGCGCCTGGGACGAGATGCGCTCGCTGGCACCGATGTTCGCGGGCATGACGTACAAGCGCCTGGAGGAGCAGTGTGGAATCCAGTGGCCGTGCGTGGACCTCGAGCACCCCGGGCAGCAGTACCTGCATGCGCGGCTCTGGAGCGACCCGCCGGAGGGCAAACTCGCTCCCTTTCACGCGGTGGAGCACGACCCGCCGGTTGAACAGCCGGATGACGAATATCCGTTCGTGCTCACCACCGGGCGCCGGCTGGAGAGCTACAACACCGGCGTGCAGAGCGGCGGCTACAGTTCGCCACTGCACCGGGGCGAGACGGTGGACATCGCGCCCGAAGACGCCGAGCGACTGGGCATCGCGACGGGCGACGTGCTCCGTGTCACCTCGCGGCGTGGCACGGTAACCGCGCCCGCACACGTGGACCACGCCCTGAAGCCGGGACTGGTGTTCATGACGCTGCACTTTCCAGATCAGGTCGCGACCAACGTGCTCACGATCGACGAGTTCGATCCGTTGTCGGGCACGGCCGAATTCAAGGCGTGCGCGGTGCACATCGAGAAGGTGGCGGCGCGGCGGCAGCAACTGCGGCCGACCACGGCGCAGCGGGTGGTCCGGATGGCCGGAGACTGATGGACCTTCATCTGCACGACGCCGAACCCAGCGCGCAGGAACGCGAGGCGGTGGACGCGGCGCTGGGCGCGCCGACCTCGGGGTGGGATGGCGGCGTCCGCGACCCCGTGCGCGATACGCACGTTGCGTTCGGCGGCAAGGCCGCGCGCGCGCAACGGCACCTGCTGCTTCCCGCCCTCCACGCCCTCCAGTCGCGTGCGGGATGGATCAGCGAAGGCGGACTCAATTACGTGTGCAAGCGGTTGTCGGTGCCGCCCGCGGACGCGTGGGGCGTCGCCACGTTCTACGCGCTGTTCTCCACGACGCCGCGGCCCATGCGCGTGCTGCACGTGTGCGATGACATCGCGTGCAAGTGCCGCGGCGCGAACGAACTGATCGCGCAACTGGAAAAGACGGTGGGGCCGGAGCATCATGCGCCGACCGGCGATCATGTGGAGGTGGCGGACTTCGCGTGGGTGCGATCGCCGTGCCTGGGGTTGTGCGAGCAGGCGCCGGCGGCGCTGATGCAGGAGTTCGGGGCCGAACCGCACGACGAGTTGATCGGGCATTTCGACAAACTGCTCGGCGGCAGGGGGGTTCTCGGCGGCGCCGCCGATGGCGGCGCCGGTAGGTTCTCGGCGGCGCTTCGCGCCGGTCAGCCTGCACACCAGGTGCGTTCGTTTCGCCGGCCCGCGGCCGAAGACTCCGTGTTGACGAAGCGCATTGGTCTTGTGGATCCGACCAGTCTCGACGCGTACCGCGCGTCGGGTGGATATGGGGCGCTTGCGCGCGCAATCGAGATGGGACCGGAGGCGGTCATCGCCGAGGTGACGGCGTCCAGACTGCTGGGGCGTGGCGGCGCGGCGTTCCCCACCGGACGCAAATGGGACGCCGTCGCAAAGCAGGAGGCGCGTCCGCACTATCTGGTGTGCAACGCCGACGAATCCGAGCCCGGAACGTTCAAGGACCGCATCCTGATGGAGGAGGATCCGTTCGCGCTGGTGGAAGCGATGACCATCGCGGGATTCGCCACGGGGTGCGAGGTCGGCTACCTGTACGTGCGTGGAGAGTATCCGTTGGCGCTGTCTCGCATGGCGCATGCGATCGAGAAGTCGCGTGAGGCCGGACTCCTGGGCGATAGCATCATGGGCAGCGGCGCGCGATTCGACATCGAGATCCGGCGCGGAGCGGGCGCGTACATCTGTGGCGAGGAAACGGCGCTGTTCAACTCCATCGAGGGGCTGCGCGGCGAGCCGCGCAACAAGCCACCCTTTCCGGTGGCCTACGGACTCTTTGGCAAGCCAACGCTGGTGAACAACGTCGAGACGCTGATGAACGTTCCGCACATCGTCCTGATGGGTGGCGCAGAATACGCGACGATCGGAACGGCCGAGTCCACCGGGACTCGGCTCTTCTGCGTGAGCGGCACTGTGAGCAAGCCGGGACTGTATGAAGCGCCGTTCGGCATCACCGCGAACGAGCTGCTCGCGATGGCGGGAGGACTCCTGCCGGGCAGGACGCTCACTACCGTGCTTCTGGGCGGCGCGGCGGGGGTGTTCGTCCGGCCGGACGAACTGGACATGGAGCTGAGCTTCGAGGGCACGCGGGCGGCGAAGGCAACGCTGGGCTCCGGCGTGTTCATGGTCGTGGATGATTCCGTTGACCTGCCCGCCCTGCTGGTGCGCATTGCGGCATTCTTTCGCGATGAATCCTGCGGCCAGTGCGTGCCGTGCCGGGTGGGCACGGTGCGGCAGGAGGAAGCGCTGCACCGGATTGGCGCGCGGAGAACGCGCGGCGGTGTGCAGCGCGAAGTGGCGCTCCTGGACGAGGTGGGCGCGGCGATGAAGGACGCGTCCATCTGCGGCCTGGGTCAGACCGCTTATGGCGCGATCGAGAGCGCGATTCACCGTCTGGGCATCTACAACGGAGCGCCTCGATGACGGCGATCCAGCCACGCAACGAATCACTGTACCGCATCGAGCGGCGCGGTACGCCCAGGGCGCAAGTGGAGCTCACGATCGACGGGACACCGGTCCGTGTCCCCGAAGGCACGACCATCCTTGGCGCGTGCGCCACGCTCGGCATCGAGATCCCGACCCTATGCTATCTGGAGACGCTGCAGCCGGTGAACGTCTGCCGCATCTGCGTGGTGGAGCTCGAGGGCGCCCGCGTCCTGACGCCGGCCTGTTCGCGTCCGGTGGAACCCGGCATGGTGGTGAAGACGCGCAGCCCGAGGGTGGACCTGAGCCGCAAGCTGGTGCTCGAGATGCTGGCGTCGTCCGTGGACCTGTCGGCCACCGAGGATGTGGCACGCTGGATGGACGAGTATCGCGCGGCGCCCGAACGGTTCGGCCCCCCCGCCCCGCCGGCTGCGGCCGGCGCGCGCGATGCGCTCGTCCCCGGACATCACGCGCCGCCGGATCCCGATCATGCGGCGACGGTCGCGCAACCCACGAAGGTGGACAACGACCTGTATGTGCGCGACTACGGCAAGTGCATCCTCTGCTACAAGTGCGTGGAGGCCTGCGGGCCGGACCATCAGAACACGTTCGCGATCGCCGTCGCGGGACGCGGATTCGACGCGCGCATCTCGACGGAGTTCGCGGTGCCCCTGCCGGACTCCGCCTGCGTGTACTGCGGGAACTGCATCGCCGTCTGTCCCACCGGCGCCCTCATGGCAAAGCAGGAATACGACGCGCGCGCCGCGGGCGAATGGAAGGAGGAGGCGCAGACCACGGTGGACACGATCTGCCCGTACTGCGGCGTTGGATGCACGCTCACGCTGCACGTGCAGGACGACCAGATCATGAAGGCAACGTCGCCGCTGGAGAACTCCATCACGCTGGGCAACCTGTGCATCAAGGGGCGGTTCGGCTGGCGGTACGTGCATGGGAAGTGACGGGGAAATGGGAACGGGGAAACGGGAAGTGGTTGCATCCCTGCCCCCGCTCGGCTATTCGGATCCGGTTGTCACACACGCGTTCACGCGCCTGGGTGAGGAGCCGTCGGCAGCGCAGGAAGCGCCGCTCGCCGCCGAGGTGCCTGTCGCGCTGGTGTACAACGGACGCCCGCACGCGGTGATGATGTGCACGCCCGCCGACCTGGAGGACTTCGCGATCGGCTTCACGGTCTCAGAGGAGATCGCGGGCGCCGCCGAGATCAGGCGCACCGACGTCGTGCGGTACGCGCGCGGCATCGAGCTCCAGGTCGAGATCACCGCCGAGGCGGCCGGGCGACTGCCGGACCACGGACGCGCGATCGTAGGGCGAACCGGCTGCGGACTGTGCGGCGTGGAGGCCATTGGCGACGCACTGCGCGAGCCGCGACCTGTGCGGTCCACGCTGGTGGTGTCGCCCGATGCGCTCTGGCGCGCCGGCGAATCACTGGGGGGGGAGCAGCAGCTGAACCGCGACACCCACGCGATCCACGCGGCCGCGTGGGCGTCGCCGGACGGCACGCTTCGCGTCGTGCGTGAGGACGTTGGACGTCACAACGCTGTGGACAAGGTGCTGGGCGCCCTGTTGCGCGGGGGCACCGACGCGAGCCAGGGCTTTCTCGTCGTGACCAGCCGCGCAAGCTACGAGTTGGTGCAGAAGGCGGCGGTCGCGAACATTCCCCTGCTGGCCGCCGTCTCCCGCCCGACCGCGCTCGCCGTACAACTTGCCGAGGAGTGCGGCATCACGCTCGTGGGGTTGTTGCGCGGGCGGAGCGCCAACGTCTACACGCATCGCGCGCGTATCGAGTGAACACCTCCGCTCTTCCATTCCCCACCAATTCGTCCCCCCCCCTCCTGAGACCATGACGGTACCATCAGATATCGAGATCGCGCAGGCGGCGCGGCCGCGTCCGATCACTGACGTCGCCGCGGACCTCGGGCTGGGCACCGACGACCTGGACCAATACGGCAAGTACAAGGCAAAAATCCCGCTGGAGATCGCCGAACGGCCTGTGAAGGGCCGGCTGATCCTGGTCACCGCGATGAATCCGACGCCCGCGGGCGAAGGGAAGAGCACGGTGACCGTGGGTCTCACGCAGGCGCTGCGCCGGATGAACAAGAACGCGGTGCTCTGCATGCGCGAGCCGAGCCTGGGCCCGGTGTTCGGCATGAAGGGGGGCGCGGCGGGGGGTGGCTACGCACAACTCCTGCCGATGCAGGACATCAACCTGCACTTCACCGGCGACTTCCATGCGATCACGAGCGCGCACTCCCTTCTCTCGGCGCTGCTGGACAATCACCTGACGCAGGGGAATGCGCTCCGGATCGATCCGCGGCGCATCACCTGGCCGCGCGCCATCGACATGAACGACCGTGCGCTACGGCAGGCGGTCATCGGCCTGGGCGGCGTGGCCAACGGCATCGTGCGCGAAGAACGGTGGGTGATCGTGCCGGCCAGCGAGATCATGGCCATCGTCGCGCTCGCGACCAGCTATCAGGACCTCGAGAACCGGCTCGCGCGGATCATCGTCGGCGCGACCGAGGGCTCGTCAAAGGCGCCGGTGCGCGCGGGCGAGTTCAAGGCGGCCGGCGCCATGGCGCTGCTGCTCTCCGATGCGATCCGCCCCAACCTGGTACAGACGCTGGAGGGCGGACCCGCGTTCGTCCACGCGGGACCGTTCGGCAACATCGCGCACGGCTGCAATTCCATTCTCGCGACGCGTTCGGCGCTCGCGTTGGCGGACTACGTGGTCACCGAAGCGGGGTTCGGGTCCGACCTGGGCGCCGAGAAGTTCTTCGACATCAAGTGCCGCTTTGGCGGGCTGAATCCGGAGGCGGCGGTGCTGGTCGCCACGGTGCGCTCGCTCAAGATGCAGGGGGGCGCGAACAAAAAGTCGCTCACCACCGAGGACATGGGCGCGCTGGAGCGCGGGTTGCCGAACCTGCAGAAGCACATCGAGAACGTGAGGCAGTTCGGTGTGCCCGTGGTGGTTGCCGTCAACCGCGTATCGTCGGACACCGATCGCGAGCTGAAAATGGTGATGGATTTCGTGGAAAAGCTCGGCGCGCCCGTGGCGCTATGCGAGGTCTGGGCGCGGGGCGGCGCGGGGGGCGAGGCGGTTGCCGCGGAGGTGCTCAAGCTGCTGGACAGCAAGGAGGCCAGGTACCGTCCGATCTACGCCACGGAGCTGCCGATCAAGGAGAAGATCGAGACCATCGTGCGAAAGGTGTACGGCGGCGACGGGGTGGCATTCAGCGCGACGGCGGAACGCTCGATCGAGTACCTCACGTCCATCGGCCTGGGGAACACGCCGGTGTGCATCGCGAAGACGCAGTATTCATTGACAGACGATCCGACTGTGCTCGGCAGGCCGTCGGGCTTCACCATCACGATCAACGAAGTCACGCCCTCCGCGGGCGCCGGATTCGTGGTCGCGCGCGCCGGGGAGATCATGACGATGCCCGGGCTGCCCAAGGAGCCCGCCGCCGAGCGAATCGCGAAGCTTGGGAGCGGTGAGGTGGTGGGGCTGTTCTAGAGCGGTTCTCGGCGGTCCGCGCTGCGCGCGGCCTCGCGGGTTCTCGGCGGTCCGCGCTGCGCGCGGCCCGGTACGTTCTCGGCGGCGCGCTTTGCGCGCCGGTCGGCAAGCCCTGCAACCAGGTGCGGCGGGGGGACGTCTGCCGAGCACGCTTCCCACCTCAATGGCACCCCCCATGCAAGTCACAATGTGATTCCCACTCAAGCACGGAGAATCACAACATGCGTTACACACCTTTCCTGCGCGGAACGTCCGCGCTGGCGTTGGCGGCACTTACGCTTGCCAGCTGCCAGTCCATGGGCCAGCGCGAGCGCGGCGCCGTCATTGGCGCGGCGGTTGGCGGAGCCGCTGGCGGCGTCATCGGTAAGCATCAGGGATCCACCGCGAAGGGCGCCATCATCGGCGCCGTGGTTGGGGGCGTGGTCGGCGGCGTGATCGGCCACCAGATGGACCAGCAGGCCAAGGAGCTGGAGCAGAATATTCCCGGAGCAATCGTCGAGCGTGTGGGCGAGGGGATCCAGGTCACGTTCGAATCCGGACTGCTTTTCGATTTTGACTCGGAAGCGATCAAGTCCACCGCCGCGCAAAACCTCAACAACCTGGCGGCGAGCCTGGACAAGTTCCCCAACTCGAGCCTGCTGATCGCGGGACACACGGACGCGGTGGGAAGCGACGAGTACAACGCGCGGCTCTCACAGCGGCGGGCGCAGTCCACGGCGCAGTATCTCGTGTCGCGCGGCGTGACCGCGACGCGCATGCAGACCATCGGCCTGGGCGAAAGCGAGCCGGTTGGGTCGAATGAAACGGCGACGGGTCAGGCGCAGAACCGGCGCGTCGAAGTGGCGATCTACGCCAGCGATGCCTATCGCAGTCAGCTGCAGACGCAGTACCGCTCGCCGTAACCGCTCGTACAACTGACGTTCTCGGCCGGGGTCGCAAAGAGCTTTTGCGACCCCGGGTTCGTTCTCGGCGCCTGCAACGGCGCTTTGAAATGGACGGGTGCCCGCCGACCGGCGCGCAGCGCCGCCGAGAACGTACCGCGCCGAAGGCGCGGGCCGAGAACAGGGGTCAAGCCTCAGTCACCGATATCAGAAGGCGACGGCCAGTTCGATACGTTGATGTCGATCGGCAGGGCCACGTCGGCCACCCGGCGCACCACGTCGATCACACCCTGCCACATGCCGGCGAAGTCGTGGCCCACGTCCCGCGGCGCCTTGTCGGGCGAGAAGTCCCGGGCACTCGCGATCCAGAAGCGCGGTTCGTCCGTGCGGCCCGCGGCGACGAAGAGCGCCTTCACGTCGTCGTAGACGTCCTGCGCGTTGTGGGTGTGCACGTAGATCCCCGGCACGTAGCGGCCGTCCGTCAGGACGGTGGTCACCCACGCACGATAGTACTCCCTCATGCGTGCAGGCATGCGCTCCATGCGTTCGATGTCGAGAAAGATCACCCGGCCGTGGCGAAACCCCTCCGCCTCGGTTTTCTGGATCGCGTCGATTCCTTCCTGCACGCCGCGGTCGGCGCTGGTGTAGTCGGCGTCGCACGTGACGCCCTTCGCGCGATGCCTGGCCATCTGGGCCGGGGTGAGAGTGGTGGGGGTGCGCCCCCACGTCTGCTGCCCAACGTAGACGACGGCGATGCCCCATCCCATGTCGGTGAGCGTCTGCCGCTTGCCGCCCCACGACGATCCCTTGTGGCAGGGGGCGTCTGGCAGGTAGAAACCCACCCAGTGATACGGCGCGTTGGCGGCATACTTCCAGACGCGCATCTTGTCGTCGCCAGGGTAGGTGTGCGTGTCGAAGCCGAGCCAGCGACCGTCCTCCGCCTCGGCGGCCATCGGCGCGTCCTGCCCGGTGAGCGCCGCGGCGACCTGAGCTACCTTGGCGCTGACGGACGCGGCCGCGGCCGCGCTGGTCGGCGACTGGTTGCAGGCGAAGATGAGGAAGCCGGCCGACCCGAGCGCGACGGCGCGCCTGAAAGTGAGGAAGTGGGGGGGGGGGCGCTGCTGCATCACCCTGTGGTATCGCAATGCGCGTTCCCCGCGAGATATTACGGCCGCCAATGACTCTCAAACGCGTTTTTCTGCTCTCTCCCGCCCGCTGCGATGGGCGACGTGCGACGACACTGCTGAGCACTCGCGCCGAGTTCCCGCTTGCCGTGCAGCTCAACCAGCGCGAGGGGGCCCCGCTGGGGGATGTATTCGCGTTCCTGAGCGGCCTCTATTTCCGCGGCAAGCTTGCATACGCGCAGGCGTTCGCGACGGCGAACACTGCCGCGCAGCCCGTGCGGATCATCACGACGAATCGCGGCCTCCTGTCCCCGGAGCACCGGGTACGCCCCCCCGATCTCGAGGCGTTCGCCAGTGTGGATCTGAGCGCTGGATGGGGAGCGGCCGCGTTCACAGAGCCCCTGCTGCGAGACGCCACGGGGCTGGCACGCGAAATCGAGAGCAGCGCCAGTGTGGTGCTGCTCGGCAGCATCGCCACGGACAAATACGTCGGGCCGCTGACGAGCATCTTCGGCGAGCGGTTGCTGTTTCCGCGCGATTTTGTGGGGCGGGGCGACATGAGTCGCGGGGGGCTGATGCTCCGCTGCGTGAACGAGGGACGCGAGCTGGAGTACGTGCCAGTCCAGAACGCGGTGAGGCACGGCAAACGGCCGCCAAAGTTGTCGCGACCGTGACCGGCGCGTCCCTGCCGCCCGTTCCGCGACGCTGCTACGGCTTGGCTCTCCCGAGAGACCGGTAGTACTCCTCAACGTATTTGCGGTACTCCGGCGGAATCTCGCCCGTGCGATCCACCAACGCGCGCTCGCCGGAACGGTCACCGAAGACGCGCCCCAGCGTGAACTCGAACGCGCGCAGTCCCTCGATCACCTGCTGGCGAAGCTCGCGCTCGGCGCGCGGATCGCCTGCCGTGCCCTCCCCCGCGAGTCCCTGCATGCGGGCAATCGCGCGGTCCAGCTGCGACAGGTCCACGCCGCGGTTCGCCAACTCGCGACGCAACGCGCGCGCGTCGTTGAGCCGCTCGCGCAGCTCGCGTTCGGTCTGAGCGCCGCCGCCGCCGGGCAGCCCGCCGCCGCCACGATTCGCGCCGCCGCCGCCGCCCGGACTACCCTCGCGACCCTCCTGTCCCTGCCCCTGCCCTTCGCCGCGTCCCTGCTGTCCCTGCTGTCCCTG
>JBBDYA010000029.1:0-39888 GCA_040902005.1 Gemmatimonadaceae bacterium | reverse complement strand
CACCGTGTCGCTCGGCCTCGCGCACATGATGAGCGCGATCGGCCCGGTGTCCGAGTCGCACATGGCCAGCGCCATCCGCGAGGAGGTCACCCGGCGGAACGTGGAGACGATGGGGACCCTGAACGATTTCATCGGACAACACCCGAAGGAGTGGGGTCAGCTCACGGCGCGCATTCCGCAGATCGGGCAGCTCCCCGCCGAGACCGAGAAGCAGCTCACCGCGATCGCGAATGTCGGCCACACGCTGTATCCATCGATGCTCGCGCTCCAGTCGCTCGTCGCGCTAGCCCTCGCCTGGTCCGTCTACCACCGGCTGGCGCGGGCGCGGCTCGGACCGCCGCTGGGCCAACTACGCGATTTCCGGTTCAACGACCAGCTGGTGTGGGGGCTCATCGTGGGTCTCACCATCGTGTTTCTACCGAACCTGGCGTCGGTGCGCGCGGTGGGACGGAATCTTCTCTTCTTCTTTGGCGCGCTGTACGCCCTTCGCGGCCTGGGCGTGCTGAGCTGGTTCATGGCGCCCGGCGCGCTGGCCATCACCGCGACCGTCGGGTTCGCCATGCTCTGGTGGCCCGTGCTGAACGCCATCGCGGCGATCGGCTTCCTGTTCCTCGCCATCGCGGCGTTCGGACTCGGCCTCGGCGACACCTGGGCGGACTGGCGCAGCCGCGCCCGCTCAACACCATAGATACCTCCTTTCACCATTCACGGATCACTACCATGGAAGTCATACTCCGTCAGGCCGTCGAAAACCTGGGCAAGCCCGGCGACGTCGTGAAAGTCTCCAACGGTTACGCGCGCAACTTTCTTCTGCCGCGGGGCGTGGCATTCGAAGCCACACCCGGCAACCTCAAGCGCATTGCGCTCGAAAAGGGCCGGCTGGAGGCGGCCGAGAACGAGCGTCGCACCGCGGCGCAGGCCCTGGCCGAACGGCTGGAGCAGGTGTCGCTCACCTTCTCGGCGCGTGTCGGAGAGGAGGGGAAACTGTTCGGCTCGGTGACCGGAGCGGACATCGCTCAGCAGCTGGAATCGCAGGGCTTCCACATCGAGAAGCGGCAGATCGACCTGCATGAGCCGCTGCGCACGCTGGGCGTCTTCCGGATTCCGGTGCGCCTGCACGCGGACGTGAAACCCGAGGTCAAGGTCTGGGTTATCAAACAGTAGGGCTCGCCGTTGCCGGGCGCGGGCGGCGGTCCGGCCCGTGCGTGGGATCGTCCGTCCATAAACCGAACTGATTAGTGGCATCTCCCTCGACCAGATCCGATCGCACGGCACCGGCAATCACGGAGCACGTGAAGCGCGCCGCCGCCGTTTTGCGGGACAACAAGGCCGACGACGTCGTGGTACTCAGTCTGAAGGGTGTCTCCGACATGACGGATTATTTCGTCATCGCCAGCGGCACGTCCGATACCCACGTCCGGGCGCTGGGCGAGCACGTGCTGGAGGAGCTCAAAAAGGCCGGTAATTCGGCGCACCACGTCGAGGGGATGACGCAGGGGCGCTGGGTGTTACTCGACTACGTCGATTTCGTCGTTCATTTGTTCCACCCCACGCTCCGGAATTTCTACCAGCTGGAGCGGCTCTGGAGTGATGCGGAGGTGGTTCCGGTCAACGCGCAGTCGGTGCGGGGGCAGTAAGATGAGTTGTTCAGCGGGGAGTGTAACGTGAAGTTCTCGAGACGTCTGGCGGGGTTCGCGGTCGCCGTCGCGGCATGCGTGGCGGGTCCGGCCGGCGCGCAGGGTTACTTTGGCCAGAACCAGGTGCAGTACGACCGGTTCGACTGGCACGTCCTCGAGACCGAGCACTTCCTGGTGTACTACTACCCGGAGGAGCGCCAGGCCTCGATGGACGCGGCCCGCATGGCGGAGCGCGCCTACGCGCGGCTGTCCCGCGTACTCGACCACCAGTTCCGCGAGAAGAAGCCGATCATGCTCTTCTCGTCGCGCACCGATTTCGGGCAGAACAACGTCACCGGCGACCTGGGCGAGGGCACGGGCGGCGTGACGGAAGCCCTGCGGCACCGGATGCTGCTCAACTTCACCGGCGACTACCGCAGCTTCGAGCACGTGCTCGTGCACGAGATGGTGCACGCGTTCCAGTACGACATCTTCGCGCGAGGCAAGGCCGGCAGCGGCCTCCAGAATCTCGCGCAGAACATGCCGCCTCTCTGGTTCGCGGAGGGCATGGCGGAATACCTGTCGCTCGGCCCCAGCACCACGTTCACCGACACCTGGATGCGGGACGCCGCGCTCAACGGCCGGCTGCCCACGATCAAGCAGATGACCGACACGCCGGAGCGGTTCTTTCCGTACCGGTTCGGTCATGCGTTCTGGACCTACATCGCCGAGCGGTGGGGCCCGGAGGCCGTCGGCCAGGTGATGCACGCGGTGCCGATCGTGGGTGTGGAGCGCGCGTTCAACCGCGAGCTGGGCGTGTCGCTCGAGGATCTCGGCGAGGTGTGGCGCGAGCAGATGCAGAGCGCCCACCTGCCCCAGGTCGGTTCCCTGGAACGGCCGCGCGCGTTCGCGCAGCCCCTCCTCACCGCGCGCCGCAGCGGCGGCGAGATCTTCCTCGCGCCGGCGCTCTCCCACGACGGCAAGCACATCGCCTTCCTGTCCAACGGCAGCTTTGCGCGCGGCGAGGTGTTCATCGATCTCTGGCTCGGCGATGCGGAAACCGGGAAGCGAATCAAGCGGTTGGTCAAGAGCACCTTCGATCCGAATTTCGAGGAGCTGCGTCTCCTGTACTCGCAGAGCGCCTTTTCGCCGGACGGACAGCAACTCGCGTTCACTGCGCAGCACGAGGGACGCGACGTGCTGTACTTGCTGGACGTCAGGTCGAAGCGCGAATCCCGGCGCGACCTCGGCCTCGAGGGCATCACCGGCCCCACCTGGTCCCCCGACGGCAAGCGGATCGCCTTCAGCGGCAGCCGCGGCGGCATCACGGACCTGTTCATCGTGGACGTGGATGGCACGAACCTGCGCCAGCTCACCAGCGACCGGTTTGGCGACCACCAGCCACAGTGGTCTCCGGATGGACGCACCATCGCGTTCGCCACCGATCGCGGCCCCGGCGCGAACCTCCAGGAGCTGCAACTCCCCCACTGGCAGATTGCGCTGCTGGACATCGAGAGCGGCGCCATCGAAGTCCTGCCCGGACAGGCGGGGCTCAATACGAATCCCCAGTGGGCGCCGGACAGCCGGTCCATCGCGTTCGTCTCCGATCGCACCGGGATTTCGAACGTCTTTCTGTACGAGCTCGAGGGGAAGGCCCACTATCAGCTCACCAACGTCGTCGGCGCGGTGGCGGCCATCACGGAATACAGCCCATCGATTTCGTGGGCACGCGGGGCCGACCGCATGGCATTCACGTACTTCAGCGACGGCGACTACACGATCTGGCAGGTGAACAACCCGCGCCGCCTGAAGAAGGCGCCGTATCGCGTGCCCGTGCTGGCCCTCGCGGACAGCGTTCCCAACGCGAGCGCGCCGACGATGACCGTGGCCATCTCCGCGCTGCTCGACAGCGTCGATCTCGCGCTGCCGGACACGACGAAGTTCAGAGACTCGCCCTATCGCGTCCGCTTCCAGCCGGACTACGTCGCGCGGCCCAGCATCGGCTACTCGCCGGACAGCTACGATCGCAACGTCTTTGGCGGCACGACCATCATCCTGAGCGACATGCTCGGCAACCACCGGCTCGCGATCGCCGGCGAGGTGAATGGCCGGATCAAAGAAGCGCAGGCGTTCTTCGGCTACACGAACCTGAGCCGGCGGCTCCAGTACTCCGCCGGCTACTCGCAGTTTCCGTACTACTTCCTGTCCAACGACGAGCTGGTGCCGCAGGAAGACCCCAGGATGCACATCGAGCTTCAGGAAATCACGACGTTCATCGCGCGCCAGTTCTTCGGGTCCACCTCCTATCCGCTGAACCGCTTCAGCCGCGTGGAGCTCGGCGCCGGCTTGAACAACGTCGGCCGGGAGCGCATCCACCTGCAGCGCTTCATCTTTGACCTGTCGGCGGCGTCGCCCTTCCAGCTGGACAGCATCACGAAGGACAAGAGCCTGAACTACGGCGAGGCGCACCTGGCGTACGTGTCGGACAACACCCTCATGGGCTACACCGGCCCGATCTACGGGCGGCGGTTCCGCCTCCAGGTCAGCCCGGTGATGGGTGGCCTGAACTGGGTCGAGTACCTGGCCGACTATCGGCGCTACGACGCGATCATCTTCAACTACCTGACGGTTGCCACGCGCGCGTACACCAGCCTGTCCATCGGCCCGGACGAAACGCAGTTCATGAAGTACATCGCGCGCCCGGATTTCGTGCGCGGGTACGACCGCAACAACGTGCTGTTCCTCACGTGCCCGATCATCGGGGCGTCCACGTGGAACTGCAGCGCCACGCAGCTGCTGGGCAGTCGGGTGGCGGTGGCCAATGTCGAGCTGCGGTTCCCGCTCGTGCGTCGCCTGGAACTCGGCATTCTTCCCGTCGCGCTGCCGCCGCTGGAGGGGCTCTTCTTCTTCGATGCGGGCGTGGCCTGGTCCCAGGGCCAGACCCTCTACGCGAAAAAGCCGGAGACGTACAACGCCATGAACCATCGCTACCCGCTGCGGAGCTACGGCGTGGGCCTGCGGCTGAACCTCTTCAACTTCGCGGTCCTGCGGTGGGACTACGCCGTGCCGCTCGATCAGCAGGGCATCAAGCGCGGATTCTGGACCTGGTCGCTCTGGCCATCCTTCTAGTGCGCCGGCGCTAAGCCTGGCCGTCGGCAATAAGCCGTTTGGCGTAGGGCGTTCGCATTATCTTCCGTTCGTGCGCGCTTCCCTCCTCCTGCTGGCGCTGGCGACCGTCGCTTGCGATCGCTCGAATCGCCCCGCCTCCAGCACGCAGTCCGGGGATCCAGCCCTGTACGCGGGCCCTCCGGCGCTCGTCCTCCGGCTGCCGCGTGCCGGCGGCCCGCCGCGCGTCTTCGGCTATCCGCGGGTGGATTCCCTCGTCTGGGAGTCCAGCGATCCAACGCCGGCGCCCGCGGAGGTGCTCGCCTTCGACGACGAGAACGGCAGCGTGGCCTACACCGACACGCGCGGCCGAGGCGTCCTGCTCGAGCTGCAGCGCGGAACGATCACGGATGCGTCCACCACCAGCCTCAAGGAGCTCGCGTCCGCGGATGGCATGGCCATCTTCGGCATTGCCCGCAACGGTGACGTAGTGCGCATGACCCCAGCGGGCGACTGGACCCTCAAGCCGCCGGCGCCCGCGAACCAGGTGTATCCGGAGCGCAATGGCAGCCTTCTCGTCTCCGTGGGACGCGACGACAGTGTGCGCATGCTGAAGTACACGCCACCCGGCCGGCGCGTCGTCGCGGAAATCGACCTGCCCTCGGCAGCCCGCACGATGCGGACGCAGTTGGGCGACCGGCTCTTTCTCGTCGTGGACTCGGGGCTGATCATGCTCCGCACGCGTACCATGGATTGGGGACCGAGCATCCGGCTCGCCGAGCCCATCGAGGCCATGGTGTCCACGCCCAGCGGTGACCGGGTGTTCATCCTGACCGATTCGGGGCGGCAGATTTCCGTCGTGGACCGATTCCGCGAGATGGTGACCGCGCGATTCCAGCTCCCCGGCCGTGCGTCGGACCTGCGCATCGACCAGTTCGGTCGATATCTCCTGGCCAGATCGGTCGTCGCCGACTCGATCTGGATCGCGGCCATCGGCACCGAGCGCGTGACTGGTGGCGTGCGCGGCACCTGGCGCAACGACCTGCCGTTCGTCGGATACGACGGCTCGGTGGCGGTCGCCGTGGGGACCGACGTCGTGCTGTACGATGGGGAGACGCTGAAGGAACAGCGCCGCGTGCGGGGCGGAGCCAGCGATTACTGGTACCCGATCATGTGGGATGGTTTTCGCCCACGCGCCGCCTCGCTGGACGAACCGGTCCGCTTCGATAGCGCCCTGTACGGCCTCCCCGCCACGGACACGCTGCTGGTGGACTCGGCGGCCGCGGACACTTCGGGCCAGCCGGCCGCCCCGGTCGATCCGCTCGCGGCACGCGGGTTCGTCGTCTCGTTTGCCGCGTTCCTGGTGCAGGAGCGCGCGCGCGAACTCGCGTCCCGCATCCAGGTGGATGGCGCGCAGGCGCGCGTGGTGTCCACCCCGCGGGAAGGGGCCACGATCTACCGCGTGATTCTCGGGCCCTACTTCACGCGCGAGGAGGCGGAGCGCGCCGGACGGGAATCACAGCAGGCATTCTGGGTGTACGAGGGAGCGCCGTGACGGCGGAAGCGCCGCCAGCCCCTCCGCCATTCGACTGGGAATCCGCCGGGCGCAAGTTCAGTTCTGGAATCGAGCGTCTGCATGCCATCGCCGTGCTCGGCAGCGACGACACGGAAACCGCGCTGGTCGCGCTGGGCATCGGCCGCCAGCTGGCCCGCAAGCGCCGCGTCGCCATCGGCGACCTGCTGGGCGACGCTCCGCCGCTCCAGGCGCTGGTAGCCGCCGAGGATCCGCACGGACTCGCCGACGTCTTCGAGTACGGCGTCTCGCTCAGCCGCGTGGTGCACCGCGTGGCGGGCGAGGAAAACCTGTACGTCATGCCCAGCGGCGCCCTGGTCGCCGACATGGCCGAAGTCATGGCCCACCGGCGCTGGTCGCGCCTGGCCGCCGGCTTCCGCGAACAGAATGGCCTGTTGATCGTCGTTGCCTCGGTCGCGACACCGAACGTCGAGGCGCTGGTGCTTCAGCTGGACGGCGCGGTGCTGGTCGGCGATGCGGCGCCCGCGCGCCTTCCGGTGGCCCGCGTCCTGGGCGCGGTGCGCGGCCCGCAGCTGGTGCCCGCCGTGCTCAAACCGGCGCAGGTCGTTCCCCGCCGGAAGTACGTGGTGCGCGCGGGGCCCTCGCCGTGGCGAATCGGCGCGTACGTTGGCGTCTTCCTCGCCGTTGTGATCGCGGCCATGGGGATCTGGCTGGCGGCGCGCCCCTTCGCGCGCAGCACCTGGGCGCCCCTGTGGCTGCGTGGCGACACCCTGGCGGCCCTCTTCCGCGGCCTCGACAGCGCCGGCATCGACTCCGTTCGGCGCATCGACTCCCTGGTGCGTGCCGAGCGCGCGATGGGATTGTTCACCGCGCAGGACTCCGCGTCGGTGGCTCCCTACGCCCTGTCCCTGGTCACCTTCAATACGCAGGCAGGCGCCCTATTGGAACTACAGCGCAACGGCAGTAGCTTGCGCGCCGGAACCTTCACTCCCGTTCTCATTCGAGAAACGCCTTGGTTTCGAGTGGTTGCCGGCGCCTATCCGGATAGCGCCTCAGCCGCGGCTCTGTTGGACACGCTGCGCGCTCGTGGAATGAGCGACGCGGGACGGGTCGTCATCGACCGGTTCCCGTTCGCACTGCTCGTCGAGCGCGACGTGCCCGATTCCGCGGTCGCGAAACGCGTCGCCGCCTATCAGGCGCGAAGACTGCCCGTCTACGCGTTGCTCCAGTCCGACCGCACCGCGAGACTGTTCGCCGGCGCGTTCAGGACGCGGGAAGAAGCCACCTTGCTCCTGGACGCCATGCGGGCGGCCGGAGTGCCCACATCGCTGGTATACCGAACGGGGAGCGTGTACTAGTGCGCCTGACCAAACTCGAGCTGCACGGGTTCAAGTCGTTCGCGGACAGCACCGTGATGACCTTCGAGCCGGGCGTCACCGCGATCGTCGGTCCCAACGGATGCGGCAAGTCGAACGTGTCCGACGCAGTGCGCTGGGTGCTGGGTGAGCAGCGCGCGCGGCTGCTCCGCGGCCAGAAGATGGAAGAGGTGATTTTCCAGGGGTCCACCGCCCGACGCCCCGTCAACATCGCCGAGATTTCCCTGCACTTCGAGAACGAGGACGGCGAGCTGCCCATCGCGTTCCGCGAGGTGGTCATCACGCGCCGCCTGTCCCGCTCCGGCGAGAGCGAGTATCTGCTCAACCGCAGCCCCTGCCGGTTGCGGGACATCTCCGACTTGCTGCGCGGCACCGGACTCGGCGCGGACACCGGCGTCGTCATCGAGGCGAAGATGATCGACGCCCTGCTTTCCGACCGTCCCGACGACCGGCGCGAGCTGTTCGAGGAAGCCGCCGGGATCGGACTGTACCGTGACCGGCGCCGGTCCACTGAACGGCGCCTCGAGGAGACGTCGGGCGACCTCCAGCGCCTGGACGACCTGATCGCCGAAGTCCAGAGCCAGGTGCGGTCCCTCACGCGGCAGCGCAAGCGCGCCGAACGGCACTCGGAGCTCACCGCGCGGCGCTTCACCGTGGAGATCGCGCTCGCCGCGCGCGAGATGTCCAGCTGGCGCAACGAGCTGGCGCGGCTGGAAGCCCGTGTCGCCGAGCTCCGCGCGCAGCTTCCGCACTCCGAGCAGGCCGTCTCCGTCAACGAGCAGCGTCGCGACGCCGCGCACAACGCCCGCGCGGCCGCCGAGGCGCAGCGCGCGGAGCTCTCGCGTCTCGTGGCCGCCCAGCGCGAGCAGGTGCAGCAGATTCGCGGGGAGATGGCGGTCGCCGAGGAACGCCAGCGGCATACGCTCGTCCGGCGGCAGCGCGCCGAGGCAGAAGCCAGCCAGGGCGCCCAGCTGCGGGAGCAACTGGCCTCCGATCGGATCACGGCTACCGGGGAACGGGCCCGCTCGGCCGATCTGCTGCGTGAATCCCGCGAGCGCCTCGGCGCGCTCCGGGCGCGCGAGGAGACCGGGCGGGCGGCAGTTGCCGCGACGCGGGCCGCGCTGGAACAGGTGGAGCACGCGTTGCGCGAAGTGCAGAACCGCCTGCACGAAGTCGATCTGGCTCGCGAGCGCGCGCGGCGCGAGCTGGACGAAACGGGTGACAAGGCGTCCGCGCTGGAGCGGGAACGCACGCAGCTCCTGGATACCGCCACGCTCGCGCGGCGGGAGCTGGAGGAGGCCGCCGCGTCGCGCGAGCGCGTGGACGCCGACGCCACCGCGGTGGTCGGCCAGGCCCACCAGGCGCGTGAGAACGAGCGCCTCGCCCGGGACGCCGACGTTGCGGCGCGCGCAGCCCTGTTCAGCGCGGACGAGGAGCACGCGGCGCTCGAGGGCAAGGTGGGCGGCCTGGAATCCCTGGAGCGCGAACGCGTGGGCATGGCGCCCGCCGCCGCGCGGCTCCTGCGCGACCGCGAGCAGTTCGAGCCAGGTACCATTCTCGGCCCCATCTCGGACTACATCGCCACCGACCAGGACGCGGCGCTGCTCGTGGAACGCTTCATGGGTGCCACCCTGCACGCGGTGCTCGTGCGCGACGCATCGGCCGCGGACGCGGTGCGCGAGTGGCATCGTCGCACGAATCCCGGCCCGCTCCTGTTGCTGCCCATGGACGCGGTGCAGGAACTGGCGGAGGACGGGAGCGCGGAGGCACTCGCGGCGCGGATCAGCGCCGCGCCCACGGCGCGTGCATGGGTCCGAGCCATGCTCGGCCGCGTTCGCGCCCTGGGCGACGGCACCGCGTTCGTCGATGCGCGCGGCGCCGTGTGGCTGCCGGGCGCCATGGGAGGCGCCGGCCCGCTGCGCCGTCGCGCGGAACTGTTCGCGCTCCGGGCGGCGCTTGCGACGTCGTCGGCCGCGCGCGACGCGGCCGGCGCCGCCGCCGAGGCCGCGCGACACGCGCTGGGAGCCGCGGAACGGGCGCTGCTCGAGGCCGCCGAGCGGGTGGCGTCCGCGCAGCGTCTGGCGCACGACGCCGCGGAGCGGCAGGGCCAGCTCGAACGCCGCGTCCAACGCCTGGATCGCGAGCTCGAGGATGCGTCCGCCCTGGCCACCCGCCTTCGAGAACGGTGGGAGGCACTGAGTGCCGGCGTCGCCGAACGCACGGAGGAGCACGTCGCGGTGGCGGCCATCGTCGCGGCACGCGAGGCGGACGGCACGGCTGCACGGCAGCACATGACCCTGGTGGAGCGCGCGCACGATGAGGCGCGGGACGCACACACCAGCGCCCAGGTGGAGGGGGCACAGCTGGAGGCGCGCCTGCAGGTGGCCACCGATCGCGAGACACGGCTGGACCAGGAGGCGGAGAACGCGAACTCGCGCGTGGAGCAGCTGCGGCTCGAACTCGCGGACCTCTCGCAATCGGACAGCTCGATCGCGGAATCGATGACCGCCTGGCGCATGGATCTCGACGCGCGCGCGGCCGCCCTGTCGGATGGCGAGGCCCACCTGGTGGCCGCGGAACGTGCCGTGAGCGCCACCGACGAGCAGCTCACCGCCGCGGAGCATGCGCTGGACGACACCCGTCGGCGTTCCACGGCCGTCGTGCAGGAGCTGCACGAAGCCGAAGTGGCGTTCACCGAGCTGTCGGGGCGGCGGGCCGCCATTCGCGAGCGCCTGGAGACCGAATGGCGCAAGCCGCTCGAGGAGATGATCGCCAGCGCGATGGTGATGGACGAGGATGACGACAGCCTGCGCACCGAAGTCGAGCAGCTGCGCGATCAGCTGGACCAGCTGGGCGCGGTCAACGTGCTCGCGGTGGAGGAGCACGACGAGTCCGTGAAGCGACTGGAGTTCCTCACCGCGCAGCGCGCGGACCTCGCGGATGCCAGGCACTCGCTGCAGCAGGCCATCCGCGAGATCGACACCACCGCGCGCGAACTGTTCCTCACCACCTTCGCGAAGGTGCGCGACAACTTCCGCAACATCTTCATGACGCTCTTCGGGGGCGGGGAGTGCGACCTGCGCCTGGAAAACCCCGACGCCCCGCTGGACTGCGACATCGAGATTCACGCCTCGCCGCGCGGCAAGCGCACCCAGCGCATTCACCTGCTCTCCAGCGGCGAGCGGGCGCTGGTCGCCCTGTCGCTGCTGTTCGGCATCTTCCTGACCAAGCCCAGCCCGTTCTGCGTGCTGGACGAAGTGGACGCGCCGCTGGACGACGCGAACATCGGCCGGTTCGTGCGCATGCTCACGCAGTTCAAGGAGAAGACGCAGTTCATCGTGATCACGCACAACCCGCGCACGACCACGGAGGCCGCGGACGCGGTGTACGGCGTGACCATGCAGGAGCCCGGCGTCTCGTCGGTCGTGAGTGTCCGGATGAAGGGCGCCCACGTGGATCACGACGTCGCGGCAGTGGCGTGAACGGCGAGCTCGAGCGCCTGCGGTAACGAGCCGAGCGCCCTGATGCCATGCGCCTGACCATTCTGGGTACTGGCACCATCGCCTTCTCACCAACACGCAGTTGCTCCGCGTACTACGTGGAGACCGGCGCCGCTCGCCTGCTGATGGATTGCGGCAGCGGAACCACCCGGCGCCTGGCGGAGCTCGGGGTGCCATGGCAGGACATCACGCACGTGGCGCTCACGCACTTTCACATCGACCACCACGCCGACCTTCCCACCCTGATTTTTTCGTGGAGGTACGGCATGCTGCCCCCCCGGTCCTCCCCGCTCGAGATCATCGGGCCCGTGGGAACGCAGGCGCTCGTCGACCGGCTGGCCGCCGCCCATGGCGAATGGGTCACCGCGCCCGGCTACCCGCTGCGGGTGACTGAGCTCGCGCCCGGCGCCACACTCGACATCGGGGCCGCCCGCCTGGACTGCACGAAAGTTCCCCACACGGCCGAGAGCGTGGCATATTCCCTTACGGAACGCACGCGCCGCCTCGTGTACTCCGGCGACACGGGGTTCGACCCCGAGTTTGCCCACTGGGCGCGCGGGTGCGACCTGCTGGTGCTGGAGTGTTCCCTGCCGCAGTCCATGGCGATCATCGAACACCTCACGCCGGAGCAGTGCGGCGAGATCGCGCGTCTCGCCGAGCCGCGGCGGCTGGTGCTCACGCACCTCTACCCTCCGGTGGAATCCGTGGACATCGCTTCCATCGTGGCAACGAAGTATTCCGGACCGGTCGTCGTGGCGCACGACGGCTGGCAGATGGATCTCGAGGACTGAATCGATGCTCGTGGTCATGCACCAGGACGCGACGCCGCAGGAGATCGAGCGGGTCGTGAAGACAATCGAGGAGATGGGGTACGAGGGACGCCCCATGCCCGGCGCCCAGCGCACCACGGTGGGGCTCGTGGGCAACGACGGCCGCGTGGACAGCTCACGGATCGAATCCCTTCCGGGTGTCGCCGATGTGATCCACGTGAGCAAGCCGTACAAGCAGGTTTCGCGGGAGTGGCGCGCGAACAACACCCTGGTCACGCTGTCGCCCGGCGTCACGTTCGGCGGCGACGCGGTCCAGATCATCGCGGGACCGTGCTCGGTGGAGTCGGAGGAGCAGATCATGGCGGCGGCGCGCGCGGTCAAGTCCGCCGGCGCCACCGCCCTGCGCGGCGGAGCGTTCAAGCCGCGCAGTTCACCGTACTCCTTTCAGGGCATGGGAAAGCGCGGACTGGAACTGCTGGCCGCCGCGCGCCGCGAAACCGGACTCCCCGTGGTCACGGAGGCACTGGACGAGGAGGGCGCGCACCTGGTGGCCGAGTATGCCGACTGCATCCAGATCGGCGCGCGCAACATGCAGAACTACTCCCTGCTCCGCGCCGTGGGCCGCATCCGAAAGCCCGTGATGATCAAGCGCGGACTTGCGGCCACCGTGACCGACCTCCTCATGAGCGCCGAGTACGTCCTCTCCGAGGGCAACGACCAGGTCATTCTCTGCGAGCGCGGCATCCGCAGCTTCGACCATACGGCGCGCAACCTGTTCGACCTCACGGCGATTCCGATCGTTCAGCGACTCTCGCACCTGCCGATGATCGCCGACCCCAGCCACGGCACCGGATTGCGCGACAAGGTGACGCCCATGGCGCGGGCGGCCGTGGCCGCCGGTGCCGACGGCGTGATGATCGAAGTCCATCCCGATCCGGACCGCGCCCTGTCGGACGGCGCGCAATCGCTGTTTCCCGACCAGTTCGCATCCCTCGTGGGGGAACTCCGGGTCATCGCGCACGCGATCGGCCGGCGCGTGGGGACCGCGGCGGACGCGAGCATGGCGGCCGGAACGGGCGCCTTGACCGCGGTGTAGATCTCGTCATGCGATCCCTGTTGCTCGCCGCCGCCACCGTGTTCCTCGCCGCCCCCCCCCCATCCGCGACCGCACAGGACGCCGAGGCCACCATCCGGCGCGCGCAGGCCGCGTGGGGCAACGTGCGGACGCTGCGCGCCGCGTTCGAGCAGACGATCATGAACCCCCTCACCGGCTCCGCGATGCTCGCGCGCGGTGAGTTGCAGCAGAGCAAGCCGAACAAGCTCGCGATCGTCTTTCACGAACCCGCCGGCGATCGCATCGTCGCGGATGGAAGGCACGTGTGGGTCTACGTGCCGAGCGCGGCGCCGGGCCAGGTGATCCGGATGACAAATGCGCAGGCGGGTGCATCGAACACGGACCTCATCGGGCAGTTCCTGGACACACCACGGTCCGCCTACGATGCGCAGGGCGCGGGGACCGACACGATCGGAGCGCGGCCGGCGCGCGCGATCATCCTGACCGCGAAGCCGGGCGAACAGCTGCCCTTCATCCGCGCCAGGGTCTGGGTGGACGATGCCGATGGCCTCATCCGCCGGTTCGAGTCCACGGATGCCAACGGCATCACCCGCAAGGTGCGCCTGCTGACGCTGTCACTGAATGCCGCGGTCGAAAGCGCGGCGTTCGTGTTCACCACGCCCGCTGGCGTTCGCGTCGTCGAACCCTAGTCCGCGCGTCGGTCAGTTCCCGCGGGGTACCCGCGCCCGCAGTTCCTGCGGGGTGCGCACGCCGTCCAGTAGCTGAATCGCGCGCGCGATGGTCCGGTCGGGGGCCACCGGCAGGACGCCGTCGCCCGGAGGCAATCGCTTCGGCGTGAGATCCACGTCCGGGACGATACCGCCGCCGGTCGAGTCGCTCTCGATGGTACGTCCTTTCGCGGTGTACCAGCGCGCCGTCGTGAGCTTGAGCGCTCGGCCGCCAGCCGCGGGAAACAGGCTCTGCGCGCTCCCCTTCCCGTAGGAGGGTGATCCCACGAGCACGGCGCGGCCATGGTCCTGGAGCGCGCCGGCGACAATCTCCGACGCACTGGCACTGCCGCTGTCTATGAGCACGACCACCGGCAGGTCGGGCCAGCGCTGCGGCGCATCGTCCCGGAACTCCTGGTTCGCATCGGGCGTCCGCCCACGCGTGCTGGCGATGGTCTGCCCCGCATCGAGGAACAGGTCGGCGACGGCGATCCCCTGCTCCAGCAACCCGCCCGGGTTCTCGCGCAGATCGAGGATCAGGGCGCGCGCGCCATCGGACCGGAGCGAATCCACGGCCCGGCGCAGCTCGCGCCCCGCGCCTTCACCGAACGTGGCGAGTTTGACGTAGCCGATGCCGTTCACCGCGATGATGGCGCGCTGCATCGGATGGTACGTGATCTGGCGCCGGCGCAGGGTCAGTTCGGGAATCTCCTCCTCGCCGCGCACGATCACGATGAGCACGGCACTCCCGGCCGGGCCGCGCAGCGCCTCCTGCACCTCCTCCATGCTGGACCCGGCCGTCGGCCGGCCGTCCACTTTCAGGATGCGATCGCCCGGCCGGATCCCGGCGCTGTCGGCGGGGGTTCCCGCAACGGGCGCGATGATCGTGACGAACCCGCCGCGCAGGTCGATCTCCACGCCCACGCCGGCGTAGCGGCCGCTGGTGGCCTCGCGCACCCGACGGTACGCCTCCGGCGTGAGCAGCGCGCTGAAGGGGTCGTCGAGTTCGCGCACGAACCCGAACGCCGCCCGCTCATGCATCGCATCAGCAGCCAGCGAGTCGATGTAGTCGCGCCGGATGTGCGCCATGACCTGCTCGAGCAGGCGCGGCGTGCCTGGGGCCGCGCTCGCTTCCTGCCAGGCGCCGCTCTGGATGAGCATGCCGCCACCAACTAGTCCGGCACTCAGAATGGCGCCGGCGATCATCGCGCGAGACACAATACACCAGACCTGAACGTGAGACCCGAAAAACCGAAAGCCGACAGCCCGCGAGCTGCCGGAACGATACACCAGTGCAGATTGCGGACCCTATGAACGGACCGCGGCCTGCCGCTCCACTGCGGTAACCACGCGCGCGAACACCTCCTCGACCGTCCCCCGCGCATCCACGATGACGATCGGTCCCGCCTCCGGATGCGCCGATTGCCACGCCGGAGTCGCGAAGTCGGCGAACGCGCGCGCCACGCGCTCGTGGAACGCCGTCTCGGCCTGCTCCATCCGGTCGTTGGGACCTCGGCTCGCCGCCCGCGTCAATCCATCCGCCACCGGCAGCGTGAGCAGCAGCGTGAGATCGGGGCGCAAGTGCGCGGTGGCCAAGCGGTTCGCCGCGTCGACCTCGTCGTGTGGCAAACCGCGCCCGGCCACCTGGTAGGCGTAGGTGGACAGGAAGAACCTGTCGAGCAGCACCGTGGCGCCGGCGGCGAGCGCGGGAACGATCTCGCGCTCCACGAGCTGGGCGCGCGACGCCATGAACAGGAGGCCCTCCGCGCGCGGCACGATGTCGGACCGGGGGTCCAGCAGCAGGCGGCGGATCTCGTCGCCCAGCGGCGTGCCGCCGGGCTCCCGGACGGCGACGACCGTCCGTCCGGCGGCCTCCATGCGTACGGCGAGCTTCCGGACCTGTGTCGTCTTGCCGGCGCCCTCGGGACCCTCGAAGACGATGAGTGGCAACGCCGGAGCTAGCCGAGCATGATGATCGGGCTGGCGGCGCCCTTGTCCATCCCGTCGAGAATCCACTCGTTCACACGCGACATGATCTTGTCGAAGTTCTCCTGCGCCGAGATGAGTCGCTGATACGCCGTCTGCACCTGCACCTGCTGGAGCAGTTCGTCCAGCTGGCGCTCCATCTCCGGCGTGGGACGTTCCCCACGCTGGATCATCTCCTGAGCCTGCCCCCGAAGCTGCTCCATCTGTCGCAGGATTGCCACGGCCGCGGTGTCGTCCCGGAGCGCATCGTTCGCGCGCTTCAGCTCCTGGTATTCCTTGCTCTGGCCCAGCAGCCGGCCGAGATCACGGGCTTTCTCCTCGATCATGTTCTGTCCTCGGGTACACGCCGGGCCAGCACGAACCGCTCGCGCCCGGCAAGATCCAGCTTCACAGTAACCTCGTCGAATCGCGCATCCGATGCGACCAGTTCCGCCACCAGCGACGCGCGCGTCGCATCCACCTCGAGCGCCAACAACCCGCCCGGCTCCAGCGCGCCGCCCGCCTGCCGCACGAGGCGCGCCGTGGCGTCCAGTCCATGGCGACCACTGAACAGCGCGACCGGCGGCTCCCAGTCCCGCACCGACCCCGGCAGAGCCGCAATCTCGTCGTAGCTCACGTAGGGCGGATTGGAGACGACCGCACGCAGTCCACCGCCGGCCACCGGCCGCAGCAGGTCGCCGTGGAGGAATTCGACCGCGCCCGGGGCCAGCCGCCGCGCATTCTCGCGGGCCACCTCCAGCGCGTCGAGCGAGAGATCCGTGGCGACGATCCGGTCGAACCTCCCTTCCAGTGCGAGCGACAGCGCAATCGCGCCGGAACCCGTCCCCACGTCCACCGCCACCCCGCCGGGCGCGCACCGCTCCAGTACCAGGTCCACGAGCAATTCGGTTTCGGGGCGCGGAATCAGGACGCGTCCATCCACCACCAGAGTCAACGCCCGGAAGCTGGCCTGGCCCACCGCGTACGCCAGCGGCGCGCCGCGCGCGCGCGCGTCGGCCGCGGCACAGGCGCGCTGCCACACCGACGAGTCCACCCACTTGTTCTCCCTCAGCAACGGCCAGTGCCTGGGCACGTCGAGCAGCGCCGCGATGAGATCCCGCGCCTCGGGAACGGAGTCCGGGGGCGTTCCGAGTCGGCGCGCGACGTCGTCGACCAGGTTCTCCACGGTCTGCGCGACGCCGAGAGCCCACCCGCCGCGCTGCGGCGGCCGGGCACTAGCCATGCAGCCGTTCCTCCACGTCCGCCATCTTGAGCGCGTCGATGAGGGGCTCGATGTCGCCGTCCATCACGCCGCCGAGATTGTGCGTGGAAAAGCCGATCCGGTGGTCCGTCACCCGGCTCTGCGGATAGTTGTACGTGCGGATCTTGGCGGAGCGGTCGCCCGTGCCCACCTGCGTCTTGCGCATGCGCGATCGCTCCGCCTCGCGTTCCGAAAGCCGGAGGTCGAGCAGGCGCGCGCGGAGGATGTCCATCGCCTTCGCGCGATTCTGGATCTGCGAGCGCTGGTCCTGCTGGCTGATCACGATGCCGGTGGGAAGGTGCGTGATGCGTACGGCGGAGTCCGTGGTGTTCACCCCCTGGCCGCCGGGGCCCGAGGCGCGAAAGACGTCCACCCGAAGTTCCTTCTCATCGATCGAAACGTCCACCTCTTCGGCTTCCGGCAGCACGGCGACGGTTGCCGCCGAGGTGTGGATGCGCCCCTGGTTCTCGGTGGCCGGCACGCGCTGCACGCGATGCACGCCCGATTCCCAGCGCAGCACCCCGAACGACCCCGCATGGCAGACCTTGAACACGGCCTCCTTGAGGCCACCGAGCGTGCCGGGTGACATGGACATGACCTCGATCTTCCAGCGCTTCCGCTCGATAAAGCGGACGTACATCCGGTGCAGGTCGGCGGCAAAGAGCGCCGCTTCATCGCCCCCGGTGCCGGCGCGGATCTCGACGATCGCGTTGCGCTCGTCGAGCGGATCATGGGGAATCAGGAGCGGCTGGAGACGCTCCTGGAGCTGCTCCATGGAGCGCTCCAGGCGCTCGATCTCCCGACGCGCCTCGGTGGCCATGTCGGGGTCGTCAACGAGAACGAGCTCGCGCACCTGCGCGAGCTCGCTCTCGTCCTTCTGAAGTCGCGTGGCGAGTTCCACAATGGGAATCAGCCGGCTGTGTTCGCGACCCATCTCAGCGAGTCGCCGAGCGTCCTTGACTGTCCGGGGATCAGAAAGCGCCGCTTCGACTTCGCGAGCGCGCGCGAGCGCGTCATCCAGTCGATCGCGGAGACTCAGCTCTCCTTCCCGTACTTCTGCCGGAAGCGCTCCACGCGTCCGGCCGTGTCAATCAGCTTCTGCTTGCCGGTGTAGAAGGGATGGCACTGGTTGCAGATGTCCGTATGGATCTCCGACTGGGTGGAGCGCGTCTGGAAGCTGTTGCCACAGGCGCACTTCACGTTCGCGGTATGGTATTCGGGATGGATGGCGGTTTTCATTTGACTCTCGATGTTCGGAAATTAGCCATGGAATATACCGCCCCACGGCCCTAACAAACAACCCGACAAGGGCTTGGCCGTTTGACACTGGGCCGCCCCGGGGGTAACTTCGGCGACCGCTCCGCTGGTGACGACGCTCGCGGTGAGAGGTATTGCCCGCCTCATGCCGCCAACCCGGCGGGCCTGCTCCGTCCCAACTCATTTGACCACCACGACTGTCGATTTCCTCGGCACGGTACCGCTGTTCAGTGGTCTGAGCCCGGACGAGCTGAGCAGCTTTGCCGAGCTTACGCGCGAGCGATCCTATCCGCGCGGCAGCGTGATCCTGTTCGAGAACGACCCCGGCGACTCGCTTTTCATCGTGCGGTCGGGACGGGTGAAGGTCGTTCTCATCGGCGAGGACGGGCGCGAGGTGATCCTGGGCGTGCTGGGTGTGGGACAGCATTTCGGCGAGCTGGCGCTCATCGACGAGCAGCCGCGCTCGGCGCACGTGATCGCCATGGAGGATTCCTCCCTGATCGTTCTGCGACGCGAGGACTTCCGAAAGCGCGTGGAGTCGAGCCCGGCTGTTGCCTGGTCGCTCCTGGCGGAACTCTCGCGGCGGCTGCGCCGCGCCGACGACAAGATCGGTGGCCTGGTCCTCCTCGACGTACCGGGCCGCATCGCCCGCCTCCTGCTGGACCTGTCGGAGGAAAGCGGCTCCGACCAGATCGAGAAGTCGCTCACGCACCAGACGATCGCGCAGATGATCGGCGCCAGCCGCGAAACCGTGTCCCGCGCGATGAAGGAATTCCAGGACGCGGGCTGGATCAACGTGGATCGCCGGCGCATCTCCGTCGGCAGCCGGCAGTCCCTCGAGCAGCGGGCGCAAGTGCGCGAATGAGAATTACTTACAAGCGTGACCAAGGTCACGGGCGCCCGGTGACAGTTTGCCTAGCATTCCGCCGGTCATGAGCGGCATCTTGTTTATCGTTGACAACGGGGCTCGATGAGCCTCCGCGTCCAGTTCTGGGGCACTCGCGGATCCATTCCGAGCCCGGGAGCCCAGACCGTGCGTTACGGCGGCAACACGCCATGCGTGGAGCTGCGCACGCCGGACGGCTGGCTGATCATCCTCGACGCAGGCACGGGGCTGCGGGAGCTTGGCCGCTCGTTGTTGGGCCGGGCGAACGGAGCGCCGATCAAGGGCGACATTTTTCTCACGCACGCACATTGGGACCACATCCAGGGCATCCCGTTCTTCGGTCCGATGTTTCAGCGCGGGAATCACTTCACGATCTGGGGGAGTCACAGTCTCGAGACGAACATCGATCGGGTGGTGCGGGATCAGATGAATCCCGTGGTATTTCCGGTCACGTTCGAGGAGCTGGACGCCACCATTGACTTCTCGGCGATCTCGGACCAGAAGCACGAGCTTCGGCCCGGGTTTGAGGTCTCCGCGTTTCCGGTACGGCACCCGGGGGGCGCCCTGGGGTACCGGTTTTCGGAAACGTCGTCCGATGCGCGACCGCTGGTGTACATCTCGGACAACGAACTCGGGTCCGGCGGCAAGTACGAAACGCCGGTGGGATGGCGAAGCAAGCTGGTGGAGTGGGTGTCGGGAGCAAAGGTGTTGATCCACGACGCTACGTATACCGCGGAGGAGTACGATCACCACCGCGGCTGGGGACATTCGACATACGACGAGGCGATCGTGCTGGCGATCGAGGCCGGGGTGGAGCAGCTGGTGCTCTTTCACCACAAGCCCGAGCGCACGGACGAAGAATTGGACACTCGCATCGAAATGTGTCGTGAACTGGTGAAGGATCGCGGCGCCAATCTGGAAATCGAAGCGGCCGCTGAAGGCATGACGTTAACAGTCTGAGAGGGGGATTTATGAGAGGTTTCGTTCGTTCGGTACTTGCACTCGCGTCGGTAGCCGTCTTCGCGCCCGCCATGGTGGAAGCGCAGGCCAGGCCGGTCATCGCGGTCCTGTATTTTGACAATAACTCGATCGGCCGCGACCGCGCGGACTTCGAGGGCGTCGGCAGGGGCATCGCCGACATGCTCATCACGGACATGGCGTCCAACCCCACCATCCGCGTGGTAGAGCGTGAGCAGATCCAGGCGCTCCTGACGGAGCAGAACCTCACCAAGGCCGGTACCATCGACCCGCAGACGGCCATCCGCCTCGGCAAGATCATCGGCGCCCAGTACATGATCACCGGCGGCTTCATGAGCGACGGCCGCGGCACGTACGTGCTCACGGCCCGCGCGATCAACGTGGAGACCAGCGGTATCACGAATCCAGTCCGCCTCACCTCCAAGGGAGACGACGTGCTGGGCCTCATCGCCCAGCTCTCGACGAAGCTCAACACGGACATGAAGCTGCCAGCCCTTCAGGTTGGGCAGGCAGGGGCCGCCGCAGCGACGCCCGCGGGCACGCCAGCGGCCGCCGTTGCCGCAGCGCCGGCACAGCAAGCCCAGGCAGCCGAAGCAGCGCCAGCCGCGAGGCCGGCAGCCCGGCCTGCCGAGGCGAGGCCCGCCACGCAGGTGGCAGAGGCCAGGAAGCCGGTGAAGATGGACATCCGCACGGCCATGCTCTACTCCAAGGCGCTGGAGCAGGAAGACGCTGGCAATCGCACGGCGGCGGTGGAACTCTATCGTCAGGTAGTTGCGAAGTTCCCGGAGTACACGCCGGCGCAGAACAAGATCAGCAACCTCTCGCGCCGATAGTGATGTAGGTCACATATTGAACGCCGGCGGACCAGTCGGTCCGCCGGCGTTTTTCATTTCTCGACCGATACTCAAGGCGATGAAGCCCCTCCTGCTCGTTTCAATCGGCCGGACCATTTCGTCCGCCCCGCTGGGCCGCCGCGAGGACGATGTCGAGGTGCGCCACATCCCGTCGATCCCCACCGCGAGCAATCTCTCTGGTGAACGGCGACCGATCGTGGTGGCGCTCGACCGAGGCATGCTCCAGTCCGCCGCCGGCGTCCGGGAAACGCTGGAGGAGATCGCGGCATTGGCCGCGCTGGTGGGGATTGGCGAGGCCGGCGAGCTGTCGCCCGGAGACGACTTCCCGGCGGACCTGCTCACGAGCTTCATCCCGGGCGACGCACCCGTGGGGGCCGTCATCACGCAGCTGCGCGGCGCGTTCCGTCACGCCGCGTCCCTGGTCGCGGAACGCAACGCGAAGGAACAGGAAAAGCAGCGGTACCAGGAGCTCACGGAGCTCACGCGCGTGGGCGTCGCGCTGTCGCACGAACGCGACCTGACCAAGCTGCTGGAGATGATCCTGAGCCAGGCGCGGCGCATCACGAACAGCGACGCCGGCTCACTGTACCTGGCCGAACGGTCGGATGACGACGGGCCGCCGAAGCAGCTGCGGTTCAAGCTGTCGCAGAACTTCTCGCTGCCCAACCTGCCCTTCTCCGAGTTCACCGTCGCGGTGGACCACGGCAGTCTCTCCGGTTACGTCGCCGCGACGGCGCAGCCGCTGGTCATCGCCGACGTCTACCTCCTGCCGGAGGACGTGACGTACAAGCAGAACCGCAGCTTCGACGAGAAGTTCGGCTACCGCACGAAGTCCATGCTCGTGCTGCCGATGCGCACGCACAAGGACGAGGTCATCGGCGTCCTCCAGCTCATCAATCGAAAGAAGAGCGCGGACGTGATGCTGAGCTCCCCGGAAATCGTGGAGCGCGAAGTCATTCCCTTCGACAACCGATCCGTGGAGCTGGTGAACGCGCTGGCGTCGCAGGCCGCGGTGGCGATCGAGAACAGCAAGCTGTACGAGTCGATCGAGGAGCTGTTCGAGAGCTTCGTGAAGGCGTCGGTGAAGGCGATCGAGTCCCGGGATCCCACCACGTCCGGCCACTCGGAACGGGTGGCGACGCTCACGGAGGAACTGGCCCGGGCGGTGGACCGCGGCGGCGAGGGGAGCTACAAGGGGGTCAAGTTCAGCGCCGCGCAATTGAAGGAGATCCGGTACGCGGGGCTGCTGCACGACTTCGGCAAGGTGGGCGTGCGCGAGCAGGTGCTGGTGAAGCAGAAGAAGCTCTATAGCTCGGACCTGGACATCATCCGGCATCGGTTCGCCTATCTCCTGCAGTCCGCGGATCTCCAGTACGAGCGCGAGCGGGCCAACTACCTGGCGCTGCACGGCGAGAAGAACTACGCCGAAGCGTCGGCGCGGCTGAACGAGATCAGGCGCACGCGCCGCGAGGAGCTCCAGGTGTTCCTCGACCACATCGTGCGCGCCAACGAGCCCACGGTGCTCCCCGAAGGATCGTTCGAGGAACTGCACGACATCAACCAGCGGACGTACATCGACTTCGACGGCGTGGAGCGGCCGCTGCTGCGCGAGGCCGAGTTGCGCTTTCTCATGATCCGCAAGGGGAATCTGGACGACACCGAGCGCCGGGAGATCGAGTCACACGTCACGCACACGTTCCGGTTTCTCGAGCAGATTCCGTGGACGCGCGACCTGCGCGGCATCCCGGACATCGCGTACGCCCACCACGAGAAGCTGAACGGCCGCGGCTACCCAAGGCGCGTGAACGCGGTCGACATCCCCGTGCAGGCCCGCATGATGACCATCGCGGACATCTTCGACGCGCTCACCGCGACGGACCGTCCATACAAGCGCGCGGTACCGCACGAGCGGGCGCTCGACATCCTGTCGATGGAGGCGAAGGAGGGGATGCTCGACGAAGAGCTGCTGAAGGCGTTCATCGAGGCGCGGGTCTTCGAGGTGGTGTCGGCGATCAAGACCGATCGCCGCCTGACGCCCACCCGCTCCATCATCTAATGAAGCTCTGAAAAACCAGGCTGGCTGCGAGATGTTCCGGCCGGCGCGATCATAGTACCAATCGCGCGTTACGTCGGGTCGCTCGAGCCGAACACCTTGCGCAGCACCCACACGATCAACACGATCGGCAGCACCACGAAGATTAGGACCTTGACCGCCATGATCGTGATCAGTCCGACGGCGACCAGGATGATCACCGGAATGCCCAGGATCGCCAGCGAGAGAAAGGGACGCAGGACGAACAGGCGCGCGATGGCTGCGAACATTGCGATGGCTCCGGTAAGGGTCTCAGCCATCCCGTACGACCGGCTCTGCCTGGGAGTTTCGCGGGTAGCCCCAATCCGTGTCCATCCGCGTCCATCCGCGTAATCCGCGTAGATCCGCGCCCCTACGGATCCTTGCGGAAGCGCCGGGTGTGAATGACCAGCACGCCGCACTGCGAGTCGAGCGCGCTGTACTTGAGCGGGGTACCCGCCCCCCCGGTATAGAACTCGATTGCTTCGATTTCCGACGGCGAGATCCTGTTGATGTCGGGAACGACCTGATTCTCGCGGCCTGAGTTGAGGAGCATTCCGTCCAGGTACACCTGGGCGAAGCATTTGCACCCCTTGCCCTGCAGTCTGTCCACCGCGGACGAGCCTTCGATCTCGTAACATCGTTGATTGATGGTGCGCGAGCCCCGGCTGGAGGAAACCCAGGCGTGGTTCCCCGAGTTGGAACGAGTCAGCCCCAGACTACTCACCCCGCTGAGAACCGTCGACAGGCTCGCCCCTTCCATCTTCTCCAGCTCGGCGCGGGTGATGAACTTCCCCAGCCCGATGCGGCGGTTCTCCTCGAAGTCCCGCAGCACGAAGCTCTCCACCACCGCCACCGTGTCCAGTATCTGCACGCGGCTGAGCAGCAGACGCCGCTCGATGGTCTGGTTGGCCGCGAACTCCAGGTCCAGTCGCAGCGGTTGCCAACCCAGGCGACGCACCACCACCTGATACCCGCCAGGCGGGATGTCGCCGATCCGGAAGCCGCCTTCGTTGTTCGTGAACGCATTCCGCGACAGCGCCGGAATGGCGACCTCGACGTCCATGATCGGCGCGCCGTTGAAATCCGACAGCACGTGGCCCGACAGCACCGCGTTGAGCGCCAGCCGCTGGTCGATCGTGAGGTCCGCCGTCAGGAGCGGCGCGCCCGCCGACACCTGAAGTTCCAGCGGTGCCGACGCGCCCGTGTCCGTCTGCGCGCGCAGCACCACCGCCGTGTTCACCGGCACGCCGCAGATCCGGTACTGCCCGCGACCGTCCGTGCGGGACTCCAGCCACCGAGCCCGCGTGAGCACTCCACGCGTGATGTCGCTCTCGCTGCGCGCCGCCACCTCGTTCCACTCGGCCACCACCTTCACGTCGCGCGTGGGCGAGGACTCCCCGGTGACGTACACTCGCCCGGCCAGGACGCCACCCGCCGTTTCACCACACAGCGACCGCGCCACGTGCGCCATCGCGGGCACGCGAATGGTGACGGCGGCCGCGCTGTCCGCAAAGGAGACGGGCACCGAGTGCAATCCGCCCACGGACGCGAGCAGCGGCGTGCGCACGTCCAGCGTGTACTCGCCCGGCAGCACGTTCGGGATGCGGAACACCCCCGCGGGGTTGGTCGTGGCCTCGAGCGCGGTGCCACGGAGCGACACGCGCGTGCCCGCCACCGCGGTGTTGGCCACGGAATCGAGCACGGTGCCCGCAAGGATCATCGGCGCGCCGGCCCAGAGGGTGTCCGCGCCCTGACGCACCAGCGCCATGGCCCCGCCCTCCACGCGAATTCCCGTCACGTGCGTTTCCCGCACGCGCGCGCGCGACCGGTAGCCACTGGCCGCCACGTAGCGGACCTCCACCACCGGCATCCGGATGTTCCAGCGGGAGATCATCCAGGCGCCGTTGGCCAGCCGAGCGAACTGCATGTCGCCTCCCGCCTCCGCGCGCTGCTCGGCGTCCGACACGTTCGTGTAGCGGAATTCCAGCCGCTGCAGCTCTGACGACGCGCGATCCAGCCAGAGCGTGCCGCCGATGTCCGAGACGCGGCGGCGGTCGCGCGTGGGCTCGAACTCGATGCCCACGCGCCGAGCATCCGAGCCGGGCGCGATGCGAAAGCAGTGATCCGCCACGAACGTGTCGGACAGCAGCACGTCGAGATCGGGGGCGTAGTACGTCGTCGCGTTCTGCTGATCGACGACGACGTACCCCACCGCGCGAAGACTGTCCACCGGGAGCGACGTCCACGGCCGCGTGACCATGCCGGTCTGGATCCGGGCGTGCTGCTCCCGCACGCGCCGGCTGCCCGGGTCCAGCGTCCGCTGGTAGGTGACCATGGTGGCGCCGACGACGCGGGCCCGCCCGGTGAGCTGCACCGCCGTCAGCACTGTGCGCGCCTGTTCCCAGATGGCGAAGGTCGCCGCGGCGTCGCCCACCGCGCGACACGGGTTGCGTCCAACCACGCGCACGGTGTCCAGCGAAATCGGGGCACCGGCGACCAGATCGGGAAGCGCCGTTTCCAGCCCCGCCGCGAGGCGGACAGCGTGGGAAGTCGCGGGGCGATACCCGATGCGCAGCATCCGCACGCGATACGTGCCCGCGCGCGCCGCGGCCAGGCGGTACTCCCCGGTCTGGTTCGTGAGCGACTGCTCCGTCGCGCGGTCGGCACTGTCCAGCAGCAGCACCACCACGCCCGACAACGGCGTCGCGGTTGCCTGGTCCACCACCCGGCCGGTCACGATCTGCGCGCTGGCGCCGCTCGCGAGTGCGAACAGCTGTACGGCGACGACAGCCCCGATCCTGACCCGCATGATCACCTCCGCCTTGTCCCCAGAAAACACACAAGCCGCCCGGCACCCTGAATAGTGCGGACGGCGAGTGAAGGTGCCACTACCTCAACATGAGTTTTTCATTAAGCCAATCCGCGTCCATCCGCGTAAATCCGTGTAAATCCGCGTAAATCCGCGTAAATCCGCGGCCATCCGCGTCAACGGTCCCGGACGTCGCGCAGTTTGTCGCGCAGCTCCTCGGTGATCAGGTTGGATGTGTACGTCACCAGCTGGTCCAGCGCCTGCTCGAACTCCGCGACGCTCACCATGTGCAACGTCGCCGCCGTGAACACCGCGCTGGGCACCGTGGCCGTCCCCACCACGAACGGCGTCATCCGGTCGGTACCGTGCACCTCTTCGCTCCAGATCTCGCGCCCCGTCTTTCGGTCCAGCAGCACTGCCTCGGCGCGCGTGAACAAATACGCCGCGTTGTTCGAGCGGGCATCCAGCCCGAAGCGGCGCATGTGAATCTCCAGCACGTAGTCCGCCCCCTGTGCAGTCTCTACCGGCCGCGTGCCCAGGTACCGGCTGGCGCGCTCCAGCGTGCGCTGCGCCAGTCGCCCCGAGATGTCTACCGAGGCCACCGCCGAGTCCAGCCGCGCGCGTGCCCGACGGGCCTGGACCTCCTTGGCAACGCTCGCCCCGGCGTTCACCACGGTCTGGAGCGCACTGTTGCCCACGTCCACGTTGTACCAGCCATGAAGCAATTCCGGTGAGGGCGGCTCGATGTAAACCAGCCCCAGGGTGCGATCGGAGAACTCGTACTGCGCGAGATAGTGCTTGCCGCCGCAGCCGGCTGAAATGGCGAGCACGGCCGCGATGGCCGCATGACGGATGGCCACCCTGCCGCTCGTGTGATTACGCATTCGATTTCCTTGTGGAAGAGGGACTGCTTCCGGGTACTACTGCGTCGGACGTGCCGATGTGCCCGATAAACCTAACTCCTTTCATGGATTACGGTTACAGTGATTTGAGGCTGTGACTGTGCTCACACGCGTCACCAAGGCGGGACACACGTTTGTCGCTGAATCAGGGCGGACCGGGCAGTTCACCACGGCGGAAATTGTGCTGAAAAGCGCCCTGACCTCCGAAACCCTCGGGATAGGCTGGCCGTCTAGGGATGTAGGCACGATTACGTGTTCATTAAGGGCGTTGCGGCGACCATCACCGCGGCCCAGTCTGTAATTCGGCCAGAGCCAACGATTTGCCCGTCTGATGTGTCTTACATCAGCGCCGACCCGTCGCTCCCGCCATTCACGCCCTGCCCGCTCCGACTATGCGCATCATTCGCAATCGCTGGTTCATCGTAGGCGCCGTTGCCCTGATGCTTGCCGTTCCCGGCGCGTGGCTCATGGCTCGCGATTCCGCGGGTGACGACAACTCCCTGGTGGCCCGCGTGAAGAAGGGGGAGTTCAACGTGATCGTGACGACCTCCGGCGAGCTGCGCGCCAAGAAGTTCGTGAACATCACAGGCCCGGCGAACGCTCAGCAGGCCAATCAATACCAGATGCGGATTGCGTCGATCATCCCGGAGGGGACGATCGTGAAGGAAGGAGACGTCGTGGCGGAGCTGGACCGCTCCACCGTGGCAGCCCGCCTGAGCGAGGTCACGCTCGCGTTCCAAAAGGCCGAGGCCGTGAACGAGCAGGCCATGCTGGATTCCACGCTGAACCTGTCCACGGCCCGCGAGGCGATGCGCACGATGGAGCTGGGACTCGAGGAGAAGCAGCTCGCCAAGGAGCAGGCGGTCTACGAGGCGCCCACGGTCAAGCGGCAGGCGGAGATCGAATACGAGAAGGCGCAGCGTGCGCTGGAGCAGGCGAAGAAGGACTACGTCACCAAGACCAGCCAGGCCCAGGCCAAGATGCGCGAGGTGGGCGCGGACCTGGAGCGCCAGCGCAACCTGGTGACGGTCGTGCGCGACGTGATGATGAACTTCACCGTGCGCGCGCCCGCGCCGGGCATGGTGATCTACCAGAAGGAATGGAACGGGAAGAAGAAGGCGGTGGGTTCGCAGGTAAGCCCGTGGGATCCCACGGTCGCTACGCTTCCGGATCTGACCGAGATGGAATCGCAGACGTACGTCAACGAAATCGACATCCGGAAGATCGCGGTGGGGCAGGAGGTGAAGATCTCGCTCGATTCCGATCCCACCAAGCAGCTCGCCGGCAAGGTGACGGAAGTGGCCAACGTGGGTGAGCAGCGCCCCAACACGGACTCCAAGGTCTTCGAGGTGAAGGTGTTGCTGACGGTAACGGACACCACGCTCCGCCCCGGCATGACCACCTCGAACGCCATCCAGACGTTCCGGATTCCTGACGCGCTCTACATCCCCATCGAGGCGGTGTCCGCGGACAGCGTCATGACGAGTGTCTACAAGATGAGCGGCTCGGGCGTCGTGCGGCAGGAGATCGAGACCGGCACCATGAGCGACGACGAGGTGGTGGTGCTGCGCGGCCTGGACGAGAATGACCGCGTGCTGCTGGCCCCCCCCGCGAACCGGGAGACGCTGAAGGTCGTGCGGCTCGAGGGTCCGTCGCTCAAGCCGGACACGTTCGGCGGCGACTCCGCCCGCCCCACCACGCTTCAGGGCGAGCAGAAGCCGGTCACCCCGGCCGCGCTGGTCCCGCCGGCCACCACGCCCACGGTGCGTTCACCGGCCCCCTCACCCCGCTGATCATGCGGAAGCACCTGGAACGGCTCGCGAAGGTCCGCGGGGAGTTCGTCGCGCACCTGCTGTTCAGCATGCGCATCGCGGTCGTGGCCGTAGGACACAACAAGCTGCGCGCCGGACTCACCTCCCTGGGCATTCTCTTTGGCGTGGCCTCCGTGATCGCGATGCTGGCCATCGGCAAGGGCGCCGAGCAGGAAATCCTGGAGCAGATGCGGCTGCTGGGGTCGAACAACATCATCATCACGCCGCTGGTGGAGCAGAAGGAAGGCAACGCCGAAGAAGAGGACGAGACGAAGACGGTGAAGAAGTACTCGCCCGGGCTCACCTACTCCGACGCCGTCGCGATCGCCAATGTGATCCCGGAAGTGGAGGTCACCAGCGGCGAAGTGGTGCTGAACACCATGGTCATGCGTGAGGGGCAGCGGCGGTCGGGCAAGCTGGTGGGCGTGGACACCACATACTTCCGGCTGAACAACCTGTTGCTCAGCCGCGGGAGCTGGTTCACCGAAGCGCAGGTGGCGCAGGGGCGCCCGGTGGCGCTCATCGGCCGAGGCGTGCGGGCGCGCTTCTTCACCACGGAAGACCCGATCGGCAAGCCGCTCAAGGTGGGCGACACGTGGCTCACGGTGGTGGGGGTCCTGGCCGACCGGCAGGTCTCCAGCGAAACCTCGTCGCGCCTGGGCATCCGGGACGCGAACATGGACGTCTACGTCCCGATCCACACGGTGATCACGCGCTACCGGAACCGGGCGAAGGTCACGCAGCGCGACATCGAGCTGGCGTCGCGACCGGGCACGTTCGTGGAGGCAGGCACGGAAGAGGAATCCGAGACGGCACGCTCGGAGCGCATGAATCGCAACCAGCTGGACAAGATCATCGTGCGCGTGGGCGACTCCCGCTACGTGCCCGCCGTGGCGGAGGCGACCCGCCGCATGCTCCAACGCCGGCACAACACGATGGTGGATTTCGAGATCACGGTGCCCGAACTGCTGCTCAAGCAGGAGCAGCGCACCAAGACGATCTTCAACATCGTGCTCGGCGCGATCGCGTCCATCTCCCTGATCGTGGGCGGCATCGGGATCATGAACATCATGCTCGCCTCGGTGCTGGAGCGGATCAGGGAGATCGGCGTGCGCCGGGCGCTGGGCGCCACGCAAAAGGACATCCTCTTCCAGTTCCTGAGCGAGGCGGTGCTGATCAGCGTGGCCGGCGGCGTGGCCGGGATCATGGTGGGGGGTGGGTTGAGTCTGGGGATCGAGCAGTTTGCGGGGATCACGACCATCGTGTCGTACCTGTCGGTGCTCGTCGCGTTTGGAGTGTCGTTCACGGTGGGCGTGGCGTTCGGGATCGTCCCGGCGTATCGGGCCGCGCGCCAGGATCCTGTGGTGTGTTTGAGGTACGAATGATGAAGGAGTTCATGGCCGGCGCTGCCGGCGCTGCGCGCCACAAGCCGTTCTCGGCCGGCGCTGCGCGCCGGGTCGGTTTACGGTTCTCGGCCTGCCTCGGGATGCTCCTCGTGGCGGGCGTCGCGGGTGCGCAGCAGACGCTCACGCTCCAGCAGGCGATCGACCTCGCGCAGAAGCAGGGCTATCAGGCGGCGGCGGCGGTCGCGTCACGCGATGCGGCGCGCTCGCGCGACGATGCGTTCGGCGGACGAAACCTGCCCCAGGTGTCGCTGTCGGGCGAGGCGCCACGCTTCCAGAAGACCATCTCGCCGGTGATCCAGCCGGACGGGTCCACGGAGTTCGTTCCCGTCCAGCAGATGACCTCCCGGGCGGGGATGACGGTCACGCAGCGAATTCCCCTGACCGGCGCGAGCGTCTCGGTCACGTCGGCGCTCCAGCGCTACCAGCGCACCGGCGGAACGCTTCAGACGCTCTCCTGGTCGTCCACGCCCGTGTTCTTCCGCGTGGAGCAGCCCATCCTGCGGCCGAACGCCATGCGCTGGGACAACCGGCTCCAGGACGTGCGCGCCACGGCGGCCGAGCGCGAGTACCTGGAGGCGCGCGAGGCGGTGGCGATGGCGACGAGCAACGCCTTCTTCGATTTCTACATCGCCAAGCGCACGCTGGGCTACGCCATCGCCAACGCCGCCACGAACGACACGCTCTACAACCTGAACAAGGGTCGCCTGGAGATCGGCAAGATCGGCGAGAACGACCTGCTGCAGAGCGAGCTGGCGCTGCTGCGCACGCGCGCGGCGCTGGAGAATGCGCGACTGGATTACGATCGCGCGCTGGCGCAGTTCCGTCTGGCGGTGAACCTGCCGGCGGGTTCGGAGGTGGACGTCGTCATCCCAGCCGACATCCCGGTGGTGGAGCCAGACACCACCACGGCCGTCACGCAGGCGCTGCGCAACCGGGCCCAGATCACCCAGCTCGAGTTGCAGGCGCTCCAGGCCAGGCGGGGGGTGGCAGAGGCCCGGCTGGCTGGCGGGCCCGGCGCGAGCATCAGCGCGGGCGTCGGCTTCAACCAGACCGCGCCCGACATGGGGCTGGCGTATCAGGACCTGCTGCAATCCCAGGACCTGGTGGTCGGGGTGAACATTCCGCTCATCAGCTGGGGGTCGCGCGGCGCGGACGTCCAGGCCGCGCGGCTGGAGGAGCGTCGGGTGGAGGCGAACGCGCGCGCCGGCCGCGAGCAGCTGATTCAGGAAGCGCACTTCGCGGCGCTCCAGCTCGTGCAGGCCAGGCGGAACGTGGCGCTCTCGGCGCTGACAGACACGGTGGCGCAGAAGCGGTTCGACGTGGCGTACAACCGGTACGTCATCGGCCGCATCGGCCCCGACAACCTGTACCTCGCGCAGAACGAGAAGGACCAGGCGGTGAACCAGTATCTCCAGGCGCTCAAGACCTACTGGGGCGCGTACTACCGGCTGCGCCAGATCACGCTGTACGACTTCGAGGCGAACGCACCGCTGCGCTAGGGAACCTCTGAAAAAGCAAGGGGGCGGGGCGAGGTGTTCCGGCAGGCGCGAGCAATAGTACCAATACTTGGACGACCGACACGAGCCTTACATCTCTACTGAGATCTCTCGCGTCCAAGTATTGGTACTGGCTCGCGCCTGCCGGAGCACCTCGCCCCGCCCTCTTGGTTGTTCAGAACTTCCCCTGTCGCGTCATCGTCGGTTAAGACGGGTTTCATCAAATCTTAACGGACCCGGCAGGACCCCTGTCCTGTACGCCGTGTAGCTACCGGAAGACGTGAGCAAACGCACAACAGGCTCGCGCGTACCCTTCTACACTTCGTGCCATGACACACACAACGCGGTATCTCGGTGTCGCAGCGCTGCTCTCCCTGGCGGCGTGCGACACGGCGGCGGTCGCCCGCGGCGACAGCCTCCAGGCGGTTCTCACCGAGCAGCAGACGCTGGCGCTGCAGCTCGCATCCCAGAAGGATTCCCTCACGCGCGTGGTGCTGGACGCCGACGCGTTCCTTGGGGAGATGGACAGCGCCATCAAGACCGTGCGGGGCCTTCCCGCCGCGCGTCGCGCGTCCACGGAAGGTCCCCTCCAGGACCAGGTGTCGGCGCGCAAGGAGATGATGGGGCGCGTGGACGCCCTGGTGGCGCGCGCGAAGAACACGGCCACGCAGCTCGCGACCGTGCAGAAACAGCGCGCGGAGTCCGAGGTGGCGAACGTGGAGCTCCGGGCGCAGCTCGAGTTGCAGGCCACGAAGACCGCGGAGGACGCGCAGATGATCGCCGACCTCGGCGCCACCATCGAGCGGCAGCGTCTCCAGATCGCGTCGCTGGAAGGCAGCATCGATAGCCTGAACGTGCAGGTGCGCACGCTGGGCACGCGGCACTACCAGGCGTACTACGTGGTGGGCACGGAGAAGGAGCTGATGGACAAGGGCGTGGTGGTGAAGGAAGGCGGCGCCAACCTGCTGTTCATGCGGCCAGGCAAGACGCTTCAGCCGGCGCGCGTGCTGGACGTGGCGGACTTCCAGCCGGTGGACCAGCGGGACATCAGCGAAATCCCGATGCCGGACAGCACCAAGCGGTATCGCGTGGTGTCGCGTCAAACGCTCGACGCGGCCGAGGTGGACTGGCGCGACGGAACGCAGTTCCGTGGCACCCTGAAGATCGCGAACAAGGACGAGTTCTGGGCGCCGTCGCGGTTCCTGATTCTCGTGGAGATGTGAAATACGCGGAGTCACGCGGATTAGCGCGGATGGCGCGGATTACGCGGATAGGGGAGGCCGGGGCTTCAACGCTCCGGCCTCTTTCTTGTGAATCCGCGCAATCCGCGTGATCTGCGCTGATCCGCGTGTTATAGTTGTCCCCCCAATGAAGATCCTCGCCGGCACCAGCGGATTCGCCTTCAAGGAGTGGAAGGGACCGTTCTATCCCGCCGACCTGAAGGACGCGGGGATGCTGGCCTACTACGCCAGCCGGTTCCCCACCGTGGAGATCAACAACACCTTCTATAGAATGCCCAAGGAGTCCGTGCTGCTCGACTGGGCGTCGAAGGTGCCGGAGGAGTTCACCTTCGCCATCAAGGCCAGCCAGCGCATCACGCACTTCGCGCGGCTGAAGCCGGAAGCCACTGAGCACGTGGAGTACCTGGTGCGGACCACGGCGGCGCTCGCCGAGCGGCTGGGGCCCATCCTGTTCCAGTTGCCCCCCAACATGAAGAAGGACGCGGGCCGGCTGCGCGCCTTTCTGGAGAAGCTGCCGGAGGGGCGCCGCTACGCGATGGAATTTCGGCATCCCAGCTGGTTCGACGACGAGACGCTGGACGCGCTGCGCGAACACCGGGTCGCGTTCGTGTCCATCGACCAGGACGACTTCAGCTCACCGGTGCGGTGCACGGCCGCGTGGGCGTACCTGCGGCTGCACCGGCTGGACTACAGCGCTGACGCGCTGGCGCAGTGGGCGGCCCAGGTGAGAGCGCTCGACTGCAAGGAGGCGTACGTCTTCTTCAAGCACGATCACGTGCCGGAGTCGTCTGGCTCGGGACCGCTGGCGGTGGACGCGTTCGTCAGAGTTCTCGCAGGCGACGCCAAGGACTGATCGGAACGAACTCGGTTGTGCTGGATCCCGCCGCCGAGTTGAAATTTCAGGCATGGCTGTGAAGATTGGGTGTATGGGATCGCAAGCGCTGATGACCGCGGAGGAGTCACTCCTCAACGACGTTCCGAACAAGTCCACGGAACTGGTGCGCGGCGTGCTCGTCGTGCGCGAGCCTCCCGGTGGCTGGCATGGGCATCTCTCCGCCCGACTCGCGTTCCTGTTCGGTCAGCACGTGTATTCCCGGCGATCAGGAATGCTCTTCGGACAGGACACGGGATTCCTGATCGAGCGCAATCCCGACACCGTGCGCGCACCAGACCTGGCATTCGTGCCAACTGAAAGGACGACAGGGATCGCCCGGCGCGGGTATGTACCGTTCGCGCCGGATCTTGCGGTCGAGATTGTCTCGCCGGGTGATCGCCCGAGCGCAGTGCTCGAGAAAGTCGCTGACTGGCTGCGCGCGGGCACCCGGCTCGTGTGGGTGCTCGATCCCGGTCGCGGCGTCGCGCGCGTTCATCGCGCCGAGGGCACGATCGACATTGTCCCCGCCGACGGAACGCTCGACGGCGAGGACGTGCTGCCCGGCTTCCGCTGCCTGCTGGGCGACATCCTGGCTTAGCGCGGGCCGCGCTTATCCCGATGCGCCCGGCTCGCGCCTCACTTACCCCTGCATCAGGCGCCGCTCACGGGCTCCAGGGAAGCTTTGAACAACACGGGGCCGGGGCGAGGTGTTCCGGCCGGCGCGAGCATAGTACCAATACTTGGACAACTGACACGAGCCTTACATGCCTATTGAGATCTCTCGTAGGCGAGGGTGTTCGCCAGGTGTTGGCCGACACCGCCGATGACGGCCATCAGGGAGGTTACTGCGCGTGCCCACCACGGCGGCAGAGTTGATATTCTCGGCCGTGGCGGAGCAGATTGGAACTTCACCTGCTGGCTGAGCGCGCTGCTCACGCCTGGGCGCGTCGGTCACCCTGCAACGGATTCGTCGCGCCTGCAGTGAAAGGGTGACGCGCAGTCGCAAAAGGAGTGCATCATGTCGGACATGGGAGTATTCAGGGTCACCATCGAGATCGAGAACCCACTGCGGCGCGGCGATCGTCGGTCCGTTCCCGAAGCCCTGGTCGACACCGGAGCGGAGCTGACGATGGTGCCGCGCGCAGTTCTCGAGTCGCTCGGTATCCGGATCGAGAAGAGACTGCGACTGCGGACGGCAGACGGACGGGTAGCGCAGCGCGACATCGGTTACGCCCTTGTTCGCGCACTTGGCGTCGAGACGATCGATGAAGTGGTCTTTGGCGACAAGGGTGACATGGTGTTGCTCGGCTCCCGGTCGCTCGAGGGGATGAACCTGCGGGTCGACCCACGTGAGAAGAAGCTCGTGGACGCAGGGCCCATCGCGGCAGCATCGGCCTGATGGCGGCCCTCGGAGAGTTTCCGCGTCCGCATTTGACCTGGCTCCCACACCATGGTAGAATCAGATAAATGCCAAAGAAATCTGATCGTACCCGGCGCGAGCGCCGAGTCTCCGCAACGGAAGCCAGCCGCTCCTTCTCGAGCCTCCTTGATGAAGTGGAAGCCGGTCGGGCCTTCCTGGTTCGCCGTCATGGTGCAGATGTCGCACTCCTCGGCCCGCCGTATAACGTGGCCCGGCGGGCGTCGGAGTGTCTTGCCCTGCTCCGAGGCCGCGACGCGGTTCATCTCGACGATGCTTTCGGACGGGACCTCCGCACCCTGCTCAGGGGCGAGCCACCCGATCAGCGCCCGTCGTGGGACTCCTGATCGACTCCACGGCGTTCATTCACGCCGAGCGTCAGCGCCTCACGGCCGCCGAGTTCATCGAGGAAGTCATGACGCGCTGGGGCGATATCGAATTGGCGCTCTCCGTGATGAGTGCCGCGGAATTGCTCCACGGCGTTTGGCGTGCCGAGGGCCCGGTGCGCCGAGCGCGGCGCGAAGAGTTCGTGGAGGCCCTCCTTGTCGCGCTTCCCGTCGTTCCTATCACGCTCACAACCGCCCGCTTGTTCGCCGAGCGGGACGCTCGGCTCGCTGCAAGAGGCGCCCGCATTCCGACCTCGGACATGCTCATCGCGTGCTCGGCGCTGGCGAGGGGTGACGACGTCCTCACGGGCGATCCTCGTCATTTCAGGCGCGTTCGCGAGCTCACAGTTCGTACGCTGAAGTAGCCCGGCTTCATGAAGGTCGAGTGCCCGCCCCGGCTCACCTTCGTCGCGGCGTCAGCCGGCCCGTTGTGCACGCCCCGGCCTCCGAGTTGATATTCTCGGCCATGGCCGAGCAGATTGCGTACATGGGATCGCAGGCGCGCCTGATGACCGCGGAGGAGCTGCTCCGCAACGACATCCCGAACAAGGCAACGGAGCTTGTTCGTGGCGTGCTCGTGGTGCGCGAGCCTCCCGGTGGCTGGCACGGTTACCTGTCGCTCAGGCTTGGTTCGCTGATGGATCGGCACGTCTCTCCGCGGAACGCGGGCATGCTGTTCGGGCAGGACACCGGCTTCCTGATCGAACGAGAGCCGGATACCGTTCGCGCACCAGACCTGGCCTTCGTGCGGGCTGAACGAACGCAGGCGGTCGGCCGGAAAGGGTATGTGCCCTTTGCGCCTGACCTGGCCGTGGAGATCCTCTCCCCTGGTGACCGGCCCGGCGAAGTGCTCGCGAAAGTCGCCGACTGGCTCCGGGCCGGCACGCGCGTCGTCTGGGTGATCGATCCGGATCGCGCGCTCGCGCACGTGCACCGCGCAGACGGCACGATCAGTATCGTGCGCGAGGAGGGAGCGCTCGAGGGCGAGGACGTGCTGCCCGGGTTCAGCTGCGCACTGAACGAGTTGTTCACCCCGTTGGTCTAGGCGCGGGGCGCGCGAGGGAGTCCCACACCCCGCGCCTCGACCCCGAAGGATCAACCGCACTACGCGCGCGGCGACAGCCCGAGCTCGTCCAGGAAGCGCGTGCCACCCGTCAACTTGCCGTTGCGCGTGACGCAGCGCGTGAACACCAGCCGGTCCTTCGCGCGCGTCATCCCCACGTAGAACGTGCGCCGGTTCTCCTCCAGCTGCTCGCGCGTGTCGCGCTCCCGCGCGAACTGCTCGTCCTCGGCCCCTACTATATATACGTGCGAGAACTCCAGCCCCTTGGTGGCGTGCAGCGTCAGCAGGTTGACACGGCCGGCGTCTTCGTCCCCCGCCTCGCGCCCTGACAATGCCACGCGCTCCAGGAACGCGTCGATCTGGCCGGTGACCGGCAGCTCCTGCGTGCCCGCCGTCAGCAGCCGCAGACGCTGCATGGACGACGGGTAACGCTCCTCGGCGGTCCTGGAACGGCGGATACGCTCCATGAGTTCGTGACCGCCCAGCCGGATGATGACGTCGTCCACGGTGGGGAGCGACGAATCGCCGGCGGCAGCGGCCGCGTCGCGGTGGCCACGGTAGTACTCCAGCGCCCCGCTGAACGCGCCCAGCGCGAACGGATGTGCGATGTTCAGCAACACGCGCGAGTCGCCCGGTTCCGGGAGCGGCTGTGACAGCGCGAGCGCCACGCCCAGGTGGTCCAGCAACTGGAGGAGGCAGGATTTGCGCGAGCGGGTGACCTTCTCGCGGTTGAGCCGCGCGAAGACCAGCGCGAGCGTGCGCGAGTCGTCCAGCGCGCCGTGCGAGCGGCCGGGATCAATACCGAAGTCGCGGGCGAGATTCTCGAGCTTCCTGCTGGTGGGCGTGATCTCGTGCGCCAACGGCATGCTGTCATAGGTGGCCATCGTGTTTGCGCCGGGCAGCCCGCTGGCCATGCGACGGATGACCGGGAAGTCGAAGTCCTCGCCGTTGTGAGCCACCAGCACGTCGTCGCCGCAGAAGTCGCGGAACGCGGGCCACACCTGCTCGAAGAAGGGGGCGCTGGCGCATTTCGCTTCGTCGATGCCGTGCACCAGCGTGGCGCCCGGCTCGATCGGGATGCGCGGCTTCACCAGGGAGTGGTACTCCGCGACGATGCGTCCGTCGCGCACACGAACCGCGGCGATCTCCACGATCTCGCACGTCTTGCCAAGCCCCGTGGATTCGATGTCGATGGTGGTGTAGTCGCGGAACGTGCCGGCGAACTTGCGGGCCGTGAGTATCTGCCCTGCCTTGAACACGAGCAAGGGCAGATTCTGCCCCTCGAGTCTCTCCCCCCCAACCCCGCCGTCACGTCCGCCGTCAAGTCCGCCTTTACGTCCGCCTTTACGTCCGCCTTTACGTCCGCCGTCAAGTCCGCCGTCAATCACTACTTCACGGACTCCAATCTCATGCAGCATCGCCTTGACCGGTATCTCCGCCCCTCCAAGCCTGGGCAGCACAAGCGGTCGCTGATTCCGCAGCAACGAGTCAAGACGAAACGCCAGAGCGCTCGCCTCAGCGTTCAGCTCGGGGTCGTCCAGCTCCAGATGTCGCTCCGCCAGCGCATTGCGGTATTTCCCCACCCTGCGCGACAGCAGCTCGTCGAACAGCGGCATCAGCGCATCGTGCCGGCGCAGGAATGCGCCGAGGTTCTTGAGTGTGGTGACCGCCCGCCGGATCTCCTCCCAGTTGGCGCCCCTGGAATCCAGCTGCCGGCGCAGTGGCGCGAGCAGCGACTGCCCGCGTCGCTCGGCCTCGGTGCGTGCCCAGTCGGTGAGCGTGCGCGGCAGCACCATCTGGAGAAAGCGCTCCTGGTACGCAACGTCTCCCGGGTGGGTCATGACGCCGAGGCATGCCACGACGTAGGCGATGATCGGGTCCTCACCCACCGCGCGTCCGTGGGCAAGGCGGCACGGGATCCCCGCGGTGAGCAGGGCGGGCTCCAGCAGGTTACCGATCTCGTGGGTGCGATAGAGAACGCCAAAGTCACCCCAGGCCAGTCCGTGCCGTTCGCGGTGGCGGCGCAGGTCGTCGATGAGCCAGGCCGCTTCGTCTTCCGCGTTCTCGAAGGCGAACGACTCCACCGGGTGCTCGCTGTCGCGAGTGGTGGCGATCTCCGGGCGTCCGCCGAATCCCGGGAGCGCGGGGTTCACCTCGATGAATCGCCGCGCGAGCTGGAAGATGTCGCGCGCGGTGCGGTGGTTCTCGAGAAGGAACACCGGTTTGACGATCCCGAAGTCGTTGATGTACTGCTCGAACAGCTTTGGCTCCGCGCCCGCCCAGCCGTAGATGGACTGGTCGTAGTCGCCCACGGCGAACACGTTGCGGGTGCGCTCGGCCAGGGTGCGGATGATGGAGTACTGCACCGGGTTCAGGTCCTGGAACTCGTCCACGAGGATCACGTCGAAGCGGCCACGGATCACCTCGGCGGCATCCGCGTGGGCGAGCGCGTCTGCCGTCTTGAGCAACAGCTGGTCGAAGTCCAGCATGCGGCGCGTGCGGAGTTCGTTTTCGTAGCGCTCGAAGCGGCGCGACTCGGAGAGGCCCAGCGTGTCGCCGCGCAGGCGGTGTCGCGCGAACGCCTGGATGAGTGAGCGATGGTTCTTGTCGCTGGAGCCCAGCTGGCGCAGCAGCGAGAACTGATAGTCCTCGTCGGCGATGCCGAAACCGGGATCCACGTTGATGGCGGGTCCGTGCTGGCGAAGGACGTCCACGCAGAACTTGTGGATGGTGGTGCGCTTCACCTGTCGGGCGGCGGGGCCGAGCTGGTCGAGGCGGGCCGCGATCTCCTCGGCGGCCTTGTTGGTGAAGGTGAAGGCCACGATGCGGTCCGGGGCTACGTGGTGGTGCTCGATCACGTAGCGGATGCGCTCGATGAGGCAGAAGGTCTTCCCCGCTCCCGGTCCGGCGACGACGAGGAGGGGCTGACGCTCGGCCTCGATGGCGGAGAGCTGAGAGGAGGAAGGATGGTGGCGCACTCCAACGGAGGCTAATGGAGCGACGCCTATCCGGGTACGGTGCCCGCACCCAGTGTCGGCGACAATGCCCGTCCCGATCGGGCCTCGCGATCATGGAGGCCCATACGTGCCGGACGGACGCATGACAGCATCTCGCTGGTGCACCTGAGGCGCCCCCCGGACTGCGAGGCACTGCGGGACATTCTCCGGTGGGTGGTGTCAATGCAGATCCGCGCGCCGTATAATTGCGTTGGCGCGCGGATTATTGGCGCGTGCTTGCAGTAAACCCTTGTATTCTTGACGTTCTAACTCGCGTTAGCTAGACGACAAAGGCCCGCCGTTCTGACATTCGATGCCCAAAGCAAACGCTGGTGGCTGGAAGACCTGCTCCAGGGGTCATAAATACCGCGGCACTTCAGGGTGCCCCATCTGATGGAAACGACATCGCGCCACCGGGAGTGCGCGCAAGAAGAAGATCTCGCTTCGTAATCTCTCGCCCAACTCTCGTCGTTCTGAACGAACAAGGACATCGGTAACACTTTAGTCTAAAGACATCGGTAACACCTTA